>JAGOMA010000026.1 GCA_017993775.1 Chloroflexota bacterium | reverse complement strand
TGCTGAAGCTGGACAAATACGTGGATATGATCATTCCGCGCGGCGGAGCCGGGCTGCACCGGCTGTGCAAAGAGCAGAGCAGCATCCCGGTGATCACCGGCGGCATTGGCATTTGCCACATTTACGTCGATGAAAGCGCCGATTTGCTGAAAGCCATCGACATCATCGAAAACAGCAAAGTGCAGCGGCCCAGCGTGTGTAACGCCCTGGACACGCTGCTGGTACATCCGGCGGTGGCCGGGCGGCTGCTGCCGCCGCTGGCAGCGCGGCTGGCGCAGAGCGGCGTGGAACTGCGGGCCACGCCTGAGGCGTATCACATCATCACCGATAATGGGCACGGGGTCAACATTGCCCCGGCCGGACCGGATGATTTTGACCAGGAATGGTTGGCGCTGATTTTGGGCGTGCATATTGTGGCGAATGTGGAAGAAGCGATCACCTTTATTCAGGCGCACACCACGGAACACACGGAAAGCATTCTCACCAACAATTGGGCCATCGCCAACCGTTTTGTGGACGCGCTCAGTTCGTCGGCGGTGTTTGTGAATGCCAGCACGCGCTTTAACGATGGCGGGCAGTTTGGTTTGGGGGCCGAGGTGGCCGTTAGCACGCAAAAGCTGCACGCGCGCGGCCCGATGGGGCTGGAAGAGTTGACGACTTATAAGTGGATTGGGTATGGGGATGGGCAGGTACGGCCGTGATGCGTGATGCATGATGCGTGATGCGCGATGCGTGAATTAACGCATCACGATCATTGCCCGCCGATGAGCTGCACGGTTCGCGTTTCGCTGGAGAGCAAAGGCGTTGGGGCCAGGGTGGATTCCAGGCGAATTTGCCAGGTCAGGTCGGCGCTTAGGCCGGCGAGATCGGCGGGTTGGATTTGCCAGTAGTAGCTGTAGTCGCCCAGATTTGGTTCGCCGAGCGCGCCTAATTTTTGCTCCACGCCGCTGGCTGTCAGGTAGATGGCGAAGGCTGTGTCGTCGCGCAGGGGGTAGGGCCAGGTCCAGTAGAGCGACAGCGGCGCGGCGGCGCTGAGGACGCTGCCATTCGGCGGGCCAAGCAGATTGATGGCTGCCTCTGGCGGCAATGTGGGCAGGGGCGTTGGGCTGGGCAGCGGGGTGGCTGTGGGCGTGGCGGTTGGTGGAGGCAGGGTGGCTAAGGCGGCCGACGAGGTGTTGGCGGCCACGGCCGTTTCCCCTTCAGCACCTCCGGCGTTTGTTTCTGTGGTGGGCCGGGTAGGCAGCAGATTGATCATGCCCAGGCACAGCAGCAGCAGCGCCAGCGGCATGATCGTGTAGATAATCCGTTTGACTTTCCTCAGTGTTAGCTCCCTGCTCGATTGTTGCGCCACAGATTACGGCCGTCCTTCTTCCAAGATGCGCGAGATTTTAGCACAGAATTGCGGTAAGACCCGAAGGGTTTTTAAAACCCTTCGGGTCTGGGGCGTCAGGGTAGGGGGTAGCAGTTGCCGCTGCCGGGCTGGATGGAGTGGTCGGCGTTGGCTACCAGGGCGCACATTTGCGTGGCGGCGGCGGGGCGGTCGTTGGCGGTGTATTGGGTGAAGGGGCGCGGTCCGCCGTACAAAATCCAGGGGCCGCTGCCGGGCATGCCGGCGTTGGCTTCGGAGACGGTGTTAAAGAAAAAGTGGACGTGCATGCCGGGCAGGGTTTCGGTGTAGCCGCTGGTTTCGTAGGCGACGACGTAGTGGTTGCTGGCGTCCAGGGTGATGTTGGTGATGCGCACGGCGAGAGCGGCGGAGGTGGGCGGCGGGACCGGGGTGGCGGTGGGCGGCACGGCCGTCGGTAAAACTTGGGTGGGCGTGGGCGGCACATCCGTGGCGGTAGCCGTGGGTTTGGGCAAGGTGGCGGTGGGCGGCACGGCCGTTTCGGTGGCCGCTTCTGTGGGGGTGGCGGTGAGCAGGATGGTCGGCGCGACGGCGGCGACTTCTGTAGCCGGGGGCAGGGATGTGGGCGAAGACTGGGCGACGGCCGTGGGCGTGGGCGTGCCATTGCCCACAGCGCCGCCGCGTAGTTGCGACATGCCAAAGACAACGGCGGCCACGATCAAAAACAGGGCCAGCGTGCCCAGTCCCAGATAGAGCGGCGCGCGATTTTTGTTTTTGTTGGTGGCGGTGGGCGGCGTGAGCGGCTGGCCGGCCCCCATGCCGGTGCGGACCGGTTGGTAGGCGGGCGGGACGGCGGCCGGTTTTTCGCGGACCGGGGCCGGCATGGATTCTAAGACGGTGGCGCCTTCGGCTTTGGTGGGCGTTTCGATGACGGTGGCTCCGGCGAACATGGCTGGCTCTTCGATAACGGTGGCGGCGATGGCCGGGGCGGCGGGCAGATCTTTGAAGCGTTGGAGAGCGGCGAGCATGTCGGCGGCCGATTGGTAGCGCTGGCTGCGGTCTTTGGCCAGGGCTTTTTCGATGACGGCCGTTAGCCCGGCGGGCACGTCGGGGCGAATCTGGCGCAGGTCGGGCACGGGGTCGTTGACGTGCATCATCATGAGGGTCATGGCCGATTCGGACTCGAACGGCCGTCGCCCGCCGACCATCTCAAACAAGGCCACGCCCAGGGAGTAGAGGTCGGTACGGCCGTCTAGCTGCTCGCCTTTTATTTGCTCCGGCGACATGTATTGGGCCGTGCCGACCGTCGCGCCGGTGACGGTGAAGGCGGTTCCGCCGGCTATTTTGACGATGCCGAAGTCGGTGAGGATGGCGTCGCCGTAGACGTTGAGCATAATGTTGGCCGGTTTGATGTCGCGGTGGACGAGGCCACGGCCGTGGGCGTAGGCGAGGGCGTCGGCCATGCTGGCGGCGATTTTGCCGATTTCGTCGTAGCTCAGGCGGCGGTTGGTTTCGTTGAGGCGGCGCAGGCGGTCCTGAAGGGTTTCGCCGGGCACAAATTCGAAGACGATGTAGTAGGTTTCGCCGTCGGCGGCATAATCGAAAACCTGGACAATGTTGGGGTGGCGCAGTTGGGCAACGGCCGTGGCTTCTTCCTCGAAGCGGCGCACGAATTGGGGGTCGGTGGCCAGGTGGGGGTGGATGAGTTTGATGGCGACGACGCGCTTGAGGTTGGGGTCGGTGGCTTTGTAGACGGTGGCCATGCCGCCGACGCCCAGGCGTTCTTCGATTTGATACCTGCCGCCGAGTGTGCGGCCGCTCCAAGTTGAGGGGTCGGACATAGTTTGCTCCTTTGGGTGATGTGTGAGGCGTAATACGTGATAAGTGATGCGTGATGAAAAATCGGTTGTGGTTTGGTGTGTCTGCTCCAGGGGTACGGCGGGTATGATGCTTTTGTGGGTTTGGAGCAGGCAATTGTTACCCAATGTGCGTAATGATGCCAGAGGTTTGGGCGATTTGCAGTAAATCAGTTTGCAGGTGGGGGGAACGGCCGTTGTGGAGTGTAGAAACTTGGTTTCGGCAGGAGATTGGTCCAATCTTCTTAAATTGGACCAATCTCCTTGGATTAGACCAATCTGGCGGCGATGGCTGGGCTGGCGTTTGCTCTGTAGCAAACGCCTTGTGGCCCTGGCTAGAAGACAGACCCCAAGAGTGTACTCCTGAGAATTTGGATTATTTGGGCAGTAAGCCCTTGGGGTCTGGCCAGAGAAACCTGAACAGATACAACGAAAAATCTTTGCGCTTCTGCTTCTTTGTGTTCTTGGCGTTAAAGCGACGTGCATTTCAAAACCACTGAGTTTGCCAAAACGGCCGTTCCCCCCTAAACTCCCTGTTTGCCCAATTATCAACCAACCAACTAACCATCCACCCAGCCAACAAACGAAAAGGAGGCGCTTCACATGATTGTGGGAATGGACTTCGGCACGACCAACTCCGGCATGGCAGTCTACGACGGCCGTGCGGTGCGCGTACTGCCCCTGGACCCATCCAACACCAATCCGCGGGTGCTGCCCACGGCCGTCTACATCACCAACGAGCAGGCCGTCACCATTGGCCGGGCCGCCATTGATTTGTACTACGAGCACAACATCGGCCGGGCCGTCAAGCTGCGCAAAGTGTGGGTCGGCGAACTGGAAGTGTTTGGCGGCGACATGTACTACGTCACCGATTCCTATGCCTTCGTCGATGTGCTCTCGCCGGGCCGCCTGTTCCTCTCCGTCAAGACCAGCCTGCGCGACGAAAGCTACGCCGGCACGGTGGTCGGCCAGTTTTTCTACTCGTTAGAGAATTTGATCACGTTGTATCTGACGGCCGTTAAAATCCGCGCCGAGCAGCAGCTAGGCCAGGAGCTGCGCCAGATCGTGCTGGGGCGGCCTGTGCGCTTCGCCAAAGACCCCGAACACGACCAACTGGCCCAGGCCCGCCTGCTGCAAGCCGCCTTCCGCGCCGGTTACGAAAAAGTCTACTTCCAATATGAACCCATCGCCGCTGCCTACAGCTATGAAACCACCATCGACCGGCCGCAAAATGTGCTGATTTTTGATTTCGGCGGCGGCACGCTGGACATCACCATCATGCGCCTGGGCGACCCGGCCAACCGCAACGTGCTGGCCACCGGCGGCATCCCCGTGGCCGGCGACGTGTTCGACCAAAAGCTGGTACGCGCCAAACTGCCGCGCCACTTTGGCGAAGGCAGCCTCTATGGCGAGCGCCACAAATCCCTCACCACGCCCAAGTGGATTTACGACTCTTTCTCCGACTGGCAAAAGCTGCTGGAACTGCAAACGGCCGATAACCGCCACATCCTCGAAGACATCGCCCGCACCGCCCGCCGCCGCTACCAGATCGAAATGCTGCTGAGTCTGGTCTCCAGCAACTACGGCCTGAAACTGTTCGACATCGTTGAGGAGGCCAAAAAGCAGCTTTCCGAGCGGCGCGGCGCGGAGATTTTGTTGGATGGCCCCGGCTTCCATGTGCGCGATTTTGTTACCCGCACGGAGTTCGAGGGCATTATTCGCTCGGAAATCCGGGCCATCGAGGAACATTTGCAGGAGACGGTGGCCGCCTCCGGCTTGCAGCCCGGCCAGATAGACGCCGTCATCCGCACCGGCGGCTCGTCGCAAATCCCGGCCTTTAACGAGATGTTGGGCCGCCTGTTTGGCCCGGAGAAGGTGCAGGCGATTGATACCTTCAGCAGCGTGACGGCCGGTCTGGGGGTCATCGCCCACGGCATAGAAGCGGGCGAGATTGAGGCGCAGAGTTACACGCCGGGCGCGGTGAAGCTGCCTGCGACCGCTTATCAGCCGCGCGTCAGCCCCATCAACCTGGAACTGGTGCAGCGGCGCATTGTGATGACCGAAGGGGGCGTGGAGGATGGGGGGGAAACGGCCGTTGCCCCCGATTCTGGCCCGCAGTTGGTGTTGTTGGCGCAGGATGGGGAGATTTTTACGCAGAGGCGCGGAGGCGCAGACGGGCCTGGGTTGGTGGAATGGGGTGGTGGCTGGCCGGTGGCGCAGGCGCTGGTGGCCGACGTGGACGAGCCGCTGCTGCTGATCACCACTCATTACCGCTTTTTGTTGATGACGCCGCGCCAACTGGCCGACGCGCAGCGCCTGAACCTGAAATTGGGCGACCTGCACAAACTGGAGCGCGGCGAGCATGTCTGCGCCCTGGCTTCCTGGGCGGCGCTCAGCCAATCGCCTAAGCTGCTGCTGGTGACGAGTTCCGGGTTGGCACGGCCGTATCCCATCAACGTGCTGCAAAGCAACATCCAGGCCCCGGTCCCGTTTAAGTTTGACCATGCGCTGGATGGGGTGGTGGCGGCGGCTCTGGGCGCCAAGGGGAACGAAACGCTGGCGATGACGACGCGCGACGGCCGTGCTGTGCGCTGGTTGGTGGGCGATTTGCGCGGCTCGGGCACGCAGGCCATCAACCTGGGCAATGACGACCGGGTGACGAGCGCGGTGCTGGCCCGCCCAACGGATGAATTGGTGGTGGTGTTGGCGGATGGCTACGGCCGTCGCCTGCGGGTGGAATGGTTGTTTGAACCGGGGCGGCCCAATCAAAAGGGCAAGTCGCTGGCGGCGCGAAAAAGCGAGGTGGTGGGAACGGCCGTGTGGTCGCCGGAACGCCCCCTGCAAGCCATCACCACAACCCGCTTCCTGCCGCTGGATGCCGGCAAACTCCCTTTGGAGGATTCAACCAAGACTCAGCCCCTGATTAACTTGGAGCAAGAAGAGATGGTCAGTGGGTTATTGGCCTTGTAGGGGGAGTTGGTCTATTCGGTCAGGGTGTCGGCACGAGATGCTGCATCCAGGAATTGTTGGAACGTCTGGAAATCAGAATCTAACCTGGCAACTGTGTCCGGCAAACTCTGGATAAGCTGGCCGATTTTTTCAGGGTCAAACTGCCAGGTGTAGAGATTGCGTACGAAGTGACGGAAACCCAGGTACGCTTCAAGTTGAGCTTGCGTTGCCGGTTGAATGAGGGCTGGTCGGACACCAGAGATAGTCAGGCTCATTTGGGCCAACAGATCTCTGTGCCAGGAGCGGCCTTCGGGCATTGTGCCGTCCAACTGCCGGGCCACCCATTCAAAAATGCGTTCCAGTCCGTTGTAGAAGCCGTGCAAATTAAGGGCAACAGCGTCGAGGTAAATGGAAGCTTGTGGATGTTCTGGGGCAAAGACGGCGAAAGCCTGGATGGCTTTTTCTGCTGCCTGACGAGCTTCGGCCCATTCTGTATTTAACCGTTCGCGGAAAACTGGAAAGCGGCTGATCATAACGGCCGTCCTTCTTTCAAAATAGCCTCGCGCAGTGGCAGCGGGCACGTTGCCAGGTCTATCAGGTCCAGATCGAACTGCGGAGAAACGGCCGTGGCTGCTGCATATGCCCGGTAAAACTGTGCGGCTGGAATGCCCCGCACCGCCAGGTCTATGTCGGAACGGCCGTCGAATACCCCATCATGAACCAAAGAACCAAAAGCTATGACCTCGGCCGCCCCAAACTCCCGGCGCAGAAAATTAGCGACCCGGGCTGCTGCGGCCAACGCTTCCTGGCGGCGCTCCTCCCAACCGGCCTGTTCAGCCAGCCAGCGGCGGCGAATATCGGGTAAATAGGCAGCAAAAGTTTCATCCATAACGATATTGTAACACAGGTCTCTGTGGTGGATGGGAAGGCATTTATAAGCTCAGGCAGGCTTCGGCGGCCAGGTGGAAGAGGTTCTGGCGGATGTCGGTGCGAGACTGCCAGCCGCGATTGTCCCACTCGTCGCCGGTGAGGTCGTCGCCGCCGTAGAGAAGCTGGCCGAAGAGAACCCCGCGCAGTTGAGCCACGGCGCAAAACGCGGCCGTTTCCATTTCCACCGTCAGGCAGCCTTCGCGCTGCCGCCGGGCGACGATGGTTTTTGTTTCGCGGTACACGCCGTCGGTGGTCCACGTTTTGCCCACCACAAAGGGGACGTGGTGGCGGGTGAGGGTGTTTTGGATGGCGGCGACGGCCGTTGCCGATGCCACCGCCACGGCCGTTCCCGGCAAATAATGGTACGACGCGCCCTCATCGCGCACGGCCGTATCTGGCACCACCACATGCCCCACAGCCAGATCGCCATCTAGCACCCCCGCGCCGCCGCAGGCGATAAACTTGCGGCAGCCCAGGGCGATGATCTCTTCCATAAAACCGGCGGCCATCGCCGAACCCAGGCCGGGGTGCATGATCGCCAACCGACGGCCGTCTATTTCCATCTCATACACCGGGTTCGGTCCGATTTCGGAGTAGAGCGTGTGGATTTGGCGCAAACGGCCGTCTGCCCGCAGCGCCGTCATCACGTCCTGAAAGAAGCAAAAGACGCAGTGTTCGGCGATGTCTATCGGCTTTAGGATGCGCTCCGGCTGGAGAATAGCCTGCGGTGAGGAATCAAACTCCAAAATGGGCGCGGCGACCAGGGCGACCAGCGGCGGCAGGGCAAAACGGCCGTCTGCGTCCGGCGGAAAATCGATCACTCCCAGGACGGCGCTGAGGTTCAGCGGGCCATAAATGTGCGGGAACTGCTGTCCGGTTTCATAACAATCTTCGTAAACAACGTCTGCCTGGACCAAATCTTCGTCCAGGCAGAGCAAAACCAGGCCGGACTGGCCGGGGAAATGCTCATTGGCCGCATACACCACCTGTTCGGCAGTGGAGCAGTGGATAAAACCATCGGTTGCCAGGCTGGCTGGAGAATAGGTGGGGGCGAGAACGGCCGTTTCCCAGGCCGCTCGCGTGGTGATGTGCAAAATGAGTTTCATGCTTGAATTATGAAACGAGACTGACAATCCGCCAAATACCGCGCACCCCGGTTGCCCGTCATGAGCCATGAAGTATAATCTCCTGCTGATCATTTCATACCACCCATTTATTGCTGTTTACTAATTACGGCAAACCAAACGATTCACGGATTACGGAGATTCCTATGCCTCGTCGAGCAGTTTTCCCTTTTACGGCCATCGTTGGGCAAGAACGCATGAAGCGCGCCCTCATTTTAAACGCCGTCAGCCCCCAAATCGGCGGCGTGTTGATCCGCGGCGAACGCGGCACAGCGAAATCCACCGCCGCCCGCGCCCTGGCCTTTTTGCTGCCCGACATCACGGTGGTGGCTGACTGCCGTTTTGGTTGCAACCCCGACCGGCCCAATGAATGGTGCGACGACTGCCGCGTGCGCCACGCCGATGGCCAGCTAGAAACGCTCATGCGCCGCACCCCGTTTGTCGATTTGCCCGTCAGCGCCACCGAAGATCGCGTTGTCGGCACGCTGGACATTGAAAAAGCGATCCAGAAAGGCGAAAAACATTTTGAACCAGGCGTGCTGGCCTCCGCCAATCGCGGCCTGTTGTACGTTGACGAGGTTAATTTGTTAGACGATCATGTCGTCGATTTGCTGCTGGATTCGGCGGCGATGGGCGTGAACGTGGTCGAGCGTGAAGGCATCAGCTTCACCCATCCGGCCAAATTTATCCTGGTGGGAACCATGAACCCCGAAGAAGGCGATTTGCGCCCGCAGTTGTTAGACCGGTTTGCCTTTTCTGTGCATATGTCTGGCCTGAACGACCCCGAACAGCGGGTGGCGATTATGGAACGGCGCATTGCCTTTGAAGTGGACCCAGATGGCTTTTACGATAAATGGACCGAAAAAGAACGGCAAATGTCTGAGCAAATTGCGCGGGCTAAGAAGCAGGTGAACAAAGTTTTGTATACGCGCCGCGATATGTTGTCTATTGCCGGGCTGACCTCTTCGTTAAAGGTAGACGGCCACCGCGCCGACCTGGTAATTTTGCGCGGCGCGCAGGCTCATGCGGCCTTCCAGGGGCGCACGCAAATCACGGATGAAGACATTATTTTGGCGGCTGAATTGGCGCTGCCGCACCGGATTAAGGGACGGCCGTTCCAGGAAACGTCCATGAACGCCACCGACCTCGAACAACGGTTGGAAGATGTGCAGTCCGATCTGGGCATGGCCGAAGAGGGTGAACCCAGCGAAGAGCAAAACGAAACCGCCGCAGAAAAAAAAAAGCTTTAGATTCTGAATCGGAACAGGATGAGGGGGCCGACGTCGCCCAAACCGAAGCCGGCCCCCAGACCGTCCCCCAAACCGCGCAAGACGGCGAATGGTGGGAGGGCGGTCAGAAAATCCAGTCCAAAACCGAGTTTACCGCCCGCCGGTTAGACACTCAATTAGATCGCCTGACGCGCAGTCAGGCCGGCCGTCGTTCTGTCACCAAGACCGAACGCAAACGCGGCCGTTACATCCAATCCCGCCTGCCCAAAAAAGATCGTGTGACAGACCTGGCCTTTGACGCTACGCTGCGCGCCGCTGCGCCCCATCAACGCGACCGCGACCGCGATGACGTGGCTTTGGCCCTGGAAAAACAAGACCTGCGCGAAAAAGTGCGTGTGCGCCGGTCGGCCAATCTTATTTTGTTTGTCGTGGATGCCAGTTGGAGTATGGCCGTTGCCGAGCGCATGGAAGCCACCAAAGGAGCCATCATGTCCTTGCTGACAGACGCTTACCAGCGCCGCGACCGGGTTGGGCTGATTGTCTTCAATAAAAACGACGCGCATCTGGTTTTGCCGCCGACGAATTCCGTGCAGTTGGCGCGGCAGGCGTTGGCGGACATTGCTGTCGGCGGCAAAACGCCGCTTTCGGCCGGGCTGATGCTGGCCTATGAAGTCTTTCGCAAAGAATCTTACACCCATCCCGATGTCATGCCGCTGATGATTTTGCTGACCGACGGCGCGGGCAACGTCAGTATGTCGGATTTGCCGCCGCAGGAAGAAGCCCATCGCATCGCCACGCTGATTCGTGACACCAAGATTCGCTCGATGGTGATTAACATGGAACACGCGGCTTTCGACCAGGGTCTGGCGCGCCTGCTGGCGCAAAAGTTGGATGGCCCGTGCCATGCGCTTGAAGATTTGCGCGCCGATACGTTGTATCAGACGGTTCTGGACGGCCTGGAGTAAGTTTGAGTATTGCGGTGGAGATAGATTGCGGGGTGATGGGAAATGAAAAACGGCCGTCTGCGTTAGCAAACGGCCGTTTTTTGTTTTGCGGGTGGCGGTAAACCGACTAGCGGCCAAAATGCATGGGCATAATGATGTGGACAAAATCATTGTCGCCCACCGGCTTGAGGACGCCGGGTTCCATGGGCGTGGTCGTTTCCAGAGCGACCTGAGGGGTATCGATGACGTTGAGTACGTCGGCCATATACTTGACGTTAAAGGCGATTTCCACTGGTCCGCCATCGACGCTGGCGTCGATTTGGGCCACGTTGTCGCCGGTTTCGTTGCTGGTGGCGGCGATAACGGCATGGCCCGGCGTGATTTCGTCGCCAGGCTCGATGCGTACGCGGGCGGTGTGGCTCGATTCGCGGGCAAAAATTTCGGCCGTTTTGCACGCTTTGCGAAAATCGGCCGTGCCCATCACCGTGCGGGTGGTGTGCCGTTTGGGGATGATGGGGGTGTAATCAGGGAAATTGCCGTCGATGAGTTGGGAGACAATCACCACATTTTCCAGATCAAAAATAATTTGGTTGCGCCCTTCCGGCAGCGAAATGTAGATGGCTTCGTTGTCTTCACCGGTGACGCGGGCAACTTCGTTGAGGGCGCGGGAGGGGATGATGACGTTGGTGGCGCGTTCGACGTGGCCGGGAATGTGTGCCGAGCGCACGGACAGCCGGAAGCCGTCGGTGGCGGCCATGGTGACCTGGCTATCGCTGAATTTGGTGGAGACGCCGGTGAGGGTGGGGCGGGTGTCATCGACGGCGGCGGCAAAGGCGACCTGGCTGATCATTTGTTTAAAGACATCGGCTTCGACGCGGATGCGATGATTGCGGTCTGGTTCCGGCACAAGGGGAAATTCCTGGGCGTCGATGCCTTTGATATTGGCTTCGGTGCGGGCGCAGGAAACGTGGAGGGTTTGGGTTTTTTCGTTGAGGGCCAGGTGGACCTGTTCTTGCGGCAGGGTGCTGACGAGATCATTGAGGGTGCGGGCGGGCACGGTGATGGCGCCCTCATCTTCGACTTTGGCGCCGATCCAGCAGGTGATGACGATTTCCAGGTTGGTGGCGGAGAGTTTGAGACGGCCGTTATCCGTCGACAATAACACATTGGCCAACACCGGCAGTGTAGACCGTGTGCTGACTGCTCGACTGACGACACTCAATCCTTTGGCTAAGTTTTCTTGTAAACAGGAAATTTTCATCGCGCTTCTCCCGAAAAAGTTTTGTTGTAATACCCCGCATGTTGTAATGAAAATAGTATATCAGACAAGAGGACAATTAACAACTCACTTGGGGACTGGAAATGATAACTGGGGCTTTGGAGGATTGAGGATTAGAGATTGTGGTATAGCTGTCAGGTGCTGCGAATGTGGTAGAGGACGATGCTCAGGGCGACGTGGACGTTGAGGGATTGGCCTTTGCCGTACATGGGCAGAAAAACGGCATCGTCGCAGGCAGCCAGGGTGGCTTTGGTCACGCCGTGGTCTTCGTGGCCGACGATAAGGCAGGTTTTTGGTGGGTAGGCGAAGGTGGTGTAGGGAACGGCCGTGTCCGTCAACTCCACTGCGACCATGTGATACCCTTCAGCTTTCAACTGGGCGATGGCCAGGAGCGGGTCTTTTTCATAGCGCCAGGGCACGCGCAGGCTTTTGTAACGGCCGACTTTTTCGATGGTGGCGTTGGGCGGCGTGGGCGTAATGCCTGTGAGGAGCATTTGCGAGACGCCTGCGCCGTCGGCGACGCGAAAAATGGAGCCGACGTTGGCCGGGTATTCGATGCTTTGCAGCAAGACAGCCAGGTCGTGGGTCATGGGATGGGCGCGTTTATAATCGCGTAAAAATCGTTTGAGGTCGGTGCCAATAAGTGGTTTCATGGGGTAATTGTATGCCAAATGGGAGGCGAGATCATCCGTTTGGCGCTCGTTTAGTCGTCGTTACTTTTTTTGCCGGCTCGTAGTTACAAGTATGACACCGGCCAGTACGGCCGTTCCGCCCAACATCCCTTGCAGCGATGGCGTTTCGCCGAACAAAATCAGCGACCACAACACGGTGATCACCGGACTCAGCGTCAACAAAATTGTCAGAATACTCAGGTCCAGCCGGCGCAGGGCCAGATAAAACAGGCCACGGCCTATGACCACGTTCACAGTTCCCGCCAGGATTAAAATGAGCCATACTTGCCACCCGGTCGGCCACACCAACTCGTTTAGACCAACGGCAAACAGCAGCAAAAAGAAAATCGACGTGATCATGCGAAAGAGGAAAAAGTTGGTGAAATCGATGTGGCCACCCTGCTGTTTCACAATCGCCGAATGCAGCGCGTAGGTGAAACTGGACCCCAGCACCAGCAGCGCGCCCAACCACACCTGGTCGCCTACTTCGCCTTGCTGAAAGCTGATGACAAACACTCCCAGGATGGCAATCCCTGCGCCGATCTTTTCACCGCGCACCAACTTTTCTTTTAGCCACAAAATGCCAAATCCCAGGGCAAACAGCGTGTTGATGCGGGCGATCATCGATGCAGTGCCGGGATCGATGTAGGTGACGGCCGCAAAACTGGCCGACGTGGCAAAGGCGATCAAGAAGCCGATGGTCAGGAAGAATTTGGCGTTTTTACGAAATATCTGCCAATCTATCCGCTGGCGCACGGCCGCAAACAGGGCAATTTCCAGGGTGGCAATCGTCATGTAGAAAAATGAAGAGGTGGTGGCCGGCAGATATGGCAGCAGCAGCCGGGCGAACACGTAATGCAAACTGTCGACGAGGAGCAGCATCACCATGACGGCCGTTCCATTGTCCAATACACTGCTGTGCGCTGCCAGACTGCCTGTCGATTTGCTCATAGAGTGGAGGAGTGTAGACGCTGCGCTGGCTGCCGTCAATGAATTGGTGGGTGAAACGGCCGTTCTTCCACAGCCATTTGCCTCGGCCGCTTAGTCCGGTTTAGCAATCCATTTGTAGAGTTCGCTGACCCACAGCGTCAGCGACGCAACCGCGCCACAGAACAGCCACCCGGAAAAACTAAGCGATACCAGATTCATGCTGCGCTGCAAAAATCCGAGTTCGGTGGCCAGCAGCACGGCTACGAAGGAAACCAATACGGATAGGTTGAGCTTTTTATTGTTGAAGGTTTCGATGTTGAAGAAGCTCTGGCGAGGATTGCGGTATGAATAAACGGCATACAAATGCGTCAGGGAGAAGGTAACAAAACCCAGGGTGTAGATGACAGCTTCGGAAGCGCCCTGGCTTTCAAAGTAGCTCATCAGGCTTAAAGTCGCAACGGCCATGCTCAAACCGCCCAGCCCTAGCCACACAGCCAGTTTGGGCGTAATGATCGATTCATGGGCCGGTCGGGGTGATCGTTCCATCAGACCAGGAGAGGCTTTGTCTTGTCCCAACATAACGCCGGGCGGCGCGTCGACCAGAAAATTGATCCACAGAATTTGTCCGGGCGTAAAAGGAACGCCGCTGGCGATGTTGAACAGAGCCGAACCGAGGAAAGTTAAAATAAACCCAACCAGTTGGGCTAACTGAAAGCGGATGTATTTGAGTAGATTGTCGTAGATGGCACGGCCGTATTCAACGGCCGTTACAATCGTGGCAAAGTTGTCATCCGTTAAAATCATCGCCGCAGCTTCCTTCGTCGCTTCCGTGCCGGTGATGCCCATCGCCACCCCGATATCGGCCGTTTTAAGCGCCGGCGCGTCGTTGACGCCGTCGCCCGTCATGGCCACAATGTTGCCTTTGCGCTGCAAGATTTCCACAAGCCGGACCTTATGTTCCGGCGCTACCCGGGCAATAACCCCAATCTGTTCAATCTCCTGTGTAAGCTGCTCATCGCTCATGGCGGCAAATTCCTGGCCGGTAATGGCCCGCCCCGGAATGCCCAACTCGCTGGCGATGGCCGCCGCCGTTACGGCATGGTCGCCGGTGATCATCCGCACCTGGATGCCCGCCTTTTGCGCTTCCGCAATAGCCATTTTGGCTTCTGGGCGCGGCGGATCAACAATGCCCACCAGGGCAAAAAGCGCCAGATCATGAAGCTCGTCCAATAGTTTGGCGGCGGGATCAAATGTATCCGGCTCGAAACGTTTGCCCGCGAAAGCCAAAACCCGCATCCCCTGCCCGGCCAGACGATCATTTTCGGCCATAACCGCCTGCCGAATCGATTCGTTCAGGGGAATGATTTTGCCCTGAGGCGTAAACACCTGGGCAGAACGGTCCAGCAAAACATCGGGCGCGCCTTTCACATAGGCCCGAACAACCGGCTCCTGGTCAGGGGAGGTCATGTTGTGGAAGGTTGCCATCAGCTTGTACTCTGAATCGAACGGCACTTCGGCAATCCGTGGGAACGCTTGGCGGGTGGCGTTGACGTCAACGCCGCCTTTCTCCGCCAGGACGATGAGCGCGCCTTCGGTGGGGTCGCCAATCAGGTTCTCGCCGTCCAACACGGCGTCCGTATCCAGGGCCATGGCAATATAGGCCGGGCGAATGTCGATGTTACTGGATTCGCCGACATACCGAATTGCGCCTTCCGTACTGTACCCGCGCCCTTCGACAGTGAAGCGGTGACCGGCCACGCTCAATTCTCGCACGGTCATCTGGTTTAAGGTGAGCGTGCCTGTTTTGTCGGAGCAAATGGCCGAGGTAGAGCCAAGCGTCTCCACCGAAGTCAGCCGTTTTACGATGGCGTTCGACTTGGTCAGGGCCGACGTCCCCAGCGAAAGTATGGTGGTTACCACAGCGGGCAGGCCGGTAGGTACGGCCGCTACAGCCATGGAAACCCCGGTAATCACCAGGATGTCCAGCGTGAGGCCGCGGAGCAGGCCAATTCCGGTCATGCCTAAAAAGGCCAGGCCGGCAACCGCAGCCATGATGATTGTTAACCGGTCAAGCTGCTTTTGCAGGGGTGTTTTGTCTTGCTCGACGGCATTCATCATGGAGGCGATGTGGCCTATTTCTGTGTTCATGCCGGTGCCGGTGACCAGCATGACGCCCCGTCCGCGAGTGACGGTGGTGTTCATGTAGGCGGTATTCAGGCGATCCCCCAGGGGAACATCACTTCCGTCAATGGGGTTGATGTTTTTTAGCACTGGCGTGCTTTCGCCTGTCAGGGCGGCTTCTTCTATTTCCAGCGTGGCGGCTTCCAGGAGACGGCCGTCGGCTGGCACTTTGTCTCCGGCTTCAAACATGACGATGTCGCCGGGTACCAGGTCATCGGCCGTAACCTGAGCCACCTGCCCATTGCGCCGGACGCGGGCCTGAAGCTGCATCATGGAGCGCAAGGATGCCAGACTGGCTTCCGCTTTGGCCTCTTGCGACATCCCCAATACGGCATTCATCAAGGTGAGGGCTAGCAGCAAGAAAGTGGTTCGGTAATCTTGCAGCAAGATCAGGCTGACCAGCCCGGTAACCACCAGGATGATCTGCATGAAATCTTTGTATTGGCGAAGAAAAGATTGAAGTTTTGTTTCTTTTTGCTTTTCGGCCAGCCGGTTGGGACCATATTGCTGTAATCGGTTGGTTGCGTCTGCGGCGGTAAGACCTTCTTTAACGTTTACACCCAATTCCTGTGCAGCCTGCGCTTCTGATAAGCTATACCATTGAACGTTTGTGGGGCTGGTTGCAGCCATTGGAGACCTTCCTTTTTGGTCTTGAAGCTTCTTTGCAGTGGCTAAATCAATGGGAACCGCGTGGTTCCATTTTGATTATAAACTGCAGACGGTTGTATCTCTCATATTTATACTATAAGGCACCCATCTAGACACCTGATTCGCGTCCACATGTAAACTTTCGCATGGTCAGAATTGGCCTGGTTTATGGCATACTAATAGAGAGACCGAAAACGAAAATAGGTCAAAATGGTAAGAGAGGTGGGAGCATGTTGGGCTTAACGCATCTGGAAATCTTGTTTGTTGTAACTGCATTTCTCTTTCAGGGGGTTCTGATCGGTCATTTTGCCTTGCGAAAATGGCGGTTCTCCCTAGCGCTGCGTTATGGGCCTGTTGTTTATGCATTGAGCATACCGGCCACGGCCGTTTCCGTTCTGCTCCTGATAGAAGGCGTCCCCTGGTGGATGTGGCTGGGGGGATTTATTTATCTGGTCTGGGCCGTGTTTGGCTACACGGTGGAATATGTGCGGAGAATTGAATGGCGCGCGCCGATTCGCTGGTCTATTTTTGGTCCCTACATCACGCTTTATCTGGCGACGGTGATGTTTTACTGGTGGCCGCTGGCGCGTATTCAGCGCCCCTTATGGTATGTGTATACGGCGCTGTTCCTCATCAGCACGCTGCTCAATGTCACCTCCCACAAAGGCAATAAGTAAATCCCTATTCGCTCCAGGCGGCGAAGAGGCAGGCGTCGAATTCGTAGGGGATGAGGCGCTCGTAGTTGTAGTCGGGGGCCAGCAGGCGCAAGAAACCGTCGTCGGCGATGATGAGCCAACGGCCGTCGCCTGACCAGTCGTAATACGGAAAGCGCATGGGGTAGGGCGGGTAATGGGTCGTGAGGATGCTGCTTTCGTTACGCGCCAGATTGTGCAGGGTAAAGGTCCATGTTTCGCGCAGTTTGCTGAGGATGAGCCAACGGCCGTCGGGTGAGAGTTGAAATGGCGGGATGCCCAGCGGTGTCAGCCAGGCCGGATTGCCATTCGGCGCGCCATCAAGTTCCAGGTGCAGTGTAAGGCCATCGTTCAATTGGTAAGTGAAAATATAGTAGTTTCCGGCCAGGTCGCCAATGCCGGAAGCGGCAATGATTAACTCGCCCGAATCTGCTGGGCTGCGGACCACGTATTTGGGGAAGATGTCGGCCGCGGCTGCGGCCGCGGCTCCGGCTCCGGCTGCGGCTGCGGTTTTGGCCACAACGGCTAACAGGTCGGCGCTGGTAAACAGAACGGCTGGCTCTGCGCCGGTTACTTGATTGGCGAGAACCAAAGCTTGCATGTTGTCAGCCTGCGGCTCGAAGCGAACAAAGCCGTAGGTCTGGCCGTCAAGCCAGAAGGGGCTGAAGCCGACGCCCAGCGTTTGCTGGATGCGCCCATTTTCATTGCCTACGTACAGGCTGGAACCGTCGACCAGGAGGGTGTAACGGCCGTCTGGCGACAAGATCGGGTAGCCGTCTACTTCTTGCGGGCGGCAGGTGGCGTTTTGGCAGGCGGACACATCCAACCAGCGGTAAAACGTGGAGAGATCGGCGTCGGCGCCTTGTAAAATCAGGTGGGGGCGATCGTTGATGGCTGTGTCGGCCCAGCCGATGGGGCGCAAGAGGCTGGGCGGGTCCGGGAGATTGATTAGATCGGTGGGGGTTGTGTTTTGGACGGCCGTTAACCGCAGACGGTTGGATGCAGAATCTGGTAGTTTTTGCACCAGGACGCCCTGGTCGTTGGGCAGGGGCATGAGGCTGCGGAAGGCGGTTTGGGGCAGAACGGCCGTCCACGTATCCTGGGCCAAATCGTAGGTAAAAAGCCGTAAGCCGGGCGCGTCGGGGGTGTAACAGAGCGTTTGGACTGTTTGGTCTGGCAAAGAAACCGGCGCGTACACCTGCGCACGTACGGTCTGGGCAATACGCCGGGTGAGGCCGCGATAGAAGGCCAGGTAACTAACTTCGTCGGTGGGTAGGCCGATGAGGGTGGGGGCGGGCAGGCGGTAGGCACGGCCGTTCCAGACCGGCGTTTTCAGGTCAGTCAGGTTGGCCAGACTGGCGGGGTCGGTGGAGAATTCCAGAGGCACGCGCAGGTAGGAGGGGCAGCCGCTGCCACGGAGGCTGGCGCAGAGGCCGTTCAGCTCGGCGGCCAGGTCTTGGCCCAGGCGCAGGGCGATGGCCGCATCGCGGGCAGGGTAGCTAAGGCTGACCAATCCGATCTGCTGGGTCGCGGGTTCACCCCAAAAGGTTTCATCGGGTGGGGCTTGCAGCCAACGCGCGTTTTGCTGCCGGTAGACGGCCGTCTGTTTCAGGTTGATGGGTGCGGAGATGCCTAAATCGGCAACGGCCGTGTAAGGCACGGCGAAGGTCAGTTCTGCCTGGCGCAGATCCGGCGAGAGGGTGATGGCCGGGGTGGGAACGGCGAAGGGCACGGGTTCCAGGCCCAGCGAGGCGCGGCCTAGAGGCCGGCCATTGGCGAAAAGGCGAAGTTGGGTGGCGTACCACACCCGGTCTTGCGGCGAAATGAGCTGCGCGTAGAGTTCGGCGTCGTGGCTGGTGGCCGCTTGTTGGGTAATGGCGAAAACGGCCGTGACATCATCCGTGATGCGGGCAATAGCCGCGTTTTGGCGGCGAATGACCAGCGAGGCAATCATCATAACGGCCAGCAAGACCAGGCTTAACGTAAAAATCAGAGGGCGATTACCGCGCCGGGGCGGCCGAGGGTTGTTGGGAGAGATTTCGGCCCAATCGTCGGATTCTTCTTCGGTTCGCCAGTTGAATGAAGGTTTCATAAAAGACCCTAAAGGTTTAAGGCCCCAATAATCTGGTTTCTCAAGAGCAAACCATTAGGGTTCGTGCATCATTAACTTTTGAGTTTGCAGATTGGTCTAATCTCCCAGATTGAATCAATCTTACCGGGTTAAAAACATATCGATTTTTTTATGTGCATGCTTCCTGAAGTATAATCGGACAGCAATTCTGCACATTGAGCAATTTTATCTGAACTTGGGAGTACTTTATGAACAAGGTGTTTAGTTTTACGGCTGGCGCAATTTGTGGCGCTCTGGTGGGCGGCGTGTTGGTGGTCTTGTTTACACCGGCTTCTGGCGAAGATTTGCTGCAAGCAGTAAATGATCGCTGGCAGGCGGCGTTGAGTGAAGGACGGCAGGCCATGGACGAGCGTCGCCAGGAATTAGAAAGCCAGTTTCAACAGTCGGCGGGCCTGGGTTGAGGGTTTGGCGTTTAGGCGCTGCCTGGACGCCTGACTGTTTACTCTTGCGCGAGTGTTAGCCAGTATTGGGCCGGTTGATCCACAAAGGGGGTGAGGGGCGTAATGGCCAGTGTGCCGCGCCCTTTGCCGATGTTGATGGACCATTGGCCCTGGTTGAGATCGTTGAGTGGGAGACGAGTGACGGTGGGCGTTGGCCCGTCTTCGATGTATTGCACAGCCCATAATTGGGGAAGCTGCCAGCCAGTTTGCACAAATCCATCGGCGGCCCATTCGGGGCTGCTGCTTTCGCCGTCGTTGGCGTAGCTTAATTCCGGCACGGCGATGTCGTCCAGGGCGAAGCCGCGCCCGGAGACGGCCGAATCGGTGAGTACGTCGAAGCGTACCATGACTTCTTGTCCCGCATAGCGATTTAAGGAAATTTGTTCTTTGATCCAGCCGCCCTGGTGGTCTGTGGCGTCGGCGGAACGGCCGTTAAACCCTGGTCCATATTCGCCGGATTGGGCATGAGAGGGGACGAGCAGTTCCCAGGTTTGCCCGTTGTCGGTGGAAATGGAGAGGTAGGCGTAGTCGTAATCTTCTTCCAGATCGTACCAGGCGGCAAAGTTGAGGCTGGCGCTGGAGAGATTGGTAAGGTCGAAGACGGCCGTTAACTGCGCGTTTGTCTCGTCTTGGGGAGGGGCGTACCACATTTGTTCACCGCTGCGCGGCGGGCTGTCGATGAGGTCGACGGTGGTATTGCCGGCAAAGGTCATGGTGACCGGGCCGTGTACGTCCAAATCGATGTAGTGGGTGGCAAATTGGTCAAGTTCGCCAGTCGTTTCTTGGGGAAGTTGTTTGACGCGCCAATTGAAAGACGGCCGTCCCAGGTTCAAATTCTCGTAAGCATACTGCGATCCGGCCGCCGGATCGTCTAGAAAATTAGCGGCCACCCAATCGGCCGTAAAATCCATCAGGCTGCGGTCGGGGGCGTGGCCTTGCAAAATGGCGTTCACGCTGGACAGCCCATTGGCCGGATGACGCGACAGCTCTTGCACGGCCGTATCCCCCAATTGTTCCCACACATAAACCGAGTAGAGATAGGCGGCGCTGTACTGCGCGTCGATGAATTCGGATTCATAATCCCAGGTATTCAGGCGTGTTTCCGGGCGGCGTGTGTAGTCGATGGGGGTGGCGGTGTCGAAGCCCAGGTAAATTTCGGCAAGCTGCGACAATCCTTCGTTCAACCAGGTGGCTTCGTTGGGGTCTATGTACCATTGGATGAGGTGCTGCAATTCGTGCACCAGCGTGCCGAAATATAAATCGTCGCCCAGATCTAAATTGCCCATGATCAGGTAGACCATTTCTTGCTCGTTAGAGTCGGAGTAAAGGCTGCGCGGGTATTCATCCACGCTGCTGAAGTAGCCGAGTTCGCTGCTGTGGCTGGCCCCGGACAGGTGGAGGATGGTGAAGTGGGGGTCGTTGTCCACGCCGGGCTGCCATTCCTGGCCGAATAAATTCACCAGCCGCTGGTAATACTCGTTTTCCAGGCGGTCGGCTGCGGCCTGAACCTCTTTTTGGCTGTAGCCAAGGCCATCTTCAACCCAGAAATAGGCGTGGTCGGTTATTCCGAGCAGGGTGGCGCTGATGTTGCCGTCGTCGGTGAGGAAGGTTTGGGCGTCGCCGAGGCGATAGGGGGACGTGGTGATGGTGCGTTCCAGCGTTTTGTCGTTGGTGAGGCGTTGGGTGGCGGCGAAATAATCGTTGGGCGGGAAGTTGGCTTGCAGCAAAGCTTGCAGGTCTTGCTGACCGCGCTCGGGTATGCGGTCCTGGCGGATGTTGTCGGGCGGGATGATGAGCGGGGTAGGGACGTTGGTTGGTTGGTCGATTGGCGGCGGGTTGGTGGGCGGCGGTTCTGTTGGCTGATCGGTTGCGGGGCTGGTGGGTGGGTTGGTGGGCGGCGGGGTGGTGGTGGGAATTGGGGTGAGAGTGGGGAGGGTGAGGGCAACGGCCGTTGCCGTTTCGCCGCCCGTTATCTGCTGATCATAGCGCAGCCAGACAATCAGCCCGGTGGCAAACAGGCCAAAGACGCAAACCGCCATCATCGCCGCCACCAGGCAGCCGCCCAGAAGAAGCCAAAGGGTGTTGTTGGTTGATTGGTTGGTTGGTTTGCCAGTTTGCTGCATGATTTGCTGCCTGTTTTACAAGTGGAGGCGCGGCGGCTATTCCTCCGGGACGATGACAAATTTGTAGGGCGCTGTTTGCCGGGTGACCGGCGTGCTGCCCGATACTATAAGGATAGCTTCGCTGTGGTTTCTGTCCATGGGGAAAACCCACTCGCCTTGCTGATTCTCATCAAGCGGTAAGCGTTCGATCTGGATGCCTTCAAACCCCACGAGGATGCGCTGCACAATGAAAGATTGGGGCAGGGTGTTGGTGACGCGCACCATGCCGGATTCGGTCCACTGCCCGGCTTGTTCGGCGTTGTCCTGGTAGTTTAGTTCGGGGATGGCGATGTCGTCGACCAGGAACCCGGCTTCGGTGAGGGCGCCATCGGTGATGGCGTGGAAACGCAGCAGGATGTTTTGGCCGGCGAAGGGGGTGAGATCGGCTGTTTCTTGCTGCCAGATAGGCGTTTCGCCGCCGCCGCTGACGCCGGTGTAGCCGGGGCCGAGGCTGTTGCCTTGCGGGTTGTCTAGAGTGGTGGATTGGGTGGTGAGGAGCTGCCAGGAACGGCCGTTATCGGCCGAAACCGCCACGTTGGCATAATCCCAGCCCTGTTCTATGTCATACCACGTCCAAAACGACAGCGTCGCTTTGTCTACCCCGCTGAGGTCAAAGGCGCGGGTCAGGGTCATTTCCGATTCGTCGGCGGGCAGGCTGGCGTAGAAATAATCGCCGCTGTGCGGCAGCGCGTCCACTAGCTTCACCTGCTGCGTGCCGGTAAAGATCACCGTCACCGGGGTGGGGCTGCTGATGTTGAAGTAATCGGTGCCGTATTGGTGAACGGTGTCCTCGTGGGTCTGGATGACAGGCATTTCGCCGAACATTTGCGGGTTCATGCCGGCAAATTCGACACTTTTATAGCCATACACGCCTTCACTGCGGCCCAGGCTTTGCAAAATGTTGCTCATGGCCCAATCGGCAAAAAGGTCGTCGAAGGTGAGGCCGGTGTTGAGGTCTTGGAGAACGGCCGTTATCCCCGCCGGGCCGCTGGCCGGTTGTTCCACCAAGGCGCGTGTGGCTTCTTCGCCAAATCGATCTAAAAAGTACGCGGAAAAATAATAACTGTTGGCGTAATCGGCGGCGATGGTTTCCGGATCATGGGTGAGGTTGGTGAGTTGGTTGTCGGTGGCGTAGATAAAATCTTCGGCGCGGTCAACGGTAAAGCCGTTGACGTGGGCCGCCAGTTCGGCCATACCCTCGTTCAGCCAGCCGTCTTCGTTGGGGTCGATGTGCCATTGGATGAGGTGCTGGAATTCGTGGGCGATGGCGTGGTAGTAGTTGTCGCTGCCCAGGCGGGCGTCTTTCAGGCTGACATAGAGCATTTCGCGCTGGTTGGAGTAGGGGTTGACGGCCGTTACCTGTTCGTCGCCCGACCAAAAATATGCCACGCCAATATCCCCGATTTCCTTGAGGTGCAAGATATTCAGCCGGTTGTCGCCATCAATGCCCGGCTGCCATTCCGTGCCGAAAAAGGCGCGGTTGGTGGGCAAAATGTCGCTTTCCAGGCGGTCGGCGGCGGCGGCCACATCGGCTGCTTTCAGGTTCAGGCCGCTTTCGGCCCACATGTTCAGGCCGTCGGAGCGGTAAACCAGCTCGGCCTGAATTTGTTTGGTCTGGTTGGCGGCGGTGTCTTTGACCCAAAAGTCGGCCGTGTCGCCGACCTGGTAGGGGGTGGGTTCGGTTTGGGCTACGGCCGTTACGCTGCCGCCCTGAAAACGATTGGTCAGGTCGGCCATATCGCGGGGTGGGGCGATGGCGGTGGTGACGGCCGTCAGGGTGTCATACGCGCTGGCCGGCGGCGGCGTGGTAATAGGCGCGGGAATGGGTTCCTGAATGAGGCCACAGGCGGTGTGGGAGAGGATGATGGTGGCGAGAACGGCCGTAACCATCATCCAATGAATTTTCTTAGAAAGTGCAAACTTTATCATCCGAACGAATATACTCCCCAATTGATAAGATTCTCCCCTGCCTCATACGCACGGAAGTTGCGCCGGGTGATTATACGGAAGGCATAACAAATCGCAACTGATTCTTATCCATCGGGTTTATTCAAGTGGGTTGGAGCTAGAGGATGACGCTGGAAAATTGGTTTCCGCGCCATCCTCTAGCTCTTTCTTTAAATATTTTTACAAACCCGCGCAAATGCGCTTGAGGACAGCTATGAAATATGCTCACATCGTCGGTTGGGGCTGTTATTTGCCCGACCGCATCATGACCAATGATGAAATTGCCCAGATCGTGGACACTTCGGACGAATGGATTCATACACGCACGGGCATTCGCCAGCGGCACATCGCCGGGGAAGCGGAAACTACCTCCACACTGGCGTTTGAGGCGGCCGCGCGCGCTTTAGCTGTGGCCGATATGCATCCATCCCAAATCGATCTCATCATTGTGGCGACCTCCACGCCAGAGCATATGTTTCCTTCCACCGCGTGCCAGGTGCAAGATTATCTTGGCGCAACGCGGGCCGGAGCGTTTGACCTGAGCGCGGCGTGTTCCGGCTTTGTCTATGGCTTGGAAATGGCCGCGCAAGCCATCGCCACCGGCTCGGTGCGTAATGCGATTGTCATCGGCGCGGAAACCATGTCACGGGTATTGGATTGGGATGATCGCTCAACGTGTATTTTGTTTGGCGATGGGGCTGGCGCAGTGGTCCTGCGCGGCTCCGGCGTGCCGGGCGGGATTTTGGCCTCTGTGCTGCATTCGGATGGTTCCGGTAGCGATTTGCTCAGTTTACCGGCGCTTTATCACAATCCCATGCCCATGTTGGCCGATGGCTTTTCGGAAAACGGGCATCAGCGTAACACGATTGATATGCAGGGTCGGCAGGTCTTTCGCTTTGCCACCCAGGTTATCGCTTCCTCTGTGAAAGAAGTCCTGCGAAAAGCCGATCTGACCATCGACGATATTGCCCTGATCGTGCCGCATCAGGCGAATATGCGCATCATCGAAACCTCTGCCAAACGGTTAAAAATCCCGCAAGAAAAGTTTTATGTTAATTTAGAACGGACTGGCAATACTTCGGCCGCGTCTATTCCCATTGCCTTGTGCGAAGCCATCGAAGAAGGGCGGCTGCGTCCTAATGATAACCTGGTTTTTGTGGGCTTTGGCGGTGGGCTAACCTGGGCGGCAACGGTGTTGAAGTGGGATGTGACGCCGCCGGAAGTGCGTCGATTGGATCGGGAGTGGAAACGGGCGCGTTATATCGCCGCCCGTGCGCGTTCACGGTTGAAGCGTTGGCGGCGCAAGATGTGGGCAATTCTTGCCGGATCGCCCACTCCAAACGCGCGTCTGAAGGATGCGTCGCGGCGGCCGGAGAAGGATGGCGCGGGTAAGGCCAGGGATGATGAGTAGGATGGGCAATGTCTTGTGGGTCGCCTGGCTTTGACGGCCGTGTTATGATCGAGCGTATGAATAATTTGAAGCAAACAACAAATGGATGGCGCCACAATTTGCCCTGGATATTGTTGGGCGGGTTGTTGACAATGGCTGCTTTTTTGCTGGTGTTGGCTCCGGAAGAATCTACTTTGGGGCAGGGCATCAAAACAGTTTATGTGCATGTGGCTCTCACCTGGACAGGCATGGCCGGGTTTGTGGCAGCGGGCTTGCTGGGGCTGTTGGTTTTGGCGACTGGCAGCAGGCGGTTTGCCGATTGGATGCAGACGTTGGGCTGGGTGGCGTTTGGCTTTTATGCCGCCGGTATTGCCATGAGCGCGTTGGCTTCTAAGGTGAATTGGGGCAATGTGTTCTGGCAGGAGCCGCGCATGATGGCGGCGTTGAATGGATTGGCTGTGGCGGTCATTGTGCTGGCGGCAAATATCTGGATTCCGTGGGTGCGTGTGCGGGGGGCGCTGCAAGCCATTTTGCCGGCGATTATTTTTTGGCTGACCTACAGCGCGCCGCTGCTGCTGCATCCGCGTAACCCTATTTCCACTTCGGACTCGTTGGGGATAAAGCTGGCTTTTGGCGGCATGTTTGCGCTGACGGCAAGTCTGGCGGTTTGGGTGGTCTGGCTAGTGGTCAGGCGGTCGAACGGCCGTGCCGCCGAGCGCCTGCCGGATTAGCTGGGTTTGTGGCTGTCTGGCACAATCGCTTTGGCGATGTGTTGGACGATGGTTTCTTCGCTGACGATGCCCTGGATGTGGACACGGCCGTTTATCACCAAATGGGGGTAGGCAAACACCGAGTATTTCCAGGCTGCCTGGGGGAACGTATCACCCATGATCAGGAACGTGCGGATGTGGGGGCTGAAGGCGGCCATGTTGAAAAGGGGTTGGGCCATGAGCGCGCCGCTTTCGTTGGTAACGGCCGTAATCAATTCCAGGTTCACGTCTTCCTGCAAATCTCGCAGTTGCACCCGCGTTTTGGCCTCTAACCCGCTGCCCTGAAACGCCACCGCCTGCATCGCCGTGATAAACGATGTCATCTGGTATCCGGCCGGCAGCCCGACAAGGCGCACACCAACATCCTCATAATCTTCTTGCGTGCCGCGCATCACGCCAATAACCGGCCAATACGGGTAATTGATGCGTTGGGGCAGCGCTTGAAATTGGATGTTGTCAAAGCGGTCGGCCAGCGTACGGCAGAGCAGCGCCGCTTCTTTTTCTCGTTGGCTGGCTGTTTCATCGCCCCAAACGATTAAATAAAGCGGTTCCGGCAGATGTTCCAAAAAGGCGGGCAACTGCGCCCAGGTTTCAGCGTCGAAAATGTTTTGTTCTAAACTCATTATGCGTTTCCTTGCCCCCGATTTATAATCAGCCGGAGGGAAATTGGCAAATCAACTGTCAACAATCAACAGCTTATGATACCTTTTTTGATCACTTTCTTGATTTGGGCTTTGCTGCACAGCCTTTTGGCCATGCGGCGGACGAAGACTTGGGCGCGGCGGTGGATGGGGGAACGGCCGTTTGCCGGCCTGTACCGTCTGTTCTACAACGTCATTTCCTTCCTCACCATTTTGCCGGTGTTTTATGTGATGTGGACGGCCGTGCCCGCCACTCTGCTCTGGCAAATACCGGCCCCTTGGGTTTATGGCGCCATAGTTCTGCGCCTGATTGGGCTGGTTGGGCTGGCCGTCGCCCTGTGGCAAACAGATATTTGGGATTTTGTGGGCCTTCGGCAGGCGGTGCGCTTTTTGCAAGGCGCAGAAGAAATGAACCTGCCGCCCAAACTGGTTACCGGCGGCATGTATGCCTTTGTGCGCCATCCGCTCTACTTTTTCAGCATGTTGGTGTTGTGGTTTGGCTCGCCCATGCTTTTGCCCAGTTTTTTGTTCAACTTGCTGGCGACCGGCTATTTTTACGCCGGATCGCGGGTGGAAGAGCGGCGGCTGGCTGATTTTTTTGGCGAGACGTACGCCGCTTATCGCCAACGGGTTCCCGGTTTGCTGCCCTTGCCGAAGTGGGGTCGTTCAGGTAGTTGAGGCGGTTGGTTGCAGCGGACAATAAAGAACGCCGGGTAATGCAAGAAAGTGCATTACCCGGCGTTCTTTTTGTTTACGCAGCGTTTTGCCAGATTTATGAGGCCATCGCCGGGGCGATGAGGCCTGTGGGAACTTGCAAGGGGCTGTTTTGTTTGATGACGCCGTTGGGGTTAACGGCCGTTGGGCGAAGACTATGTGTCTCCAGTCCGGCCAGCGCTTCAATTTCCTCACGGTCGCTGATAATGCCATCCAGTTTGCCATCCATCATTTGAATGACCCGATCGACGTAGCGGCACATGCGCAGGTCGTGGGTGACCATGATGCCGATGCGATTTTGCTCGTGAATGAGTTCCGAGAATGTTTCCACCACCTGATAGGCCAGGGTGGTATCCAGGCTGGCGGTGGGTTCGTCGGCCAGCACCAGGTCGGGGTCGTGGATGAGGGAGCGGGCGATGGCCACGCGTTGTTTTTGCCCGCCGGAGAGCTGCGACGGCAGGTTGTTCATCCGTTCGCCCAGGCCGAGGCGTTCCAGGAGTTCGGCGGCGCGTTGACGGCCGTTTTTGTCGTAACGGCCGTTCAGCCGCAGCATCAGCTCCACATTTTCACGCACCGACAGGAACGGAACCAGATTGTTGGATTGAAACGTGAAACCGATTTTGCGTCGGCGAAAAGACGTTAACTGCGATTCGCTCATCTGGCTGATTTCTTCGCCACCCAGCATGATTTGGCCGCTGGTGGGCGAAAGCAGCCCGGCGATCATCGCCAACATGCTTGTTTTGCCGGAGCCGCTGGGGCCAACCAGGGCCACAAACTCGCCGGGAAATAATTCGATAGAGACATCATCAACGGCTTTAATGGTCGATTCGTCGATTTGATATTCTTTAGTAATGTTTTTTGTTGCCAGAGTAGATTTCATGGTATCCGCCTTAATCAATTTTCGTCGTGAGTAAAATTCAAGTTATGTCAGACTTAAGAAGCCAGGCCTAATGCCCGCAGTGGTTCTACACGCACCAGGAATCGAATGGAAACCAGACCGCCCAAAGGACCAATAAAGAGCAGGGTCAAAATGGCGATGATAACTTGCGGACCAGTGAAGATAATCGGCACGTTTTGCGGCAGCCCGAGCGCCAGCAAGAAGGTGGCCAATCCGCCCAAAACGACGCCGAGTAAATTGGTAATGATTATTTGAGCCGTAGCCGCCAGCCCGACCAGGGGGTTGGATGCGCCTAACGCTTTTAACATACCGACCTGGCCTACCTTCTGCAAGGTTTGAATCTGGAAGAAGCCGCCAACAACCAGGACACCAATCAGCAGGGTGAAACCGCGTTGCGTGTTGAGTGTGCTTTGCTGGGCCGCGTAGCCGGGCGAATTTTCGTATGCGGTGACCACAGTGACTACTTCAATGCCGACAATATCATTTTGCAGCCGTTCGATCATCACTTCTTCATCGGCCGGATTTTCTAGCTTTACGTTGATGATGTTATAGGTGAGTTCGCTTTGCGAATTGCCGACGACCGGCTTGGGGCGAATGTTGTCCCAGGCGAAGAGCGGCACAAAAATAGACGATTGGAAAAAGAACTGCTGGCTGGCGGTAATGCCGACGATGGTGACGGGATAGAATTGGTCGACGCCCGCCTGGGTTGATTTGATGGTGATAACGTCGCCAATTTGCAAGCCGGTGTCCTGAGCGATTCGTCTATCTATGATGGCTTCGTTGGCGCGCAGACCGCTGAGGGAACGGCCGTCTAGCACCGTCGGCTCGCCCGGACGCCCAGGTTCCACCCCTAGAAACGAGAAGGAGGTCGGTTCGGCGGTAGTGTCCATGCCCGGGTATTCCACAAATACGCTGCTGGCGCCAATGGCTCCAGCGTCGGCCACGCCATCGGTCCGGCGAATGTCGTTCATTTTAGACCGGCCAATTTGGCTGGACAATACGGCCAGGTTGGCCTGATCCTGGAATACAACCAGTTCGCCGCCTAAATTGCTCAGGTATTCTTTGTTGGCTGTCGCCAGGCCTTCGCCCAACCCGGCCAGGAAGATGACCAGCAGCGTGATCAGCGCGATGACCATACTGACCAGTAAGAAACGGCCGCGATTGCGCCAAAGTTCTTTAAATGCCAGATATAAAGCAACAGAAAATGTCATGGTAAATTCCTTTCTCCCCTTGGCTCAACAGGGTACAGGCCGTTGAGCAAAATATCGATCATTTCGTGGGCGAGTTGCTGCGGCGTCAGGCTGTTTTTGTGCGCCCGCGCGCTGTAGAGCACGCCTTCTATCATGGTTAAAAACAGGCCGGCCAGCCGTTCCGGGCTGACGGCGCGGATTTCGCCCCGTTTTTGCGCGGCGGCGAAGGTGGTGATGAGTGGTTGGAACAGGGCTTCTTCAGCGATTTGCATGAGGTAACGGCCGTTTTCCGACGTTAACGCGGGCATATCGGCCTCGACCATGCTAAACAGCTTGAGCGGCGGCTGCGCCACAAACCAGTCGGCAATGGCTTCCAGTTGGCTTTGCAGGCATGGCCTGGCTTGGCGGATGGCCGCCGACAGACCTTCGTGGTGGCGCGCCAGCCCGCGTTCGGTGACTTCCACAAACAACTGCTCTTTGCCCTGGGGAACGTGGTAGTACAGAGACGCTTGCCGAATGTCCAGCGCTTCAGCCAGATCGCGCATGGTCACAGCATGGAAGCCTCTTTTATGGAAGAGGGTTTCGGCTGTTTGTAAGACCCGTTCGCGGGCATTGTTTTGGTTTTCTTGCACAGCAATCATGTCATCACCTTGTTTAACTACCTAACGCTTAGTAGGTTAACAGATTGTAGATATTTTGTCAATATATTAGTTGTGCAAATTATGGATATTGGGGCAAATGTAGGACATGCGTGAAGAAACCACGCCGGGCGAGGGCTGGAAATGGAGGTTTTACCAGAGTAGGGATGAAAGATTAGAGGAGAGTAACGGCCGTTTCTCCCACGCGCAGCGGTGGGCTGTCAGGTGAAGCTAGGGCGTCGAGAACGGCCGTTTTCACATACCCCAACGCCAAAATACCGGCCGGGCCGCTGCCCACAGAGGTGAGCGAGCCGACTTTTTTATCACCGGCGGTAATTTCTGCGCCGGGTTCTACTGGCGATATCAGGCTGAGGCGCGCCAGCCGTTTGGCCAACTTGCCACGGCTTTCCAGCCGGGCGATGATTTCCTGGCCGATGTAGCAGCCCTTCTTAAAGGAAACGTCTGCCCATAAATTGGCTTCCAGGGGGATGTAATCTTGGGTCAATTCATGGCCGAAGCGCGGATTTCCACTTTCCAGGCGCAGATAATCGTAAGCGGTTTCGTCGGCGGCGGTAAACCCGGCGGCGAGCAAGTGGGTGTGTATTGTTTCTTTGTCGGCGCTCCGAGCCATCACAAAATAGCCGTCGCCGGCGATGGGGTCGGTGCGGTGCAGGGTGGCGGTGACGCCGCCAATGGTGGCAGGTCGCCAGTGGTGGCGCGGCAGATCGGTTTCCGTAAAACCGGCGGCGGCGAGCATCTGTTCCGCCTGGGGACCGTAGATGCCGAAGACGGCCGTATCGTTCCCCACATTTTCCAGGCGAAAATCATCGTTAAAAAAGACAAAACGCAGCAGGTAGCGGGCGATGAAATCGGCGTTATTTTCGCCGGTTAATACCAGCACAGATGCGTCGTCGGCGTAGAGCAGCAGGCGGTCGACGATGCGGCCGATATCGGTGGTGAGAACGGTGGCTGCGCCTTCTCCGGCTTGCAGCGCGTTAACCGCCTGGGTGGACATGCGGTGGAGCAGGTCCAGGCGGGTTGCGCCGCTAAATTTGAGCCGGCCGAGGTGGCTGCGATCAACGATGACGGCCGTTTGGTGGGCCGCCTGGTACACGTGCGGATCAATCTGGCTGGTCGGGTTCATCGGGGTTTTCCTCCAGGGAAACGGCCGTGAGCGGGATGAGCAGGTCTGTTGGCGGCTGCGGATATTCGTCTGCCCACTGGGCGGCGAAGGCTTCAATGACCGGCACATAGTCCGCTTCGCGTTCATAGGTCAGCAGGGCGGTAATTTGAGCCAATGAACGACCTAAAAACCACGCATATCGCCGGGGACTCATAAAATCCTTCTCAGAAAATACCTCGAGCCATTCTTCGATTTGCAGGCGCACATGCTGAAAGTCATCAAAAATGGCATCCAGATCACGCTCGCGGTTTTCGATGAGGCGCAGGCGGTTGTAGTCGGTGGGGTGGCCCAGGGCTTGCAGTAGATTTTCCGGCTTTTGCCCCTGATCCAGGCGCATATAGCCGGTAACCAGCTCCGCTTCCCAGGCGGTTTGCAGCGCCAGGCAATCCGCGATGGACATGTCGCCGACGACGTTGGGTGTTAACAAGGCTTCGTCGGGCAGGTTTTCTAGAGCTACCAGCAGTTGTTCTCGGCTGCGGTCCAGGTTATCTAAAAGGCTTTCCAGGTAGTGCATGTATTTGTTGAATTTCCTGTGCGGGCCGATGCGGGGAACGGCCGTGATATGATAGATTACATTCTAGCACGGCGACAATTGTCATACCAATGAGTGACGTCTATCATAGGCATAAGTGATTACTGATTGTGGACTTTTGCATAAGAAACACCTATACTTTCTTCGCATTGAGGCATAAAACCAACCCTATTCGAGGGTTTGGCTGTGAATATAAGCAATACTTATTTGAATAACTTATCCCTAACTGCACATACCCGGCATCAGGCATCTCTCCGAACCCACTTTGTCGCCCCATCACCTCGTAATCTGACCGGAAAATCGTCCTTCCTAATTTACTTTTGTGTCGATAAGTTACGGATTTCCTTAAAGGATTATCATATTGCTGTGATGCAAAGTATAATCTTTACCATCTGACGGGCGATTTTCTCAGATAAACATTGGACAGCACATCCTGTTATGAGTGATACACTTTCACGAAGCTTTCCTCTGAAAGCGGAAGAAAAATCTGCTAAATCAATGGGTCCTGACGAAGTTCGCTGGGTAACAGTTGCCCATACCTTTGGTATTACGCAAGCGATGATAGTTGTCGGGCGATTACATGCTGAGGGTGTTCCCGCGCGAGCCTGGCAAGAGGGAGCAGGGCAGGCTGCCGGATTGATTGTGGGCAAACTGGGCACCGGTTATGTGGTTGTGCCCGAAGCCTTTGAAGAAGAAGCGCTGGCGATTTTGGCGCAGCCGGCCGCAGACATTGATTGGGAAGATGCCGGTTGGGATGAAGAAGAATAAGTATTGTTAGGAAATTTGGATTGAGAGGATCCTGTTTCAAATTAATTTATAGGAGTTTAGGATATGGCTAACACATCATGGACAAACAGCGGTGGTACGATTGCCCTGGATCAGCCCAAAAGTAACCGGTGGAAGTTTGTTGTGGCCGGGCTTTTGTTGGTGGGCGCAATTGTTTATCTGGTTGTAAATGCAATGAGCGGCAGTACGCAGCTTTATAAGACGGTTGATGAATTTTATTCCGAACAAAGCCGACTGATCGGGCGGGATCTGCGCGTTTCCGGTTATGTGTTAGGCGATACGGTTGAATACACAGTGATTGACAGCGCGAATTCTCGGCTGGAGTTTGATATAGCCGATAATCCGGAAGCTCCGGGCCAGCGTCTGCACATTGTTGTGCTGAATGAGCCTAAGCCGGACCTGCTGCAAGACCACGCGCAGGCTTTGGTGGAAGGATCGGCAGATAATGCCGGTGTATTTATGGCAAATCCTGGCGGTTTGTTCTTGAAGTGCCCGACGCGGTACGAAGAGATGACACCGACTCAGTAATCGTTAGAGAACAGGTGGGAGTGGGAAACGGCCGTTTCCCACTCCCACTCATCATGATTCTGCTTTACCCCCAATCCCTTGCCATCATGTTCCTGGCTTGCCCGGTTGACTGCAGCACCGTTGACCGGTCGTACGTCCTTTGTTCACAAAGATAACGCATGATGGCGCTTGACGGAGAAACCTTATGATTCCTGATATTGGTTACATCGCCCTCGTTTTAGCATTTGGCGTTTCTATCTATGCTGCCTTTTCCGCCTGGTATGGCAACCGCACTGAGCAAATCCGTTGGGTCGAAAGTGGCCGCAATGCGACGGTTATCGTTTTACCGTTGGTCGCCCTGTCGGCCGGAATGCTCATCTTCTCGATCCTGAGAAATGACTATTCCGTGGAGTATGTCTGGCGTGTCAGCAGTAGAGACATGCCCACCTATCTAAAAGTAACCGCCCTGTGGGGCGGCCAGGCCGGTTCCTTGCTGTTTTGGAATTTTCTCATGGCTTCTTTTGCTGCTATGGTGATGGCGCGAAAATGGCGGCAAAATCTTAATCTGATGCCTTACGTCATCATCGTCATCAGCATGACCCAGGTATTTTTCCTGGGCATTTCTGCTTTCATCGAAAACCCTTTTGCACGTCTGGCAATGGTTCCGCTGGATGGCAATGGTCTGAACCCCCTGCTGCGTCACCCGGGCATGATCATTCATCCGCCTATGCTTTACCTGGGCTTTACCGGCTTTGTCATCCCTTATGCCTTTGCGATGGCGGCCCTCATTTCCGGTCAGTTGGATGATCGCTGGATTCGCAACACGCGCCGTTGGACGTTGGTGGCCTGGCTGTTTTTGAGCCTCGGTTTGATTTTAGGCGGCCGTTGGGCATATGACGTGTTGGGTTGGGGTGGTTACTGGGCCTGGGATCCGGTGGAAAATGCCTCCCTGATGCCCTGGCTGGCCGGAACTGCCTTCTTACACTCGGTCATGATTCAGGAAAAGCGGGATATGTTCAAGATGTGGAACATTTTCCTGGTTGTGATGACCTACTGTCTGGTTATTTTGGGCACGTTTGTGGTGCGCAGTGGGGTCATCTCTTCGGTCCATTCGTTTGCGCAATCGGCGATTGGCCCGTTCTTTTTTGCCTTTATCGTGATCATGTTCACCTTCTCGGCCTATTGGATGACCAAAAGACGCGAGGCGCTCAGTTCTAAAAATCAGCTCAGCTCGTTTTTGTCGCGTGAAGCAGCTTTTCTGTATAACAACTTCATCATTTTGGCGATTTTGGCCGTCGTGTTCCTGTTCACTTACTATCCCATCTTTTCGGAGTTGGTGACTGGGGAGAAAGGGTTTGTGGGAGCGCCGGTTTATAAGCAGGCGTTAGCGCCTTTGTTTGCCGCGCTTCTCTTATTAATGGGGGTTGCTCCGCTGACGATGTGGTACCGCACCAGCATCCAGCGCTTACAAAAAGCAACCATTTGGCCGGCTTTGGCGGCGCTTGTGTTTACGGGGGTGTTGGCTGTTTTAGGAATGCGCAATTGGGCCGCGATGTTGGGCGTCTGGATTGCGACATTCTCGCTGCTGCTTACTTTGATGGAGTTTTGGAAGGGCACACGCGCGCGCATGAAGCGTGGTGAACCGGCCTGGACTGCTTTTGCCAACCTGATGGCGCGTAATCGCCGCCGGTATGGTGGCTATTGGATTCATCTGGGCGTTTTGATCATGGCGTTTGGCATTATTGGCACGGAACTGTACCAACAGCAAACACAAATGCACATTATGAGCGGCCAGAGTATTACGTTGGGCGACTATGAAATGGTCTTTAACGGCGCTCGCCGTTATGCGGGTCCGGATGATCTGATGGTGACCGAAGCGGATGTGGATGTGTTTTTGAACGGCCGTCTCGTCGCCACCCTCGCCCCGCAATCTGAATTGTATACCCGCACGGGTCAACCGATGACCATTCCCGATGCCCGCTCCACACTCACTGAAGATTTCTACGTCCTCCTGGTTAACTGGGAACCGACTTCCGCGAATGAGGCCACGTTCCGCATTTACCTGAACCCGCTGATCAATTGGGTTTGGGCCGGCGGCCTGATCTTTGTGTTTGGCACACTGGTCGCTTCCTGGCCAGATCGCAAACAGGAAGAGGTGTTGGAAGCCCGGCGTGAACGTGTTGCCCTGGGTGTTGTGGGAGATTGATAAGATGCGAAAGTTAGCAAGTATCACAATTTTCGTCGTTATCCTGTTGGGGCTGTCGGTTGGGTTTGTCCTGGCGCAGTCCGACGGCACCGAAGCGCCTGTCGTGCGCGAGGTGAGCGACGACGAAGTAAACGATGTCGCCAAGGAACTGTACTGCCCGGTGTGTGAAAATACGCCTCTGGATGTATGCGGCACACAGGCGTGCGCTGATTGGCGAGAATTGATTCGTACAAAGCTGGCCCAGGGCGAAACGGCGCAAGATGTGTACGCTTATTTTGCGCGCCAATATGGCGACCGGGTGCTGGCTCAACCACCGCGACAAGGGATCAACCTGATATTGTGGTTGTTCCCGATTGTGGCTGTTGTTTTAGGATTGCTGTTTTTTGGTCGTTACCTGCAAAATTTGCGGGCAGAGAGCGCAGGAACGGCCGTGGAGTCTGGTGGGGGAACGGCCGTTCCCCCACAACCCCCAGATCCCGACGATTACGCCGCACGCATCGAACAAGAGCTGCGTAAAAAATAATGGGCCTCTGCCTGAACTGGATAAAATCATATGAGTACAGAATCCATTCAAACTGGCGCTGAACAACTCGACGTTGAAAAACTCGACGTTGAAAAACCAAAGAAATCCTTCAGTTTGGGAACCATCATCCTGTGGGTAGTTGTCGCCGGCATTTTGGCCCTGGTGGGCTGGGGCCTGGTTAATGCCAACAAAACCCGGCCGGAACAAGGCGAAATTGCGCCTGTCTTTCAGATGGAATTTTTTAACGGCTATGAATGGGAAAGTCTACCGGCCGCTTCGCTGCAGGATATGCAAGGCAAAGTTGTGGTGCTAAACTTCTGGGCTTCCTGGTGTGTGGAATGCCGGGTAGAAGCCGATTTATTAGAACAGGTCTGGCGGCAATACCAGGGGCAAGATGTGGTTATGTTGGGCATTGCCTATGCGGATGTCGAGCCGAATTCTATCGATTATCTGCAAGAATTTGCGGTAACGTACCCCAACGCCCCAGATTTAGGGACAGCTATTTCCAGCGACTATGAAATTACAGGCGTGCCGGAAACCTTTTTTATTGGCAAAGATGGTAAAATCGCGCACGTACAAATTGGGCCGGTTGATCAGGTTACATTAACCACAATGGTCAATCGGCTGTTAGCAGAATGAAGGAGGGAGTCAGTGACCGCTGAAAAATTTATGGTGGACGGTTAACAGGAAACGGCCGTATCCGATTTGTGCCGCGTACTAACCACTGCCTACGAATCATTCGCAACTCACACTGACCACTTGTTATGACTACGGGTTCAATTCTTCTCGGCTTAGCCCTGATTCTTTTAGTGGGCTTGTTCATCGCGCAGCCTCTCTTGTTACCGGAGGAAAAAAAGGCGCGTTCACGCAGTCCGCGCCAGAAATTATTGGCGCAAAAGGCCGCCTTATTAGAAGAAGTGCGCGCCTTAGATTTTGACTTTGATACCGGCAAAATTCCGCAAGAAGTTTATGAACCGCAGCGCGCGCAATTGGTAGCGGCGGCAGCAGAAGTTTTGCAAGCGTTGGAAGGTTTGAGCACAACGGCCGTTCCCAACGAATCTCTGGCCCCAACGGCCGTTGTTGCACAGCCGGCTCCTGCTGCGGAAGTCGATCCGATTGAAATGGCCGTCAGCCGTCGGCGTCAGCCAGTTGCCGATGACATCGAAACGGCCGTGTCCCGAATGCGCAGCCAGACCAAACCATCTGCCCAAACGGCCGTCCCGGCCAACGGCAAATATCGGTTCTGCCCCCAATGTGGGCATTCTGTCGCTGCCGGCGATAAATTTTGTGTCTCTTGCGGTAATAACCTAACCATGAAAGCGGCCTGACCATCAGGCTCACCTCATAAAAGTAACGATACCTCATGATTTTTAACCAACGAATACACGCGACCTACGGCCGTTTCGCCATTTTTGCCCTGCTGCTCATTCTCCTGGCAGTAGCAACGGCCGTCTCTGCTCAAGAAACCGTCCTGCCGACCACGCCCCCTGATGCGCAAGTCGGATTAAGCCTGTTCGCCAATCGCTGCGCCAACTGCCATGGTCCGGCCGGTCAGGGCGATGGCGAAATGGCCGCCCGGCTAGAAAAACCACCGGCCAATTACACCGACCCGGAATTTCGCCGCACACGTATCCCCGCCGATATGTTCATCACCATCACCGACGGGCGGCTGGAAGCTGGCATGCCCCCGTTTGGCCCCAGTAACAGCACCAACCCCATCAGCGAAACCGACCGTTGGAATCTGATCGCCGCCGTCTACTCCTTGGCAACGCCGCCGCAGACAATCGCTCAGGGTCAGGCAGTGTACGCCGCCAACTGCGCCGCCTGCCACGGCGACGCCGGTCTGGGTGATGGCCCTGAAGCTGCGGCCCAGGATACCCCGCCGACCAATCTCACCGATCTGGCTTATTGGTTCAATTCTAGCAACGAAACGGTTTTTGCCGCCATTGCCAACAACGGCATTCCGGCCCATGCATATGATCTGACCGATGATGACTTGTGGGCAGTGGTCGATTACAGCCGCACGTTCAGCTATGTTTATGTAAACCAAAACGCCCCAGCCGAGCCAATAGCCACGGCCGTGATCAGCGGCACAGTAACCAACGGCACCAGCGGCGAGCTAATTACCACCGGCGATGTGCTGCTGCGCGCGTTCGATGCCAACTTCCAGCCGACACTCACCCTCACAGAAACCATTGGCACAGACGGCCGTTACACCTTCACCCTCACCGATGCGTCGCCCGACTGGGTTTACCTGGCCACCACGCGCTACAACGAGCTTGGGTTTAGCAGCGATGCGGCCCGGCTAGACCGCGCCAATCCGACCGCCGATTTGCCAATCACAGTGTTTGATTCGACGACTGATCCCACGGTAATCAACATCGACCAGATGCATATTTTGGCCAATTTTGCCGGCGACGTGGTACAAATTAACGAATTTTACGTGTTTAGCAATTTGGGCACGGCCGTTTTTGTCGGCGAATCGGGTGATCCGGCCGGTGGAACCTTGCAGATCTCGCTGCCGGAAAATGCCACGAACGTCAGCTTCCAACGCGCTCTGGGCACCATGGATTCCTCCATTCCGGCCACCGAAATGATCACCACCGAGACTGGTTGGGCCGATACCTTACCCTTAAACCCTGGTCCCAGCGGCCTGAATCTAATTGTCGCCTATGACTTGCCCTACGACGATGGCGTTTCGCTTACCCGTCCGATTCATTACAACGTCACCAACGCCAATGTCATAATGCCGGATGTGGGCGTTACGGCCGTCGGCGAAGGATTCGAAGATTTGGGTGTGCAGGACATGGGCGGCACAAACTTTGCCACCTACAACCGCGCCGCTGTCGCTGCTGGAGCTACCCTCGATTTGGCTTTAAACGGCCGTCCCACCGCCAATACCACAACTTCCACCACCGGCGGCACAGCCCAACCGCGCAACACCACCCAAGACCTGCTTATCGGCGGCTTTGCCCTGCTGGTCGTCGCCGGTTTGGCCCTCTTCCTGGTACGCGCCTGGCGTTCACGGGCCGACGACGATGAGGAGGAGTACGAGGACATCGAGCAAGAACGCGAGCAACTCCTGCAAGCCATTGTAGACCTGGACGTTGCTTTTGAAAAAGGGCAAATCGAGCAAGACGCCTACACAGCCCAACGCGCCGAACTTAAAACGGCGCTGGCTGAAATCTGGGAATAACCCCAATTATAACATCCAGGGCGCGGCGCGTTTCTCATGTGAAGAGCGCGCCGCACCCGCTTAACCCTTGCCAGATCGATGTGAGCAATGTTCCGTGTTTAAATTTGTCACAATCTATCGCACAGTAGATGATGAAATGGCGCTCGAAGAGTTTTTTTCGGGCACGCATTTGCCCCTGGCCGAGCAGCTCCCCGGCTTATACAAAACTGAAGTAAGCCGCGTCACCGGAAAACCCGGCGGCGCTTCTCGCTTTCACCTGATGTACGAATTGTATTTTGCCACCGAACAAGATTTTGAAGCCGCCCTTATCTCTGCGCCGGGAACCGAGTTGATGCTGGCCCTAAAACCATGGGCAGACGCGAAAATCATCAGTTGGTTCTACAGCCACTCCTTTTCTGAAGAAACCCACCTGTCATCGTAAGCGTTTCCTAACAACTGGGCGACTGGTCCCATATGAATGAAGTAAAGAGAGTTGAAACCTCGTTTCGCTCTTTTTGTGTTTCCGTATCAAACAGCCTACAGGAGAATAGAATGAATCGGATGAAGCATGTATTGTGGGGGATAATGGCCTGTGTCACGGCCGTTGTCCTCATGATCGCCTTATCGACCAGCAGCCGTACCACCCAGGTACGCGCCGCCGAATTGGAACAGCCGGAAACGGCCGTAGCCCAATCCGCCCTCACGCCGACCATCGGTCCCGTCATCACCCCGGCCGAATTCAACGGCAGTCTGCTCGATTTACCGGCCTACAACGGCCCTGTCGCCGCCCCCGTGCCCTTCAAACAAACTCCCGGCACCGAACGCAAAGGCAGCGCCCCGCAGCTCGCCAACTGGAGAGACCCGGTCTTACAAACCGCTCCCGGCGCAGGGCAAATGCCCGGCACCATCGCCAATTTTGCCGGTATCAGTTTTGCCAGTGGTGGTGGCGGCTGGCCGCCAGACACCAACGGCGATGTCGGCCCCAATCATTACATCCAGAGCGTCAACACCTCTATCGCCATTTTCAACAAAACTACCGGCGCGGCGCTAGTTGGCCCCATTTCCTTCAACGCATTTTTTGATGGCACCGGTACGCCCTGCGACAATAACAACTATGGCGATCCTGTCGTGGTGTATGACCGCGATGCCGACCGCTGGCTCATCACCGATTTTGCTATCCCTGGTCCTTTTTACGAATGCTTGGCCATCTCCAAAACCGGCGATCCTGTCAGCGGCGGTTGGTGGTTTTATGCCATCCCCATTAGCAATACCGCCCTCAATGATTATCCCAAAGTGGGCGTATGGCCAGATGCCTACTACATCACCTTCAATATGTTTATCCAGCCCAACGATGATTGGGGTGGCGTTGATATCTGGGCTTTAGAACGCGACGCCATGCTGGCCGGCAGTCCGGTACAAACTGTTAGCTTCAACCTTGGCCCGGAAACCGGTTACGGCAGCCTTTTGCCTGCCCATGCCCTATCCACTCCACCCCTGGGCACGCCCAATTACCTCGCTTCAGTGGAACCGCTGGACAAACTGCAAATCTGGGAATTTGCCGTCGATTGGACCACCTTGTCAAATTCAACTTTAACCGGTCCTACGGAACTCAATATTGCCGATTTTGCCATTGCGGCTTCTGTGCCGCAGCGCGGTTCGACTGTGCTGCTCGACAGCCTGAGTTTTCGTCCCATGATGCAGTTAATATACCGCGAGGTCAGTGGCGTAGAATCGCTCTGGTTCAATCATACGGTGGCTGGCGCTGATGCCTACGCGGCCGTGCGCTGGTACCAGGTGACTGATCCTGGCGGCGTCCCGACCCTGGCGCAGCAAAGCACCTACCAACCAGACGCCAACCACCGCTGGATGGGGTCAACGGCCGTAGACCAGGATGGCAACATGGCCATCGGTTACAGCGTGTCCAATACAGATCTATACCCCAGCATCCGCTACGCCGGACGATTGGCCGGTGAAATTCCCGGTCAACTCCCCCAGGCCGAAGCCGAAATCGTCTCCGGGAAAGGCGGCCAGTTAAGCTACACCCGCTGGGGCGACTACAGCCACATGACCGTCGACCCCGTCGATGATTGTACATTCTGGTATACCACCGAATACTATTCAACCACCGGAACCAACTGGCAGACCCGCATTGCCTCCTTCAAATTCCCGTCCTGCGGCGAGCCAAAGGCCTATCTGGATGGATACGTGCATAATTCAGTAACCGGCGCCGGTATCCCCGGCGTCACTGTGGTGGCAAATTCTCCCGGCGGCGCGATTTCCGTCTTAACCGATGATACCGGCTACTACGAAATGACTCTGTTGGCCAATACATATGCGCTCACCGCCAACCCCCTGCTGCCTGGCTATCCCAACAGCAGCAGCGTAAGCGGCGTGGCGGCGACAACCGGCAGCACCACCACAACCGATCTGACCCTGGACCCGACTCCTTTCCTCGTAGGCGCGGCCAATCTTGTGGATGACAATGTGACCTTTGGCAACAACAATGGGTACCCGGAACCCGGCGAAAAAGGCATTGAGTTATCGGAAGGGTTACTAAATTCCGGCGCCATCACCGCAACCAACGTCATGGCTCAACTCATCAGCCTCACCCCGGGTCTGACCATTGATACACCTTTGGTGACTTATCCCGATGTGGCCGCCAGTGATATCATGACCAATACATCGCCGTTTGCCTTTTCTGTGGCCGCGGATTTTGTCTGTGGCGACGAATTGTCTTTCCAGAAGATCATCACCGGCAGCGAAGGCGTCTATACCGAGAATTTTGTCATGAACGCTTCCGTTCCCTTACCGCGCGCCGATATTTTTTACAATGATGTTGAAAGCGGGGCGGCAGGGTGGACCACGAGCGGATTAAAGAACTCCTGGGCAATCACCACGGTGGCGGCCAACAGCCCCACGCATTCCTGGGCCGACAGCCCTGGCGGCAATTACCTGGACGGCACAAACTCGTATGTTCGTACCCCGGCTTATAATTTAACCGGCAAACGCGGCATTCAGTTGACTGGTTGGTTTAAATATGACCTGGAAACAGGCTACGATTATGTCTACTTGGAATATTCGCTAAACGGCGGCACGACATGGGTGGCTAATAATCCACTCTATCTATTCAATGGCCTGGAGTCCAACTGGGTGCAAATCTCGATTGACGCTTCTGTACTGGCTAACCAGCCCAACGTGGCTTTCCGCTTCCGGTTGGAGTCTGATGGGGGCGTAACGGCCGATGGCATCTATATTGATGACCTGGCCCTGTCTTACGCGCCCTACACTTGCCTGTACACAGTGCCCATGTTTGACACTTTCTTGCCGATGTTGAATCAGGCAATGCCGTAAAACTGGAAACCCCTGTTTCTAACTGCTTGTTGGGAATTGGAAAATAGAAAAGCTGCTGCCCGGATTTTCCGGGCAGCAGCTTTTTTTTATGGCTGTTGGGGTTCCGTTTTGTTATCGGCCTGAGCGGCGGGGATGAAGGTCTGATAAATGACAGGTGTGTAGACAAATGTGTCTATTTGTAATACACCGGCGCGCCGGCCGCCGAGGGCGTAAATGCGCGTTTCGACGTTGGTGACGCCCATATTGGTCCAGGCTGGATTATCTTCGAGCATGGGAGTATTTACGACTTGCCAGGTTTGGGAGTTGGGGTCGTAAAATTCGCTGAAAGCGATGGGTTCATCGGTATTTGGGGCTTCGGGTCTGTTGAGGCCGCCAATGACGTACAGCTTGTTAAACAGCACGGCCGCTCCCGCGCCGATGCGTGGCGAAAGCATATCGGGGCATGTGGCCCAGGTTTCGGTGGTGGGATCGAAGGCATGGCAGGAATTTAAGGCTTTTTGGCCATCTGTGCCGCCTACGACATAGAGATTACCGGTTACCTGACCGCCAGCTGCAAAGGCTTTGGCTTGGGGCAGAGATGGCAGCGGTCGCCAACTATCTGAGCTGAGATCGTAGAGGTAGGCGGTGTCCAGGATGGTGTCACCGTTTTGGCCGCCAAACAGGTAGAGGAAACTGCCATCGGTGAGGATGAGGCCGCCGCTTATGGGCTGGGGCAGGTTGGCGACTGGTCGCCAGGCGTTGTTGGTGGGGCTGTAGGCTTCGACGCGGTTGGTGGTTGAACCATCGGGGAGACGGCCGCCGGGCACGTAGATTTCGCCAAAGAGAACAGCGGCGGTGGTGTCGGCCACGGCCGTTGGCTTTGCCGCCATCTCTTGCCAGATGTGTTGGATGGTGTCATACCGGTGAACCACATTCACCACCCCGTCCGCCGTCTCGCCGCCAATCTCAAACAGGTCTAATCCCACAGCCACCACGGCCATGTTGGCCAGCGGCGTGGTTAACGGCCGTGCCATCGACCACCGTGTCTGGCCGATTTGTTCTTCGATAAATGGCTCAATCGTGGGCGTCGGATCGGGTTGGCTAAGGGTTTGCTGGCTAAAAAGGGCGGCGATAACCAGCAAAACCAGCGCCAGACCGGCAACAACCACGGCCGTCGGCCAGCTTATGCGTTTGGCTGAACGGCGAACGGGGATGGCAGAAACGGCCGTGTCGTCTTCCAAGTCTTCTTCCGCAACGCCTGGCTCCACCAATTGAATAGGGTCGGAAACGGCCGTGTCCATGCCCGAAATAGTCGCCAGGCCCTGCTGCAGGGCAACGGCCGTTGCCTCCGTGCGCGACGACACTCCCAACTTGGTATAAATGTTCCGCAGGTGGACCTTCACCGTGTTCTGGCTGATCGACAATTCGGCTGCCACGTCTTTATTCGACGCGCCATTCACCACACATTGTAAAACGTCGCGTTCGCGATCGCTTAAAGTTTCACCCAATTCAGCCATCGTTAAATTACTTCTTCTGGACCCCGCATCACGCATCTCACAAAATCCAAAAGATCCAAAACGACTCTACCTTTGCACTTTTTTGCAATAGGACGCGGATTTTCACCGATGCAGCGGCTAATCGCCGATTTTTTACCGGTTTATCCGCGTACCATTCATAGCCAATTTTTTGCTTATTTTAGGGCGCCGATTCTGTATCGCTTAACGGCAGTGTGCCGGTAATGGTCAGGGTATCGGTAATTGCTCCCGGCGTTGGCGTGGCCGCAGCGCAGCCGGCCGTCGCCTGCCCGATCTGGTCGTTCACGGCTGCGCCCCACCGGCTCGCTTCCCGGTAATACGATTCGGCCGGACACCATTCTTGCAAATAGGCAAATTGGTCGCCCAAATTTACCAGCGACTCGATCAATCGATCGCAAGAATTTTGGTAGAACGGGGCCGATAGACACAATTCGCGGAAATTCAGCGCCGCAATCTCCCAATTAACGCCATAGTAAGCAATACCGGCCAGGTACAATTCCGCCCACAGGCGGTAATCCTGGGCTTCTTGCGGCAAATCGCCCAACTTTTCCGCCTCATCCAAATACGCCATACCCAGCGTGACCTGATCGCCGCTGATCATTTCCAGGCCCCTTGCCAGATACGCGGCAAACATCAACCGGTCTGTTTCCGGCCGTTCGTAACTGGGGTATTGCAGTTGAAAGGAGATCAGGCCGCTCAGAGCGTCGTCCCACGCTTCATTGTTCACCAATTGGCGGATACGCCCCAGTTCATCGGCCGGATCGCTGATCAGGCCGGGTGTTGGGGTGGGCAAGGGGATTGGCGTGACCGTCGGCGTGGTGAGCGGCTGCGGGGTAGATTGCTGGTTTTGGCGGGTGTTTATTTCCAACAGCAGCGCCTGGGCGGTTTCCTGGTTCGGGATGCGCTGCAGTACCCAATCAATACGGTGTTGGGCCAATTGATACTTTTGGGCGTCGATGTCTTGCCGCGCCAGATCGAGTTGGGTATTGATTTGTTCTGTAAGGGTTGTGGCCCGTTTTTCTTCCAACAACACCTGCCCATTTTGCCAGCCCAGGTAAATGACCAGCAAATACCACGCCAGCAGCGCCGAAGCGATGATGAGCAGCAGCCCAATCAGGCGGACGACCCGGCGCGATTCGCGGGGTTTAGTACCGTTTAGTTCGGTTGTATTATCCTCTGTGGAGAGGGGGTCTTCGTTTAATGGTCCTTCATTCATGGGCGGTAGTATACTCTGCTTTAGATAGCATGTCCCGATACACGGCCACCGTTTGGTCGGCGATTTGGGTTTGGGTGTAGTGGGTGAGGACGCGTTGACGGCCGTTTCTCCCCAGTTCATTACGCGCCGTTTCCGACTGCATCAGGCGCAACAAATGGGCGTGCAGCGCCGCCACATCATCCTCAGGAAAGATTAAGCCGGCATCGCCGATTACCTGGGGAATTTCGCCGCTGTTGGCCCCGACAACGGCCGTTTCACAAGCCATCGCCTCTACCAACACCCGGCCAAACTGCTCTTTCCAATTTGGCAGCGTGCGCGACGCCAGCACCAACACATCCATTTGCCCCAAATAACCCGGCATCTGCGCCGACGGAATCGCCCCGTCAAACTGCACCCGCTCTCGAATGCCCAGTTCCTGCGCCAACTGCTCCAGATAGGGACGATGAGGCCCGTTGCCGGCAATATGCAGCCGCCAGACGCCCGGCAGCCCGGCCGCCGCTCGCAGCAGCAAATCATCCCCCTTTTCCGCTACCAGCCGCCGGTTGGCCGAGCCGATGATGAACCCACGGCCGTGATCGCGCCTCGGCGGCGGAGTGAATACGTCCGGGTCCGTGCCGAACTGGGGAATAATTTTGTACAACCCGGCATACCCTTTGCTCTGCCAGACTTTTACCGCCTCGCTGTTACCCATCAGCGCATAATCGACGCCAGTCAGGACCTGCTTTTCCCACCAGCGGAACGGCAGCGGGTAGCGGCGGTTGATATTTTGCCAGGAGAAAAACAAGGTTTTCGCTCCCACCGCCTGCGCCTGCCGCATCGCCAGCCAGGTCGCCAGGTTATAAGGTTCCTCGTCGATATGGACGATATCCGGCCGAAACTCGGCCAGACGCTGCTTGAGTTTGGGGTAATAGTGCAGGTGAAAGTTGCCGTTGAAGCGAATCGGGTCTACCAGCAGACGATACCCGTCTGCCGGGGTGCGCTCCAGCGTCACTTGCCCGGCCGGATCATCCCAACTAGGCGGCACGACAGCCAGCAAGTCTACGCCTTCATGGCGGGCAATGGCCGCTAGCTTGGATTGGTAAGCCCCCACCAGCAGAGCCTTCGACAGCATCAATACGCGCATAAACTCTCAATCGTCAATCGCAAATCGTCAATCGCAAATCGCAAATCGCAAATCCCAAATCACCCCGGTTTGTTGCGGCGGCCTATTTTGCTATACTTGCCCTGCTTTGACAAACCGGGCACATACGATGCACACCTCATCTAATGAACTTCACAGCCCATCCCGTTGGGGGTGGGCTTTATTACTGTTAATCGTCGGTACGGCCGTTTTCTTGCGGTTCTACCAGTTAGGCGCGCAGCCACCCGGCCTGTACCGCGACGAAGCCTACAACGGCCTGGACGCGCTGACGGTGCTGGACGGCCGTCATCCTCTCTTTTTCCCCGCCAACAACGGCCGTGAACCCGCCTACATCTACCTCACCGCCGCCGCCATCGCCCTGCTCGGCCGCTCGGCGACGGCCGTGCGCCTGACCGCCGCCATCGCCGGCTCATTGGCCACGCTGGCCGTCTACCTGCTGGGGCGCGAATGGTTTGGCCGGCGTGTGGGCTGGCTGGCCGCCTGGTTGTGGGCCGTCACCGTGTGGAGCATTCACCTCAGCCGCATCGGGCTGCGCGTGGTGTTGATGGTTCCGCTGCTGGCGCTGGCGTTCTGGCTGGGCACGTTGGCTTACCGGCGGCAGCGCCCCTGGCTGTGGCTGGCCGCCGGGCTAGTCTATGGCGCAGGATTCTACACCTATCTAGCCATGCGGTTTACGCCGCTGGTGCTGCTGGCGCTGCTGCTCTACCTGCTCTGGCAAAAGCGGGCGGCGCGTTTGTGGCCGGGCGTGGTCTGGTTTGGCTTGGGCACGGCCGTGGTTCTGCTGCCCTTCGCCCTGCTGCTTTTCGGCGACCCGGCGCTCATTTTGGGGCGCGCCGGACAGGTCTCTATTCTTAATCCGGCCATAAACGGCGGCGATTTGTGGGGGACGCTGGCGCGGCAAGTTGGCCGCGCCCTGGGCATGTTTATCTGGCGCGGCGATGACATCCTGCGCCACAATCCTGCCAACCGGCCGGTGTTTGATTGGCTGCTGGCCGGGCCGTTCTTGTTGGGCGCGGCCTGGTGCGTGCGTCGTTGGCGGCGTCCGGCGGCGATGGCTACGCTGCTGTGGGTATTCATTATGCTGGGACCAACCATTCTGGCCGAGGATACGCCCCATTTTTTGCGCGCGGCCGGTGTGCTGCCCGCAGCCTTGCTGCTGCCCGCGCTGGGCCTGGATTGGCTCTGGAATTGGGCGCGGCTGCCCCGTCTGGCGCGGCAGGGATTGGTTATTGGGCTGTTGGCGGCCAGTTTGTTGGTCTCTGTTCGTGATTATGTCAATTATTTGCGCCAGCCGGATGTGGCTTATTTGTTTGAAACGGCCGTTACCGACATGGCCGCCCAAATCAACGCCGAACCGGCGGAAACGGCCGTGTTTGTCGATGACGAGCGATACTGGCAAAAGTACCCCACGCTGCCCTTTCTGGTAGACGCTGCGCGGGTGGAACTTTTTACGGCCGCTGCCGGACTGCCTGCTTTGCCGGAAACGGCCGTCATCTACGCCTGGCCTTACGATGGCCTGACGGCCGTGGGGCAGGCCATCCATCCCCCGGCGCTGGTAACGGCCGATTGGGGCGCTCTGGCGCGCGGCGATCTGGAGCCGGAAGCGTATCCGCTGTATGCGCGTTACAGCGTGCAGCCGCCGCCGGATTGGCCGGTGCAGGCCATATTCGGCGACAGCCTGATCCTGCGTCACGTCGAGGTAGCGGCCTTGCCTTCCGGCGAGCTGCAAGTGGATTTGTTCTGGGAAGGAGAAACGGCCGTGTCGCCCACCCTCACCGCTTTTGTGCACATCGTCGGGGCAAATGGCCTGATCGCCCAAAAAGATGGGCTGCCGGGAGCCGGTTTGTGGCCGACCGATTGGTGGCAGATGGACCTGCTGCTGCGCGACCGCCGCCGCATCCCCCTGCCCAAAGGCGCAGCGAGCGCCCCCTACGACATTCAAATTGGCCTTTACGACGCGTTGACGACCACGCGCCTGCCGGTGACAAATAGCGCCGGTGAAGCGGTGGGCGATGTTTTTGTGTGGCCGGGCGCGGATCAACGGTAGGCAGCACGGCTATCGTGCGCCGGGCGTTGGGCAGAATAGGAGAAGATGGGTACGCTTAGGGATATGCTGCGGGTTCTGTTTTTTCTGCTTGGTATGGGCGTTTTGCTTGGGCTGGCCGGACGGCCGTTGCCGCTGCTGGCGCAAACCTTTCCCACGCCCACCCCAGACGCTGAAGGCAACATTTATGTGGAAGTGCAGGTAAACGATTCCATGTGGAGCATTGCCGCACGCGCCGGTATCACCTTACAAACCCTATTCGACTTAAACGGGCTGACAGAGAACTCGATTGTCAAACCCGGCGACCGGCTGCTGATTGGGCGGGTGGAACCCCTGCCCACAGATACGCCAGAGCCAACCGCGACGCCCACTCTGGGGCCGCCGACGCCTACACGCACGCCGCTGCCGCTGCCGGAAACGGCCGTTTGCCTTTCCGCCTTCGATGATTTAAATCGCGACGGAGCGCAGGAAGCCGGCGAACCGCTGCGCGGCGCGGTTGCTTTTACCATTTTTACCGAGCAGGCTGTGGTAGCCAATTACATTACCAATGGCCTGTCGGAGCCGCACTGCCTGACTTTAGAGCCGGGCACGTATCGCATTACGCGCTCCATCGGGCGCGGCGAAACGCTGACGAATGATGGCGACGTGGCCGTTCTGCTGCTATTGGGTAACGTGATAGACCTGACATTTGGCAGTTACACCGGGGCGACGGTAGGCGAAACGGCCGTGCCCAACACGGCCACCCCCGCAGCATTAAACCAACCGCCTCCTGTGGTTGCTGAAGCGCAGGCTGCGCCGACACCGCCGGTCGTGGGCGTTCAAAGCCCGGCTGGTCCGAATTTGTTGGTGTGGGGGGTGTTGGCGTTAACGGCCGTATTACTTTCTGGCGGCGCAATCTTTGCCATTCGTGCGCGTCGGCAATAAACTGGTGAAGTAAGGGTCCCGGGTTTGTCCAATCTCCAAGATTGGACAAATCTTCTGAAGTTAAAAATATAGGAACCCTTAGGCTCTTCCCAAAGAAACCTGAATGGTTATAAAAGAAATTTGTTGAGGTAATGAGATGAAAAAGATTTTGATATTGGCAGGGCTAATGGCCCTCACACTGGTATTATCGGTAACGGCCGCGCCCAGCGCCGCCGCCCCGATGCAGCAGGCCAGCCTGTTAAAAAACCCCGGCTTCGAACAGCCGTACAGCGGAGATGGCGCGGCCCAAGATTGGGTGCGCTGGGATGAGGTCAGCAGCGCCGATAAATTTGGCGATTGCACCAATCCATACGTCAAAAGCCCACAGTGGTCTGGCGAATTCAACTCGGCGTTGATCCACAGCGGCAACGCCTCCCAGCATATAGGCAATCAGTGGGACACCTGGCACGCGGGTATGTGGCAAAATGTCCCGGCGACGCCTGGCACCACGTATCGGTTCACTTTTTACGCGCGCGGCCGTGGCGGCATGGACAATTTCCCCGCGCCGTCTGAATCTGGTTTGGCGATGAATGTGCGCGCCGGCATCGACCCCAGCGGCAATGGCGGTATCTGGTACGATGGCGACATCGTGTGGAGCGGTTCCGCCAATCCGCATGACACCTGGCAGCAGGTTTCCGTGGAAGCGGTGGCTACCGGCACGCAAATCTCCGTGTATACGTCGGCAAATTGGGCAGTGGCCGGGGTAAACCAGTGCCGCGCCCATCTGGATGTGTGGTTCGATACGGCCGAGGTTATCGCCGTTGGCCCGCCGCCGACCAACACGCCGCTGCCTTTGCCTACGCTGCCGCCCGCGCCGTTGGTTACCAACACGCCAGTTCCGCCGACAGCTACCAATATGCCGGAAGTGACGGCCACTTTTACGGCCGTGCCTACCGAGACGCCATCACCCACGCCCGAAGGCGGCACGATTTGCGTGAATGCCTTTAACGACGAAAACGGCAACGGCGTGCAAGACCCCAACGAGGGGTACATGGCCGGGGTGACGTTTACCATCGCCAATGCGACGGCGATTGTGGGCCAGGCAATTTCTACCGGCACGGAAACGCCGGTTTGCCAGAGCGGGCTGGTTCCTGACCGGTATCAGGTGAAGCAGGTGCTGCCGCCGCGCCTGGACCCGACCACGATTGATTATGCCGACCTGGATGTGCAGGTTGGGCAGACGTATGGCGTGGCTTTTGGCAGCCGCATTCGCGCGGAAGTGACGCCAACGGCCGTGGCGGCCGTTTCACCTACGCCAGACACAAGCAGCCAGCCAGACAGCGGCGCATCCACCGGCAGCGGCGGCGGTATTAGCGGTTTGGCGATTGCCGGCATTGGTATGCTGGTGGCTGCGGTCGTCCTGTTGGGCGCGGTGCTTTTCGCGCTGCTGCGCCGTCAAGCCAGTTAGTTATTCTGGCGGGTGGGTGATGGCGCGTCGTTTGCGGGCCATCACCCACCCGCGCTGCCAGATTGTCCGAAAAACGGTTCCCCCTCACCTCTGCGCATCTTTTTTGGCTGGCTACGATCTTCGTCGCTGTGTTAGCCGCCTGGCCGCTGTTGTCTGGGCCAGGTCTGGTGAATACACGCGGCGGCGGCGACAGCCCATTTTTGTTGCAGCGGTTGCAGCAGTTGGAAACGGCCGTGCGTGATGGCCATTTTCCGGTGCGCTGGATGCCGGACGCCAATTACGGCTACGGCTACCCCTTTTTTAATTTTTACGCGCCGTTGTCGATTTATGTGACGGCCGTGTTCCGTTTTCTTGGTTTCGGCTATGTCCAGTCGGTCCAGCTTTCGCAGCTTGCCGGATTTATAGTCGCCGCCGGGGCTGTGTTTGTCCTGGCCCGGCGCTGGTTCAAATCGTCGTGGGCCGGGCTGTTGGCGGCCGTGGCTTACACCACCGCGCCCTTCCACATGGTCAACGTCTACGTGCGCGGCGATTCGCTGGCCGAATTTTGGGCGATGGCTTTTTATCCCCTGGTCCTGCTGGCGGCGGATGAAGTTGGGAGTGGGGAGTGGGGAGTGCGGAGTGCGGAGTGGCGAAGCGTGGCGCTGTTGGCGTTGGCGTATGCGGGGTTGATTCTCAGCCATAATATTTCCGCGTTGATTTTTTCGCCTTTCCTGCTTTTGTATCTCCTTTTAAAACCACAGCCTCGCCAAACCCAATCGCCCGGCAATCGTCTCCAATCCCACATCTCCAATCTCCAATCTCCATTCCTAGGGCTGCTGCTGGCCTTCGCCCTGGCCGCCTGGTTTTTTGTTCCGGCGCTGGCGGAGAAGGGGCTGGCGCAGTTGGGGCCGGTGACCGAGGGATATTTTCATTTTAGCAATCATTTTCGTGGGCTGGATTTGGTGCAAACGACGGCTTTGTTTGATTATGGCGTGGATGGCGGGCAGGCGTTTCGTATGGGGTTGGCGCAGGCGGTCACGGCCGTGGCCGGTCTTGTGGCGAGCGTGTTTTTCTTAACGCAAAGACGCAAAGAGGCGAAGGCGCAAAGAGAAGGGACCCCGGCCCTCTCACTTCTGCTTTATATCCTGGTCACTTTTGGTGTGGCGACGTTCATGATCACGCCGTGGTCACGGCCGTTGTGGGAATACCTGCCGCTGCTAGATTTTACGCAGTTTCCCTGGCGCTTTTTGTCGGTGCAGGCGTTGGCCGGGGCGTTGGCCACGGCCGTGCTGGCGCTGCTGCCGGGGCGGCGGGTGATTGCGCCTCTGGCGGCGTTGGTCTTGATCGTGGCGGCTTTAGGCGGGCTGCGGCCCGATTACCTGCGCCTGACCGACGCAGACGTAACGGCCGAAAAGCTGGCCCAATACGAGTGGTACAGTGGCAACATTGGCAGCACAGTCAGCGCGGAATATCTGTCTTCGGCCGTGCAGCCGCGCCCATCCACCAGCCCCTGGCTGAATAGCGGCGATCGTAACCGCGTGCAGATATTGGCAGGAGAAGGGGAAGCGGCGCTGATTGAACGGCGGGCGGCGCGGCAGATCTGGCAGGTGGACACGGCCGTTTCCGGTGCAACCCTGGTATTTCCAACCATGTATTGGCCGGGCTGGACGGCGGCGGTGGATGGCGAGGCGGTGGTGGTTGCGCCAGCCGCCGGTTCTGGCCTGATGCAAATCGACGCGCCGCCGGGCGACCATGCCATCAGCCTGCGCCTGAGACGCACGCCGGTGCAGGCGGGCGCGGAATGGGTGTCGTTGACGGCCGTGTTGACGACGATCTGGTTGGTATGGCCGCGCCGTTGGGGGGAAGCAGGGCGCGGTCTGGCATTGGGTTTGCTGGCGCTGCTGGTCGCGGCGCTGATCGCGGCGCTGGTCGCGCAGTTGTGGCCGGAAGCGCAGCCAGCGGGAGACGATCTCAATTGGGATTTTGCCCAGATGGCCTACCTGCATCATGAACCGGCGGGCATCTTGTTTGCCGATGGCCTGACGCTGGTCGGCTATTCGTATAGCCAAGAGCAGGCGAAGCCGGGCGACGACCTGATCATCACTCTGAACTGGCAAAATTTGGGCGACGCGGCCGGGCAGCCGGTGAGTGTGGCTTTGTTTACGCCGGCGATTACACGGCCGTCGCTGCTGGCGGAAGTCATTCCGGCACCTATGGCACAACAGACGCAACCTCTAGGCGCGTCTATGCGGTTTGTATTGTCTATTCCGGCGGATGCGCCGGCTGGTTTGTTTGCGCCGCGCGTGATTGTGGCCGGTTATCCGGCGGAAACGGCGACTGGTTTGACGCGCGGGGATTTGTTTTTACGGCCGTTGCGGGTGGAGGAGTATGTTAGCGCAGAGGCGGGGCGGGGCGGCGGGGCGCTGGATGTGCGGGCAGTGGGCGGGGCGGTACGGGCGGATGCGCCGGTTTTGGATGTGCGGTTGGCGTGGTGGACGGCACGGCCGTTGAGCCCCAATTACGCCATATCGCTGCGGCTGACCGATGCGCAGGGACAGTGGCTGCGCCAGTTGGATACCCAGCCGGGTTTTGGCTTTTTGCCCAGCAGCGGCTGGCCGGCGGAGCAGTGGACGGCCGACTGGCTGGCTTTGGGCTTGCCGGAATTGGACCCGGCGGCCGGGCCTTTCCCGTTGGTGGCGCAGGTGTATGACGTGAGCGCGCTGGAAACGGCCGTGCTGACGCGCCGGTTGGGTGTATTAAGCGGCCTGGAATTTACGCCAAATGAGCCGGTGTTTGAGTTGCCAGAAGGGGTGGTGGGAGAAGCAACGGCCGTGTTCGGCGATGCGATTGCGCTGGTAGATTACACGGTGGAAAAGCAAGATGATACGTTGACGGTAACCTTGATCTGGCAGGCGCTGCGCGATGGTCAGACCGATTACACTCGCTTTGTTCACCTGGTTAACCCGGTTGGCGACCTACCGCCGCTGGCACAAAACGACGGTTTTCCGGTGTTCAATACTTACCCGACCAGCCAATGGCAGACCGGTGAAGTGGTAACAGATGTGGTGATACTGGCGGTGGGGCAAACGCCGCCGGGTGATTATGATCTGCTGGTTGGGTTTTATGGGGCAGGAGAAGGTGGGGTGGTGGAAAGGGTAACGGCCGTTGCTAAAAATGGCGCACCATTTCCCAACGATGCCGTTCCCTTACCAACAGAAGTGAGATTAAGAAATTAACCGTTCCCTACCAGCGCTTCGCTGGCAGTTTTTATCCCCCCAACGCTTTTAAAGCCAATTCAATACTTTTTTCCGGGCTGACCTTTATCTGGATATCGGCCAGTTTCCCTTGCTCGTCGATGAGGAAGTGACTGCGAATGATGCCCATATAGGAACGGCCGTACATCTTTCGCTCGCCCCACGCGCCATATGCTTCGGCAACGGCATGGTCAGAATCCGACAAAAGCGGGTAAGGGAAATGCTCTTCGCTTTTCCATTTGGCCAGCGCGGCTGGCTCATCCGGGCTGATGCCGATGACCGTGGCATTGTGCTCGGTGATGACAGCGTATTTATCTCGAAAGCCACATGCCTGTGTGGTGCAGCCGGGAGTTGCCGCCTTCGGGTAGAAAAACAACACCACCCGCTGTCCGCGAAAATCAGACAGCTTAACCTGTTCATTTTCGGCAGACGTAAGTTCAAATTCTGGGGCGAGTTCACCAATTTCTATCATTATGTTGCTCCTTGATATCAAATTATTGCCACGAAATAAGTGCAAGACTCCTACGCAGAGCCTCCAGATTGAATGGAAATGGGGTCAAGGTCGACGAAATCTAGACGAGACTGTAAAAGCCAACCAAATTATAACCATTCTTAAACCATTCACGTACAGAGGTACTATTCATTCTGTCTTGCAAAAGGGCACAATAGGATTTGTTTCATTTTACATCTGCGTCAGAAAAAAGAGGCGGGGATTTTTAAACTTTTAATAAAGGTGTTACCTGTTAACCAAGGAGTAAACAATGGCAAATCGAAAGCAAGCTGTGGTCTTATTGATTCTTATTGTGATGTTATTTTCCGCTGTATCTAGCGTGGCGGCGCAAACAAACGAGCCTGCTACCATTGGCAGTGCCTATTTTGTCCCCAGTTCCATCGCAACCGGCGGTAGCACTACGCTCAACATTGACAATCTAAAGGCCGCATCGGCCACGACAACAGTTGGCCTTTGTTTCTATTATTCAGATTCTGGCATGGATTCCATATTTCCGGTATCCGTGACTGGGACTCGTTCCACGACTTATACGCGTGGTTATCAGGGGCTTGATAGTGGGGTAGGAACTTGTCCTGCCATGGGTTCTGGTCGGAGAACAGAATATGCGGGTACGCCAGATGCGTTCGCCAAACTGTTGGGCGAGAATGTAGATTTTGCCGGCACAGTCTCGAGTGCGAATGGTGTGTATCCGGTGGATATTTTGCAGCTAGAAGACGCGGTTCTGACGGACGGGTTTTCTACCAGCCTGACCATTGCGGCTGCGGCTACAGATGTTTACGTTTCCAATGACACCGCTTGCGGCGGCAACGCGCCTTGCTACAGCGGCACGACTGCTTTGCAGCAAGCCTTTACGAATGTGGCTGATAACGGAACTGTTTTTATTTATGGCACTTATTCACAGGGTGGCGGGGTGGTTGCAGCCCTGACCGGCAGCAAGAGCGTGACGGTTTCTGGATTTAACAGCCCGATTATTGAGAATGGCGGCGGCACTTGCAGCGGGGCCATGATTGATAATCAGAGCAGCGGCATTTTGACATTCAGCACGGTAACTTTAGATGGAACGTGTGCGGTTGGTTCGCGGTCAGCCGGTATTCTGCAATCCGGTGCGGGCACAACCATTGTTCAGGATTCTTTTACGACTGTTCGTGATTTTGTCGCTGTCGGAAGTTCGGCGCTGCGCGTTTCGAATGGGGCATTGATTGCTCATGGTAATGGATTCCAAAACAACCAAAAGGCCTTCGATCAGACGGGCGGTACGTTGTACGCTTTTGCGAACAACATTAACACCAACCTGGGCGCCAATGCGGCCACCAAATCTGCGGGTACATCCAATGTTACCTGTAACTATTGGAGCGCTTCAACTATCTCCGGGTTTGGCACAGATTTCACAGAGCGATTGGGCGCCCCTGTGGTCAGCTACAGTGAAGGGGCCGGCGCTCTGACACTGGATGCGGCATCTTTGGCCGATAATGGCGGCACTCAGGTGATTGTGGGCATGGGTCGGGTGAATAATCCGTTTGGCAACGGGACGGTTGAAGGTTTAGGCGCGCGCGTTTCGGATTATTATGCGGCCTGCGGCACGCGGGCAAGCGCGCTTTCCGGATTGATTACAATTGTAGGCGATTCGGTTACGCCCGGGCCGACCGGCTTCCGTTTGTATTCGATTACGGATCCTTTAGAATGTTCGCCAGCGAGTAATACTGCTTGCTGGGATTACCAAAACGTTTTTTGCACGACGGCTGGCTGTTCTGTAACCGCCAGCGTTGCCCGCGATGGTCATTTTATGGTGGGTAATGAGGTGGACCCAACGGCCGTTTCTCTGCAAAGTTTTAGCCAGCAATCCAGCTCCGCGCTCTGGCCGGTTGCTGTCCTGTTGGCCTTAATGGCCGGCATGACGTTCGTGGCTGTGCGCCGCCGTCGAGCATAGCTGTTGTCTGTGTAAACAATTTTCGCCCTCTCACTCAAGGGGTGGCCCAGACAGGCCGCCCCTTTTTTGTTTCTGGCAAACGGCGCTGTTTGCTAAAAATCGGGAACTTTTGCCGGCCGTTCATCGTTAAGAAAGACATGAAGGATGTTCGTGGAACGGCCGTTGGTTTTCCGTCCATCAGCATGTTTCACCCGCATGGTAATCTGCTTAAAAGAAGTATGAACAGAGACGTTTTATTCTGACCCCAACGCATGAGAGTAACAGGAGGTATGAGATGCCAATTTTTTATATGACTTTCTGGTCGATTGTTGTCATTCTTGCTGTTGGCGTGTGGCGCCTCCGCAGTTGGTTGTCTGTTTTCACCGTCTCCCTCATTACGGTGGTGATTCTCATGCTTTCCCAGGCGCTGTTTGTCCAGTTGGCATTATCTGCGGGACTCGATCCCAGTCTGGTTCTGATTGATCCAAGCGCGTTCCTGCGCAGCGGGCCGTTGGGTTGGTTAGCTCTATTGGTAATGCCTTGCGGCTGGTTGGGGCCGGTGTTGGGGTTAAATTTGGTAGAACGTTGGCATGAGTGGCAGCAAGAACCGGGGTAGTGGTTTGCTGCTGATTGGCAAGTCGATTGCTGCATCAGGCGTTATTCTTGGGGATAGCGCCTGATTTTTTTTGGGGCCGGTGGGCGCTTAATCTGTGTGGCCAAACAACTTCAGGGCAAACCGAATCATGGCTAGAAACATGCCGCCAAACAGACCGCGATTTGGTTTAACCGTGAGGCTTTCCTTCATGCGCAGCATGGCTTCGTACCACTTACCCTGGCGCATCCGCATCAGGCTGAAGGCGCGCAGCACCTTACTTTGTTTGTCGCGGTCGCCTGTTTGGGCGAACAATGCGGCAGCGTCGCTGTAACAGCGGGCCGCTTGTTCGCGGTCGCCCTGGTCTTTGTGGAGGTCGCCCATGTTACCCAAAACCTGCGCGCGCCGGTTGTCGTCGTTGGCAGCGGCGCAGTAGGTTTGCGCGTTGTCAAAAGCGCGGAGGGCATCGTCATGATGGCCGCGCAGGCGATGAATCACGCCGATGTTGTTGTACATTTCCGCCTGTCCGGTAGGGTTGTTGGTGGCGGCGAAGGCGGAAACGGCCGTGTCAAATGTTGCCAACGCCGCGTCATAATCTCCTCGCTGGAATTGGCGTAATCCCTCATCTTTTAAACTTTCTGGCGTTGCTGCTGTAGTCATGTGTCACCTTCAGATTACAAAAAATGGCAGCTTTATGCTGCCACTCAGATGTTTGAATTGTAACCCTCTTTGTGCCATCAGCCATTAGGAAATGGGTCATTGGCCGCAGCTGACGCAGCGGTTAAAAGGTGATGTCCAGGATGCTTTCCGCCACCTGGCGCAGGCGCTGTACGTCCATCTCGCTGAGGATTTTGGCCGTGCCCATGTACGTGACGTTGGTGGGGTTGGCCAGGAAGGCTTGCATGTCCGGGTCGAGTTCGCTGAAGATTTTTTGCAGACGCTGTTCGGCTTCGTGGCGGCCAAGTGGGCCATGTTGGTCATCGACAAAGTAGGTGATGGGCACATCCAGTTGCCGGCTGATTTGTTCCAGATGGAGGTAGGGAACGGCCGTGTTCCCCGTTTCATACGCCGTTATCGTGGCTTCATCGACGCCCAAAATGTCGGCGAACTCTTTTTGGGTTTGGTGCGCCTGGAGGCGCAGCTGGCGCAGCATCACGCCGATCACCCGGTGGCGCAGCGTGATCAGGCTTTTGTAATCCACCGGTCGTGGTTTTAGCAATTCATTTCGTCCCCAAAAGTAGCCCATGGGCACTTTTAGGAAGAGGGCCAGCGCTTCCAGGTCGGGCAGCGAGACCGGCTGCTCGCCTGTCTCTACCTGCTTGTATGCTTCCGGCGACAGGCTCAGCACAGCGGCGCATTCATCAGATTCACGACCGGCGTAGAGGCGGGCTTCACGGATTAAATTGCCAAGCATTTGGGCGCGGGTTGGATCCAGGTCGGTCATATCCTTGCTCTCCGAATGATTGCGTATCTGGCGGTTGATTCGCCCTGACGCGAAATTTATGTTTGCTTCACATAACCATGAAGATATTAGCATAAATCAGGGCAAAACCAAAACGTAACTATGGTTCAGGTTTTGCGTAATGGATTAGAGTCTGGCCGGGGCTATTTCCGGCAAAAAAGGAGCCGATCATGTTTGAATATAAATTTGTCCGTGTTGAGCTGCGTTTTTTCTCCGGCAATCCGGAATGGGATTATCACGAGATCATCGAGAAGTATGCGCTGGATGGTTGGCGGTTGGTGCAAATCTTCGCGCCGGGGACTGGCATTTATGGCAGCGCCCGCTACTTTGAGATTATTTTTGAGCGGGAGTCGTCCAGGGAAAAAACGGCCGTCGAGCCGCTTTTTATCCCTGACAAGGCGACCAGGTAGCCAAATAAGAGATGTGAGTAAAGGAAAACCCGGCAGGTGGGCGCTGCGCCATCTGCCGGGTTCTTTTTTTATGGGGTCACGCCGGTGGCGATCAGGGTGATGCCGTTACCGGCCACCAGCCGCAGCCCCAGCGGCCCGGAAGCGCCGGACGGCCGTTGCCCCAACATCACCCACGCCGGCCCCGGAACCAGTTCGACCGGCCATTGGTCTGCCAGGGAACCATTAACATAAAGCTGGATCGTGCCGGAAATAACGGCCGTAACCGCCACCTCCATCTCTACCCCCTGCCACGTCTCCGCCAGGCGCAGCGCGCCAGATTCGTTGGCCGCCGAAAAGCCGTTGATGCCGCTCACCGCATACCAGTGCTCGGTCCAGTGGGCCGTTTGCCCGGCGGCCAGGCTGGTGTAGGTCCAGAAGTCGGCGGTGACGCCGCTGCTCCACATCTCCACGTAGGTGCTGTTGTCGTCGGTCCATAGGCCGGAGCCGAGCGTGGCCGGGCCGAAGAATTTATGGCCGGGGATAACGGCCGTGTCCATGACGCGCAAAAGTCCCTGGTCGACGGCGTGGTCGTAGATGCCGCTGTAACCGGCCAGGATATTGGGCGCGAAGAAGCCAATCCAGCCATTCCAGGTGTTGTAAAGGTTCAGGAAACGGCCGTTGTACTCCGGCCAGCTGATCACGCTGTGTTCGCCGGGAATTTGCGGGTCGCCGGTGGAGTGGATGACGATTTCGTTGGCGGGCAGGATGAATTCGACGGCGTCGGTGGCCTGATTGTTGTCTAAAGCGATCATGGCGTTGAGCCAGTACTGGTAATTGTGGGCGCTGGCGGTCTGGTTTTCTACCCAGGGTTCGATGGTCAGGTAGCTGTGTGCGGCTTCCAGGGTCAGGGTCACGCCGACGGTCATGCCGGTCTGGTCTTCGAGGTCGCTGAGGGTGATGGCGGCGGTGTCTGTGCTAACGGCCGTTGCTGCGACCCAGGGGCGGTACTCGTTCAGGCCATGTTCGTCGGTGGGAAAGTCCCATTCGATGCCGCCGGTAGCCAGCCACCAGCCGCGATGCCCCCAGGCCGTGGGCTTGAGGACCGGGTTGTTGTAGAAAAGCTGTCGGCCGGTGGTTTTGTCCAGCCAGCGGTAGAGGCGGCCGCCTAATTCGGGCAGCACGGTCACGGCCGTGTAATCATTTTCCAGCGTGATGGCCTGAAATTGCCGTGCGACAATGGGCTTCTGGAACACGCAGTCGTGGTTCAGGCGCGGGTAGGGGTAAACAAAATCGCCGGGCAGGGTGGCAATCTGGCAGTCGGGATGATCATATTGGTAGGCGTTGATGGTGAGCGTGCCGGTGATGATGGTGGGCGCGCCGGGCGGCGGCGGCGTGGGCGCGGGGACGTATTCGACCATGGGCAGGTAGGCGCGGGGCGTTAATTCACCAAACGGCCGTGTCTCCCACTGTGCCAGCAGCAGTCCGGCAGAGGTTAAGATGGCCAAAAACAAACCTAAGGTTAAAGCGATTCTTTTCATGTCAGGCTCCTTTGGCGTGGGCTGGGTGTGGGCAGGAAGCGCCCGGCAGCGGCACGCTTGATTTTATTATGGGACAATTGCCCAGTCTATGTCTATTAAAAAGCCGCGAATACGGCCGTTTGGGGGCTGTGGTCATCTTGGTTCAGCTTTTGTTTCGGCATATGATTAGGATGTGGAACCTTTAGATTGGTCCAATCTCGCAGATTGGTCCAATCTCATGGAGCGATCATTGGACGAGATGAATGAAGGGAGGAAACGGCCGTTTCCCCCCACACCTACGACCCGCCGCCGCCAACCATGGCAGCTTGGCCTGGGCCTGCTCATCAGCCTGCTTTTTTTGTGGCTGGCGCTGCGCAACATGCGCCTGGGCGACGTGTGGCAGCAGCTGCGCGGGGCGAATTATGCCTGGCTGCTGCCGACCGTACTGGCCTACTTCGTCACTGTCGGGCTGCGCGCCTGGCGTTGGCAGGTGTTGATTGCCCCGCTCAAACGTGTCGCCTGGTGGCGGCTGTATGGCATCGTCGTCCTGGGCTACCTGGGCAACAACATTTACCCCTTCCGCATCGGCGAACTGCTGCGCGTGCTGGCCCTGCACGAGATGGAAGACGTGCCGGTCAGCGGGGCGCTGGCCACGCTGCTGGTGGAGCGGGTGTTCGATGGTCTGGCGGTGCTGGCGTTGGTGTTTGTGGCGTTGCCGCTGCTGGACTTGCCCGGCTTGCCGGTGCAGGCGCTGGTTGTCTCGTCTAGTGTGTTGTTTTTTGGGCTGCTGGCGTTGTTTGTGGCCCTGGCGTTGCAGCCGGAGCGAGCGCTGCGGCTGGCGACGTGGGCGACGAGCCGATTTGTGCCGGGGCGTTGGCGGGGAAGTGTGTTGGGCGTGAGCGGCCGTTTTTTGCAAGGATTGGCGGCGCTGCGGAGTGGGCGGGGGGTAACGGCCGTTCTCCTCATTTCCACCCTCATCTGGCTGGTGGAAACGGCCAAATACTGGTTTGTGATGCGCGCCTTCCCCTTCGAAGTCAGTTTTGTGGCCCTGATGTTAACCAACGGCGTCGTCAATCTGGCGACGATTTTGCCTTCCGCGCCCGGCTTTGTGGGCACATTCGATTTGCCGATCATTGCCGTGCTGAGTTTTCTGGGCGTGGGCGAAGCGCTGGCGACGGCTTACACGGTGGTCGTGCACGCTACTTTCTGGCTGTCCAGCACCATTTTTGGCGTGGTTTACATGGCCGCTGCCGGGCTGCGCTGGTCGGATTTGCGTAAGAAGGGGATGGGACGCGGATGAACGCGGATGAACGCGGATTTTTTGTGTTGACTGGCCCTTGCGTTATGCTTACGGCCGTAGACCCTAAGGGTTTTTAAAACCCTTAGGGTCTTTGGGAGATATTTATGGAACCTGTTTCAATTGTGATTCCCGCGTACAACGAAGAGCATGGCCTGGGACCGGTGCTGGCGGCGCTGCTGGCCGATATGGCCCAGGGGGGCGGGCCGTTTGAGATCATTGTGGTGGATGATGGGTCGAAGGACGACACGGCCGTTATCGCCGCCCAATATCCCGTCACCCTCCTGCGCCACCGGGTCAACAAGGGCTACGGCGCAGCCCTCAAAACCGGCATCCGCCACGCCCAACACGACCTCATCTGCATCACCGACGCCGACGGCACGTACCCCAACACCCGCATTCCGCAGCTCGTCAATCTGCTTGTGGACGAAGGCTACGACATGGTGGTGGGCGCGCGCATTGGCGAGAACGTACAGATTCCCCTGGTGCGGCGGCCGGCCAAGTGGGCGTTGGGCCGCCTGGCCGCCTACGTCGCCAACGAACCCATCCCCGACCTGAATTCTGGCCTGCGCGTCTTCCGGCGGGAGGTGGCCATGCGCTTCTTCAACATTTTGCCCAACCAATTTTCCTTCACCACCACCATCACCCTGGCCATGCTGACCAATCAATACCTGGTGCTGTACGTGCCCATTGATTATTTTGCGCGGGTGGGCAAATCAAAAATCCGCCCCATCCACGACACCATCAACTTTATGAAGCTCGTTTTGCGGATTGGGCTGTACTTTGCGCCGTTGAAGCTGTTCCTGCCCCTCAGCCTGTGGCTGCTGATATTGGGCATTGCCTGGGGCACGTCCACGCTGCTCGTCACCGGCCAGATCGCCGACATCAGCACGCTGGTCATTGTCATGACGGCCTTCCAGGTTTTTGTGATTGGCCTGCTGGCCGAGCTGATCAACCGGCGCATGCCCAATGATTATCGAGAGTGACGTGAAAACGGCCGTGCAACCCGTGAAAATGATTGCGCAGCCCGTGAAAATGATTGTGCAACCCGTGAAAATGATTGTGCAACCCGTGAAAATGATTGCGCAACCCGTGAAAATGATTGCGCAGTCCGTGAAAACGGCCGTGCAGCCCGTGAAAATGATTGCGCAGCCCGTGAAAACGGCCGTGCAACCCGTGAAAATGATTGCGCAGCCCGTGAAAATGATTGCGCAGCCCGTGAAAATGATTGCGCAACCCGTGAAAATGGTTGTGCAACCCGTGAAAATGATTGTGCAGCCCGTGAAAATGATTGTGCAACCGGTAAACGAACAATGACGTTAACTGTTAACCAAACGTGGCGCAGATTGCAAACCGAGGTGGTTGACGCCGGGCTGTGTACCCATTGTGGCACGTGCGTCGGGCTGGCGCGAGGGCATCTGCACATGGCCCAGACGCCGCAAGGCCCGCTGCCGCAGCAGGTACGCGGCGGGCAAATGGTCCATCTGCCGCCATCGGCCTACGCCGCCTGTCCGGGCAAGGGCGTGGACTACCCCGGCCTGCGCGAATATGTTTTTGGCGGCCAGCCGGAGAATGGGCTGATGGGCAATTTCCGCCGCCTGTTTATTGGCTACGCTGGCGATGCCGACGTGCGGCGGCGCGGCGCGTCGGGTGGGGTGATTACGCAGACGCTGTTGTATTTGTTGGCACACGGCCGTATCCAGGGCGCCGTCGTGGTGCAGCAGGGCCAACCCAAGCCCTACCTGGCCCGCCCCATCATCGCTACCACCGCCGCGCAGATTTTGGCGGCGGCGCAAAGCGTCTACCAGCCCGTGCCGGTGAACGAGATTTTGGCGGAGATGGCGGGGTTTAACGGCCGTCTGGCCTACGTCGGCCTGCCGGATCAGGTGGCCGCGCTGCGCGAATTGCAGCGGCAGGGCCATCCCGCCGCGCTGAAAGTTGATTTTGTCCTGGGGCCGTACACCGGCACCAACCTTTACCTGGAAGCCATCGCCAGCTACCTGCGCTCGCAAGGCGTGCCGTCGCTGGACGACATCGCCGAGTTGAAGTACCGTGAAGGCGAGTGGCCGGGGTATTTGATGATTCGATTGGGTGACGGCCGTGTCTTTCGCGCCGAAAAATTCTACTACAACTACCTCATCCCCTTCTTCATCACCCGCAGCAGCCTGCTTTCGGTCGACTTCACCAACGAACTGACCGACATCTCCGTGGGCGACGCCTGGCATCCGCGCTACGAGGCGCAGGGCGCGGGCTTCTCCGTGGTGGCGGCGCGTACCCCCCAGGCCGAAGCGCTGCTGCAAGAGATGGCCGCCAACGGCGCGCTGGTTTTGGACAAAACCAACCTGGACGACGCCCTGAGCATGCACGGCCACATGTTAGATTTTAAGAAGCGCGGCGCGTTTATTCGCCTGGGCTGGCGGCGCAAACTGGGCCTGCGCGTGCCCGATTTTGGCTATCGCCCGGCCCACATTCCGCCCTCGCGCCAGCTTGTGGAACTGGTCGTCAGCGGCATTTTCCTAATCGGTGGCACGCGTCCGGCGCGCCGCCTCATCGAGGGCCTGCCGCTTAGTCTGGTCGGCCCGCTGTTTAACACCCTGCGCAAAACCTGGAAAGACCTGTCCAAGCCGACCAAGCGCAAGGGGCTGGCGGAGGCGGAATTTGAGACTGGAGATTAGAGACTGGAGATTGGAGATTGGAGATTGGGGATTAGGGATTGGGGGTAGGGATTGGCAAGCACTTAATCCCCAATCCCTAACCCCCAACCCCCAGCCCCCCTTTAACTATGAACAGAGCACTTAACCAACTACGTGACGAAATCAAATACTGGACGCAGCGGGATTGGGAGATGGCCGACGTGGCGGCCTACTTCGACTGGCTGGCGGCCGATTATGACCACATCAACGAGGGCGCGGATTCTTATTTCCGCCGCTTTACGGATACGCTGCGCGTGGCCGATTTGCCGGATGGAGCGCATTTTCTGGATTTTCAGGCGCGGTCGGGCAACGGCACGGCCGAATTTTACAAGGCGGGCAAGGTGGGCACGGCCGTTTGCGCCGATGTCTCCCCGGAGATGGGCAAAATCTGCCTGGAGCGCGTGCGCGCCGCCGGGCTGCAAGCCGTGCGCTGGGTCCACATCACCGACTACAACTGGCCCTTCGAGACCGGCGAGTTTGACATTACGCTCTGTCTGGAGAGCATTGAGCATTTCTCCAAACCTTTTTACCTGCTGCACGAGCTTTCCCGCGTTACCAAGCCGGGCGGCACGCTCATCCTCAGCACGCCCAGCGTCTTTTGGGAGCCGATGCACGCTCTGGCGGCGATCACCGGGCTGCACCATTCGGAAGGGCCGCACCGCTTTTTGGGATACGGCCGTCTCCAATCCATGATCCGCGACGTCGGCTTCCACATCGAGCACACGGAAACCACCGTCCTCATACCCGCCGGGCCGGATTGGTTCATCAACTTTGGCTATTGGCTGGAAGCCCGCACCAAAAACACCCTCATGCCCCTCATTGGTTTGCGGCGGCTGTTTATCTGCCGGAAGAAAGCGTGGAGATTCGGGATTTGAGATTGGAGACTGTACAGTCTTTAATCTCCAGTCTCCAGTGTCAGACTTCAAAATTGACCAGCCTTAGCGGCTGGCGGCGCGCGCCCCAGGCTCCTGGCTGCGGGTCGAAGTGACCGGCGCAGGGGGTGTGGCAGAAACGGCAACGGCCGTCTCCATCTAAATTCCACTCGTCCAACACATACCAATCCCGGCCAATCAGCTTTTCGCCGCAGGCGTGGCAGTAAGTGCTGCCGCCCGCGTCGTCGTGGATGTTGCCGGTGTAGGCGTAGCGCACACCGTTGGCGCGGGCGATGTGTCGGGCGCGTTGGAGCGTGGCCGCTGGCGTGCGCGGGATGTCCATCATCTTGTAGTCTGGATGGAAGGCGGTGAAATGCAGGGGCACGTCCGGGCCTAATTCGTCCACCACCCAGCGGGTCATCGCTTCCAACTCCTCGTTGCTGTCGTTTTGGCCTGGAATCAGCAGATTGGTGATCTCAAACCAGACATGGGTCTCGTGCTTCAGGTAGAGCAGGGTGTCCAGCACCGGCGTTAACTGCCCGGCGCATAGCTGCTGGTAAAATTTCTCGGTGAACCCTTTCAGGTCTACGTTGGCGGCGTCCATGTGGGCGTAAAAGTCGCGGCGCGGCTGCTCGTGGATGTAACCGGCGGTCACGGCGACGGAGTAAACGCCGGCTTCATGGCACGCCTGGGCCACGTCGATGGCGTATTCCAGGAAGATAGTCGGGTCGTTGTAGGTGTAGGCCACGCTGCGGCAGCCTAACGTTTGGGCGGCGCGGGCGATGGTTTCCGGCGCGGCCTGATCGGCCAGAGTATCGAATTCGCGCGATTTGCTGATGTCCCAATTCTGGCAGAATTTGCAAGCCAGGTTGCAGCCGGCCGTGCCAAACGACAAAATCGGCGTGCCGGGGTAGAAGTGGTTGAGCGGTTTTTTCTCGATGGGGTCGATGCAAAAGCCGCTGGAACGGCCGTATGTCGTCAACACGATCTGGTCATTCTGGGCCATGCGCACAAAACACATGCCCCGCTGCCCGTTGTGCAGCTTGCACTCACGCGGGCAGACGTCGCATTGGATACGGCCGTTTTCCAGCTTGTGCCAGTAAACGGTCGGAATGGTATCGGTTAATACCTCGTTCATCCTTTTCTCCCGGTGGGCGGCGTAATCCATTCAGCCATTGCCTACCCAAATTGATTATACTACGAGTAGATTGGTGAAAAATGAGCGGGTGGGGAGCTAGAGGATAGAGCTAGAGGAAGAGCAAGAGGTCGAACCAGACTTCAGCTTTCCAAAGGGGTTTTTTATGACGACGATACGCCAGCCGGCGGTGGCCGGTACGTTTTATCCGGCGCGGCCGGATGATCTGCGACGGATGGTTAATGAGTCTATAGATACGGCCGTTTCCCCACCACTCCTCCCCGCCCCGCCCAAAGCCATCATCGCCCCGCACGCCGGGTATATTTACTCCGGCCCGATTGCCGGGGCGGCGTATGCGGCGATACGGCCGTTGGCCGGCACAATCGAGCGCGTCATCCTGCTGGGACCGGCGCACACGCTGCCCGTGCGCGGCCTGGCCGCCCCTGATGCCGACGCCTTCGCCACGCCGCTGGGCGAAGTCCGGGTGGATCGGGCGGCGCTGGACATCATCCTGGCGCTGCCGCAGGTGCAGGTGTCGGACGCGGCCCATGCCCGCGAGCATGGGCTGGAGGTGCATCTGCCGTTTTTGCAGACTGTTTTGGGGGCGTTTAAGCTGGTCCCGCTGGTGGTGGGCGACGTGACGCCGGAGGAGGTAACGGCCGTTCTCGACCAACTCTGGGGCGGCCCGGAAACGCTCATCGTCATCAGCTCCGACCTGAGTCATTATTACGATTACGCCACAGCGCAGGCGCTGGACGCGGCCACAGCGCAGGCCATCGAGCAGCTAAACCCGGCCGGTCTTGGCCGCGAATCGGCCTGCGGGCGGCTGCCCATCCAGGGTTGGCTGCTGGCCGCGCGCCAGCGCGATCTCGCCGCCCACCGCCTGGATTTACGCAGCTCCGGCGACACCGCCGGGCGCAAAGATCGGGTGGTGGGCTACGGCGCGTGGGCGTTCACGCGGCTCTTGGGGAGTTCAGCGGGTAAAAACCCGTGAAACGTGATGCGTGATGCGTGATGCGTGATGCCTCTGGTCACGCATTACGCATCACGTTTCACGATACCCCAAAAACCCTTAAAAGATTTCGTGGATGTGGGGGATGCGCGGCGGGAAGATTTGGCGCATGGCGGCCTGGATAGTTTCGTCCGGGCGGCCCCAGCCGCGCAGGGCGAAGTCTGCCGGGTCGTGGGTTCCGTAGACCAGCGCGGAAAGGGCCTGGATGGTCAGGTCGCAGGTGGCGGCGGCGGCTGGTTGGACGTGCAGACGGCCGTTTTCCCCCACAAATTCCCAGTTACCCTCATTCCACGGGCAGATCGGGTCGTGGATGGCGGCGGTGAAACGGCCGTCGCCCACCTGCTGCCCGCCCATTTGGCCCACATCCAGCACCCGCCCCATCGGCGCGCGCATCATCGACTCTGTGCTGACGGCCAGGTCGGCCAGCCAGGTTTCCGGCCGGTCGGCGGGGGAGAGCCATAGTTCGGCCAGATTGGCCTGGTCGATGTGGCGGGCAATCCAGTCCAGCAGCAGATAACGCCCGGCGGGGGAGGCGGCGTAAAAACGAATGGCTCGCAGCGTGAACTGAGTCACTTCCGCGCCTTTGATGTCGTAGAGCATCATGCCGGCCACACGGCCGTCCACCACCGCCTGCGCCACCCACAAGCCATCCGGCTGGTTCGGGCCGCGCTGCAAATTGGCCTTCATGATGGCCATGCCGTGCGTGTGCCGCTGCAACTGCTGCAAAAACAGGTGGTAAGCCGGATATACCTCGCCGATCAGCGCCGTCTCCACGTGGCCGGGCAGGTTCATTTTCAGCAGCGGGGCCAGGTTGGCGGGGTTGAAGCGGGCTTTGATGGGCAGGGGGAAGGTGGTGTAGCCCAGCCGTTCGTAGAAGGATTCGCGGAAGGGGTAGAGGGTGGTGAAGGCGCAGCCGGCATCGCGCACGGCCGTCAGCAGTTCGGTCAGTACGCGGCGGCAGTAGCCTTGGCGGCGGGCTTCCGGCCGCGTCACCACGCCCCAGATGCCGCCCATGTCGAAGAGTTTGCCGCGCACTTGCTGGCTCATGGGCGTGCTGGCGGCGACGGAAACGGCCGTGTCCCCTTCAAACAGCGCCATATACGTGGCCTCTTGCCGCTTGCTCAACAACTCCAGCCGCCGCGCCTTGTCTGGCCAGGGCGGCGTCGGGTTAAAGGCGTAGCTGGTCAGGTGGTACATAATCTCCGGCATTTCCGCCGGTTGCAGTGGGCGAATAATGGGTTCAGGCATGGCAAATTCCTTTTGTTGTGTCGATTGGTCCAATCTGGCCTCATTCCACCATCAAACCAGGCACAGCGAGTTTATCGTCTACCGGCGCGCCATCGGCGTTTAAGACGGGCAGGCGGCGCAAATCGGCCAAAAGATACCAGCCAATCAGCAGGCGATACGCGCCGGGCGGCATGTCCGGGTCCAGTTGGATGGTGTACGGGTCGGTGATGGTCTGGCCGGGGGTCCATTGGCTGGTGGGCAGCGTGCCTTGCAGCGGCCAGGCGTCCACCTGCCCCACGAGGCGGTCCTGGGCGTCTACCACTTGCAGGAAGACGGTGTAATCGTTGGCAATGGGGGCCAATGCCTGCCAGTGCAGCGTCAGGGCAAGCTGGCCGCCGGGCTGCAAGGTGGTATCGGCGATGGCCACGTCCAGCAGGGCGATTTTGTCGTCGTAGTTGACGGCCCCAGCGGGCAGCGGCGCGCCGCTGACGACCACGTTACCCAGCGGGCAAGCGTTCGTCACCGGCTGGAGCCAGCCGCAAATAAGCGTTTGGCCGGGGCGCGTGAGGAGAAGTTGGTAACGGCCGTTCTCCTTTACCCCCGCCACCGTTTCCGCTGCCGTAAACGGCCGTTCGGTCAGCGGTCCGCGGTAGATAATGCGCGCCAGAGGCAAATTGGGCAGGTCTTCGCCTTCCGCCAGCAGCATCGCCTGGATGCCCGATGGGTCGCCGTAGCCGGACAGCAGCACGGTAAAGGGCTGCTGCGGGCGGATTTGCGCCGCAAAGTCCACAGACAGCAGGGCGGCGGGGCCAATTTGGGCGCGAATCGGCTGTGGCAGGTCGGTGAAGGGCGTGGCGGGGAGGGAAACGGCCGTTACCGTCTGCCAATCCAGCTCATCGGGTGCAGTGAAGGGCGGCGCGAGAGCTACCTGCAAATCGTATTGAGACGTAGCGTTGCTGATTGGCCGGGGCAGCAGGTGGAAATCCGGCACAATTTCGTCCCCTTTCCAGGCGTTGGTGGGGTAGAAGTTGTTGGCGGGGAAACGGCCGTCGCTCACATGGTCGCCCAGGCGCAGGTAGACCTGGAGGGGGTGGGTAGGTGGATTGGTTGGCTGCCAGTAGAGGGTGAGGGCAGCCTGGGCCGGGTCGATGGCCGCTTCCGGCTGCCATTCATAACCAAGCAGCAGGATGTTGTCGAAGGCGAGGGGGGCGGCAACGGCCGTATCCGGCAGCGTGGTTAGCGGTTCCCGGCTTACTTCCGTCAGCGGCCCCAGCGCACGTAAGTGGTAGACGCCTTCCAGGCCCGGCAAAAAGCGCGCCAGATAGACCGTCTGCCCGGCGGCGAGGCGTTGGTCGAGTTCGGCGCGGTAGGCGGCCTCATCGGGCAGCACCATGATGTCCAGGTCGGGGCGCACGCCTTCCGCCTGCTGCAAATAATACAGCGGGGCGATTTTTTCGCTGTCGGCCAGGATGGCGGCGTTTGCGGCCAGCGGCTGCGCCAGCACCGCCGCGCCCCACGTCAGCAGCCCATCGTCGCCGGACTGATCGATTTGCGGCCAATGGGCCACCGCCAGAAGGAGCGTGGGGATCGTCAGGAAGAGCAGGATGAGATGGGAGATTCGCCCCAATCTCCGATCTCCAATCTCTAATAACCAATTCGCGCCGGCCAGCCAGAAGACGGCCGTTACCACCTGCGCTCCCATCAAAAAGACGGCCAGATCGGGCACGTAGTAGTTGAGGGCGTAGAAGGTGACGCCGAGCCAGGTGACGAGGAGGATGAGCGCGAACTGCCAGCGGCGGACAAACAGGGTGATGAGGCCCAGGGCGGCGATGGCCAGGTTCACCCAGCCCCAATTGCTCAGGTAGATGCGGCCGACCACTTCGTAGCGGGTGGGGTCGTCGAGCCAGGCGCGCCATTGCAGCGCCCCCTGAAACCGCCCGCCGATGACCCAATCGACAAAGCGGCTGAGGCCCATGGGTTCGTGGTGTACGGCCGTCCACCGCAGCGGCAAATAGGCGTACAACAGCAGCGGCAGGGCGAAGGCCAGCGCAAGGAGGAGGAGAGATTGGAGATGGGCGATGAGAGATTTGCGGCGGAAATAGCCTGAGAAAAGCAGCGTCAGGCCGGCGGCTGGTAGGAGGAAGATGGTGGTCAGGTGATTGGTCATGCCCAGGCCGAGGAGGAAGGCGAGGAGCATGGGAGAGCGGGAGAGCGGGTGAGCGGGTGTGGGGGTGTGGGAGGGGTTCCCCCAATCCCCAATCCCCAATCGCCAATCGCCAATCTCCCGCATGACAAACAGCGCGGCGACGACGAATAGCGCGTGCAGGGTGTAGACTTCGGCTTCGATGGCCTGGCTCCAGAAGATGGGGATGAGGCCGAGGGTAACGGCCGTTACCACCGCCACCTCTCCCCTTGCCCTTAGCCGGTAGCCCAGCCCAAACAGCAGGCAGGCCGCCGCCAGCCCGTAGACCATCACGGCCACGTTCAGCCGCCACGCTACCGTGTTGAGGGGGATGAGGGTGAACAGCTTGCCCAGCAGCAAAAACAGCGGGTAGCCGGTGGGGTGGGCGAGGCCCAACTGTGGCGCAACCACCTGGAACTCGAAGGTGTCGGCCTGCCCGACGGCGTTGGGCAGGGTCAGCAGGTAGACGGGCAGCAGGGCGGCCAGCACGAACAGCGGCCCCAGCCAGCGCCACGCGCGCGGCGCAGCTTTGGTCCGCGCCACCAGCAGCGCCGCCAGCCACAGCGCCGCGCCAAAAATCAACCGGCTGCCCACCAAATCCACGGCCGGATCAAACAGCCACCACACATTTAAAACCAGCGGCAGCAAAAACCAGCCGCGTTTTTCCGCGTTTATCCGCGTCCTATTAAAAGCCCAGGTGAGCAGAACGGCCGTGCCCCCCGCGATGACGATGACGGGCAACGGCCGTGCCAGCCACCCCCAGCGCGGAAACAACCCTTCATACAAAATCCGCGTCAGCGCCAGCCCGCCCAGCAGCAGCAGGGCAAAATCAACCAGCCACTGCCCCATGCTCGCCGCCGTTGCGCTTTCCGAAAATTGTCTGGAAACTGTCGTCATCATGATTTAATTGGGTCTTTGAGATTTCATGGGGTTTGCCCTGATGCGTGATGCGTGAAATTTACCATCACGCATCACGCATCAGGGACCGTCAACCCCCGGAATTCCTGAAGCGCCGTCTTTAATTCTGGAGCTGGCCTTAACCTGCAGGCGCTTCTGCCTGCGGTTCTGCCAGCGTTTCTGTCACCGTTTCCTCCGGCGTGGCCGTATCCGACGAGAACGTGAAGCCATAACTGCGCATGACGCGCCGCTCGCTTTCTTTGTCCTGGCGGGCGATGCTGAGGTTGTAGCGCATATCGCGCACCACGTCCGACAGTGTCTCGTCTACCTGCGGGCGCAGCGCTGTCACCGCCGCCTGAGCCAAATCATAGGCGCGGTCGGCCATAGGCATGGCATTGTAAGCCCTTTGCGCCGCATCATAGGCAAGCTGGATTTCTTCTTGATTCGGCTCGCGCAGCCGTTCAAATCCGGCCGTAAACGCCTCATCATCCCCCGCCAGCACATCCTGCCCATAGCTCAACCAGGATGATTGGCTGATGCCGGTCGGCGACTCGCCGCTTTCATTGAGACCGTAATAAACAATCAGCGAGGCGGCCAAATCCTGCCGCCGGATGCGGCGTCTGATGCTTTCCCAGGCATCGCGGATGTGCCATTCTAGCTGCTGTATCGCCTGGTCTTTGGCCGCTACCGCCTGCATCCGCGCCGCCAGCTTGTCGCTCAGGGCATCCAGCGCTTCTTCCATTTGCCCTTGCAGCGTGGTGGCCGCTGCCAATACATCCGGGCGGATATAGGCGCGTCCTTCCAGCGCGTCTTGGGCGGCTACGGTGACGACCTGGGCCAATGTTTGCAGCCGACGGGCGTCGCTTCTGGGGGCTTCGTAACTGATACTCATGAGATTTCCTCCGTTTATTGTGGCGTTCTTTGGTGATATTAAGAGTGTCTTTCGCATGATGCAGGAGACCCTCACCGACGGCGTTTAGTATATCATCAGGCCACGGCCGTTTGCCAGATTTGGCCGGCGGGGTTCATCACCCATTCGTGATAATAGACCTGACAGGTTTCCCAAAGACCTGACAGGTTTCCCAAAGACCTGACAGGTTTCCCAAAGACCTGACAGGTTTCAGAAAACCTGTCAGGTCTGCACGTGAACCTTTGGGGGCATTTTCGAATCGGCTCAGCATTGGTTGTCTTATGCTGCAATTAGCCCTGAATTGGCTCAGCCTAGATTGCAGCCTATTGCAACCGGCTCTGAATTGGCTCAGTATAGGCTGCCAGATATGGCAGCTCATGCTGAACCAATTCAGCATTAATTGTGGGATGCTGCAAGGGATTATGAACAGATTCAGCATGGGTTGTGGGATGCTGCAATGGGCTATGAATGGATTCAGAATGGGTTGGAAGTGACTGCAATCAATGCTGAACGTATTCGACACAGGAGTAGGGGCCTGACAGCGCCGTAAACCCCCGCCTTCAGATTGGACCAATCTACCTGCCCAGGCTGCTTAAATTGCCGCGTACGATTTTGGTATGGGGGTGATTGGCTCCCAGCGATTTTTCAAGAATAGTCAGGGCGCGTTCGTAGTACGGCCGTGCCTCCGCCAGATTCCCCATCGCTTGCAGGAGATAGCCCAGGTTGTTGAGGCTTTGGGCGGTGTCGGGGTGGTCGGGGCCGAGCGCTTTTTCTCTGATGGCCAGGGCGCGTTCGTAGTACGGCCGTGCCTCCGCCAGATTCCCCATCGAATCGAGGAGACCGCCCAGGTTGTTGAGGCTGGTGGCGGTGTTGGGGTGGTCGGGGCCGAGCGCTTTTTCGTAGATGGCCAGGGCGCGTTCGTAGTACGGCCGTGCCTCCGCCAGATTCCCCATCGAATCGAGGAGACCGCCCAGGTTGTTGAGGCTGGTGGCGGTGTCGGGGTGGTCGGGGCCGAGCGCTTTTTCGTTGATGGCCAGGGCGCGTTCGTAGTACGGCCGTGCCTCCGCCAGATTGCCCATCGCTTGCAGGAGACCGCCCAGGTTGTTGAGGCTTTGGGCGGTGTCGGGGTGGTCGGGGCCGAGCGCTTTTTCCCGGATAGCCAGGGCGCGTTCGTAGTACGGCCGTGCCTCCGCCAGATTCCCCATCGCTCGCAGGAGATAGCCCAGGTTGTTGAGGCTTAG
>JAGOMA010000025.1:3062-73532 GCA_017993775.1 Chloroflexota bacterium | reverse complement strand
TTTTTACGGCCGTGACGAAACCCTGCTGGCCCTGGACCGCGCCTTCGACCGCGACCCCATCCTGCTGCTGCACGCCTTCGCCGGCAGCGGCAAAACCACCACCGCCGCCGAGTTCGCCCGCTGGTACGCCCTCACCGGCGGCGTCGATGGCCCCGTGCTCTTCACCAGCTTCGAGCGTTACCTGCCCCTGCCCCGCGTCCTGGACAAGTTCGGGCAAATCTTCGGTTCCGCGCTGGAGCAAATTGGCCTTCATTGGCTGGCCCTCAGCGACGCCGACCGGCGCGCGGTGGCCTTGCAGGTGATGGCCCAGGTCCCGCTGCTGTGGATTTGGGACAACGTGGAGCCGGTGTCCGGCTTCCCCACCGGCGCGCCCTCCGACTGGACGGCGGCGGAGCAGGCAGACCTCAAGCGCTTCTTGCAAGATGCGCGGCAAACAAAGGCCAAATTCCTGCTCACCTCGCGCCGCGACGAGCGCGGCTGGCTGAACGACCTGCCCACGCGCCTCGCCGTGCCGCCCATGCCCTTCCAGGAGCGCGTGCAGTTGGCCCGGGCCATCGCCGCCAAACAAGCCAAAAAGCTCGACGACGTGGAAGAGTGGCGGCCGCTGCTGGCGTACACCCAGGGCAACCCCCTCACCCTCACCATCGTCGTCGGCCAGGCCCTGCGCGACGGCCTCACCCGCAAAGAGCAAATCGCCGGCTACGTGGATCAACTGCGCCGCGGCGAAGCCGTCTTCGCCGACGAACCGGCCCTGGGGCGGGCCAAATCCCTGAGCGCTTCCCTCAGCTATGGCTTTAGCCACACCTTCAGCGACACCGAGCAGCAGCAGTTGGCGCTGCTCCACTTCTTCCAGGGCTTTGTCGATGTGCGTGTGTTAGTAGCGATGGGTACAGACAAATATGACTGGGGATTGTCCGCCCTGCGCGGCCTGACCCGCGAGCAGGGCATCGCCCTACTCGACCGCGCCGCCGAAGTGGGCCTGCTCACCGCCCTCGGCAGCGGCTACTACCGCATCCACCCTGCCCTGCCCTGGTACTTCAAGCAGTTCTACGAGCAGTATTATGGGGCTGGGGATCAAGGGTTGGGGATTGGAGAAGAGCCGTCCCAGCCCTCAACCCCCAGCCCTCAATCTCCAGTCTCCACTCCCCCCGCCCGCGCCTTTGTCGAAGCGGTGGGCGAACTGGGCAGCTATTACCAAGCCCAGTATCAAGGCGGCAACCGTGACGTAATCGACAAGCTGAGGTCCGAGGAAGCTAACCTGCTCCACGCCCGCCGCTTGGCACGGCAGCACAGTTGGTGGCTGGCGGTGATCCGCGCCGTGCAGGGGCTGCGGTCACTGTACGGCCACATCGGCCGCCGCGGCGAATGGGCGCGGCTGTTAGACGAAATTGTGTCCGACTTCGTTGACTCGACCAGCGACGGCCCGCGGCCGGGGCGGGAGGAGCAGTGGAGCCTGGTGACGGGTTATCGTGTGCGTTTAGCAGAGGAAGCGCACGACTGGACTGAAGCGGCGCGCTTGCAGCGCTTGATTGTGGAATGGGACCGACAGCAAGCGGCGACGGCCCTAGCCTTGCCAATGGCAGATCTAGGTGACCCTGAGAGTAATGCTATCCGCTCCTTAGCGATATCTCTCGAAGGACTTGGTAATATCTTGCGCGAGCAAGACAAGCCTGAATGTGAAATTATTTACAGAGAAGTTATCAAACTAAATGAGCATATTGATGATCAGATAGGGTTAGCCATTACAGCCTTCAACTTGGGCCATGCCTTCAAGAACCTCTCCGCACTGTATGACTTGGACCAGGCGGAATACTGGTACGGCCATAGCCTAAACCTTTTTCCTGAGCGCGACGGTTTGGGACGCGGCCAATGCCATAGTCAACTAGGGTCAGTAGAATACGAGCGGTTTCTGGAGGCGCGGACTGAAGGCGCGACGGAATCGGAGCTATTACAGCATCTCAACACCGCCCTTTATTATTACCAGCAAGCGCTAACACTGCTACCCAATGACGCAGTTGACAGCCTTGCAATAGCGTACAATCAGTTAGGCGTCATTTATAAGAATGCTGGACAAACACTGAGCGCCTTGGAACATTATCAACGCGCGATTCATTACGCTGAACTCGGCAGCAACTGGTACGAAGCAGGCAACCATCGCTACAACGTGGCGCTCATGCTGGCCCAGCAGGGGCGGCTGCCCGACGCCCGCGCCTACGCCGAAGCCGCCCTGCGCAACTTCCAGGTCTACGGCCCCCGCGCCGCCGCCGACATCGAAAACACCGAGCGCCTCCTGCAAGCCATCGCCCAGGCCCTGGCCTAGCCCACCCCGTCATGCTGAGCGCAGCGAAGCATCCCCTTCCCCCCACAGCCCAGCCCCACGTCGTCATGCTGAGCGCAGCGAAGCATCCCCCTCGCCTGGCAGGCCAACCCACCCCGTCATGCTGAGGTCCTCCGAAGCATCCCCTTCGCCTGGGCAGGCCGACGTGTGGGGGATTCTTCGCTCCGAAGACTCCGCTCAGAATGACGAGCCAATGACATATCAACACCTCCCGGCGGCTTGGAGCCTCCGGGAGGCTGTCCCAAGGAGACACCCATGCACATAGACGACACCCAACTTCCCTTCATCCCCGCCTGGCAAGGCGACCTGGCCGCCACCAGCGAAACCTTCGCCCTGTGCGGCTCCGCCGGGCAGGCCAGCATCGGCCAGCCCACCTACTGGCCCCTGGCCGCCCCCAGCCTGCCCGTCGCGCTCGGCCTCCAGCCCGGCGCGCCCCCAGCCGCCCACACCTACGGCCTGGCCCGCTTCCCCTTCACCCTGCGCCCCGGCGACGGTCTGCGCGTGCAGCGCGCCGACTTCACCCTCGCCCTCTACCCCAGCGGCCCCGGCCCGCGCCCCACCGTCTACGACGCCTACCCACCCACCACCACCATCGACCAGGAAGGCGAAGTCACCCTCGCCCTGGGGCCGGCGCTCAAATTTGGCTCCGTCGACGCCGCCCTGGCCAAAGTCGAAGGCACGCTCAAGCTGCGGCGCACGGCCGCAGCCATCACCGTCGACGGCCTGGGCGAAAGCGACGTGCGCTGGACATTCCTGGAGCGCGGCCGCACCCTGCTGGCCGGCAGCCTGGTGGTCTACATCGTGCTGGCTCTGCCGCCCGGCCTGGCCCACGCCCGCGCCGCCGCCCAGTTAGCCGTGCGCCTGAACACACCCTGGGGCAGCCTGCTCGGCCGCCTGCCCGACGAAGCCGAGGCGAAGGTAAGCTGGCGGCTGCCCTAGTACAACTGAGAGTGGGGAGTGGGGAGTGCGGAGTGGGGAGTGCGGAGTGCGGAGTGGGGAGTGGGGAGTGCGGAGTGCGGAGTGGGGAGTGCGGAGTGGGGAGTGCGGAGTAGAGACCTAATCAATCTCCAATCTCCAATCTCCAATCTCCAATCTCCAATCTCCAGTCTCCAGTCTCCAATCTCCAGTCTCCAGTCCCCAGTCTCCAGTCTCCAGTCTCCAGTCCCCTATCTCCCAGCAATTCTCAATTTAACCAGAAATGTGTCATGCTGAGGTCCTCCGAAGCATCTCCTTCTTCTGGTGAAGCGGGATGCTTCGCTCCGAAGACTCCGCTCAGCATGACAGTTCAGCGTAAATTGCAAAGAAATTACCTTGTTCGCACGAATGCCTGATCTAAATTGAGAATTCCTGCTATCTCCCGCGCCGGTTTACACTTCCCCCCATCCGTGCTACCATTCGCCCACTATGAGACCAGACAGCATTCGACCCAACAGGTGGCTGGTTGCGCCCCCGGTGCCCGCCGCCATTCAAACACAACTTAGCCACATCAACCCCGTCTTACTCCAGGTGCTTTATAACCGGGGCATCATCGACCCGGCCCATTTGCAAGCCTTTGTCGAGCATCGCTACCTGGAAAACAGCGACCCCTTCCTGCTGGCAGACATGGACAAAGCAGTGGCCCGCATCCGGCAAGCCATCGAAAACGAAGAAACCGTCGTGGTTTACGGCGATTTCGACGCCGACGGCGTGACCTCCACGGTGCTGCTGACAGAAGCGCTGCGCGGCTGCGGCCTGGACCGCGAAAAAGTGCGCCCCTACATTCCCGACCGGGTAGATGAGGGCTACGGCCTGAATGTGGAGGCGCTGAGCAAAATCAAAGAAGAGTTCAACGCCAGTCTGGTGATCAGCGTGGACTGCGGCATTCGCTCGGTGGCCGAGGTAGCCCACGCCCGCGACATCGGCCTGGACATGATCGTCACCGACCATCACAGCCTGGGGCGCGAACTGCCGCCGGCGCTGGCGGTGATTAACCCGAAACGGCCGAATTCCGCTTACCCGGAAACCATGCTGGCCGGGGTGGGCATTGCCTACAAACTGGCCCAGGCGCTGCGCCAGACCCTGCCCGACCGCGCCCAATTCGACGAACGCGACCTGCTCGATCTGGTCGCCATCGGCACTGTGGCCGATCTGGCGCCCTTACTCGGCGAAAACCGCCAGTTGGTAACCGATGGGCTGGTGGTATTAAACGAAGCGCGCCGTCCCGGCATCGCCGCCCTGGCCGAAGTGGCCCGCCTGAAACCCGGCCAACTGTCGGCCGAGTCGATTGCGTTTGGCCTGGGGCCGCGCATCAACGCGGCCGGGCGGCTGGCCCATGCTTATGATGCGGCCCGGCTCTTAGCCATCAACAACCGCCCACAAGCCAACCAGTTTGCCGCCAAATTAAACGAACTGAACCAACAGCGCCAGCGCCTGACGGCCGAATTAACCGCCAAAGCGGAAGGTCTGATTCAGCCGGAAGCCCCCATCCTCATTGCCGCCGACGCCGGGTTTGTGTCGGGCGTGGTGGGGCTGGTGGCCAGCCGTCTGGCGGAAGTGTATTATCGCCCGGCCATCGTTATGGAGATGGGCGAGGAAGAAAGCCGGGGGTCGTGCCGGTCGATTCCCGAATTTCACATTACGGAAGCGCTGGACGAGGTGGCCGATTTGTTGGTGCGCCACGGCGGCCATGCGCAGGCGGCCGGGTTCACGGTGCGCAATGATAATTTAGATGCTTTTGTGGCCCGAATGACAGCCATCGCGGCCAGCAAATTAGACGGCCTGGATTTGTATCCCACGCTCACCGTGGATGCGGAAATCGACCTGGACGTCGTCGATTGGGCGCTGTATGAGAGCCTTTCGCCGCTGGAACCGACGGGGTACGCCAACCCGACGCCGGTGTTTATGAGCCGCCATGTGGAGGTGTTCAGCCACCGCGTGGTAGGGCAGGATGGGTCGCATTTGCAGTTTAAGGCGGTGGGAACGGCTGCGGGCGGCTACCGTGAACTGGCGGCGATTGCGTTTCGGCAAGGAGCGTGGGCGGCGCATATGCCCCAGTATGTAGACCTGGTGTATACGGTGGGGGTGAATGAATGGAACGGCCGTCGCAGCTTGCAACTCATGGTCCAGGATATGCGGGCCACGGAAGCTGAAAGCGTTGCTGTCTAAATCAGGCCAAACGGCGGGAACTTGTGCCGGGTAGAGACTACCAGTCATAACAAACGTGAGGGAATAAGATGAAAGTATTGGTCACCGGCGCGGCCGGTTTTATCGGCAGCCATTTGGCCGCTAAACTCGCCCGACGCGGCGATGATGTCGTGGGTTTGGATAATTTTAACGACATTGTGTACGACTCAGAACGGAAATACGGCCGTGCCCAAACCCTGGCCCAATTCGCCAACTTCAAAATGATCCAGGCCGACATCACCGACCGGGAACGCATGTTGGCCATCTTTGCGCAAGAAAAATTCGAGGTGGTCGCTCATTTGGCCGCCCTGGCCGGCGTGCGCAACGCCGTTAAATATCCGGCGCTGTACGTGCAGGTAGACCTGAACGGCACGCAAAACCTGATGGATGCTGCGTTGGCGGCCGGCGGCGTGCAAAACTTCGTCTTTGCATCCACTTCCTCTGTGTATGGCAATACCCAAGTAGTCCCCTTTGTGGAAACAGACCCCTGCGACCGCGTTTTACAACCTTACGCCGCCGCCAAACGAGGGGCCGAAATTCTAGGTCATTCCTACCACCATTTGTTTGGTCTGAATTTTACTGTGGTGCGCTTCTTTACGGTTTATGGCCCCAGCGGCCGGCCAGACATGATGGCCTATTTGCTGGCGGAAAGCGTGACCAAGGGCATCCAGGTGCCGCTGTATGAAGGCGGGCAAATGTACCGCGATTGGACCTACGTGGATGACACCACCGACGGCGTGGTGGCGGCGCTCGATCGGCCGTTGGGGTATGAGATCATTAACCTGGGGCGCGGCGAACCGACGCTGCTGCGCGATTTTGTGACGCTGATCGAGACGCTGGCCGGACGCCAAGCGAATCTAATCAACAAACCCAAACCGGCGGCAGATTTTGTCTTAAATCAGGCGGATATTTCCAAAGCGCGGAGATTGTTGGGGTATGATCCTAAGGTTTCGGTTGCGGAAGGCGTGCAGCGGTTTTGGGATTGGTATGCGGCGAAGGCGCCGTGAGTGGTTAACTGACGGCCGTTAACTTTGGCGTTTCGCTGGCCGTGGATGCCGTGGGGAGGAGGATGTGGAAGGTGCTGCCGGGGAGGGTCGCAAAATCCTGGCCGGCGCTTTCTACCCAGATACGGCCGTTATGCGCCTGAATAATCCCCCTGGCTACAGCCAGCCCTACCCCCAAGCCACCGCCCAAGAATGATGATTTGCTGCTGGAATGGTGGTCGATGGAGCCAACAATGTAGAACTGATCGAAAATGTAGGGCTGGTCTTCGGGGGCGATGCCTATGCCGGAATCTTTGATGTGCAGCAGGACGGCGCCCGCTTCGGTGGAGCCGGAAATGAAAATCGAGTGGTCGTCGGGGGTGAATTTGATGGCGTTTTCGATGACATTGGTAACGGCCGTGTGCAAATGCTCCTTATCCCCTTGAATCGGCGGCAAACCTTGCAGCCCGGTGACTTCAATTTCTATGGAGCGCTTCGCGCATACCGGCTGCATTTCAGCCACAATGGCATTGACCAGGTTGGCCAAAGAAACTGCCTCCAGGTAAAGGTCCAGGCGGTTGGTGGCAATGCGAGAAATGCCGATGATTTCATCGACCACCTGGGCCAGGCGGGCCATGCCCCGAATCATTTTTTCCACAGAGGTTAACGGCCGTTGCCAATCCACCAACCCACTCTGGTCTTCATCCTTCAACTGCCGAATTTGCATGTCTAACAACTGCGCGTACCCGCTTACCAGGGTCAGCGGCGTGCGCAGTTCGTGCGACGCCAGGGTGATAAAATCGCTTTTCAACCGATCCAGCCGGTAAAGGCGCTGGTTGGTTTTTTCCAGCTCACGCAGTTTGTCTTCCAATTGGGTGACCATATCTTGCGCGTGGCGTTGCAGTTGTTCGTAACGGACGGTCTCGGTGAGGGTTTGGATACGGCCGTGTAAAAACGCATCCACTTCATCCGGCAAAGCATCCACGTCGATTGGCTTGGTGAGATAACCCGTGCAGCCGGCAGCCAGCGCCAATTCGCGGCTGCCCGGCGAATTGTTCGCCGTCAGGGCCACAATTGGCACTGTCTCCAGATTGGGCAGGCTGCGCAGGCGCGTGGTCACTGCCCGCCCATCCATATTGGGCAGGTTGATATCCATTAACACCAGATGCGGCTGTGTGGTTCGCGCCATCGTGACCCCCTCCAGGCCATCAGAGGCCAACACCACCTCATACCCTGAATTACGTAGCACACGAGAAACCAATCGACGGCTGTCGTTATCATCTTCTATGTAAAGCACTCTGGCTATTGTATTCATCTATCAACTCACCAATACTTGAGATCTAATGGGATTACCACCCTATTGTTACACCTACTGCCTTAATTTTCACATTAACTAGGCGGGAATTCTTTATGGCGCCAGCCCGCCTTCTGCCAATCATCGCTCTATTTGACACAAATGGTATAATGTTTGTTGAAATTCAGGATGGTAAATTGAAAGTCTACCTGACTATACAGACCCCAAGGGTTTGCTCCTGAGAATTTGGATTATTTGGGTATCAAACCCTTGGAGTCTTGCCAGAGAAACCGAACAATTACAAATCTACAGTGTATACCATCCACTGTCGTCCTAGCTATCACACTAAACGGAGATTGTTTGTGCCGTTGCCACCCCACAAATTGATAACCACGCAGACCAGTTGGCAAGAGTGCCTCGCGGCCCTAAGACAGGAATCTCGTTTTGCCATCGATCTGGAAGCCAACAGCATGTACGCCTATCGGGAGCGGGTTTGCCTCATCCAGATCTCTATCCCCAGCCAAGATTATATTATCGATCCGGTAGCGCCTTTAGACTTAACGGGTCTAGGGGAACTGCTGGCGGATACGGCCGTGGAAAAGGTCTTTCATGCGGCCGAATATGACCTGATCCTGCTCAAACGAGAATACGAATGGAAGCTGAATAATTTGTTCGATACGATGTGGGCGGCGCGTATTCTTGGGTATAAACAATATGGTCTGGCCAACTTACTGGAAAAGGTATTTGGCCTTAAATTAGATAAGCAATACCAAAAATCGAACTGGTGCAGACGGCCGTTATCCCCGGCGCAGCTCACCTATGCCCAACACGACACCCACGACCTCCTCCAACTGCGCGATCACCTGGAACGTGAACTCCAAGCCGCCAATCGAATTGTCGAGGCGCAAGAAATCTTTCTGGACCAAACCAAAGTCCAACCGGGAAATCATGAATTTGACCCGGAGAGCTTCTGGTCGATTCATGGCGTTCACGAATTGTCGGGCGAGCAGCGCGCCGTCCTAAAAGCCATCACCATTTACCGAGATCAAGAAGCCCAACGGCGCAATCAACCCCTCTTTAAGATATTTGGCGACCGCACAATGATGGAAATTGTGCGCCAGATGCCGCACACATCGTCTGAGTTGGGTCAGGTGTATGGCATGTCTTCGGGCCAACTGCGGCGATATGGACGGCAGCTTTTGCGGGTCATTGCCGAGAACGAATCTGGACCAGCGCCGAAGCAGCCGAAACGGCCGTCCCGACCACCCGACGACGTGTTATGCCGCTACGAAAAGCTGCACAATTGGCGCAAGCAGCGCGCTCAAAAGCGGGGCGTAGAATCCGACGTCATCCTAAGCCGCGATGTCTTGTGGACAATTGCCCGCGAAAACCCCCGCACCGCCGATGAACTCATCCAACTGGGAATTGGAGCCTGGCACTGCCAAACATATGGCAGCGAAATCATCAAACTGCTGGCAAATCACCAGTAGCAACCCCAAAAGAGCTGGAGGGCAGCATGGATATTCAATTTCATGGCGCAGTGCGCACGGTTACTGGATCACAACATCTGCTGACGGTAAACGGCCGTAAAATCCTGCTCGACTGCGGCCTCTACCAAGGCTCCCGCCAGGCAAGTTACCAGCGCAATCAAAACCTACCTTTCAACACCGCCGACATCGACATTCTAGTGCTTTCCCACGCCCACATCGATCACAGCGGCAACGTGCCCAATCTGGTCAAAAGCGGCTTTCGCGGCGACATCGTCTGCACCTACGCCACCCGCGACCTGTGCGCCATCATGCTGCGCGACAGCGCCAACATCCAAAACTACGATATTCAATACCTGAACAAAAAAAGAGCGCGCAAAAATCTACCTCTGCTCACCCCCATTTACACCGTGGAAGATGCCATCGAATGTCTGAAGCATTTTGTGGGCATTGGATACGGCCGTCCCTACAACCTTCTGCCCGGCATCACCCTCACCTTCCTCGACGCCGGGCACATCCTCGGTTCCGCCATCGTCGTACTGGATATTGAAGACCAGGCCACCGGGCAAGATGTGCGCCTCGTATTCAGCGGCGACTTAGGCCGCCCCGACCGACCCATTCTGCGTGATCCCACCTTCATCGACCGCGCCGATGTCCTCATCATCGAAAGCACCTACGGCAACCGCACCCATCCCGCCCTCGAAGAAGCCAGCGACAAACTGGAAAAAATCATCAACGCCACCTATGCGCGTGGCGGCAAGCTAATTGTGCCAGCCTTTGCCGTAGGTCGTACCCAAGAATTGGTTTATCGCATCCATAAACTGGTCGAATCCCGAGACATCCCCCCAAATCTGCCCATCTACGTAGACAGCCCATTAGCCATCGACGCCACCGGCATTTACCGCCTGCACCCGGAATCATACGACGAAGAAATCGCCCGATTCATGCTTGCCAATCATGGCAGCGACCCGTTTGGTTTCGACATGATGCGCTACACACGCACCACAAGCGAATCTAAAGAATTGAACTTCCTGCGCGAACCGGCCGTTATCATCAGCGCCAGCGGCATGGCTGAAGCCGGGCGCATCCTCCACCACCTCAAAAACAACGTCGAAGATCCCCGCAACACCATTTTAATTGTTGGTTGGCAAGCGCCAGACACGTTGGGCCGCAGATTGGTAGAAAAACAACCCATCGTCAAAATATTTGGCGAGGAATACCAACTGAAAGCCCAGGTGGAAACCATCAACGGCTTCAGCGCCCACGCCGATCGCCATGAACTGCTCACCTGGACCGGTCACTTGCAAAAGCCGCCGCAGCATACCTTCATCGTCCATGGCGAAGAAGAGGCGGCTTTCTCCTTTGCCAACGCTTTGCAAGAAGAACAAGGGTTTCTCAATGTCACCGTTCCGGAATTGGGCCAGGCGTTTGCCATTGGGTAAACAGGCAAAAAGGTGGCAGGCTTCAAGAGCATGACCTGGCCGCCATAGTCCAAGATTCCTATCCACTTATGATCGGTAAGTTTGTTATAGTACAGACACTCCCTCAACCAAGAGGGATTGTAAGTTATGTACCATCAACTACCAGTATCAGCAGTAATGGAATTTAATGACGAAGGGGGTCATCTATCATGTTGATTATGGATACTGCTTTGAATCCAATTTTACGACCAACACGACCTGCCGATAGCACAAAAGCAGATGTGACCGATTTACGAGAAACGCTTCTACGCCTCAATGTGTGGCCGGAAGCTGGCGATGAGTTTTTAGCTCTGCTGCCTGTGTCGCGTTGGCACGCGCCCCCGCTGACCAATGAAGATAACGAATGGCTTTCCATTGTGGCTCAAGCTGCGCTAAAGGGCGATGATTTGGGTTCCAATTACCCGGCATTTTTCCAGAAGCTTATTACCAACGCCAACTTACGTCAGGCATTTTTAGATGAATTAATCCATCGGCAACCGGAACACACGCCGAATGGAAATAATGTAATGAAGCAATAGACCTGCCCTCCAATACGCGATAGTTCGTAGAAAAAAGCCGCCATTGGTTTTAGACACAATGGCGGCTTTTTCTTTTGGTTAAATGACGGCAAGCTCTTTACCGACTTTTTCAAAGACGGCCAACGCCTCTTCCAGATCATCCGGGCTGTGCGCGGCCGAGTTCATCACCCGGACGCGGGCTTTGCCCTGGGGCACTGTGGGGTAGCCAATGGCCATGGCAAACACGCCTTCTTCGAAGAGCCGGCGGCTGAAGGTTTGGGCGAGTTTGGCATCGCCTAACATGACAGGGACGATGGGTGTCTGACTAAACCCGGTATCGAAGCCGAATGATTGCATGGCTTCTCTGAAGAGTTTGGCGTTGGCCCAAAGTTTGTCTACGAGTTCTGTGGATTCTTGCAGGACGTTGACGGCTTCCAGGCAGGCGGCGACGTCTGGCGCGGTCATGGCGCTGGAGAAGAGGAACGGCCGTCCCCGCTGCCGCAGCCAGTCGATTATTTCTTGCCGTCCGGCCACCAGCCCGCCCACAGCGCCAAACGCTTTGCTGAGGGTGCCGACTTCGACATCGACACGGCCGTGCAGCCCAAAATGGTCCACAATCCCGCGTCCACCTTCGCCCAACACACCTTCGCCGTGGGCGTCGTCTACCATCAGTAAAATGTCGTATTCGTTGGCGATGTCGCAAATTTTGTCTAGCGGGGCAATATCGCCATCCATGCTAAATACGCCATCGGTTATGATGAGGCGACGGCCGTATCCCGTGGTTTCCTCGATTTTGCGACGTAAGTCTGCCGTATCGTTGTGGGCGTAACGGACAATGGTGGCGCGGCTCAGACGCGAGCCATCGATGATGCTGGCGTGATTCAGTTCATCAGAAAAAATAACGTCATCGCGGCCAACCAGGGCCGGAATGGTGGCTAGATTGGCCGTAAAGCCGCTTTGAAAGGTAATGCAGGCGGCGGCGCGTTTAAATTCAGCCAGACGTTTCTCCAATTCAATATGCAAAGACATGGTTCCGGCGATGCTGCGAACTGCGCCAGGGCCAATGCCGTAGGCGTCTATGCCTTGTTGCGCGGCTTGTCGCAGCCGGGGATGATTGGCCAGGCCGAGGTAATTGTTGGCGCAGAAATTGAGCAGGTAACGGCCGTCAATTTTCACCCGGGCGTCCATCGGCGAATCAATGGTGCGGATGATGTTGAACAGCCCGGCTTCTTTTAGACCGGCAATTTCCTCAGAAATCCAATCCGTGCGATGGTTACTCATTTTTTCTCCTTTAGGGCGTAAAAAAGCCCATGAGTTGATCCTGAAATTTAGGTGCGTGGTAAAAATGGGAAACGGCCGTTTACATAGCCGTCGGAAAATCAAAAAACTTCGTTTCCAGGCCAAATTTTTCGCTTAGATGTTGGCCAAGCGCCTGAACGCCCACAGTTTCGGTGGCGTAATGACCGGCATAAATGACGTTCAGGCCATGATCGGCGGCGGCCCAATAATTGGCGTGAGACGTTTCGCCGGTTAGCAGGGTGTCGCAGCCCAACGCCTGGGCGGCGCTGACCTGATCCGCGCCAAAACCAGAGAGGATGGCTACCTGAGCGACGGTTTGTGGGCCATGTGCCAGGACACGGGCAGTCGTGTGTAAGTGGCGTTCGATTGTTTGGACGAATTGGGGAAGCGGGGTAACGGCCGTTACTTGCCCCCAAACGCCAATCGGCTGTCCCATTGGCGCACACCACCAATCATTTACCGCCACGCCCAATAATCGGGCCAGCACAGCGTTGTTGCCCACCTCAGGATGTCCATCCAAAGCCAGATGCGCGGCATACAGGTGCATGTTTTGCTGTACCAGCAGACGCACCCGCCGCCCCAATGGACCGGCCAACCGCTCAACACTGCGCCAAAGAATGCCATGATGCACCAACAGTAAATCGGCGCCCCATTCGGCGGCCGCCAGGATGACGGGCGGCGCAGCATCTACGGATAACGCGATTTTATTAACGGTATCGCCGCTGGCCTCTAGCTGTAATCCTTGCGGTCCATAATCCTTAAACTCGGCTATCCGCAGATAACTGTCCAAATAAGAAACAAGATCGGTTTTTAACATGACGACTTTCAACTCTTAACGAATTTTTAACAGAATGCTGATGGCCTCAGGATTGACGCAAGTTTTTATCCCTTGTATACTGCTTTGGTCATGAGCAAAGAGGATCTTTTGCATGAGCCTGTGCTCTTGCTAAATGTGAACTTTGAACCCCTACACGTCTGCAACACTAAGCGAGCGCTGGCGTTGGTGCTGGCTGGCAAAGCAGAAATTATCATGAACGGCCGTGGCTACTTACGCAGCAGCTCCGCCGAATTTGAAATCCCCTCGGTCATCAAACTCAGCACAATGATTCGGCGCCCACGCCCCAGAGTTTCCTTGTCTAAGCGGGAAGTCTTGCGCCGAGACAACTACACTTGCCAGTATTGTGGGCGTAAATCGCGGCATTTGACGATTGATCATGTAGTTCCGCGCCATTTGGGTGGTCCTCATTCATGGGAAAATTTGGTAGCTGCCTGCCCGTCTTGTAATCGGCAAAAAGGGGGAAAATTGTTGGACGAAGTGGGTATGCCACTTCATTGCCAACCGGCCGAACCAACGCCAACGGCCGTTTACCGGTTCGGCACACATTTGGAAAACCACGAAGAGTGGGCGCAGTTTATCGAAGGGTGGTAAGTTACCTTCAGACAGCCAGTTGTTGTGCGCGGCTAATAATTTCATCCAGGCCAGCGTCCGTCAGTTTCACCAGCTCCACAACCATCGATTCGTAAGCATCTCGGGAACGGCCGTAGGGATCACTAATACTATACTTCTTCCCCATCATCTCGCTCATCAAAAAAATCTTATCCACCGCCCAGGGGAATTCAACCCGCAGCGCTTCCGCATGCCCTGTTTCCATACAAAGCACCAAATCAGCTTCCTTCAAATGCCGCCGATCTATCATCTCAGCTTGATGCTCCGAGATGTCTAGCCCTTGCTGCGCCATCAACTCCAGGCTGTACTGCGAGGCCCCTCTCTTTTCTTGCGCCCAAGTACCCGCCGATCGAACCACCCAGTCGTTCAAGCCACGCCGCTGCAATCTGTCTCGCAACAATGCGGCAGCCACAGGCGAACGACAAATATTAGCTGTGCAAACTATCAGAATATGCGCCATAAAACCATCAACAGGCTTCCTCAAAGCCATAGGCGCAATGAGGAAGCCTGTTCAAAACTTACACTTAATCTAAATCGGGCTGTAATATGCCATAATTGCCATCACGCCGGCGATAAAGGACATTGATGGCTTCTTCTTCGGCGTTAAAGAAAACGAAAAAGTCATGGCCTAAAAGTTCCATCTGCTCGATAGCTTCTTCCGTAGACATAGGTTGTAGAGCAAATTGCTTGTAACGTACAATGGTTTGTTCTGCTACCTCTTCTTCTTCTTCTACCGGCAAAGGTTCACCAACCCATTGCTCTTCAGTCCCGGTGCCGCGCCAGCGACGCTGCCGCTTGCCCCGATACCGTTTGATTTGCCGGTAAAGCTTGTCTACTACAGTGTCAATGGCGGCAAAAATATCATTGCTGCGCTCTTCTGCTCGCAAGATGGTTCCCCGATCATCACGAATAGTGATCTGCGCAACCTGCCGCTCAACAGCGCTACGTGTGTTTTCAGTACTGAGATCAACCCGGATTTCGGTTAGATTAGGCATATAGCGATCTAACCGTTCCGTTTTCTTCTCCACATAATTCTCAAGTCTCTGTGTAACCTCTAAGTTGTGACTATGTATTGAAACATCTACCATCTCAGTTTCTCCTCGGATTTAATGTGGGGGTTATTATCCCACTACTATATGGCCCGTGCCACACAATAAGCTGATACGCTATGCGCTCCAGCGGCCAATAATGCCTCGGCCGCAGCCGAAAGGGTTGCTCCGGTTGTGCAAACATCATCCACTAAAAGAATATTTTTGCCTATTATATCTTGATCTTTAACCGCAAAAGCGCCGGATACATTTGAACGCCGGGCTTCCGCATCCAAACCAACTTGCGGGGGCGTGGATCGAACGCGCTGTAAGCTATAGGCATTATGTGCCAATCCGACCTGCTCAGAAAAATGATTCACAATTAACTCGGATTGGTTATAACCACGTTTTTTTTGCCGCTGGGGGTGTAAGGGGATGGGCATAACCAGGTCAACTGGGCACTGCCAGGTGGGCCATGCCCTGGTCATCATGGCGGCCAACGGTCCGGCCAAAGCAAATGCATTGTTATATTTCATTTGGTGGATGATATGGGGAATGATGGTGTCGAAGATAACGGCCGTGCGCACTTGTTTAAGTGGCAACGGCTGACGCTGGCAGACCGCACAAAGAGCGATAGGCTTTTGCAATATTCGGCCACACGCCGGACAAATCGGCTCACAAACCCACGGGATTTTTGCCCAACAATCGGCGCACAAGAGTTCTCCCACCTTCTGACAATTAACACAAACCGGTGGAAAGACAAAGTTAACTAAACGATTGGTCAGATTCCTGACTTGCCTAAGCCAGGATGCAGGCGACATGTTGATCTCTCCGGTTGACAATGATTCGCCTATAAATACGTAAAGACAGCAATCTTCTGCTGCCGCTTCAAATCTCAGCCTGTTAGACCCTTTAGGGCTTCGCTGCGCGCCACCTGAATACCTGCCGGACCTAATAATACGATAAAAATAGAGGGGAAAATCAGGAAAACAAGGGGGAATGTCATTTTTACCGGCGCTTGCTGGGCGCGTTCTTCAGCTCGCTGCCGTCGGCGCACACGCATTTGCTCCGATTGAATCCGTAGAACCTTACCAATCCCTACACCAAGTTGTTCTGCTTGCAAGATAGCGGCAATAAAGCTGGTCACATCAGGCACATCTGTGCGTTCGGACATATCTTTAAGCGCTTGCCTGCGGGATTTCCCAAGCTGCATTTCGTAAATAACCCGCCCAAATTCATCCGAGAGCGGATCGTCCCATTTTTCGCTCACTTTTTGCATTGCTGCATTAAAGGTTAAGCCAGCATCAACACAAATCGTCATCAAGTCGAGCGCGTCTGGCAGCTTTTTTAAGATGCTTTGTTTCCGTCGATCGACCATGGAACGCAGAAACATAGCCGGTAAATAATTTCCCAGCGCCGCGCCGCCTAAGGCGTATAAAATACGCTTGGTAGGTTCTGCGCCGTTACGCGTCATCATAAGAAACACCAAGCCGCCTAAAACCACTGTTGCCAGGCCGCGCACAATCCAAAACTCAGCTGCTGACATATTTCGTGGGTTACCGGCTAGTTGCAACTGTCGGGTTGTCCGCTCCAGTGTAGTTTGAGGGGTGAAGCGAATGACAAAGTCGCTGATTCTTCTAACAATTGGCACAAAAATACGATCAGTTATGGGCATCGACAATTCGATGTCCTCAATCGAAACCAATTCTTCACGCGCCGCAAATTCATCAATGCGCGCTGTCAACGGGTCTTCTTCCGAACGGCGCAGCAGCAGTACACTTGCGCCAATAATGAAGATAGCGACAACGGCAATTACGACTAAGAATAAGACAGGCATCTTTTTTCTCCGTTATTCATAGGTTCTCAAAACACGCATTCTTGGAGCCAATGAAAGCAGTGAAACAAAAGCATTTCGCAATCGATTTCACCTTCTTGCCCTAGACCTCGATATCTACAATTTTCCTAATTGCCAACATACCCATCAACATCATAAATAGACCACTGCCAATTACCAACCAACCGCAAGGCAGAAAGGGTTCCAAAACCCAAGGTTTATCTTTTGCCCACAACTGGGCCATGTATTCACCATTGATGGCGTAAAGAACGCCAGATAACGCCAGGGGTAATAGGCCAACTACCCAGCCAGATATGCGGCCCTGAGCCGTGAGCGTACGAATTTCACCTTTAATACGCACGCGTTCACGAATGGTAAAGCTAATCGTGTCTAAGATTTCGGCCAGGTTACCACCTACTTCACGTTGGATGTTAACGGCCGTAATAATCAAATCCAGGTCTTCACTAGGCACTCGTCGGTACATGTTCGCCAGAGCCTCTTCCAAACCCAAGCCCAAACGAACCTCCTGTACCACCCGCTCAAATTCTCTGGAAACGGGCGGCGGCAATTCAGTCGCAATCGCCTCCATTCCCTGCAAAACACTATAACCCGATCGTAATGCGTTCACCCACAGATTCAAAGTGTCACTGAGTTGATTATCAAATGCACGCATCCGCTTATTAGCCGAATAAGAAATATAATATTTCGGTATTTGAAGCCCCACTATCGCGCCAATGACACCCATCACAATACTGCGATGCATCAAAAAATAGCCGGCAAACCCCAGGCCTATAGCGCTCAATACAACAAGAACAACATACTCGCTAACACGAAGTTTTACATCCGCTTTGGCGATACGATCTTTTGTAGGCGCAAAAAAACCTCGGCCCGACAGTGCCGTATCCAATTTATCCGCCAGGTCGTCGCCCTTATCTGCCTCAATTTCCTCAACCACATCTACGACGTCCGTAGCGCCCACAAACTGCTCAAGACGTTTATCGACATTTCCCCGACTGCCACTTGTCACCAGGGCAATGCCAGCTCCAAATACCACCAATAAAGAAGCGCCAGCTAATATGATCAAAATTACGGGAGACACAATAATTTGCTCCTTTTCAACGCTTAACGCCGATTGCGCGCGCCAATACCAAAAATTGATGGCGGCAGCATAATACCCGCTTCCTGAATTTTCCACATAAACTTAGGACGTAAACCCGTAGGTCGTAACCGCCCAATTACTTTGCCATCTTCAATGCTCGTTTGTTCAAACCGGAAAATTTCGGAAGTGGTAATAACATCACCTTCCATACCCTGGATTTCACTAACGGACATGACCTTTCGTGTACCATCGCGCATGCGATCTTGATGGACAATCAAATGAATAGCCGAAGCAACCTGCTCTCGAATAGCTCGATGGGGTAAATCCATGCCCGCCATCAATACCATTGTCTCCAAACGAGATAACATATCTCGTGTACTGTTGGCATGGCCCGTCGTCATGCTGCCATCATGACCGGTGTTCATCGCCTGCAACATATCCAAGGCCTCACCACCTCGAACCTCCCCAACGATGATTCGGTCAGGACGCATACGCAAAGAGTTGATCACGAGATCTTGAATGGTAACAGCCCCTCGCCCTTCCACGTTTGCTGATCGCGATTCCAATGTCACCACATGTTCCTGGCGCAATTGTAGTTCAGCCGCGTTTTCTATTGTTACAATTCGCTCCCCATCAGGAATAAAACTCGAGAGGATGTTTAGAAGCGTTGTTTTACCGGAACCCGTGCCTCCGGAAACCAGGACGTTCAGTTTGGCAATTACACACGCTCGCAAGAATTCAACCGCTTCAGGAGTAATACTGCCAAACTCGATCAGATTTTCAACTGTAAATGGGATTTTGGAAAATACACGAATGGTTAAAGATGCGCCGTTCAAAGAAATGGGGGGAACCACTGCGTTGACACGAGAGCCATCGGGCAAACGCGCATCAACCATGGGGGAACCTTCATCAATACGACGGCCCAGCGGGGCTACAATGCGATCGATAATTCGCAGCAGATGATCGTTGTCTTCAAATGTGACGTTTGTCCGTTGTAATTTACCGCTTGATTCAATGTACACATGCTCCGGTCCGTTCACCATAATTTCGGTGATGCCATCCGTTTGCAAAAATTGTTCAAGTGGACCATACCCCAGAATTTCGGCCACAATAGATTCAAACAAACGTCGCTTTTCGTTTCGGGTAAGAACGATACTTTCTTCTTCAAGCATTGTCTCGAACATTTCCCGAATAGTGGCTCGTACTTCGGCCGTCTGAGTAATATCCATACCTGGGTCTAGTTCAGATATTAACTTTTGTTGGATACGATTCTTCAACTCAACGTAAGCATCTCGCGAGCCGACAGCCGGAGACGATCGCTTAACCCGCAATTCTTGCAACTTGGAAGATTGAGCTTCTGTTGGTGCGGGTTGTTGTTGGTTTTGTTCAATTCGTTTTAAAAGAGACACCGCTTAACCTCCACCTTACCGTTTGCCGAATAGGCGTCCAAACAATCCACTTGTATCTGCTTTTTCTGCATGACCGTTCGCGCCGTCTATTTTTTCTTTACCTAATTCTTGAGCTACCATTTCAGCCAGTTTGACAAGCGCCAGACCTATCGGCTTCTTCTTATTTGAACCGAGGATCACGGGAACGCCTTGATCAATAGCTGAACTGACTGTTAAATCGTCTTCAGGAATAGTCATTAAAACAGGTCGTTTTAGCGTTTCGCTAATATCTTTCACGGAAATACCCTGTTTCGTGGACAGCCGGTTTACTACGAGCCAAACTTTTTTCTGTTGGTATTCTAAACTTTGGGCTAAATCGAAAAAACGGCTGACATTTTTTAAGCTGGGTAAATTCTGTTGCGTGACCAACAAAATACGATCTGCTTCATCCAATATTGATAAGGCAATATCATTCAGGCTGGATGTTGTGTCTACGATGATGTAGTCATAAATCTGCCGTAAGCTGGCCCATAATACTTTTAAACTGGCTTCTGTAACGACATCTGCCATTTCTGGGCGCGGCGGGGACATCAGAACGTGTAAACCACTTCGATGGACCTGTACGACGCTGTTGATTAAATCAGCGTCAATTTCACTATCGCGCGCACTTAAGTCGACAACACTTGTCACGGGTTTCATGTTTAGCATGACAGCGACATCGCCAAATTGCAGACTGCCATCGACTAATATAGTACGATGGTCGCTGGAGGCTAATGAAATCGCCATGTTAATAGCCAAGGTAGTACAACCACTACCTCCTTTTGGGCTAAAAACGGCTAACATGTGCCCTCTTACTGGAGCAACGGCCGTTTGTGGAGAACCCGCCCGCACGGCCGTTTGCATCGGCTGAGACCCCGTCCGTATCACAGGTCTTTTAGCATGAACTCGACGAACCGCAGCCACCAACTCATCACCACCAAAAGGCTTCGTCAAGAAATCACGTGCACCCGCAAGCATTGCTCGTCGCAGGTAATCAGAATCACTTTGTACCGACATAATAATTATTTGCGTCGTCGGCACTAACTCGGATATCTTCTGGCTGGCTCCTATACCATCAATACCCGGCATATTAATATCCATCAAGATGATATCCGGTCGATGTTCCTGAGCCATATCAACAGCCTGTTCACCAGTTCCCGCTTGACCGATCACCTCAATATCAGACTCGAACTGCAACAACTTTCGGACGTTCTCTCTCGTCTCCGGTAGATCATCAACAATTAATACACGAATAGTTTCTGACATTATCGTTCCAATAGGTTAGTTTGATTTAAGGCAATAACAATCACTGGCAACATACCAGACAGGCATCAAAGACTTACTCACTTGGGACAGTGAAAAAATGGGGTTAAATCTGATCTGGGTAGACAAGCAAGATCCCATATGTTAAAAGATACCCGTTAATCATTTGCCAAGTTAACTAAAATCATCTTACTATGATCCTTAGTATTGTCAATAGAAGCAAATGGGTATTTTAACCTAGTATTCCTGGGTGCTCGTGGCGAAAATAGCAGAGATGGTCATGGTGAAGCACAAAAGAATTGTACCGCAGTCAGGCTACATTGCCTAACACACAAATAAAAACAGGATCCTGTCTAACGATAGGATCCTGTTTCAAACTAAATACTAATCAACAATCTAACGATATGAAATCTTGGACTATTTGAGGCCGTTGGTAATTTTGCTGAAAACATTACCAATCTGGGGTCCCAATAGGGTCAGAATGGCGATGATGACAACAGCCACCAAGACGAGTACCAATGCATATTCTACCAAACCTTGACCGTCTTCACGTTGTAAAAATAACATCTTGATATACCTCCAAATAAATTGAAAAAAGCTTATAAAATATTTAGCTATAGAATAGCGATTAAAAGCTCGAGTAGCAATAGGAGTGTGGTACTGAAAATATCCCGTTTTTTAATAGGTATCCATGGTGATAGGAATAGCAAATTCCACACGCGTCCCATGGCCCATTCTACTTTGTATTTTCATTTCGCCGCCCAGCATTTCGATGCGTTCACGCAAAGAAGACAACCCAATCGTACGGCTGTTAGAATTCAAAGTCTCATCTACATTAAACCCACTTCCATTATCTTCAACAACTGCCTGAACCAAGTCCTGCGCCAGATCTAATGAAACCTGAACTTGTGTCGCCTGAGCATGCAGCAATGAATTATTCAGCAGTTCCTGTACGCCCCGAAAAATTGTTACTTCAATATGGCTTTCGAGCCGCCGCTCTACACCTGTCACAGTAATCGGTACAGAAATGCTGTTTTTCTCTTGAAATGATTCCACATAGCGGCGTAAGGTGGGCACAACGCCCAAATCATCTAACATCATCGGGCGCAAATCGAAGATAAAATCTTTAACGTCGTTAAAGGTGGCCGCAGCCGCCCCTTTAAGGGCGTTCAATTCGGCCCGGGCCCGGTCTGGGTTGACATCGAAAAACCGCTGGCAAATCTCAGCCTGTAAAATGAAATTACTCAACGATGAGGCTGGGCCATCATGCATTCGTCGTACCAGGCTTTGACGCCCCAATTCTTCTGTCTGAATAACCCGGATAACATTTGATTGGTCTCCGGCTACTTTTCGAACAGGGTTTTTAGCGCTCGTGGGAACCGAACCCATATCTTCTGTCAAATCTAATAAACGGCGCTGAAATTCTGATAATCGCTCAAGGTTGCGTTGATCGCTTTGCAGTTTCTCGAGTTGACCACGCATGGTAAACAAACGTTGCTGGACATCGTTCAGAGCTTCGTATGCTTCTTTAATATCTTCGCGAGGTAATGTTTCGAAATTTGTTTGAAGTTGGCGCGTATAATTAGTTACCTGTGCGTTTCGCTGAGCCAAGCGCTCTACTTCGGCAGCACTTTGCTTGATGAGAATGTCGATCTCTTTCAGATCTCTCTGGGTTTGTTCGTAATCTTTCTGCGCTTCCTCAAGAAAACCTTGCAGCGAATCACCGATTGCTTCTTCGATCATGGGACGTTAATTCCTGTGCCGATTGGATTTTTATGGTTGAGTGCCTTCTAAACGTACCCAACCATGACGTAGCGCATAGACGGCCGCTTGCGTCCGGTCGTCTACTCGTAATTTTCGTAGGATGGCGGTCATGTGGTTTTTTACGGTTTGATGGCTTATTCCAAGTTTGTAGGCAATTTCTTTATTGCTTAGTCCCTTGGTGACGTGTTCAAGAATTTCCATTTCACGCGGGGAAAGCGGTACAAATAGTTCGTCGCTGTCACCCATTAATGGGCCGCTGAAACGGCCGATTTTCTGCTCAATCCAGGCGAGAAGTTCATCATAAGACATAATCTTTTCACCGACGGCATATTTCCCGGTTACTACAGCCTGAATGATGCTGGTGAGCGACTCTGGCGTGACATCTTTGGGGCAATAGGCTGATGCGCCAACACGGAATGCATGAAAGACTTGTTCTGCATCGTCGTAGCCGGTGATCATGATTACTTTAACGTCTGCCAGTTGGGTTTTTATTTTGCGGGTTACTTGCAACCCATTGATGGTCGGCAAGTTTATGTCCATCAAAATGACATCGGGCCTAACATCGTAGACCATTTCGATAGCAACTTCTCCATCAGCAGCCTCGCCAATTACGTTCATAATTGGATCGGTATCTAACAAATCTTTGAGACCCTGACGGAATAAAGGATGATCATCAACAATGAGTACTTTGATTTGTTCTGACACAGAAACTCACCTCTTATTTTTTGCTGAACCGATTTGTTGCGGGGCTATTCAAACCATGTAGGTGCTTCACGTAGATTGTCGTATTGGTTTGTTGGGAATAGTGGCAGTATACCATGAAAAAGAAAGCATTTGCAAACCTGTGCGGTGAATACACGAATGGTTTTCAGGGCAGTTTATACACGGCCGTTCCTCGCACCCCTTGCGCCTCCGTCCAGGCAAAATCAGCCGAGTATAACCAGGTACTCTCCGGATCTGTTGTCAGGGTCACATAGTCCCAACCAGGCGCGGTGACCAGATACTCGGCCCCGCTGGCCCGGACGTAAGCCGCCAAACTAAGTTCGTCCGACAACAGTGGAATGATTTCTGGCGAGATGAGTCCGGCCAGGTCCAGCAACGGCCGTTCCGCAAAATACCCTATCGCGCCAATATCGTGGGCGGCAATCAGCGCGTCTGGCGGCGTATTGGCGGCCAGCCAATGGGCCACATCCACCATTTCACCTTCAATAAACGCCACGTCGGTGGCGTAGCTCTGCACGCCCAGCAGCAAAAACAGCAGTAATAGCAAACCGAATGTTAGTCCGGCTGCCTGTTTGAGAATGCGAGCCTGACGGCCGTTTCCCACTTTTCCCAACAGCCACAACCAGCCCGCCAGCCCATACAACACCCAAATCGGCAGCGCGGCAAAGAGGTAACGGCCGTGTTGATACGTCACCGGCAGCCGCCAGGCATAGAGCAGCACATGCCCCCCAGCCCACCACAAGGGCAGCGTGCGCGCCAGCATACGGCCGCGCCAATCGGCCATTAATGCCTGCCAGCCAGCCACAATCACGCCGGGCAGCAGCAGCAGATGGGCGCTGCTCATGCCGCGCCAACCTGCCGCCGGACCGCCCAAACTAAAATAGAGTAGGCCGACAAATCGCTTCAAGAGCGGCGCGGCCAGCAGCGCCTGGTATTCGGCTTGTTTGGCGTAAAACGTGTTTGGCCAAATGCTGCCGCTGGCGGTTAAATTAAAAACAAAATAGGGCAGCAGCGGCACGGCCGTTAGCAAACCAAACAAAACCTCAGCCTGCAAGCGTTTACCCAAAGGAATCGGCAGCAGGAGCAGTCCCAGGGCTATCAGCAGAAGCAGCACCAATCCGTCTGGGCGCGTCAGAATGAGCAAACCGGATAAAAAGCCCAGCGCGGCTATTTTTTTCCAATGAAAGTGGGTTTTGTCGTCTAAAATCATACGGCCGTACAATGCCACAATCTGCATCCCCAACGCGGCAAAGAGTACCGTTTCCATGCCGCTAACCGCCCCCCACACCAACGGCCACGTCAAAACCAATGTCAGACCGGCCAGCCAATCTTTTTGGGCATAATCGGGCCATAACGTACGCCACAACTGCATCCCGGCCAATGCCAGCCACAACAGCGACAACCCGCCCAGCACATACGCCCACAGCAAATAAGGCAGGCGCAGCCCATAGCCTACCGCCAGAAGCATGGTCCACAGCGGCGATGTGGACCCGGCGCTCACAACCCCAGGCACATATTCCCAACGGCCGTTCCGCGCCAGACTCCGCGCATAGGTTTGATGGATCCAGCCGTCATCCAAAGGAAAGCCCAGGCCGCCTTGCCGCGCCGACCAGCCGACAAACAGCGCGACGACCAGAACCACAGCCCCCACAACCCACCAACGCCGGTTCATGGCGCCGCCTCGCTCCAAACAAACTGGTACAACACAAACCCAGCGCCAAAATCGTGGATTTTTTGTAATTCGGGCAGCGTGATTTTTTCGTCGTAAAGGTCATCCAGCGGGACAGGATGGTCAACATCGAAGAGGAGATAGCCGACATGGAATTGGGCGGCGACTTGCAGCAAGGTTTCCGGCGGCTCGTTGGGCGTAGCGATAGCCGGCAGCCGCGTGTGGTAATACAAACCCGGCGGATCGCCGGTCATCACAACTGTGCCGGGAGGAATCATTTCGCCAACCTGCCGGTAGATGGCCGCTTGTTCGGTTTGCAGCGGTTGGCGGGTAGAAACGGCAAAACTGACCACAAACACCAACAGTACAAACACCCCGGCAAAGAATCGCTTGGCAGGTTCGGGCCGCCAGGCCGAACGCCGCGCGGATACCCAATCCACAGCCAAATCAATGCCCACCGCCGCCAGAGCCATAGACCAGGGCCACAACGCCGTGGAGGAGTGCAGCAAACTGCCGCGCTGCCCGGGAAACGTGAACACAAATATGATCATGCCATACAGGACAAAGGTGTACCAGGTGAACGGCCGTATAAACCGCTTCGTCCGTTCCGCTCGACCCAATCGCACCCAAGCCCACACAAAAAACACCGTAAACACGGTCAGGCCGGTGACGGCCACAAACGTTTGCAGCGCCAGTGACAAGGCTTCCAGTTTGGAGCGCAAGATATTCGGCCAGCCCCAGGCCAGATAGTTGGAGAGGGTAAATTGACGGCCGTACGAAAACACATCGTCATACGTCGTCAAAAAGATCGTCTGCGTGCCCACCGACGACATCGGTTGGCCGATTAGCTGGTACGTGCGCCAGAACCACGGCCCCATCACCAGCAGATAGCCCAGGCCAAACAAGCAGAGATTGACCATTAGCGATTGGAGACTGCGGCGTCCCCCAATCTCCAATCGCCAATCTAAAACGTCCCACAACCAGATAATCCCCGCCACGGCCACCAGCAACACGCCATCGGCGCGCGTCAGGTGGCTTAGTCCGGCGGCCAACCCGGCCAGGAACCAATAGCGCGGCCACTTTTTCTCGTTGGCCCAGGCCAGCGCCAGCAAGCAGCCGCCGCCCACCCAGGCAAACAACACAAATGTGGTCGGCTGTACCCAGTAGGCCGTGTAATAGCCGCCCGCGGCCGTAAACAACGCGGCCGTGCGGGCAATCCAGCGTTCCTTTTTCAAATGCCAGGCGATGCCGTAACTCAACCAGGGCAAAAATCCGGCCAGCAGCCAAAATGGGAACTGCGCGGCGCGAAAACTGTCGCTGATTTGATAACCAATAGCGGCAATGATGGCCGGCAGCGGCATCCAATAGGTAAAACTAGGCACAGGCAGTCCGGCAGGTTGATCCAGGTACTGCCAGATGATTTCCTGGGTAAAACCATGCCCTTCAGCCAGGCGTTGGGCGTTGGTGGTGTAGTAGAAAGCGTCAAAATAAGTGGGATGGCTCATGCGCAGCGCCCAAAAAGCCTGCACCGCCAGGGCTGCTACGGTGATCCACAACAAATCGCGCCGGGTCTGTCGCTGTCGCAAAAAGTCGATCATGGTGCCTGGGTTTCTTAGATTGGACCAATCTCGGAGGTTGGTCCAATGTTTGCCTTATCGTCGGATAAAAATTTGGGCCACGTCGTCGGCAAAGGCGAGCTGCCAGTCTGGGCTGGTTTGCAGCAAGGTGGTTAACGGCGCGCCGGTTTCCATGAGCACGAAGGCGACGGCGTGGTCGTCTAGCGGCTCTTGCCAATTGTCGGCAACTTCAAACGTTTGTAAATAGTAAAATAGGAAGGGATCGCCGTAGACGTCGGCACGGCCGTCGACAAACACTGGCAGCCCGCGCCAGATCAGGTAGCCGCCCCAGTTGTAGCTGTTGTAACCCGGCTGGTCGGCCAGGCCGCTGGATTCCAGGTAATCCACGGCCGTTACCGGATACCGCGCCGCGATAGCCGCCTCATTGCCGGCAATTTTTGTCGCCGTCCAGCCCAGCGTTCCCAACACGGCCAGCAGCAAAAGCAGCCAGTTAAGCGCCTGCTTCACGGCCGTTGCCCTCCGTTCTGGTTTTTCACCGCTGAGGATGGGGTAAACGGCCGTGCCATGCAAACTGCTCAACACATGCCGCGCCACAATCGGCGCGCTGACAATGGCAAACAACGGGATATTACGCGCCGACAGCAGCCCGGCCGCCAACGTGCCGCCAAACAGCAGCAGTTCGCCCCACGTCGGGCGGCGGTGGCTAAAAATCATGCCGACAACGCCCAATCCGGCCAGCGCGATAAACGGCCAGAAGATGCTGACGTGGAAATCGGGCGAGTGCCATTCCTGAATGTAGACCTGCATGGCCGAGCTGCCCAGAGTGAAAAAGGGATAAATCCACAATTCTGGGCCGTTGGGGTTCAGCACAGCCGTGCCAAAACTCAGCGCCGTGATCATGGCCAGAAAGCGGATGTCGGGCCACGCCAGGGTACGGTCGCCGCCGCCGCGCCACTGTTGCAACGCTTCGCCCACCGTGTATGTGCCCAGCAGCACCACACCCAACAAGTAGCCGCTGTGCAAATTAGCCCACAGGCAGCTAATTACCGGCAGCAGCCAGAGGGCGCGCCGCCCGATTTTTTTGTCTTTGAAGCGCTCCAGGAGAAAGACGAAAACGGCCGTCAACAACAAATTAAATATCTGCGGCCGCGCCCCCCACACAATAGCCGCCGCGAACGCCGCCAATAACACCACAAAGGCAGCCAGAAACGGCCGTCCCGGCGTCACCAAATACACCAACCAAAATGTCAGAGTAATCAACAAGGCAAACACGATGATGAGACCGGGCAAGCCGCCAAATTGATACACGCCCCACATGAACACCTGCGATAACCATTCGTGAGTGATCCATTCGTGGTCTGGCACAGTAAATGAAAAAACATCCTGCCGGGGGATGCCCTCTTGCAGGATGTATTCGCCGGTGCGTAAATGCCACCACATATCGGGGTCCAGGGTCTCCCGCACCGCCATAGCGAAGAGGGCTACCAGGAAAAGCGTCGTAAAAAGTCGCCGAACTGTCATACCCTACGGCGGAGCCATAAAAGCCCTTGCGGCTTTTGATGGTTATTTGTCGGACAACGGCCGTTGCGCATACGCTGAAAACAAGTCGCCAAAGTTCACGGGCAAAGCAACCTGCTCGATCTTCAGTCCATGCACGGTTGCTTTGGCCATTTTCCCCAGGGTCTGGTTCAGGCCGCCGATGCGGCTGGCGATATATTTCAGGCGTAAATAGCGGCCTTGCGCGCCTGTCCAACGCACATCAAAACCAGCCTGGGCCAACATCTGCCGCATGGTCTTTTGGCTGAAATAGTGCAGGTGCATATCCATGTACCAGGGCCAGCGCGGCCCCATCAACCGCGAAAACAGGCTGTCTACGTCCATGGTGTGTACCACCAACCAGCCGCCGGGCTTCAGCAGCCGGTAGGCTTTAGCCATTTCCGCTGCCGGATCGTCGACGTGTTCGATTACGTCCCACATGGTGACCACATCAAACTGACGGCCGTCTAGTTCCGGTGCATCCTGCGTGCCGACGATTACATCCAGACCGCGCTTTTGCGCTTCCGCCGCAGCCCAATCGGAAGGCTCTACGCCCATCGCCTGCCAGCCGGCCGCCTGCGCCACTTCCACAAATACGCCGATGTATGCCCCAACGTCCAGAAGCGAACGGCCGTTCCCCGGCCCAGTCCATTTCTGCAAATGTTGTAAATGCTTACGAAAGGTCAGCTCCCGGCCAATGCGCTCGCTGACATAGGTTTGGTCTTCAACGGCCGTATACGCCGCCAACAAATCATCTTCCGCCCATCGCGGATTGGCATAGACAAACCCACAATTAGCACACTGCACAATTTGCGGGTGATGCCCATATCCCGGATTGGTACAGCGAAACGCATCCACGTTAACGTCTGAGGAACCATTTAAAGTGGCCGGGTATCGCACGGCAAACTCATCCTGGCCGCATAAACTACAAGTTACTTTAATCATGAGGAAATCGGAATGGTAGGCCGCCGCGGCTCGCCGCCACGCAGGCGGCGCAAAAACAGGCGAAAAACCGTATATTGCGCCTTAAACACTTCCTGGCGCGAAATTTTCGTTTGCCCTTTGCGGCGATCTTCAAAAACAATCGGCACTTCGCCAATTTGCCAGCCGCGACGCTGGCACATAAACAACATTTCTACCAGGAACGAATAGCCGCTGGAAAATATCTGCTCCAGAGGAATGGATTCTAATACTTCCCGGCGGTACAAACGGAAACCGGCGGTGGTGTCTTTCGCCTTCAGACCGAGCAGGGTTTTGGCCACCATATTGGCCACCCGGCTTAAAAAGACGCGCTTCCAGGTGCAGTTGATCTGCCCGCCGCCGGGCACGTATCTGGAACCTATGACCACGTGTTTGTCTTTGCTCATTTCGATCATGGCCGGAATGTAGCGTGGGTTGTGCGAAAAATCGGCGTCCATGGTCATGACGCGGGTGGCTTTTAATTCGCCAACGGCCGTTCTAAAACCAGCAATATACGCCGTGCCCAGACCCATTTTACCCGGGCGATGAACCACATGAACGCGGCCGGGGTGTTTGGCCGCCCAGGCGTCGGCCATTTGACCAGTTCCATCGGGCGAATTATCATCAACAACAAGCACACTAACACGAACGGGCAAAGCCAACAACTGCGAGACTAAATCATCCAGGTTATCCGCTTCGTTATAGGTGGGAACAATTACAAAAGCTTCTACATCACTCATTCATTTATCCTCTTCAGACAGAGCGGTGATTGTAACGAGATTGTTTTGGCAGGTCAAAACGGGAACCCATGAGAATAGGCATTTTATCGCGCAATCGTATGCTGTACAGCACGCGCCGTCTGACCCAGGCGGCGCGAGAACAGGGGCACGAAGCCTTGGTGATTGATACCACGGCCGTCGCCGTGGAAGCTGGCCCAACCAACGGCCGTCCCATCAAAATCATCAAGGCCGGGTTCATGCCCGGCTGGGGCAGCCAATGGAGCAGTTCGGCCAGGTCCGTAACCCATCTGCCGCCCCTCGACGCCATTATCCCCCGCATCGGCGCGTCGATTACCCAATATGGCCTGGCGGTGGTGCGCCAGTTTGAGGCGCATGGCGTTTATACAACCGCAACTTCAGAGGCGATTGCCTGCTCGCGGGATAAGCTGCACAGTGTGCAGGTGATGGCTCAGGCGAACTTGCCTATCCCCAAAACGGCCGTCCTGGCCCACCCGGAGGCATTGTTTACGGCCGTGCAGTCGGTCGGCGGCCCGCCGGTGATCATCAAATTGGTGCAAGGGACGCAGGGGAAAGGGGTTATCCTGGCGCATAATTTGGCCACGGCCGTGGCCGTGATGAAAACCATTCAACAAGCCAAACGAGAAGCGCTGGTTCAGGAATTTATCGCCGAATCGGCGGGCAAAGATTTGCGCCTGATTGTGGTGGGAAACCGCTGTGTGGCGGCCATGGAGCGGCGGGCCAGCGGCGAAGGGGAGTTTCGGGCCAATTTGCATTTGGGGGGAACGGCCGTGTCTATCACCCCAGACAAAGAGATGGTTCAATTGGCCGTCGCCGCCGCTCAAACACACGGCTTAAAAGTAGCCGGGGTCGATATTTTGCTTTCAAATCGCGGCCCGCTGATTGTGGAGGTCAATTCCTCCCCCGGTTTGCAAGGCATCGAGAGCGTTACCGGCGTGAATGTGGCCGGTGAAATCATCCATTACCTGGAAATTGCCGCCCGCCGGGCAGTCAAACGCTAAAAAAATCGCCTCAACCGTTTCATTCGGCCGCCTCATTCGCCCAAGAGGTCGTCCCAAAACGCATCCAGGTCGGTTTCTTCGTTAGCCGCCTCCGGCTCAACGCCAAACAGGTCTTCCAGTTCAGCTGTGCCCAGTTTGATCGGTTTTTGTGGGCGTTCGTCAGCAGGCGCTCCTTCTTCCTGACTCGCCAGCATATCTTTCATCATCGCCAAAATGTCATCGTTTTGCACCAGCGCTGGCGGCGTTTCTGGCTTTTTGGCGGCTGGTGGTTGGGCTTTGGGCAAGGGTTTTGCCGGGGAAGGGAGCGGTGGGGCAACGGCCGTTACCGGTTTGTTTTTTACCACCGCCGCTGGCGCTGACCCTTCCGCCATCAAATCGGCCAGGTCTTTGATCGCGCGCTGGGTAAACACCCAAATGGTGCCAATCCGCCCGCGCCGAAGCTGCACATCAAACAAGATCGCCAGAAAATAATCCTGCCCGACGTTGGCGCAGTACAACTCAATCGTTTCCCCGGCATAATATTGGATGGTATTCGGCGTTTCGCCATCCAGGTGCGCGCTAAGGGCAAAACTTTGTTTGATGGTTTGGCCCAAAGCAGAGGCCAACTGAACAAAATCCAGGCGACGATTGGCGGCGGCTTCAAACACAATCTGTCCGGCGGTGGTGGCCAGCAGCAAGCCGGCCGCGCCGGTATCGGCGCGTAACGTTTGCAAGCGCTTACGGACGGCATCGGAAACGGCCGTGGGCGTAGCTGCCGCCACAGGTGTTTTCTCTTGCGCGGGCGGAATTTCCCCATGCAAGGCCAACTGCACGGCCATCAGCACCGCATCCGTGTCCAGCGGTTTGGAGAAATAGCGCAGCACGCCCAATGTGCTGGCCTCTTTTTGTCCTTCTGAAGAGGAATAAGCCGTAATCATGATCACCGGCGTATTGCGGCCTAATTTCTGCAAACGGCGCACCAGATCAAACCCGCTCATCCCCGGCAAACGCACATCGGTGATCACCAGATCGAAATGGGTGCGGCGAAACTCCAGCAGCCCTTCTTCGGCAGAGGGCACAGCCAGCACTTCGCACTCCTCGTTAGATAGTTCCAACAAGGTGCGCAGCAGTTCCAGCATTTCAAAGTGATCATCTACAACCAATACTTTTTTTACGTCTGCCATGGTTCTCAACTCTACCGCTTGCTTGGTGATGCGCCGTAAGTCGGGCGGCGGCAAAACAATCGGGACTGTGGGATATACACATTCAAATGAACGTAGGACACGGATGTAGAGGCAATTATAAGATTTTCGCTCATCTGGTCAATTGTCACGGCCGTTTGCCAGATCCAGGGCAAACAAGTTCCACATTTCCGAATCTTGCGTAGGGTCCAGGACAAAATGACGCACGCCAGGGCGCGTTACGGCCAATTTCAGGCGCATAAACAGCGGAATCATGGGCAGGTTTTCCGCCAGAAGCCGCTGCGTTTCCTGGAAGTTTTCATCATAGCCAGGCATGCCCGGCAAAAGGTCGCGGGCTTTGCGGCAAGCGGCGTCGTATTCCAACTGCCCCCAGCCGGTGTTATTCAACCCGTTCCAACTGCCATAGGGCGCGCCGGTCTGCGAATTAACACGGCCGTTTGGCCCCGTCATCTCCCACGAAGCAAACAAATGGCACATCGACTGCTCCCCCACCGGCCAGGCAATCTGTCCCATATCGAAGCGGCGGCCAAAGAGCGGGCTTTCCTCGCCGGCGGCATACAACTCCTCCACCGGCAAAAAGACAACCTGCGCCTCAACGCCGCAGGCGCGCAGGTTTTCCTGAATCATCGTCGCCAGCGGCTGGTTGATGGCATATTGGGTCGTGGTGTGGAAGGTGATGCGAAACGGTTCGCCGGTTTGCGGATCTTCGCGCAGGCCGTCCTGGTTTGTATCCTGGTAGCCGGCGGCCGTCAGGAGCGCCGCGCCTGCCGCCGGATCATAAGGCCACTGGCGGATTTCGGGGGTAAACAGCGGGTGAGCGGCGGGAATCTGGCTGTGCATAATTTCGGAACGGCCGTAAAACAAACCATCCACCATCGCCTGCCGGTCCAGACACAACGCCAACGCCTGCCGCACGCGCACATCTTCAAACCAGTCGGGGCGGCCCAGGCCATCGCCATAATTGCCCCACGAGTTTATGCCCAGGGTAATCGCTTCATACACGCTGCCAATTTGGAAATACGGCCGTAAAAATCCCCCGTTTTCCGCATCCAAAAACAGCGCAGCCTGGCTTAGCTCCACCGCATCCTGGGCGGCAATGTCGCAGGTGCCGGCCAAAATTTGCGCCAGCCGCTTGTCGGGGTCCGGCAAAAAGCGAAACGTCACACTGTCCAGATAGGGCAGCCCTTCGGCGGCGCGGTAATAAAACGGATTCGGCTCCAGGCGCAAATAATCGCCGGCCACCCATTCCACCACCTGAAACGGCCCATCTCCCAGCGGAAACCGGTCGGAGGCTTCGGCGGTGAGCAGGTCGGTGGGCGTATACGCTTGCCAGGCGTGGCGCGGCAGCGGTCCCCAAAAATTGGTGAAATAGGTCGGATCGTTAAACCCGGGCAGCCCCACCCAGCGCACAGTGACATCATCCAGGGCCTGGTAAACGGCCGTGCGTTCAATTTTTCCCTTGGGCGCGGGCGTGTCGGGATGGGCGGCCATTTCAAAGCTGTAGACAGAATCGGCGGCCGTAACCGGCACGCCATCCGCCCAAACGCGCGGCTGCAGCCGAAAGTCGGCGGCCAACTGGGCCATCACGACGGGCGTGCCGGTGAAAACGGCCGTTTCCCCATCGGCCAACCGCAGCCGTTCGCCCATAGTCAGCGTCACCACATTGCCATCCACATCCACCACCCGGTCGCCCGTTTTCACCGTCACCTGCTGCCAGACAGCGTCGCCGTCGGCCAGATTGGGCAGCTTTACCAGCCCCTGCGGCTGGTAGGCAAAGGAAAGGTGGGTGTAATCATTTTCGTAGATGCCATGAAGCACCGCCTTTTCCACGCGGGCGGAACGGCCGTAACGGTACAACGTCTCCGGTTCGCGGGAAAGGCAAACCACCAGGTCCTTGGTTCCGGCGTACGTCGCTTCCGGCTGGATCACAGCCGTAGCCGGTTCGGTCGATGGCTCCGGACGCGGCACAGGCGTCACGGTTTCTGGTTCCACCTCCACCGGCACACGGCAGGCAGACAGCCAGACGGCCGTCAATACCAGGCCGAAAAACGCAAAAAGCCACCTATAACTCACCGGCGCGTACCTGAGCAATAAACGGTTCATAAGCGGTCACGTCTGACCCTTTCTCGCATAAAGTAAAATAATCTTGGGTAATCTGAGCCTGCTGCTCACGATTGTAGTCACGATAACACCGGCCGGTCGCCTGCGCCTCTCTGAGACCTGCGGCGCCGCCATAATTGTAACAATCTCGTTTCGTCTTGATAAGCATGTAAATCGCTTCACCCAAATACCGGCTGCCCACGCGTTCATATTGAAACACATGCGTCAATTCATGGACGACAATGGGCAGGTTGTCCCGTGTGCAACGGCCGTTGCGCGGCAAGTTGATGGTGTGCCAGGTGGCAAACGCCAAATTGCCATTGAAGCGGAAAACCAGATGATACAGCCCGCCTTCGGCCACACGAATATCGCCAAAACGCAGCGCGTCCGGCCCCAACACTCTGGCGATCAGGGTGATTTCCGCACCGGACAGCGGCGACGTGCGCGCGCCGAAGTGCATCAGGCATTGGGCAATTTCTGGCCCGCCCAGCAGATCAAACGTTTGGATAACTAATTGGTGCAGGCCGTCGGCCAGGCGGCCCAACTTTTGCCGTCGCCAGACGGCCGTCCGCCGTTCGCGCCGGGCCTGCGTCCACTCCGGCAGCAAAGAAACCAGACCACCCACGCCGCGCCAAAACGTGCCCAACCAACGAGCCGCCCGCGTCGGAAAATCGCGCACCAGATTGATGGGCCACATAGACACATCTCGGAGTCGTTCTGCCAGCCATTCGGCGACGGCCGTTACCCTACCTGTCATCGATTTCCTTTCAACTTTGGGTTCGCCACACACTTATCTACAGGCCGCCGGTTTTACCCCCAACATGTGAAAAGACGAAACGGCCGTAACCCAATCATACCCCAATCCACGCCGCCCTGACAGTGATTAAGCCGGCAAATTTACCCCTGGAAAGCGAGCGCGAGCGCGAGCGCCATACATAACTTCTTCCTCTAGTTTTTCATCTTGCGATTGACGATTTGCGCTTTGCGCTTTACGATTGGAAAATCGCAAATCGTCAATCAAAAATCGTCAATCAAGGAGGATTCTCATGCCGCACGGAACATACCAGCCAATCAGTAAACGGAGCGGGCTGCCGGGGGACACGGTGGTGACGACGTTTAATTTGTACAATTTGTTCGACGAAGGGCGGGATGTAACGGTGCGTATTGGCGGCGAATGGGTACGGCCGTCGCTGCCCACCCAACTCGCCAAACTGAGTCTGGCCATCCAGCACGAACTCAAGCTGCCCCACATCCTGGCTGTGCAGGAAGTGGGCAGCGAGGCCGTGCTGCAGCGGCTGGGCGACGCCGTAAACGCCGCCAGCGGGGCGGCGTATCGGGCGATCTCGCCATCAACCAGCGACCGGCGGGGCATCCAGATCGGCTTTTTATACGACGAACGGCGGGTGGAACTGGCGCAGGCGTATCAACTAGAGGGCACGGCCGTTGCCGCTGCCTTTGGCCCCCGCAGCCCCAATCCTGGCCGGGAACCGTTGGTGGGGGAGTTTGGGGTAAACGGCCGTGCCCTGACCATCATCAACAATCACTTCAAAAGCAACTACATTCCCGATGAATTTACGGCCGAAACACAGGAGCGGCTGGCGGCGAATCTGGCGCAGCGCAACGCGCAGGCGCGAGTGGTGCGCGATTTTGTCAATACGCTGCTAGATCGTGACCCGCAAGCCCTGGTTCTGGTGACCGGCGACCTGAATACCTCGCGGCGCGGCGGCCCGGAAGAGGCAGTGGTCCAACCGCTGCGCATTCTGGCCGGACGGCCGTCGGAGCCGCCATTGACCAGTTTACTGCCGCTCAAACAAGACATTCACGAGTACACGTTTATCTGGGAAGAGCGCAATGAAATTCTGGATCATGTTCTGGTCAGTTCGGCGTTGTTGGCGCTGTATGTGGGCGTGGATGCGCTGCACTTCAACGCCCTGTACCCGGAAGCGGAATGGCTGAACAGGGCCACGGCCGTGCGCAGTTCCGACCACGACCCATTGGAAGCGCGTTTCCAGTTTTTATAACGCAAGTTGGGGAATAGGTGGCAGATTTTCGCGGATACAACCCCGTTTATCTGCGGCCAATTTTGTAAAGTAACCCTCGACGCGCCGCGTACAAGAGCGCGCCCAGGAACAACCTGAAGCGCGCAAAAAACTTTTTTCACCGACGGCCTAAATTCCCGTGTTTTTAATTTGCGGAATTTGGGCCATCTGTGGATCATTGTCATGTTTATTAGTTGGGTAGACGAAGACCCCAAGGGCTTCAGGCTCAAATAACCTAACTTCTCACGAGCAAACCCGCAGGGTCTTAAATCTGGACGATGCCAAAGGAAATAGAGATGACCGAACAAACGTATGACGCAGTTTATGGGAAATGGCAGGCCGATCCGCACGCTTTTTGGGCAGAAGCGGCTGAGGATGTGCATTGGGAAAAGAAGTGGGAGCAGGTTTTAGATGATTCTCGCGCCCCACTGTACCGGTGGTTTGCGGGAGCCGAGGTAAACAGCTGCTATAACGCCCTGGATGTGCATGTGGCTAACGGCCGTGCCGACCAACCCGCCCTCATCTACGACAGCCCCGTCACCAATTCTAGCCAGACCTTCACCTACAGCCAGCTTCGTGACCAGGTCGCCCAACTTGGCGGCGTCCTCATGAACCTCGGCGTCGAAAAAGGCGACCGCGTCATCATCTACATGCCCATGGTTCCCGAAGCAGTGATGGCTATGCTGGCCTGCGCCCGCATCGGCGCTATCCATTCGGTTGTATTTGGCGGGTTTGCCGCCAACGAATTGGCCACCCGCATCAACGATGCCAAACCCAAAGTCATGCTCTCCGCCTCCTGTGGCATCGAACCCAACCGCATCGTCCCCTACAAACCCCTACTAGACAAAGCCATCGATCTGGCCGAGTATAAACCAGAAACATGCCTGATTTTGCAACGGCCGCAGCTCGCCGCCAGCATGGTTGCCGGGCGCGATCTCGACTGGCAAGAGCAGTTAGCCCAGGCTGAACCCGTCGGCTGTGTTCCAGTCGCCGCCACCGACCCCCTCTACATCCTCTACACCTCCGGCACAACCGGCGTGCCCAAAGGCGTCGTGCGCGACAACGGCGGCCACCTGGTGGCCCTGAAATGGTCCATGAAAAACATCTACGGCGTAAACCCCGGCGACGTGTACTGGGCCGCTTCCGACGTAGGCTGGGTTGTGGGCCATTCCTACATTGTCTACGCGCCGCTGTTTCACGGCTGCACCACCATTTTGTACGAAGGCAAACCGGTCGGCACACCAGATCCGGGCGCGTTCTGGCGGGTGATCAATCAATACGGCGTCAACGTCCTGTTTACTGCGCCCACCGCCTTCCGGGCCATCAAACGCGAAGACCCCAACGGCGTCTACAAAGCAAAATATGATCTCAGCAGCTTGCAGGCGTTGTTTCTGGCCGGCGAACGCTGCGATCCCGATACGCTGCATTGGGCGGAAAACATGCTGGGCGTGCCGGTTGTGGACCACTGGTGGCAAACGGAAACCGGTTGGCCGATGGTGGCCAATCCTTTGGGCATCGAACGCTTGCCGGTAAAAGCCGGTTCGGCCAGCAAACCGGTCCCCGGCTACGATGTGCGCGTGTTAAACGATTATGAAGACGAAGCCGCCCCGGATGAAATCGGCGATATTGTGGTGAAGCTGCCGCTGCCGCCAGGCACGCTGCCCACCCTTTGGCACAACGATTACGGCTTCCACCAATCGTATTTGGCCAGCTACAAGGGCTACTATCTCACAGCCGATGCCGGTTACAAAGATGAGGACGGCTACGTGTTCATCATGAGCCGTACCGACGACATTATCAACGTCGCCGGACACCGCCTGTCTACCGGCGGCATCGAAGGCGTGATTGCCGGCCACCCTGACGTGGCCGAATGCGCGGTCATTGGCGTACACGATGAGTTGAAAGGGGCCGTGCCGCTGGGGTTAATCGTTTTAAAGGCTGGCGTTCAGCGCGATCACGAGGAGATCGTGAAGGAAGTGGTGCGTCTGGTGCGCGAGGAAATCGGGCCGGTGGCCTCGTTTAAGACGGCCACGGTGGTCGAACGGCTGCCAAAAACGCGCTCCGGCAAGGTGCTGCGCGGCACCATGAAACAAATCGCCGATAATCAGGAATGGCGAATGCCCGCCACCATCGACGATCCGGCGATTTTGGACGAAATCACCGATTCGTTGGCCGAGCTTGGGTATGGGCCAAAGGGAAGTGGAGATTAGAGAGCGGAAATCAGGGATTGGGGAAAAGATTAACCCCAATCCCTGATTCTTACACCCCAGCCTCTATCATGGGCAGGGGCCGAGGGTGTCGCCGTGTCCCAGATGGCCGCTAAGGGCCGATTGGGGCACGGTTTTTGTTTGTTGAGCCGGCGTGCCTGGTTTGTGGCAAATGGTTACGTTGCCATCGCCGGATGGCGGCGGGGGCGTAGCGCCGGGAACGGGTGTGGGAGTGGGCGGTATTGGATTGTAAATGACGATGATTTCCGTGATGGAAATGGTGTCGTCTTCGTTGACGCAAGCGATGATGGCGACAACGCTGCCGACTTGCAAATCGCCGGTCACGTTGAGGGCGTCGCTCAGGGTTATGACGGCGCCATCGCTGAGGGTGATCTGGTCGTTGATGATTTGGGTGATCACGGCCGTTACCGTTACGCAAGAATCCCCAATTTCGGTTTGCAACAGGTCAATGCGCACGGCCAGCCAGGTTCCATCTGGCCGGATGCGCGCCGTGACGCGCACCAGGTCGCCTGCTTCAATGCGGTCTTCGATGAGCGTTTGCTCGTTGATGACCAGGGGCAGGCCGCTGACGATCCAGGGATCGATGCCATCAACTGTGCCGACAAAGATCATTTCCAACCAACTGTCGTCGTCCAGCTTTTGGATGCTGTCGGCAACCCAGGTTCCGTCGGAGAGGATACGGCCGTCTACCCGCACCAGGTCTTCCATCTCGATGTCCGGCGCAATCAGCGTGCCCGGCGTGACCGCAAAATAAATCCCGGCCACACGCCACGGATCGATGCTCTCCACCATCCCGGTCAGGCTGAACGTCGCTTGCTCCGGCGCAGCCAGAGTGATGCGCTCCGCCAGCCAGACATTGCCGGCCGAAATATGCCCCTGAACGCGCACAATATCGCCCACAACGATGCCTTCATCCATTGCGGTGTCGGCATCGACAGTGAGAGCCACGCCAGAAACCGTCCATATCTCCGGCCCAATGGCCTGCGCCACGCCGGTAAAGTCAAAGGGGCGCGTTTCCCTATCCTCCAGGCGTACGATAGCTGCGGCCCATAACGCGCCATCCGCTTGAATGAGGCCGCTCACACGCACCTGATCGCCCACCTGCAGGCCGTCTTCAATTTCCGTGTTCTCATCCACCGTGATGGCCTGTCCGGCCACCTGCCAACTGTCTTCGCCCATGACGTCTACCGCGCCGGTGAGCACAAACTGGTTAAGCAGCGGCGTATAAACCAAGGTGATGTGGTCGGCTATACGCGCGCCATCTTCGGCCAGATGGCCTTCCACGTACACAACGTCGCCAATCCGAGGGTTCCCGCTCACGATTGTGCCGGAGAAAATAGCAAAAACCTGCCCGGCAATGGTCCAGGCTTCGGGGGTAACGGCCGTAACTTCGCCCTGCCCGGTGATGAGAAAGGTTGGGGCTGTAGGCGGTTCGTTTGGGGGCAGATTGGTGGTTTGTCCGGCGGAAACGGAGACGGTGCGATTGGCTTGGCTGACCTCTACACGCCCTTCGGTGACGGTGAAGCGCGCCGGGGCGGCGGCGGGCACGGAGACGGTAAACTTTGTCCCGCGAGCGATACCGGAACCGCCGGGAGTTTGCACTTCGTAGCGGGAGCCGTTGTCCCCGCGAAACTGCACCTGATGACGGCTTTCGCCCTGCCGCTGGGCCAGGACGATGGTCCGGAAGCCATCGGCGGGCAGGAGCGCGTTCAGTTCGGTGATGGCCAGTTCGCTTGCGGGGCCAATGGCGGCCTGGCTGCCATCGTAAAAGAGCAGGTAGGCGCTGGAAAGCGGGCCGGTGCGCAGGCTTTGCCCGGCCTGGAGGACAGCGCTATGGTCTACGGCCGTCCACGTTCCATCTTGATTTTGCACTTCCACCAGACCGCGCACTTCTTGCAGCGCCGCTTCACCGGGGGTGGTAACCAGCGTCAGGGAGACCATTGGCAAGAAAATGCCGCTCCCGAACTGTGGGGCCACAGCAGACTGTGGGGCCACAGCAGACTGTGGGGCCACAGAGGACTTGGAAGGCCCGGCGGCGGATGGCGACACGGCCGTATCCATCGAATCGACCTGGGCTATATCGGTTGTGGGGGCAGACGGCCGTGGCCAAAGGCCAATGCCCAATACAACCACCACAATCGCCGCCAGCGCCAACGCGCCAGCCGCTGCCGGACGAGCCGTTAACCAGGCTATGACCCCAGCCCACCAGGATGAGGGCGAAACCGCCACGTTTTTCTCAGCCAGGGCCAAAAGTTGGGCGCGCTGCGCCGCCAATTCTGCCGGGGCGCGCACTGGCGCTTCTATCTCCCGCAATCCAACCGCCAATTCTAACAGTGCGGCCTCTGTTAAGGGCAGGCCGCGTTGGCAGGCTTCCAGGGGTTCGCCCGCTTCCAGTTTTTCTAATCTTTGCTGAAAAATATCTTCTAGTTGTGTCATCGTATTACCTATTTCAGTGCCGCGCGCAAAGCCATCAGGCCGCGGTGTTGCAATGATTTAATCGCCGAAAGGGAGCAATCTAGCGTCTCGGCCGTTTCACGAAGGGATAAGCCGGTCAGAAATCGCAGGGTCACAACCTCTCGTTGCTGAGGGTCGATATCGGCCAATGCGGTATGAATTTTTTCCAGGGTTAATTGTTGATCCACCATAAGGTCTGGTCCTGCCTGTCCATCGCCAACCGACAGCGCGTTTTCCAAAGGTTCCGGGTAACGGCCGTTATCGCGGCGATAGGTGTCGGTAATTAAATTACGGCCAATCTGATACAACCAGGCAGAAAAGGGAACGGCCGTTGGCTGATACTTGGGCAGATGCACCACCATCCGCGTAAAAATTTCGCCGGTAATATCTTCGGCTAGCTGGCGGTCGCCTACACGCGCCCACACAAAGCGAAATAGTTGAGCCTGGTAACGATCATATAATTCCCCGACGGCGTCCGGGCTGCCCTTTTGCGCGCGCCGGACTAACTCGTTGTCACTCGGTTCGTTCACAAGACGTCCTCTTTAACCATGAGCATACTCTAAGATGGATAACGGATAAGATGTAAAAAGGATTCAGACTCCTCATTCATTAGAGAGTATCGGAACTAATGTTATGTCAAAAATTCTATTCACCGATTGCGCAGATAACGCAGATTTTTAGCCTTTTTATCTGCAAAATCTGCGCCATCTGCGGACAAGTTCTTATTTCCGGTGTTGTCTACTCATGTTCGATTCTTCCGGCTTGCATTATAATGTGCCCATCTGAACCACAAGCATTTTATAAGAGAAGGAGTTTCCCATGCTCGTCAAAAACCGAATGTCACATCCTGTTATTACCGTTGAACCAGACCTGCCCATCATGGATGCCCTGAACCTGATGAAATCGCACAACATCCGCCGCACGCCCGTGGTGGACAAGCAGGGCAAACTGATTGGCATCATCTCCGACAAAGATTTGCTCAATGCCGGACCTTCCGACGCGACATCATTAAGCGTCTGGGAGATCAATTATCTGGTTGGTAAGATCAAAGTGAAGCAGGTGATGACCCGCAATGTGTTGACTGTGAAAGGCGAAACGCCCATCGAAGAAGCCGCCCGGATTATGGTAGACAACAAAGTTGGCGGGCTGCCGGTGATGGAGGGAGATACCATCGTTGGGGTCATTACGGAATCAGACTTGTTTAAGATTTTGCTGGAGTTGATGGGGGCGCGGGAAACGGCCGTGCGCCTGACCGCTCTGATCCCCGATGTGCTGGGCGAACTGGAAAAACTTACCCACGCCGTCGCGCAGGCTGGCGGCAGTTTTATTTCCTTCGGCCAATTCAACGGCGACGATGACGAGAACCGGGTGGTCACCTTTAAGGTTTCCGGCCTCAATGAAGCGCAAGTCAAAGAATTGATTGCCCCGCTCGTCCAAGAAATTGTGGATATTCGGACGATTTAAGGCCCGTCGTGGTGTGTGGATGCGTGATGCGTACATCACGCATCACGCATCATAAAATTTATGGCAGCCACGCCGGCTGCATGCCCGGCGAAACCACTTCTTGCAAGTCCCCAGAAGCCACATCAACCAACCACAATTTCGGCTCCGCGCCCTGCTCGGCGAGTAAGTATCCTTGCAGGACAATGGCTGCCCCAGTGGGCGACCAGGCTGGTTTGCTGTAATGAATGTCTGAATTGGCGGTAACGGCCGTTGCCCCACTCCCATCCGCACGCATCAACCACAACTGCTTGCCCATTGGCGCGCGCGTCTTTTTGCGGCTGAAGGCAATCCATTCGCCATCCGGCGAATAGACCGGCAGCCCATCCTGGGTATCCAGCCCTTCCCCACTCAAATCGGTAAGAACTGCGTCGGCCAGAGCAGCCCGGAAGAGGTGTACAGTAAACCGTTCCCCCTGAAACTGCATCTCGCTCACCAACAGGCTGGCGCTGTCCGGATGCCAGACGGCCGGTTCGCCGGTTTTGCTGGGGATAACCAGGCTGTCGCCGGTTTCCAGGTTGTAGACCTGTATTTCCTGGTCAATGGGGGCCACGTAACTGAGCCAACGGCCGTCTGGCGAAAACCGCGCGCCCAATCCCAACCATTGATTATCCTGAAACACGGCCAACGTCTCGCCGGTCTGGCTGTCCAGCCACCACAAACGGGGCGGGCCGGGCGGCGCGCCAGGCGTGGGCATTCCGCGCCGCTCATACACCACCCGACGGCCGTCTGGCGACCAGACAGGCTGGGTGCAGGCGGCCTCCGGGCAGGCCAAAAGCTGGCGGCGCTGACGGCCGTATTCATTCATCAGCCACAAATCTGCGCCGCCCTGGGCGTTGTTGGCGCTGTAAATCATTTGCGTGCCGTCCGGGGCGATGGCGTAGTCGAGCACGCCGTAGGGTTCGTTGGTGATAGGGGTGGGGTTACGGCCGTCTGGCTGGACAATATAAAGTTGGCTGAGGCCATTTTCACCGTCCCAGCCGATGTAGAGGATGCGCGGCGCGGTGGATTCGGCAAATGTGGGCAGCGTGGCACGGCCGTTCCACCAGGCCAGAACGGCCGTCAGCAGCAGCGCGCCGCCCACCGTCGCCCAAACCGCCAGGTCGAAACGGCTGATGCGCCGAACCGTAGGATCGTTAACCATAACGGCCGAATTTTTTATTGCCATAAAACAACCAGAACCAAAGACATTCGATTTACGATTTACGATTGTAACCATACAGACCCCAAGGGTTTGCTCCTGAGAATTTGGATGAGTTGGGTGTAAAAACCCTTGGGGTCTTGCTGGAGAAACCTGAACAGTTACTTACGATTTACGATTTCCTACAGATACAAATACGGTTGCGCCGGCGGCTGGACCAGCGTCAGGTTATCCACCACCAGAATAGGCACCTGCGCGCCGTCAAAATCACCGACGGCGAAATGGCCGGTGACATCTACCCACTGGTCGGCAGGCAGCGAGGCGGCATCGGGCCAGCGCACGATTAGCCCGATAGGCGCGGCGTCGGCGACGCAGCAGCTGACCGTAAAGCGGGCCACCATGAAGGAATCGGCAGAGAAACGGCCGTCGCGGTAAACAAAACCCACCACATGCACTTCCTGGCCGGCAAAATCGGCGGGGTCGCTGCTGCTCTGGAATTCGTGCAGCCAGTCGAGAATATTTTTCTCGCCGACGACCAGGCCCATCGAATTATCGGCCTGCGGCGGGGCAACAGAGGCCAGCGCCCCCATCTGGCCAATGTTGATTTCCCGGTTGCCGATGGCGGCTGCGCCTAACGGCCGTGCCGGAACCAACCAGCCCAGCAGCAGCGGCAGCGCCACCAGCAACAATCCCGCCCAGGTCATATCGCCATGATCGTGGCCGTGGCTGTGATCGTGCGCCTGCTTGCCGGAAACCAGGATATAACTGGCCGCCACCAAAACAAACCCACCGGCCGCCAGCCCGGTCAGCAAGACAAACCGCTGGTTGATGTAATATAAAACCGTGCCATCAACCACGCGCAGCAACAAAAACACGCCCAGCAAAAGCAGCAGAATAATTTTGAGAAAACGATTCATAGATAGTTGGGGCAGCAGGAGTCGGGCAGTTCTTTAACCACCTGACCGGCCGCTTATTGGACAATCAAGCTGTTGATAGCCACACCCATGAGCAAACTCAGAGCCATGGGCAATAAAATCAGGTAAAGGACCATGCGTTTGCGAAAAACGCCCAGAAACATCAGCGAGCTTTTAATGTCGACCATCGGGCCAAAGACCAGGAAGGCGAGAATGGAGCCAGTCGTGAAGCTGTTTACAAAGGACAAAGCCAGAAAGGCATCTACGGTGGAGCAGATGGAAAGGACAAAAGCCAGGGCCATCATGATGATGACGGAAATGATGGGACCACTGCCCAGCGCCAGCAAAGTCGATTGGGGAATGAGCGTCTGCATGGCGGCGGCCATCATAGAGCCGGCGATGAGGTACCGGGCCATGTCCATAAAATCGTCGCCGCCGATGGCCAGGGCTTGCCAGAAACGGCCGTATCCCTTCCCCTGTTTCTCGTCTACCACGCTGCACGCCTCGCCTGCCTGCGCAGTTGGCAGCAGCGCCTCTTCCGGCGCAGCCAGATTGAACAACAGACCGGCAATGAACGCGATGAGCACGCTAAACACCACCCGACCGATCAACACTGGCCCCCAACCAAACGCCGCATAGGTGCTGAGGATGACGATGGGATTGACGACCGGCGCAGCCAGCAAAAATGCGACCCCCACCGACAGCGGCAGCCCTTTGTGATACAGGCGGCGCGTCACCGGCACGACGCCGCATTCACACACGGGAAACGCAAAACCCATCAGCGCGCCGGTCAGGGCGGCGGCGGCGGCGCGGCGCGGCACCCATCGGGCCAACAAATCACGGTCAATAAAAATTTCGATGAGACCGGAAACGATGGACCCGGCAAGCAGGAACGGGACAGCCTCGATGAAAATGCCCAGGAAAATGGTGGTGAAGGTTTGAAACCGATCGTGGACAGGCCCAGTGGTGAAGCGGGCGAGGGCAAAAATAACGGCCGTTAATACCACCAGCCCTATCAAAAATCGGGTTGGCGCACGTTTGGCGGACACGGCCGTTTCCAATTCCGGCCCAGCCTGATTCGCAGTTTCTACATCCATTGTGGGGCAGTGTATAAGCCGCCTTCATTGGCGTCAAGCAGCGGCACGCTAAACCTCATTTGTCGCTCAGAGAACGGCGAACCGCAGGCGTAAAAAAACGCGAACGCTTCCCGTTTTTTTAGATTGGACCAATCTGCGCCACATCATTATTTAGGCAATGCCGAAGCTTGCTTCGCCAGGCGAATAAACTCGCGCACCAGATGGGCGTCTTTGCGGCCGGGGGCAGCTTCGACGCCACTGGCCACATCCACGGCAAACGGCCGTACGCGACGCACAGCCTCAGCTACATTCGCCACCGTCAACCCACCGGCCAGCATCAGCCCGGGAATCTGACCAGCCAGCGCGGCCGCCGCCGACCAATCCCCCGTTGCCCCCGTTCCCCCGCGCAGCGTCGGGTGATAAGTGTCTAGCAGCAAACCCGGCGGCATGTGTTCGCCCTGCTGGCGGCCAAATTCGGTTTCGTACTCCGGCGGCAAATACCATTCGGCTTCGGCTTCAGCTTCGGCAAAAGAGGCCGGGCGCAAGGCTTTGTAGGCCCGGCCGTACACCGGCGAGTTCGCATCACCGACCAGCGCGGGCACTTCTTCGCCGCTCAATTGGGCGAAATCTAGCTGGCAGGTCGCCAACACCTCGGCCATTTTCTGCGCTGTCTCGTTCACAAACACGCCCACCAACAGCGGGCACTGCGGCGCGGCGCGCAGCTCTGCCACGATGCGCCGGGCCGCCGCCACTTCAATCGCTCGTTTGCTCGGCGGGAAAAAGATAAATCCCAGGTAGTCGGCGCCGGCGGAAACGGCCGTTTGCGCGTCGGCCAAATTGGTAATGCCACAAATTTTTACTTTCATAACGCTCCCAAAAGCAGTTGAGCCTGGGCCACAGACAGCAGGCCATCTTTAAGCAGTTGCAAGATGTGGCGCTGCTCATCGGTAACGGTGGATGGGGAGGCCTGTGGTTCAGCGGGCGGGGTGGGTGGGGCGGCGGTAACGGCCGTTATCACCCGTTCCTCCAGCCGCACCGCCGCCAACTGCGCCAGAGTGGTCGGCGGCAGTTCGGCGGCAAGTTCGGCAAAAACTGCGCGCACGGCCGTAACCAGATCAGCCTGATCTTCGCGGGCAGACGGCCGTGTAAACTGGAAGTCGGCTTCGCTGAACTGCGGCGCGCTGCCGGTAAGCGTCTTAAACGCCGCCCGCTGCGCCGCCTGCACAAACAAATCCACCTTCCCTTCTTCAATGTGTCCGGTCAGCGCAGTGTGACCATTCTCCACCGCTGCGGCTTCATTCTCCAGCGGCAAATCATGCTCCACCAAAACACCGCGCGCCGTCAGATTAAGAGGCGCGTCGGGCGGCCAATACACATACACATTGGCCGCCGCCAGATGATGCGCTCCGGAGGCCAAACTACCTGCCAGCCACACAGACTGCGCCGCTGCCGGCAGTTGCACCTGACCGCCCAAATTCGCCAAAATGACATCGCCCCCAACCTGTGCGACAGCCACATCGCCATTTACCGTGCGGACATCCAATTTGCCGGCAACCTGCCCCAGGGTAACGTGGCCGGTCACAAATTGCAGGGTCACATCGGCCAAAGCGTGATTGATTTGCACGCCACTGACGCTGCGCAAATCAACCGCGCCCCCGGCTTCTTCCACGACGAGCAGGCCGTTGATATTATCGCCTTGCACCGCCTGCGCGGCGTGGCTGATGGTGATGGCGTCCACGTTGCGCAGCGTCACGCTGCCAGCGACATTGTCGATGGTGATGCCGCCGCTAATATGTTTGATGGTCAGGCTGCCGCCGAGGGTTCCGAGCGTGAGGCTGGCGTTTTGCGGCACAGCCAGGTAGAGGTCGCCAACGGCCGTCATTTGCACCGTGTCCGGGGCGGTTTGTTCGATGGTGACGGCATCGCTTTGGGCGGAAACGGCCGTTTCTCGCCAGCTCCCCACCACCAATTTACCGCTGCAAGCCGTCACCACCACCTGCGGCGCATCATTTGTTTCCAATCGCTGTTCCTTCATGCCTTGCCTCGCCTTGCTATTCGTTGTGCTGAAAGACCCACATTATACCGCATGCCCTGGCCATATGGGCCGCCGCCTACAGAACAGCCTATGCCTGAGTACGGCGGCAAAAAAAACAGGCTCCTCTGGGTTGAGGAGCCTGTGTCAACATCATCTCAATTTGGCGGTAACAATTAGTCGCCGGTGGGAGCTTCCATGCGCCAGGGGTAATCCGGCGCGTAAGAGCTGAGTACCCGCATGTAGTTGGCGCGTTCAAAAGCGGCCGGTTCAGCGCAGTTAATCTGGCTCAGGCTGCCTTTTAGCTGCGACAACGATTCATATTCGTTTTCGATAAGCCATTCTTCCATGCCCAACGACAACACTTTCAGACGGTTGATGCCATTGCGCAGCAGTTCGGAGGCCATCATGGTAATGTCTGCGCCGGCGGCTACGGCTTTGAGCACATCACTTACCGTATGCACGCCAGTCGTCAGCGCCAGGTCTGCGTTGACACGGCCGTACAAAATGGCGATCCAACGCAAGGGCAGGCGCAGTTCAGTGGAGGTGCTGAGTTTGAGATTAGGCACAACTTCCAGCGTTTCCAGGTCCAGGTCGGGTTGGTAGAAGCGGTTGAACAGAACCAGGCCATCGGCGCCGCCGTCAGCCAGCCGCCGGGCCGTGTTGGCCAGGGCGCTGAAATACGGATTTAGCTTCATGGTCACCGGAATGTTGATGGCCGATTTGACGTCTTTTAAGACATCCAGGTAGATTTGCTCTACTTCGCTGCCCGTCAGGTTGGGGTCGGTGGGGATGTAGTAGACATTTAATTCGAGGGCGTCAGCGCCGGCTTCCTGGATTTGGCGGGCATAGTTGACCCAGCCGCCGGTGGACACGCCATTCAGGCTGGCGATAACCGGGATGCCCAGGCTTGTTTTGGCTTTTTGGATGTGCTCCAGGTATTCCACCGGGCCGGTTTTGTATTCCGAAGCCTCTGGGAAATAAGACAGTGCTTCAGGAAAGCTTTCCACGCCTTGAGTCAGGTAATGGTTTAGGGTGTGGCTTTCCATGGTGATTTGTTCTTCGAAGAGCGAATGTAAAACGACGGCCGACGCGCCGGCGTCTTCCATCCACCGCAAGTTGTCGAGGCTGCGCATGAGCGGCGAGGATGAGGGCACCAGTGGGTTTTTGAGCTTCATGCCAAGATAGGTCGTAGTCAGGTCCATGTTGTGTCTCCTTGAGATAATTGAGCATGAAAATGGGGCGGTGAAAGGGAAACGGCCGTTTCCCCTTCACCTATCTTCATTGCCAATTCACAGATTTATTAGCTTTTCCCATCGCCGCTGGTGTCTTTGGCCAACTGCGAATACTTTTCCCAGCGTGCTTCCACATCACCTTGAGCCAGTTCAAGCAGCTTCGCTGCCCGCTCAGGATGGCTTTGCGTCAACATCTGGTAACGTCCTTCACGGTAAATATATTTGTCCAAAGAAATCTTCGGTGCGCGCGAATCCAGGCTGAACGGATTTTTGCCTTCGACGCTCATGTCCGGGTTGAAGCGGAACAACGGCCAATGGGCGGAATCCACAGCAGCCTTTTGCTGGTCCAGGCCATATTTCAGGTCATACCCATGCGCCACACAGTGGCTGTAGGCCAAAATCAGAGACGGGCCATCATACGCTTCGGCTTCAATGAAAGCCCGAATGGTTTGTGCGTCGTTTGCGCCCATGGCCACCCGCGCCACATAGATATTGCCGTAACTCATGGCCAACATACCCAGGTCTTTCTTCGGCATGGGCTTACCGGCGGCGGCAAACTTGGCGACGGCCGCGCGCGGCGTGGCTTTCGACATTTGACCGCCTGTGTTGGAATAGACTTCCGTATCCAACACCAAAACATTCACATTGCGCCCGGAAGCCAACACATGGTCCAGACCACCATAACCGATGTCGTACGCCCAGCCATCACCACCGATAATCCAGACGCTCTTCTTAACGAAGACTTCGGCCATGTTTAACAGATTTTCCAACTCGGCTTTAACATCACCTTCGGCGATTTCGCCTAACAATGCTGCCAAACGCGCTTGCAGATTAACAATGCGCGCCCGTTGCAGGTTAATCTGTTCTTCGTCGATTTGTTCGGCGAACAGAATGGAATCGGCCAGTTCGATGCCTACCACTTCGCGGTGTTTGCGCAGAGCGAAGGTGGCTGCTTCGATGCGTTGGTCGAGGGCGACGCGCATCCCAAAACCAAACTCGGCGTTGTCTTCAAACAAGGAATTGGACCAGGATGGGCCACGGCCGTCGCTGTTCTGCGTCCATGGCGTCGTCGGCAAATTCCCACCATAAATGGAAGAACATCCAGTCGCGTTCGCCACCACCGCCCGGTCGCCAAACAACTGCGTCATCAGCTTCAGGTAAGGTGTTTCGCCACAGCCGGCGCACGCCCCAGAAAACTCAAACAACGGCTCCAACAATTGCGAATACTTGACCTGACTCAGCGGGATGCTGGTGCGATCCACTTGCGGCAGGTTGAGGAAAAATTCCCAATTCTCTCGTTCAGGCTCGCGCAGCGGAATCTGGGGCGCCATGTTAATCGCCTTAAATTTCGGCTGCTGCTTGTTTTTCACCGGGCATACTTCTACGCACAGCGTACAACCGGTGCAATCCTCAGGCGCTACCTGTAAGGTAAATAAGTCATCCTTGAATTCTTTATACCGGGCTGGCGTCGATTTAAATGTCGCCGGCGCATCGGCCAGATATTTCGGATCGTAAACCTTCATGCGGATAACGCCATGCGGGCATACCATCGAACATTTGCCACATTGGATGCAAATATCCGGATCCCAAACCGGAATTTCGGTGGTGATGTTGCGTTTTTCCCACTTGGTCGTGCCCGTCGGATACGTCCCATCTAACGGCATGGCGCTCACCGGCAGGTCATCGCCCAGGCCTTCAATTATTCGAGCCGTTACGGATTGGATAAATTCGGGCGCAAATTCCGGCACGATAGGCGGCCGTTCAAACTCGCTTGTCGCCTCAGCCGGCACTTTCACCTGATACATATGCGCCAGCGCACTATCTACCGCGTGGAAGTTTGCATTCACCACGGCTTCCCCGCGCTTGCTGTAGGTTTTCTTGATGGCATATTTAATAGCCCCGATGGCTTCATCGGTGGGCAGCACATCGCTAATAGCGAAGAAACAGGTCTGCATAATGGTGTTGATGCGGTTGCCCATGCCCGTTTCTTTGGCTACGCTGAAGCCATCTACCACAAAAAATCTCAGCTTTTTCTCGATGATGGTTTCCTGCATGGAGCGGGGCAGTTTATCCCATACTTCATCAGGACCATAGGGTGAGTTTAAGAGGAAAGTGGCCCCTCGTTTCGCCAAACGCAGCACGTCATAGCGCTCGAGGAAGCTAAATTGATGGCAGGCCACAAAGCTAGCCGAATGGATCAGATACGTGGCGTTGATCGGCCGTGGGCCAAAGCGCAAATGGGATGTTGTGACCGAGCCTGCTTTTTTGGAATCGTAAACAAAGTAACCCTGGGCATAATTATCGGTATCCTCACCGATAATCTTGATGGAGTTTTTATTCGCGCCCACGGTTCCATCCGACCCCAGGCCGTAGAAAACGGCGCGTACCACGTCGTCGGGTTCGATGTCGAAGGTTTTGTCCCAGTCCAGACTGGTATGGGTTACGTCGTCGTTGATGCCAATGGTGAAACCGTTGCGGGGTTTGGGCTGCTGCAATTCGTCGAAGACAGCCTTGATCATGCCCGGGGTAAATTCTTTGGAGGAGAGGCCGTATCGCCCGCCAATGATGCGCGGGAAGGTGGCAAATGGGGCTTCGCCGGTGGCCATGGCTTCGGCAACGGCCGAAACAACATCCAGATACAGCGGTTCACCGGTTGAGCCGGGTTCTTTGGTGCGATCCAGTACGCCGATAGCTTTGACGGTTGGCGGCAGTGCTTGCAAAAATGCAGACATGGCAAATGGCCGATATAAGCGGACCTTGACAACGCCTACTTTTTCACCTTGGGCGGCCAGGTATTCGGCTGTTTCTTGCGCCGTTGCCGCGCCAGAACCCATCAATACAATCACACGCTCCGCATCCGGCGCGCCGGCATATTCAAATAATTTGTACTGCCGTCCGGTAAGGGCGGCAAATTTATCCATCGCTTGCTGCACAATTTCCGGAGCAGCCAGGTAGAACGGATTGACACTTTCCCGGGCCTGGAAATAAACGTCTGGGTTTTGCGCCGTGCCGCGCAATACCGGATGGTCGGGGGTAAGCCCGCGGTCGCGGTGCGCGCGAACCAGTTCGTCGTTGATCATGGCGCGCATGACTTCTTCTTCTATCAATTCGATTTTATTGAGTTCATGCGATGTGCGGAACCCATCGAAGAAGTGCAGGAAGGGGATACGCGTTTCCAAAGTGGCGGCTGAGGCAATCAGGGCAAAATCATGGACTTCTTGAACCGAGTTGGAAGCCAGCAGCGCCCACCCTGTATTGCGCGCCGCCATCACATCTGAGTGATCGCCAAAGATCGAGAGGGCTTGAGCGGCTAAGGAACGGGCTGCAATGTGAAAGACGGTGGAGGTCAATTCGCCGGCGATCTTGTACATGTTGGGGATCATGAGCAGCAGGCCTTGAGAGGCCGTGAAGGTTGTGGTTAAGGCTCCAGCCTGCAACGCGCCGTGTACTGCCCCGGCCGCGCCGCCTTCTGCTTGCATTTCCACCACCATGGGGACAGAACCCCAGATATTGGTTTGTCCTTCGGCCGACCATTGGTCAGCAAATTCCCCCATGGGGGAAGAAGGGGTAATAGGGTAGATGGCAATGACTTCATTGACTTTGTGGGCTACACGGGCTGCAGCCTCGTTGCCATCTAAGGTGATCATTTGTTTGGTCATAACGATTCTCCTTCATACACAACCCATCGTGGTGCCACACTGCAACACGAAGCGAAGCATCTGGTGTGGTTAGTAACTTAATTCTAAACAATATGGCTGATCTTGGGCCGAATTTTTATCGCGGAAGCGGTTTGTGGTTATATCATGGGTATAATTGCGGCCAATTCCGGCGTTATTGTATGCTGGTGTAAGGACTCCCAGACAGTGACAGATTGCATGATTGCTTATGACGAAAGTCATCTGGTAGGTGGTCTACCACCTGAAGTTCATGAGGCTTTGGAACCGGGCGTAGAGTATTTCTTGACAGCGCTTAGGGGATTCGGTAGCATCGCCCAAATTTGGAGTGGTAGACGATATGCCGTGACTGTTTTAGAGTCTTGAAATGTATCTGTTCAGGTTTCTATAGAAAGAGACCCTAAGGGTGTACGGTCCCTATCTTCTTTAGGGCAAACCCTTAGGGTCTGTATAGTTACCTTGAAATTATGATTGGGAAGATGTAAGAGCGAGAAATTATGAAACAAACGGAATCAGAAACTAGCAAGCCAGAGAAACATACGTTGACTGACACTTTAAGGGGTAAAACGGCCGTCGTCATCGATCCTATCGTGACCTTTTTAGCCAAATATCACCTTTCACCGGATACGTTAACGGTAATGGGGATGCTTTCCCATTTTTTCCTGGCCTATTTGATAGCCATTGGCGAAATGCGTTGGGCCGGGATTGCCATGATTTTCCTGGCGCCGCTTGATGCGCTGGATGGCGCTCTGGCGCGCAAACTGGGGCGAAAGCAGGGTGGGTTTGGGGCATTTTTAGACTCTACGCTAGACCGGTTGGCAGAGATCATTTTGTTTGGCGGCTTTATTTATTACTATGTGCAGACAGACGACGTGTTGATGTTAGGCCTGGCTTATGTGGCCATTACCGGTTCGTTGATGGTGAGTTATACCCGTTCCAAGGCAGAATCGCTGCATATGTCGGCCAAGGTGGGCATTATGAGCCGGGTGGAACGTTATGTGCTGATGTTGGTCTTTTTGATTTTAAATTACCCTGGTGTGGCCGTAGGGATTCTGGCTGTGTTTACGTATGTGACGGTGGGCCAGCGGATGTACCACGTCTGGTATCAATACTACCGTGAGTCTGCTCATGAAGAATAAATCTTTGGGCGCAGGCAGTGGCCTTTGGGCGCGTATGCGCCGGGCGAGTTGGTATTGGTATGTGATTGGGGTCTGGCTGGCAGTTTTGGCCGGATTGTATGGTTACCACTTGGCCACGGCCGTTACCCCCAATCGTGTCGCTTTTTCCTTCGGCGGCGGGTTCGATGTGTATTGGTATGGCATTTGTATCGTCGGCGGCATCGCCCTCGGCGCTTTTGTGGTGGCAGACCTGGCGCTGAAGAGGGGCACGGCCGTTTTCCAAGAGCATGTCCCCACCACCATCCGCGCCCGGTCGCTCGCAGACCTGGCGCTGCCCGAAGAAATCCACCAGATTCTCAGCAAAAACAAACTTAATACCCTGGGCGACTTGCTGCTAATTTGGGGCTTTAATCCCCGCAACACCACGCTGAACACGGCCGGCGTCGAAATTGTCCAGGCCAAACTCAACGACCAGACTGACCTGAAAAAGAGCTGGCTGTCAGATACGCCCTGGCGCATCTGGAACCCCGACCATGTCTGGAACGGTTTAATCTGGTGCCTTATTTTGGGCGTGATTGGAGCGCGGCTGTACCATGTGCTCACGCCTTCGCCCAGCATGGCCGCCTTCGGCATCAACTCACCCATCGACTATTTCCGCAATCCCTACCAGCTCATCAACTTACGTAATGGCGGTCTGGGCATCTATGGCGGCATTTTGGGCGGCCTGATTGGTCTGGCCATTTATTCCCGCCGAGCGCGCATCCCTCTGCTGGGCTGGGCTGATCTGGCTGTTGTGGGGTTGGCGTTGGGGCAGGTATTTGGTCGTTGGGGTAACTTTTTCAACCAGGAGCTATACGGCCGTCCCACCAATCTGCCCTGGGCCGTCACTATCGACCCCATTTACCGCTTGCCAGATTACAGCCAATTTACGCGCTTCCACCCTGCCTTCCTCTATGAATCCCTGTGGAGCTTGCTGACATTTTTTATTCTCTACACGCTCATCCGCCGCTACGACCACAAGATGTTGATCGGCGATGTCATGGCGCTGTATTTCATCTTTTATGCCACCGGACGCATCTTGCTGGAACTGGTGCGCCTGGACAGCCGCATGGTAAACCTGGGCTTCGTCCAACTTAATATGGCCATTGCCACTTTCCTCTCTCTGCTGATTGCCCTCGGCATGGCTGTCTGGATAATTATCCGCCACTACCGGGCAGCGAAACCTTGAGGTACTTCCAAAAGCAACGCTTTTTTAGTTTCTAAACTTATAAATAGACCCCAAGGGTTTGCTCCTGGAAATTTGGATTACTGGGGTATCAAACCCTTGGGGTCTTGCCAAAGAAAACGGTGGTTCCCCAGCTATTTTCTTAAATTGCAGCAAGCGTCGGGTATTTTTAGCCAGCGGCCACCCGTTGGTGGCCACCACCCTACTTCCTATTGTGCCGCAACTGGCAAACGGATACCCTATATTGGCTGTTGATGATTTATATTCGCGGGGAGTGGTTTCCCGTTGGCAAGAATCAACCCGTATTTCACCCTTATTCTGTCACAACTTTTTCACGAGTGGTGTTTTAATCAACAAGCAAACAGCATTGGAGAGCAACCATGATATTGACCCAGAATCTCGGCAAATCGTTCGACTCGTTTACGGCCGTTCGTGATCTCAACCTGAACGTAGGCGCCGGTGAACTACTGGCGCTGTTAGGGCCAAACGGGGCCGGCAAAACCACTACCGTGCGCATGTTAAGCTCCATACTTCGCCCCACCACCGGCCGCGCGGAAGTAAACGGCTACGACGTTGTGACACAGCCCGCCCAAGTCCGCCAATCCATTGGCGTACTCACCGAGCAGCCCGGCCTTTACCTGCGCATGACCGGCATTGAGTATTTGTTGTTTTACGGCCGTCTCTACGGCATAACCGACAGCGCCATACGCGAACGCGGGCTGGCCCTATTCGAACGCTTCGACATGGCCGACGCCCACCAGCGCCGCCTCGGCCAATACTCCAAAGGCATGCGCCAAAAAGTCGGCCTCATCCGCGCCATGCTCCACAAACCCACCGTCCTCCTGCTAGACGAACCCACCTCAGCCATGGACCCCCACAGCGCCAAACTCGTGCGCGACACCATCAAAGAAATGCGCGACGACCAGCGCACCATCATCCTCTGCACCCACAACCTGTCCGAAGCCGAAACGCTAGCCGACCGCATCGCCATCATCAAGAAAGGATCCGTCGTCGCCAAAGGCAGCCCCTCCGAACTAAAACAACAGCTTCTAGGCCACCCTCAGCTTGAAGTGCGCGTCGATCATCACCTGAACGGCCAGGTCAAAGAGTTAGACAATCTGGTAACGGTAGAATCCATCACCGAAAATACCATCCGCTACCGCACCCCTAACCCGGAACAGGACAATCCCATTTTAGTGCGCCGCCTGGGTGAACTGGGCCTGGGCATCATCGCCTTGCACGAAGTCAGCCAAAGCCTGGAAGAAGTTTACCTGCGCGTCGTCGCCGAAGCCGATGAAGAACAATCCGGCGCCAACAACTAACTCATATTACGAGGTTCCTATGACTGCAATCTCCCTTAAACCAATCTCCCTTAACCGCCAGGATTGGCGCATGGCCGCTGTTGTTGCCCGCCGCGAAATCAAAGATTCCTTCCGCGATTGGCGGATCATGACACCCATCATCTTGCTAACTGTCTTTTTTCCGGCGCTGATGAACTTTGCCGCCGGCCGCATGATGGCGTTTGTATCCAACTACGGCGCGCAAATTATCGCCACGCAGCTCATCCCCTTTCTACTGTTGGTGGTGGGCTTTTTCCCCATGTCGTTTTCGCTGATCATTGCCTTGGAAACCTTTGTTGGTGAAAAGGAACGGAAGAGCCTGGAGCCGCTGCTGGCAACGCCTCTCACCGACGCGCAGCTTTATCTGGGCAAAATGGTGGCTGTGTTGGTTCCACCGCTGCTGGCGGCCTACCTGGGCATGACGGTTTATATGGTCGGGCTGTATTTCAACGTCGGCTGGCTGCCCACCTGGCAGTTATTAAGCCAGACAGTCCTGCTGACCACGGTGCAGGGCGTGATTATGGTGTCGGCGGCCGTAGTTATTTCCAGCCAGACAACCAGCGTGCGCGCGGCCAACCTGCTGGCCAGTTTTATCATTGTGCCGATGGCTTTGTTGATTCAGGGCGAGGCGGCGGCGCTGTTTTGGGGCAACCATGTTGGTTTGTGGTGGCTCATTTTGGCGCTGACGATCACGGCCGTTGTCCTGGTCCGCATGGGTCTCCACCTCTTCAAACGTGAAGAACTCATGGGCCGCGAACTCGACGACATCCGCCTGGGCTGGATCGCAGCCGAGTTTTGGGCGGTGATGAGCGGGCGGCGGCAAAATAACGGCCGTTACCCCAACCCCTTCCGCTGGTACCGGCAAACCCTGGCCATTGTCCCGCAATTAGGCCGTCCTATTGTTACACTGAGCGTGGCCTTACTGGGATCGCTGGGCATGGGCGTCACTCTGGCCTTTATCTACCGCCTCCCCCCTGACATGCTCGCCCAATTCACCGGCGCCCAAATTGCCGCCAACCTCGACCAGTTACAAATTGTCGCCCGAGGGCTGCCACTAGCCATTTTCTTCCAAAACGTGCGTGTTCTGCTCCTGCTGGCCCTGCTAGGAACATTCACTTTCGGCGTTTTAGGCATTCTTGTCTTTATAGCGCCCTGGGTCATCGTCGGTTTCGCCGCCGGGCAAATGTTTCTGGCTGGCGAAAACCCCCTCTTGTTTATCGCCGCCACCGTTTTGCCCCACGCCATTTTCGAGCTGCCCGCCATCATGCTGGCCGCCGCCGCCGCCCTGCGTTGGCACCTCACGGTCATCGCGCCGCCGCCCAACAGCACCCTCAGCGAAGCTTTCATCACCACCGCCGCTGAATTCACCCGCATTTTTATCGGCCTGGTGCTGCCTATACTCCTGCTGGCCGCCTTCGTGGAAGCCTTCATCACCCCGCAGGTGATGATCGCTGTGTACGGCCGTTAATAACTGGAGATTGGAGAGGAGGAGATTGTGCTCCAATCTCCTCCTCTCCCGGTCACCCATCCCATAGGCCATTCGTCGGTGGATCGCCCCTCGCCCGGCATGGGCGGCTTTGGTAAACTTGCCCCACTATGCGTGAAAATAAAAATTTCCCATTTATTGTGGGCTTCATTGCCCTGATTGTGGTGCTAACGGCCGTAGCCATCGGTTGGCGCTTGCTTAATGGCGACAGCAGCCTGCTGCGCAACGTCAGCGTGCAGCATGACACCATCACCCCCAACGCCGATGGCAACACGGACGCCACTCGCATCCAGTACGAATTGTCCGACAACGCCACCGTCTCCATCTATTTAGAAAATCAGACCGGCGACCGCTTTTATTTTCGCCAAGACAAAGAGCGCGGCGCAGGCGAATACAACGTTCTATTCAGCGGCGTGGTGGATGGATATACCCTGCCCGACGAGACCGTTACCGGCGAGGTGCTTGCTCGCCTGCTGCAAAACGGAACCTACACCTGGACAATTGAGGCAACCGATAAAAACGGCCGTACCGAAACCCAACAAGGCCAGATCACCATCGCCGACGCCGATGCCGCCCTGCCCGAACTGCGCGATTTTTCCCTCGACCGCGCCACCTTCACCCCCAACCGCGACGGCATCGACGACCGTATCCAGATTCAGTTTTACCAGACCAAAGAAGCCACCGTGCGCGTCTTTTTACTCACGCCCGATGGCCTGGAACTGCCCATCGCTGAACTGGAGCGCGACATACCGGCAGGCATGCCCGGCCGCCACATCTATGACTACGAAGGCGGCGTGGACAATGGCGAAACGCCGCCCGCCGATGGCCCATACCCCATCGTCGCCATCGCCGAAGACGCCGAAGGGCAAAAAGTGCGCGTCGCCAACGATCTGACCATCGCTTATGGCGGCGTGCCCCGCGCCGACATCTTTGCCCCACCTTCTGGGGAGACGCTGCGCTTTAACACAACGGCCGTGGCCATTTGCGACACCCTCTACTTCACCATGACCATCGAAAACTACGGCAACACCCCCATCCGCACCACCGGCCCCACCCCCGGAACCGTCTACGACTCCGACTGGAACTACAACACCCTCGGCTGGCACACCGAATCCGGCGCCTGGCGCGCCGCCATCGGCTACGAAAACGAACTGAGCAACTACCCCTACCGCTGGGCCGTTGGCGGCCCCGACGATCTGGAACAAATTGGCGATTACACCTACCTCATGCCCGGCGCGCGCGCTGTCGTCACTGGCGGCATCCGGCTGGTAGATGTGTTTGGCAACCGCAACCCACAGCCCGTGTGGGCCGGCCTCATTCACGAAGATGTCGCCATCACCGAATTCAACAATCGCGTAGACCCGCAGGCCATCCTGGTGGATATTCCCGACGCCGCCAACATGCCCACCTGCGACCCGCGCGAAATCCCCATGAAGCCAGACAAGTAGCTCCCTCTCGCTCAACGCCTGGATGATGCGTAAAGCGTGACTCTTTGGGCGTCACGCTTCACGCATCACGCCTTCCCCCTCCCGCAAACTCACTTCCCTTAATATCATCTAAGCAGCAGGTTAGCATCGGTGGCAGGCGAACGGCCGTCAAGGTAAACTAAAATTCGCTCAGAAATATATATACCTGGGTTGTGCGGCTTTAGCCGCCTAAAGCAAGGACGGGAAAGCGATTTGATGGCGATACGATGGTGGATAGGGGCTGGACTGCTCCTTATAATTCTGGCAGCCTGTCAGCCCCAGGTATTAGAAGTAGAAGTTACTCGCCTGGTTGAAAACACACCGGCAAGTCAAACGGTAGGAACGGCCGTTCCCACCCCTGCCCCAATTCAAATCGAAGTCACCCGCCTTGTCACCACCGAAGTTGTGCAAGAAATCCCCATCGAAGTAACCAAATCACCCCTGGGCACAGAACAACGCCCCGTGCAATTACTCTTTTCGCCGGCCAGCAGCACGGCCGTCATCATGACCCGTGGGCAGGTATTGGCCGACGCCCTGGCTGAAGCCACCGGCCTGGAATTTGTGGTGGGCGTCGCCGACAGCGAAGAAGCCCTCATCGAACTGATGTGCGCCGCCCCTGCCGACACCATCGGCGTCTTGTCGCCTTTAGGCATCGTACAGGCCAATACCCAGTGCGGCGTCCAACCCGGCAACATCGCCGTTCACCCCGACGGCCTCAGCTGGCAGGCAGGCATGATCGTCGCCCGGCGCGACAGCGGCATCCTCACCCTGGCCGATCTGGCCGGCAAACGAGGCGCTGTGCCCAACGCCGACAGCCTGCCCAACGCCAAAGCCGTCGAAACCATGCTGCAAAACGCCGGCGTCCAAATCGCCGAAATGATTGAAGTGCCCGGCGACAACAGCGCCATGCTGGCCGTGTTTGATGGCGAGGTAGATTTCGCCGTTGGCACCTACACGCCGCCCATCTTGCCCTACGAAGAACGCCTGTGGCAATACGGCGTAGACGCCGCCGAAATCTGGCGGCAGTTAGGCATTGCCCCTGAACGCAGCCCCATCGGTTATGTGCTGGTCATTGCCGAACCAGAATTTGGCGGTTACCGTTTACGCGATGCGCGCGCCGGTATTTTCGATATTCAACCGGAGATTTATAACCAGACGCGCATTGTGGCCCTGACCCCACAAATACCCAACGAAACAGCAGCTTTCGGCCGTGATTTTCCGCTGGCGCTGGCCCGGCAGGTCATCGCCGAACTGCAAACATTTGCCACATCAGAAGCGTGCGCCACATCTGTTTGCGCCAGCGATTTTTACGATTGGCGCGGCCTGGAACCGGCAAGCAACGATCAATACACCCCCATCCGCGACATGATTACCGCTGGAGTATTCGCCGAAGAATGAACGCGCTAACCATGACCAACGGCGTTCTGAACGCCAAGAGAAGCCCAAACGCATGCTAGACGTGGCCATCATCATCGTTAGCTGGAACGTACGCGACTATCTGGTCGATTGTTTGCGCTCGGTGCATAAAGAAATTGTGCGCACCCGGCTGCGAGCTGAAGTTTGGGTGGTTGATAATAACTCCACCGACGGCACGGTTGAACTGCTGCAAAGCCTTTTTCCGCAGATTCATCTGATTGCCAATGACCATAATGTGGGCTTTGGCGCCGCCAACAACCAGGGCATGGCCGACGCCGCACCGTTGGAACCGCGCTATTATTTTTTGCTGAACCCCGACACGATGCTGCGCCAGGGCGCATTGTCACACCTGGTGCAATGTTTGGATGAACGGCCGAATGCCGGCATGGCCGGGGCGCGATTGGTGTATCGCGACGGCCGTTTCCAGCACAGCGCCTTTTATTTCCCCGGCATTACCCAGCTCACGTTTGATTTATTCCCCATGCCCAGCCGCCTGTACGACAGCCGACTGAACGGCCGTTACAGCCGCCAACTCTTCCGCCCCAACCACAAACCCTTCACCATCGACCACCCGTTGGGCGCGTCGATGATGGTGCGCGCCAGCGTAGCCACCGCCACCGGCGGCTTCGACGAAAACTACCACATGTACTGCGAAGAAATCGACTGGAGCTGGCGCATCCGTGAAGGCGGTTGGGACATCTACGCCGTTCCGGCGGCAGAAATCGTCCACTTTGGCGGCGAAAGCACCAAACAAGTGCCCGCACAATCGATCATCAATTTGTGGCGCAGCCGGGCGCAGTTATACGCTTCGCACCACGGCCGTTGGCGCAAAGCGCTGGCGACCCGCCTGGTAAAAATGGGCATGCGCCAAAAAGCAGCCAAAACCACCGACCCACACCTGAAACAAGCGTATGAAGAAGTCATCCACATCTGGACCAACCATTCCGGTCCCACGGCCGTCCGCTTCGACCATGACGGCGACTAACCCCTTCCCTTCCCCAAACTTGCCCAACAGACCGGAGATTACGGCCGTTATCCTCACCTACAACGAAGCGGCGCATATGCAAGCCTGCATCGAGAGCCTGCAGTGGGCCGATCGGGTGGTTGTCTTCGACTCGTTCAGCCAGGATGAAACGGTGGCGCTGGCCCAAGCTGCCGGCGCGGAAACGGCGCAAAGCGTTTTTCAGAATTACGCCCAACAGCGCAACGCCGCCCTGACGTATGTGCAAACCGATTGGGTCTTTTTTGTAGATGCCGATGAGCGCGGCACGCCGGAACTGGCCGCCGAAATCCGGCGCGTGGTGGCCGAACGGCCGGAAATGGGCTGGTATGCGCCACGCCACAACTATCTCTTTGGCAAACTGACCCTGGGGGCAGGCTGGTTTCCGGATTATCAACTGCGCTTATTTAAACACGGCCGTGTCCACTACGAACGCCCCGTCCACGAACTTGCAGTAGTGGATGGTTCCATCGGCCATCTGGAAAACCCGCTCATCCATTACAACTACCGCGATCTGGCGCACTTCCGCGCCAAACAGCAAGCGTATACCGACTACGACGCAGGCATTTTGCGACAAAACGGCGTGCGCCCCAAACCGCAAAATTACGTTTTGCAGCCGTGGCGGCAGTTTTGGTGGCGCTTTGTAACCCTGAAGGGCGCGCGCGACGGCCTGCATGGCTTGCGCCTGAGCCTTTACATGGGGTACTATGAGTGGGTTAAGTACCGCAAATTAGCCGCGCTGTGGCGGGCAGAGTGAGAGGGTAAGCTGTGTTTCGGTGGATAAGCGGGCTGGCCGCTTAACCATGGCAACACTCCCCGCCAAACTAGAGCAACCAATGACTCCAATAAGCGTTGAATGTACCTTTGCCGCCGACGGTCGTATCCAGGTGCGGCGCATGGCCGTAGACGGCCGTTGGCAAACTGTGGAACAAGGCCGGCAGTGGCAAGATCTATCTGGCCGGCATGTCCTGGTTATTGTGCCCGGCACTTCCCACGATGTCGTTCGCGAACTTGTCCTGCGCGCCGACAAACTGGTCTGGGAATTGGCAGACGGCCGTGCCTCCATTCACATCGCCTGAAACACGCATCCCCACTTCCCCATCCTAAAATTTCGAACACCCTCCAGACAGCCTACTGCGGAGCCATAACGTCCGCATCCCGTAGCCATCCTGTTTCGCCCTGCGCCAAAACTTGAGGATAATTAGGGGTTTTGTTTTTAAACACGATTTGAGGATTTCTACATTATGGCAAGCATAACATTTCGCCGTCACGCAATTTCTGTTCCGGTGGAACATCGCCGGAATTTCTTTCATTTATACATGGACATCGCCTGGTTTGGCGTGGTGAACGCCAGCGCCATTTCCTTCATGGCCGTGTATGCCACGCGCCTGGGAGCCACCGGCTGGCAGCTGGGGCTGCTCAGCGCCGCCCCAGCCGTCGTCAGTCTGATGGTGACGCTGCCGGCCGGAAGCTGGCTGCAAAAGCGCGGCTCAATCAGCCGCAAGGTGTTTTGGGCATCGGTAGGCCATCGCCTGGTTTATGCCGTCTGGATATTTTTACCGATTTTCTTGCTGCCCCAGGGGCAAATCAACGCCCTGATCGCCCTCGTTTTTTTGATGAGCATCCCGGGTACAGCCCTGGCAGTGGGATTTAACGCCATGTTCGCCGCCACAGTTCCGTTGGAATGGCGCAGTCACGTTACTGGCATCCGCAACGCGCTGCTGGCGGTTACATTTATCACCGTATCGCTGTTGTGCGGCTGGCTGTTGGAGGCGCTGCCGTTTCCGCTGGGGTATCAGGTGGTGTTTGCCATCGGCGCGATTGGGGCTGTGTTTAGCAGCTACCACTTGTGGCAGATACGGCCGTTGCACGAATCCAGTTACGTCCCTCGCCACGGGCAAAGTGTGGGCGACCTGGCCCGGCCGGGTACGGTTCGGGTGTGGTCGGGCGGAATGCGCACGGCCGTTGCCGATTGGCGCTTTTTATTAAACCGACGGCCAAGAGCCAAAGGCGAAAAGCCGCAAGGCATCGATCAGGCCTTTCAACTGATTTTGTTGACCATGTTTTTCTTTCACCTGGCCCAATATCTGCCGCTGTCGTTATTCCCGCTGTACTGGGTAAACCATTTGCACCTGACCGACCAGGATATTGGCCTGGGTAATGCCGTTTTTTATGGCACTGTGCTGCTGGCCTCAACGCAGTTAAGCCGCCTGTCGCGGCGGCTGAGCCAACACGCGATCCTGGTGATTGGCGTGGTAGGGATGAGCTTGTATCCGGTGTTAACGGCCGTTACCCGCGATCTAACGCTCTTTCTCGTCGTTTCAGCCATCGGCGGCATCACCTGGGGGTTGGTCTCCGGTTCGCAGGCCAATTACCTGTTAGAACGCATCCCCGAAGACCGCCGCCCGGCTTATTTGGCCTGGTACAATCTGGCGCTTAACGCGGCCGTCTTGATTGGCTCGTTGGGCGGCCCGGTGCTTGCCGGACGCATTGGCCTGGTAGAGACGTTGTTTGTCGCGGGCGCAGTCCGTTTTCTGGCGTCTTTGTTCGTTTGGCGGCGGGGATAAGGTAGAGCCGACTGAATAGCCGGAGGTATGCACCAAAACCCCAAGGGTTTATTTGACCTCTGGGAATGACCGTAGATTCAGCAAAACCTTTAGGGGTTGCACCAGAGGAACCGTATAACGCGAGAAAATAAAAAGCCCCGCCAGATAATCATCTGCGGGGCTTTAATTATTTTGCAAGTCGGGTGAACGGCAGCCTTAGACCACCGAGACACTTGAAAAACCAAACATTCAGCCGCCGGGATACGGCCGTACAAAATTCAATGATTACACAGCGCCGGTCAACACCATCACGCCAAACGCAATGGCAATGATGTCCAATACAACCAGCAAAGCCAAAACCAGGCGCTGGCCAGGGGTAAAGCTGCTCCAGGCAAACGCTTTGCTGGTCGTGGCTTCAGTTGCGGGTTCGGCGGCTTCCATTTCATCTTGCATGGAGCCGGTGCGGGCGCTTTTGCGGCGGAGTTGGTCAAACTCGTCATCGCCGCCTTCAATCACCGGTTGGGATGAGGTGAAATCGTCATCAGCCAACCAATCGGGGTTTTCATCAAACGCATCATCGCTGAAGCTGCTAAAATCATTGCTCATGGTCAATCTCCTGGTATCAATTAGGCCACACGTTCTACCTGAAAGGCTACCCGACATTATGACAATTGTCAATGGTAGACTCGACTGAAGACGGCCGTCTGGTTTCCCAGATTACCGCAAAGAAACATCGGCGGCGGCAATGGTATGGACACGGCCGTCGTCTGTTTGCAGCAGCAATTGCCCCCATTCATCCACAGCCACAGCCTTGCCTACCAACGGCTCCTCGCCAGGACGACTGGCGGATACTGTGCGCCCCAGGGTGATGAGGCGCTGCTGCCACGCCGGCTGCGGCGTCTGGCCAGCCTGCGCCGCTTCATAGTACGTTTCCAACCGCGCCAGCAAATCCACCAGCAGCTGCACACGCGAAATGGGCCGACCGGCGGCCAATGAGAGGCTGCTTACCGGGGTGATACCCTGCGGCAGTTGGGCGGCGGTCAGGTTAACATTTAGCCCAATACCCAGGACGATGGTTTGGAGACGGCCGTTTTCCCCCACACTACCTTCCAAAAGCAGCCCGCCCCATTTGCGCCACTCGCCATCTTGCCAAAGCATCACATCGTTGGGCCATTTAATGCCCAACTGCCCGGCCACCAGACCGGCCGCCGCTTCCGTCACCGCCAGACTGGCCATCATCGTTAGCCACAGCGCTTGCTGCCCCGGCCAATCCGGACGAAACAGCAGCGAAAGCATCAGCGACGTGCCGGGGGCGGCTTCCCAACTGCGGTCCAACCGGCCACGGCCGGCGCTCTGATAATCGGCCAAAAGCATGGTTCCGGCCGGCGGCGCGGGTATCCCCTGGGCCACCATGTCCTTTAATACGCTGTTTGTCGAAGTGATGGTGGCGTAATAATGGTAGGATCGTCCCAACCAATGCGTTGTTAGCTGGGGAATAACGGCCGTTGCCCGCAAATCTTCGTCCATATCCCACTCCTCTCTCAATCTTTAACGGCCTGTAACTGCTCAGGTTTCTCGGGCAAGACCCCAAGCGTTTGATACCCCAATAATCCAAATTCTCAGGAACAAACCTTTGAGGTCTGTATAATTACAATGGCCTCATTATAACCATTTAACCATCTGTGTTGACAGAGAAATAGCAAAGCCTATAATTAATTAAGTAATGAATAGGAACAAAGTACTATGTCATCATGTTATTCCCACGCCATTCGTTCAATTATCGGGCGTCATTTCGCCAAAGTAATGGAACATGAATTTTGAATCTTCTCAGGGTAATTCGAAACCCAATCGTCGTGATGATTCCTTTTGGGCGGCTCTCTTTGAACATGGAGAAGCCAATGCAGAATCGGCGGAAATGAACCAGTCGCCGCCACCGACGATTGACGATCTGGCAGATGTCAGTGCCGGTTGGCTTGCCGAAAAACAACAAGAAACAACCGATCCTTGGCTTTTAGCCGAGGAAGCTTACGAGGCCGAAAGCAAATTAGACCTCACCATTACAGGTTACAACAAAGGCGGGCTGCTGGTGGAGTGGCACGGGCTGCCCGGCTTTATCCCTGCTTCCCAATTGATCGATTTTCCCCAGTTTCATGTCGCCTCTAAACGCCTTCAGGTTCTGACAAGGTCCGTAGGCGAGGTTCTTACTCTGCGTATTATCGAAGTGAACCCGCCACTCAATCGCCTCATTTTGTCTGAACGCGCCGCGCAAGTGGAACCCGAACAGCGACAAAGTATTCTGGAAACCCTTATGCCGGGGGACATCCTCACCGGCAAAGTCACCAACCTGACCGATTTCGGCGCGTTTATCGATTTAGGCGGCGTCGAAGGTCTTATCCACATCTCGGAACTTTCCTGGAGCCGTGTGCCGCACCCCAGCAAAGTGGTTAAACCCGACGAGGAAGTGAAAGTCTTGGTTCTGGGAGTAGACCAGGAAAACGAACGGGTTGCCCTTAGTCTGAAACAGCTTTACCCCGATCCATGGAAAACGGCCGAATCCCGCTACCAGCCAGGCCAACTTGTCGAGGGCATCGTCAACAACATCGTCAATTACGGCGCATTTGTCCTCTTGGAGCCGGAATTAGAAGGTCTGATCCACATTTCGGAACTGGCCGAAGGCGCATTTTTGCACCCGCGCAATGTGGTGGAAATTGGTGATAAAGTAACCGCCCGCGTGCTGCAAGTAGACGGCCGTGCCAAACGGCTTGCCCTCAGTTTACGCAGCGTCCCCCAAAACCCGTAGTCAGCCGGCAGTTGGAAATCGATCCGTGGGCAGGAGGCCGCCCTCACGCCCGGCGTTGATTTGTTGTATACTTGCAGGGGCTCACAACCAACAACCAACTATCGACTTTCGGCTATCACCTACGCAATGACTCGCAAACCCACAACCCGCTCGCCCAAGACCGAGCCTTCACCACCTCCCCCGCCTCCGCCTACCTGGGACGAGAAATTTATTAACGGCCTCATTCCCTGGCGCGTAGAAATCGGCGGCATTGTCCTCTTTGCCTTTGCCATGATCACGTTGTTGGCGCTGCCCGGCCTGACGGAAGCGGGCTGGCTGACAGCCTGGACACGCCTGCTGCGCCAGGTGTTTGGATGGGGGGCATACCCGCTGTTTTTTATTCTGGCGGCTGTGGGGCTGCATATCGCCATTCGGAAGGTGAAACGGCCGTACAACATCCGCGCCTCTCAGATCGTTGGCCTGGAACTGCTGCTGCTCACCGCCCTGCCTCTCAGCCACCTGCTCACCAATTCCAACCTGTCCGACGCCTACCGTGGATTGGGCGGCGGTTTAGTCGGCTGGGCGTTGTCTGAACCTTTGTTAGAACTCATCGGCCCCTTGCTTACCAGCCTGCTCTACGCCATTTTGCTCGTCTGGGGCTTCGCGCTTCTGGTCAATTACAGTTGGCTCGACATGCTGGAAACCCTCAACCGGCTGGCCATCGCCCTGCGCCGCTGGGCGGAAAAGATTGCCCCGCCAGAGCGGGAACCCACAGCCACACCAGCGGCAGAAATTGAACCGGAAACGGCCGTACCCCTGCCCCAATCTCACCTGCCCAACCCCAACGACCTCATCATCATCGACGATTCCGCCTCCCAAGAGGAGGGCGTCGATTGGCAGCGCCGCGACAAACGCCTCCCGCCCATCACCCTGCTGGAAGAAGGCGCGCCTGCCGCCATGTCCCCGGCCGAAATCGACGAAAAGAAACGCATCATCGAAGAAACCCTGGCCGACTTCCAGATTCCGGCTACCGTCACCGAAATCCGGCGCGGTCCGGCCATCACCCAATTTGGCGTCGAACCTGGTTATGTCGAAAAAGTCGGCCCCGAAGGCGACCTGAAGCAGCAAAAAATCCGCATCGGCCAGATTGCCTCTCTGCGCCGCGACCTGGCTTTGGCGTTGGCCGTCACCCGGCTGCGCATCGAAGCGCCGGTTCCCGGCCGTGGCGTAGTGGGCGTGGAAGTTCCCAACGCCGAAATTAGCATTGTGCGCCTGCGCGCCATCCTGGAGGCCGACGCTTTTGCCAAGATCAAAAGCCCTCTGGGCGTTGCCCTTGGCCAGGATGTTTCTGGCGTGCCGTTGGCTGTAGACCTGGCGACTTTGCCCCACTTGCTGATTGCCGGGACAACCGGCTCCGGCAAATCGGTGTGCATCAATGCCTTTGTCTCCTGCCTGGTGTTCAACAATTCGCCGGAAAGGCTAAACCTGATCATGATCGACCCCAAAAAGGTGGAATTGATCCGCTTTAATGGCCTGCCGCACCTGATTGGCAAGGTGGAGGTGGAAGCAGACCGGGCCGTGGGCGTGCTGCGCTGGCTAACGGCCGAAATGGATCGCCGCTACGAACTGTTTACGATGGTCGGCGCGCGCAACCTGAACGGCTACAACGGCCGTGTCGCCCGCCACCCAGCACTCAAAAAGCTGCCCTATCTGGCCGTCTTTATCGACGAATTGGCCGATTTGATGCACATGTACCCTGGCGATGTAGAGCGCACCCTGTGCCGCCTGGCGCAAATGGCCCGCGCGACCGGGATTCATTTGATTGTGGCCACGCAACGGCCGTCTACCGACGTCATCACCGGCCTCATCAAAGCCAACTTCCCCGCCCGCCTCTCCTTCTCCGTCGCCTCCGGCACAGATTCGCGCGTCATTTTAGACAGCGTCGGCGCGGAACAACTCCTGGGCAAAGGCGACATGCTTTTCCAATCGCCCGACGCCGCCGGACCCGTGCGCGTGCAAGGCGTTTTTGTCAGCGACAACGAGATCGAGCGCATCGTCAATCATTGGCACACCGCCATGCCAGACTTCGCGCCCATTCCCACACCCTGGGAAACGCTCATCGCCAAACACGCCCTGCTGGACGAAACCGATCAACTGCTAGAGCAAGCCATCGAAATCGCCCAAAAACAAGACACCATTTCCAGCTCCATGTTGCAGCGCCGACTGCGCATCGGCTATCCCCGCGCCGCCCGCATCATGGAACACCTCTACGAAATGGGGCTGGTAGAAGACCCGCAAACGGGCGGCAAAACCCGCAAAAGTCTGGTGGAAGAAGGCGATAACCCCCTGGAAGAGATTCTTTCGGATCAACCAGAATAGCGCAAGCGCAAACCATCCGTCGATCATCTGGCGAGATTGGACCAATCTGAGGCGCGGCCTTCTTTCTGAATTTTCGCTAAGCCTTCTAAGCCATACCGGAAAAATTATTAACGTATCGTTTATAATGGTATGGTTCATCAACTAAACTACATATTACCTGCCCACTACCGCCTCACCACACTACCGCCATCATCTTTTTTACGGATCGTCCCATACTGCCGGAAAACCCTTGTTTCGCTCTGCAAAACAAGCGCGTTAACAGAACCGGCATCCCGACGGGTATTATCATTGTCTGGTCATTGTCTGCACTTTGACTTTTGAGGAGGCTCCCTCATGGATGGGTTGCAAGTCTCGCTGTTTGGGAAATTCTGCGTTCGCTGTGGGGAGCAAGCGCTGAACGGGCTTGACGCTTATAAAGTTCAGGAGCTATTCTGTTATCTGCTGCTGCACGCCAACCGGCCGCATCACCGCGAATCGCTGGCGGGGTTGCTCTGGCAAGAACAACCGGCGGCGCAATCCAAGGGCTACTTACGCCGGACGTTGTGGCAGTTGCAAAATGCCTTCAACGATCGGGCTGATTTAAATTCTATGGTGCAGGTGGATGCAGACTGGATTCAGGTCAATTGCACGAATGGGCTGTGGCTGGATGTGGCTGTGTTTGAGCAGGCGTTTGCCAACGCACAGGGCAAGCCAGGTTTGGGATTAGACGCCACGGCCGTTCGCGCTCTGGACGAAGCGGTGAAAGTATATCGCGGCAGCCTGTTAGAAGGATGGTACCAGGATTGGTGCCTGTTCGAGCGGGAACGCTACCAGCAAATGCTGCTGCTCATGCTAGACAAGCTGATGGAACATTGCGAAGGCTGCGCCGCCTATGAAGCCGGCATCACCTATGGCATGCAAATTCTACGCCACGATCTGGCCCGCGAGCGCACGCACCGCCGCCTGATGCGCTTGCACTATTTGTCTGGCGACCGCACCAGCGCCTTGCGCCAATATGAGCGGTGCACGGCCGTTCTCCAACACGAGCTAGGCGTCAAACCGGCCGCCGCCACCGAAAAGCTCCGCGCCCAAATCCAGGCCGACCAGTTAGAACCGCGTTTCCTCCTCCCCTCCGCCGCCACAGACAGCCCCCCCTCCCTGCAAAACACGCTGGAACACCTGCAGCGCTTCGACGGCATCCTCTCCCAAACCCGCCAGGAAATCCAACAAGAAATCCACCGCATCGAATCCTCCCTCTATGCAACAAAAGAGCAAAAGCTGGAAAACAGGGAATAACCATCCAGGCGTCAGGTTTCTGCCCACCACCAAACCCTAAGGGTTTGAACGACTACAAATCTAATTTCCCAAGGCCAAACCCTTAGGGTTTAACCAGGCGCAAAGCCAACTCCCCACCACCAAACCCTAAGGGTTTGAACGACTACAAATCTAATTTCCCAAGGCCAAACCCTTAGGGTTTAACCAGGCGCAAAGCCAACTCCCCACCACCAAACCCTAAGGGTTTGAACGACTACAAA
>JAGOMA010000025.1:0-2962 GCA_017993775.1 Chloroflexota bacterium | reverse complement strand
TCTAATTTCCCAAGGCCAAACCCTTAGGGTTTAAGATACCGCTCATCCCTGGGAGAAATGATTCCGACGCGGGAGAAACGGTTTCTTCACCGGGAGAAATGGTTCCGACGCGGGAGAAATGGTTTCTTCACTGGGAGAAATGGTTCCGACGCGGGAGAAATGGTTTCTTCACCGGGAGAAATGGTTTCTTCACCGGGAGAAATGGTTTCTTCACCGGGAGAAATGGTTCCGACGCGGGAGAACAGGCTGCTTCATACGTTATGGAGCGCGAATTGAATAGTTTGCCCGTTCAGATTAGACCCATCTCAGAAGATGGGTCCAATCTTCCACTCAAAATTCCCTCCTGCCTAAACGCCCCGTAATACGCGCCAAGATCGTTCCGTAAACACCCTGCCTGCTACACTGCTCAAGTCATGGAAATAAAGCCGCCTGAGCAACCCCCGACAGACCAGGACGCCTTGTCTGTAAATGCCAACGACGACAGTTATGCCTTTGTGATCCGAATCTGGCGCGAAGACGAGGGCGACGATGACGACGCCGACGAGACCGTCCTCTGGCGCGGGCACATCACCAACGTAATCGACCAAAAACGGCGTCATTTCCAAGACCTGACCGGCATCCTTCAATTTATCCGGCCCTACCTGGAACAATGGGGCGCATTCCGAAATCAGAAGTCTGAAATCCAAAACCACAAGTCCTGACTATGAGCGAATACACGGCCGTTCGCGCCGTCAGCCAAACCCTCAAAGAGCTGGTAGAAGCCCATGTCACCGATCCCACGGTGCAGGTCTTCCTCACCTCGCCCAAAGAGATGCAGCAAAACAAACAAACCGGCATCTCCATCTGGCTCTATCGCCTCACGCGCAACGAATTTCTGCTCAACCAACCGCGCCGCCGCCCGGCCAATGGCCAGGTCGCCCGCAACCCCATGCCCGTCAACCTCCACTACCTCATCACCCCGCTCATGACCGACCCCCGCGACGAGCAAATGCTGCTGGGGCTGGTGCTGCAAGTCTTTAACGACCACGCCACCGTGCGCGGCAGCGACCTCAAAGACGCCCTGCTGGGCAGCGATGCGGAACTGCGTCTCTCCTTTGAAGCGCCCTCGCTGGAAGACCTGACGCGCGTTTGGGGCGCGCTGCAAGAACCATACCAGGCCTCACTCACCTATCTGGTCCAATCAATCACCATCGACTCCGACCACGAACCCGAGTCAAGCGGTCTGGTGATGCAGCGTGAAACAACCTATACCCAAATTTTAGAGACGGGAGATTAGAGACTAACGTGGCCGATATCTATCAGGTAGACACAGGTCAGCAAATGGTCACAGTGGTGGATGATCTGACCACGCAGTACCGCGTGCTGGTAAGCGGGCGAGTCCTTTCGGCCGTGTTTGGCCTGCCTCTGCCCCAATTCAGCGTCACGGCCGTTTGGCCTGGCCTGTTCGTGAAGACGCTGCCTGATGGCTTCTTTTGTCTGGCGGGCGTCGAAAATTTGCTCTTTCCGGTTTACCCGGTGACGTTCGACGTGGCCATCGCCGCCCCTTTCCATCGCCCCGTCATCCGGTCTGTCACCATTGCGGGCAGCAGCGATTTGCCCATCACCCTGCCCGATGTGACGTTGCAGAACAACCCGGTGCGCCTGCAAGGGCGCGTCACGCTGGACGATCCGGACCATACGCCGGTAGCCGGGGCCACGGTGACGATTGATGACACGGCCGTTCTCACCCTGCGCACCCCTCTCCACTTCGACCACCCGGCCGGCACGCCCATCCAACCTGTCAGCCTCACGCCCAGCGGCGTCAGCAAAACCCTCACCGCCCCCGCCGGTCAACTCAGCGACACCATCACCCTGAACAACCGGACCGGGCTGGCCCCGGGCCATGTGCTGCGCCTGGGCGCAGCCGACCGCGCCGAATACGCCATCATTGCCGCCATTGTGGGCAATCCGGCCGTCGCGGGGGATGTGGTCCTGACGGCCGTTCTCCAACGCAGCCTGCCCCGCGCCGCCACCGCCGAACGCATCACCGTCGGCGCACCCGGCGCAGCCGTGAATTTGCTCGATGACGTGCTGGTTGGCGAAGGCGTGCTCCGGCTGGCCGGAACGATGACGGCCGTCGCCATCCAAATCACCGACGCCGCCCCCGCCCGCCGCGAATTCCACAGCCTCAACGCCCTCAGCGACGCCCAAGGCTACTACCGCCTGGACGGCCTCAGCCGGCTCGCCGCCATCACCCTGCGCGCCACCAGCGGCCCAGACAACGATAGCCAGGATTGGACGGTCAACTACCGCCAACCTGTGAATGCAATCGATTTTAGACTTGACTAAACATAGCGATTTTCGATTTATGATTTGCGATTTACGATTTGTCGAAAATCGAAAATCGTAAATCGCAAATCATAAATCCCCCTGAGGAGGTCATTATGGCTGAATATCTTGCCCCCGGCGTTTACGTAGAAGAAGTAGAAGCCGGCCCTAAACCCATCGAAGGCGTTAGCACCAGCACCACCGGCATGGTCGGCATGACCGCACGCGGTCCGGCCGATGGCCTGCCCAAGCTGGTCACCAGCTTCGCCGAATACCGGCGCCGGTTCGGCGGCTACCTGGACGACGCCGCCCTGGACGGGTATCAATACCTGCCCTATGCCGTGCGCGGCTTTTTTGAAAACGGCGGCAAACGTGTCTACATCAAACGCGTGTTAGACACCGGCACGGCCGACACCGCCGGCACGGCTGCGGCGGCCAGCCCGCCTGTGGGCGGCCTCATCACCCGGCTGGCGCAAAACGCCACCACCGCCGCCACCACCATTCGCCTGATCAGCCTGCGCGGCATCCAAAACGCCTCGACCATAGACCTGAGCCAGACGAAAAACGGAACCACCACCACGGAATCCGTCACGGTCGCCAGCTACACGCCCGGAACCAAAACCGTCACCCTGACGGCCGCGTTAGCCAACGATTT
>JAGOMA010000103.1 GCA_017993775.1 Chloroflexota bacterium | reverse complement strand
TGAAGGGAGGTGTTCAAGTTTTCGTTTGGCGGATGACGGCGACTAAGGATTGCGATTTAGGCGGCCGGCACGCCGGTGTGTCGGTATATTCAAGGTGGGGATGGCCAACGGCCGTTCATCCCACCAGAGACCAATGACAACACCGATGAACGATGAAATAGAAGGGGGGTACGGCCAACTTCGCTGCCAGCTGGAGCAATCCGAAACGGCGCTGCTGCACGGCAACCGGGCCGTTCTTTTCCGGCATGGTCGCTGGCACTACCTGACGCTTGGCGACCAGGTTGGCGGGATGGGCATACAAGCGCTGAATTTCCTATCTCCGGTGCGCGCGGAATCCTTGATAGTGGACTGGTTGGCGGACAGCGCACAGCCTGTGGCTTATGCGCACGTATCACCGATTTGGTCTGCCGAGGTGGCGGAGAAGGTCCTCCCCACCGCCGCCGCCTATCGCCCCTTGCTTCTGGCGGGGCGGGCGAGTCTGGTGCGCGGTTCGACGACAGACACGCTCTGGGTCATGGGCGGCGCGCCGGACGGTGTGGCAGAGGATGAAACGGCCGTTTTGTCCTTCCTGGCGCAGATGATGGCGAGCGGCCAGGCGGGGCCGTATTTGGGTTTCTATCAACGACCGTTGGCGGATTGTCTGACGCAGGTGAGCGAACAGTCTATGACGGTCGCTCCTGGCTAGCAGGGGGGAAGTATGGGCAACGGCCGTTTCCCGAACACAAGACGTGGAACAGGAAAATGACCATTGACTGCAAGGTGGAAAGGGTGAGAAAGTGTGGGGTGGGGAAACGGCCGTTTTCTAGCCTTCCTGCCCTCTTTACATCGTCACAGGTTTGTTTGGAGGAAACTACATCCATCCTACAAGATACACAAAATATGAATCGGCATGGTTCATCGAGCGGAACATCTTCTTCACAAATTTACACTGCATTGTCATGCTGAGCAGGGTCTTTGGAGGACCCCAGCATAACACGTCTTCTTGCCGAAGTTGTAAAGCACATTTTGCCTTAAAGTAACCATGCCTATGAATCTTTTTGAGTCAATGCGTGGGCATTTCTAATTTTCGTTGACAGGAAAGCAATCGTTAACAGAAAAGTTGCGCTCTTTATAGGGTTCGTTCTAAACTTGTTTGGTGTGTTTTTAGCGTGGTTGAAGAATACACGAAGAGGTACTTTGGTGTCAGCAGGCTTTAAAGTTATCTTTCAGTTTCGCGGACAGACTGTGTTTTCTTCTGACAGAGCCGCCATAAACCATTATTCTGTACAAGTGGTACACGCGCCAGGACGCGGTTGGGGCGGTCCCATGGTCACGTCACATGTGGATGCCAATAAGATACGCGCTGTTCGGACTGCGTATCGCGGATTTGTAGCGCGGCAACAAGCACGTAGGGAACCGACCGGCGATTGGGCCGCGCAGCCTATGCGGGCGATTGGAGGTGAGTTGTTTTCTGTATTGCCGGAGTCTGTGCAAGAACGGTTACAGCAGGCGCAAGCCTATGCAACAGGACACAACGGACACTTACACATCATCTTGAATTTTGAGCTATCGGCGGTTGATTTACTGGATTTACCCTGGGAATTGCTGCACGATCCCAGCGGCCGTTTCTTTTACAGCCTACGAGGCGGCGGTATTAGCAGGTGTGTGCTGATGCCTGCAGCGCCGGCCGTAGACAAACCTATTATGCCCAAGACTATATTGGGCTGCTGGGCAGAGCCGCAGGGTACAGCCCCTTTGGTAGAACGACAGGGCTATGCGCCTGCACACGATAAACCAGACGATATAACCTGGGTTCAGGGACCAAACAGCATACGCCAATTGCAACAAGCGCTGGACACCGGCGCATATGATGGTCTGCATCTAGTGGCCCATGGCCGGGTTGGTTCTGCCTGGGATTACGCTATCGCTCTGGAAGATGAAAACAGCCGTCCCCATTGGATCAGCCCTGATCAACTGACTGTTCTGTTGAGTCAATATCCATCCATTCGCTTTGTCTATCTTGATGTGTGTTCTGCCGGAGACAATTTGGTACACAGCGACCTGGCGTCGGAGGCTGTTTCATCTGATGCCACCCCTGGCGGCGCAGCGGGTCAACTTCTCGGCGTCGGCGTTTCGGTCGTCATCATCATGCAAGATCGCATCAGTCAGATGGCGGCTGGATTGATGGCTAACTGTTTTTATCGCGAGATGGGTCAGGGCGCCAGTATCGAAATGGCACTGACGACTGCCCGGCGCGCCGTACAGTTGCAGCAGGGTGATATGATTCATTGGAGCGTACCCGCACTGTACACTCAGAGATCTGTGCCGCAAACAGTTAGCCCGCTTGCCGACTGGATACTAGATGAAGTAACCACTCCGGTCGTTTTAGGCCCGTCGTTAGCCGGTCTGAACCTGGTTATCGTGATTGGATTTCTTTCCCATCAATTGTCGCAAGTGGTACTTTCCACGCCGGGAACGTGGCGGTGGCTGACTGTGCTGTTGGCTGCTTGTTGTTTTATTCCCATTTTAGCGGCAGCAGCAACCACACGAGGTCAGGCGCAGTTGGCTGATAAGTATGGATATCACGGCCGTTCCTGGCTCCCGTTTCTCTGGCACAAATATTTCAGTGCCTTCATCTGGACGATGATGAGTTGGTTTCTTATCTGGCTGGTCTGGTTGGGCATCTATGGAGCAGGGGGACAGCCAGGCGCTGGGGGACGGCAGTTGATCTGGTTGGGCAGTCTGGCGTTGGTAGCACTTACCGCCCATGTCGGTGCGCGTCAGGCAGTGCGCCAGGATTTATTGTTTCAGCGAATCGGGTTTTCATTGTTTAAGGGAGGAGTGCAGGATGGGGCGCTCATGATCATCTTGTTATTGATCGGGCCGTATTTACCCCTGCTGCTGGCCTGGGGCGTCTGGCTGATATGGACGGCGGTGGGCGGTAACAGCCAGGTCATTTGGGGATTGATATGGCTTGTTTTTCTGGTGTTAGTCGGCGCTTTCCTGAGTATCAATAGTCATTCGTAAGTGGGTTAAGGCAGCAATCGGGATGTGGGGAAAAGCAGCCACGCCATTGGCGTCTGTTACAGCCATTTTAGTTTCCAGCCCATACATAATGGTGATCCTCCGCCCTGCCGCATCAACCAAACCAGGCCTATCGGCCTGTACACGCAGCGTGCAAGCCGTAGCCGATTCGCGGTGAGCGCGGGCAGAAATATGCCAGGTTACGGGGTGTCGTCCTACCCGCCGCGATAACAGCGACCAGTCTTCACCAGATTCTCCACTGCTGAGAACTGGCATTGCCGGGGATGCGGCTGGTGTGAATTGCAGATGGCAATACTGAGCAGAAACGTCTGTTTTTACCTCAACTGCCTTTCCCCACGCCTCCGTTGCCACGCCTGCCAGAAAAGCAGCCAGCGCCGCCAGATTACGTTTAGCTGCCTGCACCACGTTCGTACTTTGGAGCGGAAGGGTCGCATTTGCCAACACTGCGTCAAACGCTTCGGGCGTGTCCGGCGGCTGCGAAAACAGAAGAGGTAGCGCGGCGGCCTCCAAAGCGGCCTCGTTTACAAGAGTGGTCGGGTCTTTTTGCAGCAGCGCCAGAAAAGCTTGCTGGGAGGTAACGGTTTGGGCGGCAGCAGACATACCGCTAACGGCCGTTTGCCATATTGTCGCCAATTCACCATAAGCGGCGATGCAGGCGGGGCATTGGGATAAGTGGTCCATGGCCGTAGCATAGAGCGTGTCTACGTCCTCACCGGCAGCTTCGGCGGCAGCTATTTCAGCCAGATTATCGTCCTCCAGATGAGCCCCCAGGGGTTCTATCAGGGCGCGGCGTAGGTTGTTTAGGGAACGGCTCATAAGGCATCCTTGTCGTAGAAGGCAGATCGTGTCAGAAATACCAGTTCCTCATATTCGCGGGCGCAATTCGGGCAGATATCCAGGTGAACGGCAGTTTGCGGGTACAACACATCCACCATCAAACCTGCCATCTCATCGGTGATGAACAGGGGCAGCGCCGCCTGACAGCGCCGGCAATGTTCAGGGGACAGGCCAGACAACGGGGGAAGCTTGAGAGCAACGGTCAGTTGGGCGCTGAGAGAACTATCAGGATTCATCCGGTTCCTCCACATTTGCCCTATCCAGGAGCGTTAGCAATTCCTGCTGCTCGGCCGGCGGCAGGCTGCGCAGTGTCTGCACGATACGCGATTTAATCATGCGGATTTGATGCGGCTCTTTGTGCAGCAGTTCGCCGACTTCTTTAGGATGAAGGCCATCCAAAAAGAGCAGCTCAGCTACCAAAACCTGCTGATCGCTTTTCAGGTGTCGGCTGAAAAAGATTTTTAGTTTAGCGCGTACCTCACGTTCAGACACAGCGTGTTCCACTCTCCGTTCAAACGCTCCCGGAACAGCGGCTTCTGGTTGGATAGGAGCCGCCGGTTGGTCCGGGCCATCTTCATGCAGTTCTTCCCATGATGCGATTTCCTGATCCCCGCCGCGAGAAACGGCCGTTTTCTTGCGTTCCAAATCAATGACCGTACGGCGCATCGTCTGTAAAGCATACACCAAAAATGCTCGCGGGGCTTTGAGCGAATTCTTTTCTAGTTGAATTTGCAGGGCCGACAATGTTTCTTGTAATGCTTCGTCCTGCTCTTGGGGTTGCCTGGGTAGGGCGCGCCATTGTCGCCGTAGCCAGCTATCCAGCTCATACCAAGCGCGTTGGTAGGCTGCGCCGTTGGGCTGGCGGCAGGTCTCGTGCAAGATGGCGGCGTACTGCTGCCAGATTTGGGTTTCTATAGCGCTTTTAGTCACCTCGTTACTCGATACTTGCCAGATTTTTTCTGCCAATTGAGCGGCATCAACCAGTTGCCAATCCTGTGCATGCACATACTGGGCGACCAGGAGTATGGCCTGGGTTTTGTCTAGTTGAGCTTGTTCCACCATTATAAATTTTGTCCTCTTCCAAGTGTCGGACACCTTAATGCGATTTGTTCTTGTTCGACGCGATATGTTTTTTTCGCCTTTTGCGTCTGTATTTATAAGCCGGTGGCCACCTGGCAATTTTTACAGACAGTCGGGTTTTGCCCGACCCAGCAAAAGGAGAAACTCACATGTTGCGTATTCATTTAACACGCGTCCTGTTCGCCTGCCTGGTGGCCGCCATGCTCATTGGCCCAGCAACCCTTTCACTATCCAAGAAGCAGGCTCCGTTGCCCATTGATCCCGGCATTGTCCTACCTATGGGGGACTGTCCTAACCCAGCCGCCAACACCTGTGTATAACAGCGTTTGATTAATAAAGAGACGGCTAATCTATTGAAGATTGGCCGCCTCTTTTTTGTTCCTGAAGCTGCCGGGTAAAATCGGCCGTTAATTTTTTGGCCCAGGCGTCATCGGGATACTTGGCCAAGAGCGCCAAAGCCTGCTCAAACTGGGCGATGGCGTCATCCGCCTTGCCCTG
>JAGOMA010000074.1 GCA_017993775.1 Chloroflexota bacterium | reverse complement strand
TGTTTAATGTCCGATCCCCCATTCGCTTCAAATTGTGCCCAATCCACAGCAAGAAGGTTGCCCGCCGAATATATTGAGGGTCTTCTTTCATTTGTCCCAAAGCGCCCAGATAAAGTTGTTGGTAATGCTTATCCAGCTTATCATCTCGTCTGATGACTTCATAGGCCAGCTCGGCGTTACGCTCAATGTAAGCGCGCACGCTTTGTTCCACCATTAAACTGGCGCGCTTAGCCATTTTAGGAAGTTTGTAGAACGTGTCTATCTGCTCTTCTTCTTCCAAACGCGCAACCAACTTGGCAATTCCGGCAGCGTGGTCACCAATACGCTCTAACTCGACGGCCATGTGGATGCCAGCGATGACCACGCGCAGGTCAATGGCCATCGGCTGTTGGGTCGCCAGGATGCGCAGGCTTTCCACCTCGACCTTAAAGCGTAGGGCGTTCACTTCCTGGTCGCCAACAATCACTTCTTGGGCCAGACGAATGTCTCGTTGAATCAAAGCGGTCACCGAATGATCGATGGCCGTTTCGACCAGACTGCCCAGGCGCAAAATATCTTCTCGTAAGTCGTTTAATTCTCGTTCTAATACCGCTCTTTGTTGTAATGTCATCGGAGCACCTCAACTCTGTCTAAGTTCTTGTAACAACTGCTGCCCATTTATCCCCCCGTTATCTGCAAGCGGTGCGCCATGACCACAAGCAATGACGGTTGGCGTTTTTTTTAATAGCTGAATGGCGGATTGTCTGGCGGCTTTTTTATCAGCGGTGATTCGTTTGGGGGTGGACTGAAGACGGCCGTCCCGCGTATTCAGCGCATCGCCGGCAAACAATAGACCCGAAGATGGATGGTACAAAGAATGATGATCCAGCGTATGCCCTGGAGTAGCCAACACTTCTAAACCGCCCAAAACCGGCAGCACGTCACCGGCGCGGAATATTTGCAGCCTGGCGGCCGGCAGTGTCTTGTACTTAAAGAAGGCGTCGGAGAGAGTTTGCACAAGCCAGGGAAGATGTTTGGGCGAACGGCCGTTTTGCAAAAAAACGGCCGTGTCCGCGCTGGCAAAAACCACTGCGCCGGTTGCCGCCTGAATCGCCGCCGCGCTGCCGGCATGGTCTAAATCCGCATGAGTGATCAGGATGCGCTTCAAATCTGTGGGCTGAAAACCTAGCTGAGACACGGCCGTCAGCACCAACCCCTCACTCTTTGGCATTCCGGCGTCAATCAACGTCAGCCCATCGCTGTCCACACACAAATATAGGTTTACCGCCCGCCCTTCCAACCAATAAACGCTAGGCTGAATCTCCTTCATAAAGTACCTCAGTCAGATGCACCGCTTTCTCATCAAACGCTCGCCGGAGCGCCGCATACACATCTGGGGGCAGCAGCTCCCGCTTTTGTTGGCGCAAAAAGCCCTTCACCTTGGTAAAATGCATGGCCGGAATCCGCGATTCTTTCAGGTCCAACTCCGTTGCCCCTTTGGTTGTAAATACAATCAACGCGCCAATGGGCACTTCGTCCACTTCCGGCGCGTTTTTGCGGATGAAATTGGCCAACGCCTCAACCATTCTCTCCACTTCTCGCGTCGGATTGCCAATAGGTTCCTGGCCCAAAAGCCGCCGAAACGCCCCACCTTTCTGCTGCCACTTATCATCCACCACGCTGATTTTGCCAGTGTTCGGTTTCGGGTTTAACACAATAATACCATGAGGTGTCAGCAGGGTGTGAGGGGCAGGTAGTAGAAAGTGGTAGATACGGCCGTCTTTAGACACCTTCCGCACCGCCTCATCCAACACCTGGTCGGGTCGGGGCTTACGCACATAGCGCTGGGTCAGATAAATCCCCACCTGCGAAGCAATCCAACCCACAAACAATGCCCCCAACTGGAACAAAAACACCCGCTGAAAATTTTGCCCCACAAACGCCAGCGCCAACCCAACCAATAAAATCGCCATGCCGCCATAACTGGTAATCTTGGCCAGCAAATTTAACCGTGCAATTCGTTTCTCATCACGCAAAATAATCATAGGTCGTTACAATTTTCGCTCCATAACCACGCCATTCCCATTCACGGAATTGGCAAATTGGCCTAAAACCAGGCAGGCATTTTGCCCCCCCAGGCCAAACGAATTAGACAACACATACCGCACATCTGCCGGTCGCGGCACATTGGGCACATAATCCAGATCACACTCCGGGTCCGGCGTTTCATAATTCCAGGTTGGCGGAATCAGACCCTGCGTCATCGTGTAAATGGAAAATATCGCTTCAATCGCCCCGGTGCCGCCCATCGCGTGCCCCATCATCGATTTATTACTGCTCACCGGAATTTCATAAGCCGGTTCGCCAAATAAACGCTTAATCGCCAGCGTTTCCGTCAGATCATTCATCGGCGTACCGGTGCCGTGGGCGTTGATGTAACCAATATCCGTCGTTTGTAACCCGGCGTCTTCGATGGCCCAGCGCATAGCCCGCACTGCGCCGGCCGCATCCGGGTCTTGCGCCGCCACATGAAACGCATCGGAAGAAGAAGCGTGACCCAACAGTTCCGCATAAATCTTTGCCCCGCGCGCCAGCGCATGGTCCAGCCGCTCCAAAATCAATACGCCAGATCCCTCGCTAAGGACAAACCCTTCCCGATTTTTGTCGAAGGGTTTGCTGGCTTTTTCCGGCGCATGGTTGAAGCTGGTGGCCATCGCCCGCATCGCCGCAAACCCAGCCACGGCCGATTCATGGATCAACCCTTCGACGCCGCCGGCAATCACCATATCGGCCGATCCGCGCCGGATAAATTCCGCCGCCTCGCCGATGGCCTGCGTACCGGTGGCGCAAGCGGCATTGACCGTGCTGATGGGTCCCATGGCCTGAGCCAACAAACTGACGTGGTGGCTGGGCATGTTGGGCAAAAAAGAGGTCATGGCAAAGGGGCTAACACGGCTGAAACCCTTGGTGCGCAGCACTGTCGTCTCGCGGTCGCCAACTTCAAAACCGCCCACGCCGGTGCCGATTAACGTGCCGGTCCGTTCCTGATTGGGCAGGCCGTGCGCCAGGTTGGCGTCTTCTAGAGCCATTGTCGCGGCGGCTACCGCCAACTGCGACGCGCGCGACATCCGCCGCGCTTCTTTAAAATTAACGTATTTACCGGGATCGAACCCTTTTACTTCGCCGGCGATTTGCACCGGCAGGTGGCTGGCATCGAATTGGGTGATAGGGCCAACGCCGGAACGGCCGTGAATCAGATTGCCCCAACTTTCATCAACCGACAGACCCAACGGGCCGATCATGCCAATTCCGGTCACGACCACTCGAGGCCGCCCACGGGCATCCAGAAAATTTGTCATAATACTTCCTTAAAAAATTAGCATCTGTTCAGGTTTGTCTGGCAAGACCCTAAGGGTTTGATGCCCAAATAACCCAAAATTTCGGGAGTAAACCCTTCGGGTCTGTATAGTCACAAAAATTATTCGGCAAGTTTAGAGTTGGCTACCCCGGTGGTAATGGCCATCACGATGTTGTGGGCAACCATTTGCCGGGCTTGCCCGACGGCTTGTTTGATGGCATAGGCATTGGAACGGCCGTGACCGATAATCACCACGCCATTAACGCCCAACAGCGGCGCGCCGCCCACTTCATGGGGATCTAACAGCCGCCGCACCCGCCCGAACGCCGATTTGGCCAACAGGCCGCCAACGGCCGTTAACGGGTTGGCCATCAGTTCATCACGAATCAAATCCGACATATAGCTGGCAATGGCTTCGGCCGTTTTCATCATGATGTTGCCCGTAAAGCCATCCGTCAGGGCCACATCGGCCGCGCCGCGCATGAACTCTTTCGGCTCAATGTTGCCAATAAAGTTCAGGCCGCTGGCTTGCAACAAGGGCAGGGCTTCTTTGATGAGCATGTTACCCTTGCCTTCTTCTTCGCCATTGGATACCAGGGCGACGCGGGGGCTGTGAATGCCCACTATCTGTTCCATATACAGGCTGCCCATCAGGCCAAATTGGGGCATATATTCCGGGCGGCAGTCGGCATTGGCGCCATTGTCTACCAGGAACGGCCGTTCCCTGGTAGGAAACATCACCCCCAAAGCCGGCCGCTTTACACCTGGAATTCGACCTAAACCAACCTGGCGCAGCATGGCAATGCCCAAAACCGCCCCCGTGTTGCCGGCAGACACAAACGCGTCGGCCTCGCCTGATTTCACCAGGCTTAACCCAACATGCATCGAAGAGTCTGGCTTGCTTTTCACCACCACCGAAGGTTTGTCGGTCATGTTGACGGCCTGAGCGGCATGCCTGACTTCCAAGGACAACTTGGTAATGTCCTGTTTGGCCAGTTCCGCTTCGATACGCGCCTGATCGCCAACCAAAATGATTGTGTCCCCAAATTCACGGGCTGCCATCACCGCTCCGGCTACATCCGGACCAGGATGACCATCGCTGCCCATGGCATCCACTGCAATTCGCATACAATCCTTGTCCTATCCAGGCTAAAAAATAGTTTGTGGATTCTATCGGCGGGCTACTTTTAAGTCAAACCGCCTGAAATTGGCTCTCCTCACCGCTAATGGTCAAACAAATCGGTTCTGGTTTTGATTCGTAATTGTTCAGGTTTTCTGGCAAGACCCCAAGGGTCTGCTCCTGAGAATTTGGATTAGTGGGGCATCAAACCCTTGGGGGTTGTACAGTTCCTTTGATTCTTGACAAATCTTTGGAAAAGCTTATCATATAGACAATCTTCGATATGTAAAGGTTATATGGATCCTGTCACCTTCGCCAAAGCCATCGCCGATGATACCCGGCAAAAAATAATGAGCCTGCTCTGCTGCCGTTGGCTCTGTGTAACCGATGTTGTGGAGCAAATCGGCGATGTCAGCCAGCCGACTGTCTCGCATCACCTGAGTGTGCTGCGGGAGGCGGAATTGGTTTTTACCCGGCGCGAGGGGAAACAAGTGTACTACACGCTGAACCAGGATGCTGTTGCCGTATGCTGCGGCGCGCTGCTTTACAAATTTGCGCCGGAAAAAATGGAAGGCAACGCCATCATCAGCCTGCATGACGTGGCCGTTAACCCGTAATCTTTTGTAATTATAAAGACCCCAAGGGTTTGCGCCTGAGAATTTGGATTAGCTGGGCATCAAACCCTTGGGGTCTTGGTGGAGAAACCTGAACAACTACCTTTTTTTTATTCAAATACATAGATACTTGTCGATATGAGGTATGGAATGAACGAATTAACCCCTGAGAAAATTCACGAAGAAGTAAAGGCGCGATACGGCCGTATCGCCGATGAGTTCAAACTAGACGTTGCCGCTTCTTGCTGCGGCGACGCCAATGAGTGCTGCGCCGATGACGGCCGTGCCGACGGCCTGTTCAGCAATTTGTACCAATCGGACACCAGTTGGCTGCCGGCAGACGTGACCGGGCTGTCGCTGGGCTGCGGCGACCCCATTGCCCTGGCCGCCCTGGAGCCGGGTCAAACCGTTTTGGATCTGGGTTCTGGTGGAGGCATCGACTGCTTCATGGCGGCGCGGCAGGTTGGGCCAAACGGCCGTGTCATTGGCGTAGACATGACCGACGCCATGCTGGAAAAGGCCAACCGCAACAAAGCCGCCGTCGGGCTGCAAAACGTGGAATTTCGCCAAGGGCAAATCGAGGCGCTGCCCGTGGCCGACAACAGCGTGGATGTGATCATTTCGAACTGTGTGATCAACCTGGCGCCGGACAAAACGGCCGTTTTCCGCGAAGCCTTCCGCGTTCTCAAACCGGGCGGGCGGCTGGCAGTCTCCGATGTGGTTACTTTGGGGCAGTTTAGCCCGGAACAGCGCGCCGACATGGCCGCCTGGACAGGCTGTATTACCGGCGCTGAGGATGTGGCCGACTACGTGGCGGCGATGCATGGGGTGGGCTTTACGGCCGTTTCCGTGCGTGACAAAGCCCACCCAGACACAGAATTGGCAGCATCGCCGCGCATGGCTGGAAACGCGCAGGTGCTCAGCGGTCGGATAACGGCCGTCAAGCCTGCCCATCCATAAAACCAAAACGGCGAGGGTATCCAGTACCCTCGCCGCTCTTTTTATACAATTTCCGTTGGCAATGTTTAGAACGGGATGTCGTCTTCCTCATGCGCCGGCGAACCGCTGTATTCTTCGCCGCCGCCGCTCACGCCGCCATCGTCGCCACGGCCGCTTAAGAAGCGAACAATATCAGCCACCACTTCGAAATTTGCGCCGATCGTGCCATCCTGCCGGGTCCACAAACGGGGACCGCCGGTGTTCGGATCTGGCTTAATGCGTCCTTCTACCAAAACCTTGCTGCCTTTAGTAAGGTATTGGTTGGCTGTTTCCGCCTGACGCCGCCACACTTCGATGCGGAACCAGGTCGTTTCATCTCGCTGCTGCCCATCTTGCCCGGTCCAACGCCGTGAAGAAGCAATGCTGAAATTGGTAACGGCCGTGCCATCTGGCATGTACCGCATCTCGGGATCTCGACCCAAATTGCCGACAATGATGATCTTCTGATACATGAAATTCTCTCCTTTTTGCATGCAAAGCTGTTCATTGGAAGGCGCCAAAACGCTAGAAAATGATAACACGTTTCGCACCCACTTCACAACCAACTCGTTCAACTCAACCGATTAAGGTAAGGTTGCCCTATTCATTTAATTATAGCACACAAGTTCTATTTTGACAATTTCTGACACACCGATTTCCAGAGAAAAAACAGAGCGCCGGTTGAACAAACCGGCGCTCTGTTTATAAATCGAACACACGCTCGAAACTTGGTTTTAGAAGGCGTAATTAAACCCAACCACGCAGCCGCACAGCTTCGGCCACCCGGTTTACAGCCACCAGGTAAGCGGCCACGCGGTTGTCTACTTTTTTGGCCTGGGCCATGTCGTGTACGGCCAGGAAGGCAGTCGTAATTTTCTTGTCCAGGCGATCGTTTACCATGGGTTCATCCCAATAGAATTGGTAAGCATTCTGGACCATCTCAAAATAAGACACGATAACGCCGCCAGCATTGCACAAAAAGTCGGGGATAATGTAAATCCCTTTGTCGTTTAAGATGTTGTCGGCTTCGGGGGTTGTGGGGCCATTGGCCAATTCAGCCACAATTTTGGCCTTGATCTGATCGGCATTCTGCCCGGTAAGCTGGTTCTCGATGGCCGCCGGGATCAAAATGTCTACGTCTAACTCCAACAGCTCTTTGTTGTTGATGTTGTCTGTGCCGGGGCAGCCAATGACTTTACCTGTTTGCTGCAAATGCTTTACTACATCATTTGGGTTGAGGCCGTTGGCGCTGTAAATGCCGCCATATTCATCACTCACAGCTACAACTTTCATGCCAAATAAGTCGTGGGCCAGCCGATGGGCAAAGCCGCCCACATTGCCATAGCCCTGAATGGCGCAGGTTGCGCCTTCCAGCGTCATGCCGCGCAGCTTGGCTGCTTCGCGGATGGTAAACATGCCGCCCATGGCCGTGGCTGGCCCGCGTCCGGCCGAGCCGCCGAGCTGTAAGGGTTTGCCGGTAATGGCGCCGGGTTCATGATGCCCGGTAAGGACTTCGTATTCGTCTAACATCCAGGCCATGATTTGTGGGTTGGTGTACACGTCTGGCGCGGGGGAATCTTTCGTCAGGCCAACGTAGCGGGAAATGGCGCGCATAAAGCCGCGGCTGAGCCGTTCCAGTTCGTCGGGCTGCATTTCGCGTGGGTTGCAGATGACGCCACCTTTGCCGCCGCCGAGCGGGATGTCGGACACGGCCGTTTTCCAGGTCATCCACGCCGCCAAAGCACGGACGGTATCAATCGTCTCTTTGGGGTGAAACCGGATGCCACCCTTCGCCGGACCACGTGCATCATTGTACTGCACGCGGAAACCCTGAAAGATTTCCGTATGCCCATCGTTCATCCTCACCGGAATGGTGAAATGAAATTCACGCATGGGCTGGCGCAAAAACGCATGCATGTCGGGGTCTAATTGTAAAACGGCCGCAGCCTCGTCTAATTGGGCCTGGGCAATTGCGAACGGATTCAAATTCTCTGTCATGGGAATGTACAAACTCCTGGTGGGAAAATTTTGTGGATCTTAGCTTGCACTATCAACGAACAAGACAACCTCGACCCGTGGCGGTCGAGAACACCTCCAAGTGTCGACAATATTGGAAAATCTGTCAAGTGAAAGGTATCTATGACATCAATGATTTCGGGGGTGTCATGTGTCATATGGCTGGCACCAATTCCATATGACTTGTGTCATGTGGTGGGCATCATGCAGGTAGACGGCGGCTTTTGGGGATCTGGCGATCTGTTACGGCCGTCGTCTACCCGTCATTTTGCCTAAAGATGGGCGGCTATTTACCCCACCATCCGCAAATGAACATCACAAGGAGGCAGTTGTGATGCATGATTTTAAGCAAGTTCCACTGCGTCGGCGCTGCTTATACCCAACCGCGCAAACGCACTGCCTGAGCGACACGATCCACGGCAACCAGATAAGCCGCGACACGATTGTTCACTTTCTTGGCATCAGCCATGCGATGAACGGCGTTGTAGGCGGCGGTCATTTTTTGATCGAGCCGTTCATGAACCATCGGCGCCGACCAATAGTATTGGTAGGCGTTTTGCACCATCTCGAAATACGAGACAGTAACGCCACCGGCGTTACACAGGAAGTCGGGCATAACGTAAACGCCATTTTTGTACAAGATTTCATCAGCTTCGGGGGTCGTGGGGCCATTGGCCAATTCGGCGGTCATTTTGGCTTTAATGTTGGCGGCGTTGCGCGCGGTGATGACGTTCTCCAATGCGGCCGGGGCCAGAACAACCACTTCCAGTTCCAACAGTTGTTCGTTGGTAATGGTTTGCGCGCCCGGGAAGCCGAGGACAGAGCCGGTTTGGGCTTTGTGGGTTTTAACTTCCGCTGCCCGCAGCCCCTCCCAATTGAGAATCCCGCCCCGCGAGTCGCTGACGGCAACCACCTTCATGCCCAACAACTCTTCAGCCAGCGAGTGGTAAAAAGAGCCGGCGTTGCCATACCCCTGAATCGCGCAAGTCGCGCCGACCAATTCAATGCCCAACACTTTAGCTGCTTCGCGGGTAACATAGATACCACCGCGTGCGGTAGCATCGTCGCGGCCGGCCGAGCCTCCCAGAGGCAGTGGCTTGCCTGTGATCACACCCGGCTCACGATGGCCTACCAGCATGTCGTATTCGTCCATCATCCAGGCCATAATTTGGGGGTTGGTGTAGACGTCGGGGGCAGGCACATCTTTGGTCAGGCCAACATAGCGGGCGATGCAGCGCATGTAACCCCGGCTGAGCCGCTCCAATTCTCCCGGCGACAGTTCGCGCGGGTCGCACACGACGCCTCCTTTACCACCACCCAGCGGAATGTCCACAACGGCCGTTTTCCAGGTCATCCAGGCCGCCAGGGCGCGCACGGTGTCGATGGTTTCCTCCCAATGAAAGCGGAGGCCGCCTTTAGCCGGGCCACGGGCATCGTTATATTGCACCCGATACCCACGAAAAACGCGGGTACGGCCGTCATCCATTTTAACGGGTATCGTAAAATGAAATTCACGCATTGGCTCGCGCAAAAAAGCATGCATGTCGGGATCGAGTTGCAATATGCGGGCAGCTTCGTCCAATTGCGCCTGGGCGATAGCAAAAGGATTAAGGTTTTCGCTCATCGGTTAAGCTCCTTTTGGCTTGTTGAGGCTTCAACGTAAACTGTGATGTCGGTCTTTCCTCGCACGAATAAACAATTCTGACTATGGCATTGTACAAAATTGCCCTTTGCCGCGTATACTGACAAATGTCATTTCCGCTTCACAATCGCTAACCGCTCTGGTAAACTTCTGCCAAATTGTCCGTTTTAACAGAAGGAGCCTATGATCCAACAACTCATTCCCGCATTCCTTATTAGCAGCGGCATTGCTTCGCTGGCTTATTGGCGCCAGTCTTTATCCAGGTCAGGCGTGATTGGGGCTTTACTTGTGGGCACACTTACGTTTGGTTTGGGCGGCTGGTTTTGGGGAGTGCTATTGGGCATATTTTTTGTCAGCTCCAGCTTGCTTTCACACTTTAAAGAAGGGGAAAAGCGCGAAGCGGCGGAAAAATTCGAGAAGGGACACCGGCGCGATTTTGGTCAGGCAATGGCCAACGGCGGCCTGGGCGCGCTGATAGCCATTGCCAATGCCTTGTTACCTTCGCCAGCCTGGTTCTATCTATTTACCGGCGTGATGGCAACTGTAACGGCCGACACCTGGGCGACAGAACTGGGAACCCTAAGCAAAAATCCACCTCGTCTCATCACTACCGGGGATGTGGTGGAAGTGGGTACGTCTGGCGGAGTTTCCGGCCTGGGCACGGCCGTTTCCATGATTGGCGGCTTCCTTATCGGTCTGGTGGGTGGGCTGCTGAGTCGGCGCAAACCCGTCTGGCAGCTTGCGCTGATTGGGGCACTGAGCGGTCTGGCCGGTTCGTTGTTCGACAGCTTACTTGGCGCAACTGTGCAGCAAATTTTTTATTGCGACCAATGCCAAAAAGAAACAGAACGCCAACTGCACCGCTGCGGCCAAAAAACGCGCCCTGTGCGCGGTTTTGCCTGGCTAAATAACGATGTTGTCAATTTATTGGCTTCTGTTGTTGGGGGCATGACGGCCGTTTTGTTCTGGCTGCTCTTCCGTCGGAGACAAACCACATGAAAAAAGAGCGTTGTCCAAACGGATTTTCGCTACAACATGTTTTGAAGGCTAGTAATCGTGCCATTACCCGCATTGCCTGGTCGCCAGACGGCCGTCTGCTGGCCTCTGCCTCTTATGACCAGGCCGTGCGCCTGTGGGACGTTACCACCGGCAAAGAACAACGCGAGATTACCGGCTACAGCGGCTCCGTCTTTACCGTGGCGATCACGCCAGATGGGCAGCAAGTTGTTTCCGCCTCTAAAAATTCCTTGAAGATTTGGGACGTTACCGGGCCAATTCGGCCACAAACATTGCGTGGACACCAAGATTATGTCTATACAGCGGCTGTGTCGCCAGACGGCCGTTTCATCGTCTCTGGCGCTTATGACCAGACAGTAAAATTTTGGGACCTGTCGACCGGCGCAGAACTGGCTTCCTTACGCGGCCATCATGGGCGCATTGGCTGCGTGCTGGTCAGCCCGGACGGCCGTATGGCCATCTCCGGCGCAGGAGACAACCAGGTAATGTTCTGGGATATGGCTTCCTTCACGCCTCTGCGCACGCTTTCGGGGCACAAGAGCGAGGTGCTATCGCTGGCAATGACCCAAACAGGCGGGACGCTGGCCACCGGCAGCCACGACGGCACAGTGCGCTTGTGGCAGCCAGAAAGCGGCAAACTGCTGCACGTGTTAACCGATCATACTGGGCCGGTAACGGCCGTATCCTTCGCCCACAACGATCAATTTCTGGCCAGCAAATCGGCCGATGGCACTGTGCGCCTCTGGCGCTGCGCCGATTGGCAGACGGTGGCCATTTTGGATGAAACACACTCGTCGTTTGCGTTTGCCGGTCTGGCTTTTCAAGCGAACGGCAATTTTTTGGCTACTTTGGGCGATAAAGACACCGTCATTCGTATCTGGGCGCTAGACTTTACGGTCTGGCAAAAATAAACGACCGTTTCCCTCCCCTGCTTTGCGCGCAATTGGGGAAGAAAACGGCCGTTTCAGCTTCTACCTTCCAGCTTTTTTACCGTTGTTTACTCGACCAACGGCCGTAACGCCCCAACACCAATCCCGTCACTAAAAACAACGGCAGCACCATAATGGTGGCGCATACACCAGTTTTCGCCGAGGACGATTCCGGCGCTGCCGGGCTGGCGGCAATGGGCGTGGCTTCGATGACGGGAACGGCCGTGTCGCTCTCCGTTTCATCTGGAAACACAGCGGTAGGTAAGACGGCCGTATCCACTCCCGCGCCTTCTTCCACAATTTCATAAGCCTGGTCGCCAATCACCACCAGCACGCGCGGGCCAATCGCCAGATATTGACCCATCTGCGGCACAGCCGCCAGCAAATCAAAGTACGCCTCGCTGGCAAAACCGATCGGCTGCGGCGTCGTCCGTTCCGGATCGTAGGCCGTGTCCAGCCAAACCCCATTGCGCAAAACAAAGGTTTTGCTGCCCACAACCTGCACCTGCCCGGTTGCATCGGCGGCGACTGCGCCTGGCGCTGCGGGCGCGCCGGCTCCGGCGGTCATCGTAGGCAGAGCCATGGGCGCTTCGGCGGCGGCCATGTCGGCGGAGGCGGCCGCTTCTTCAACTGCGCCCTCCGTCACCACCCGCGTCGTCTCCACGGCATTGGTAGCAATGCCCTCCCGCCCGGTCTGGGTGAAAATGTCGTCCTCCTCAATCAGATAACTCGTGTAGGGCGTGATGATGCCATACCGGATGGACAAATTCACCACGCTTTGCACCAATTCCGGCTCCTCGCCGCGCAGCCGAATCTCGCGCAGCAAGTTGCCGATGGCCCGCGTCGCCCACAGGCGGGGAATGAAGTCATCGCCGCCCTGAGTGCGGAACAGGTTGTCCTGGTAGGTAAAGACCTGCGGTTCGCCGTTGACTGTGCCGCGCAGGGTGATGGTCGCCGGACCGCCGTCGCGGTAACGCCCCGCCAACACCAACTGCGACCCGGCAAACAGGTCGGGCAGTGTGGCTGGGTACATCTGCTCGACCGTAACGCCGCCAAAATCCAGGCTGATATCGGCCAGGACGGGCGTGCTGACTTTGGCGTAAAAGCTGCTAACTTCTTCATCAATGGACTGGAACGGCCGTACATACGTCGTCGTGCCGCGATGATTTTCCGCCAGCGCGTCCAGCAGGTTGGGGTCCACATCATCGCCCACGCCAAAGGCAAACAGCCGCGCATTGGCGGGCATGGCCTGCCCAACTGCATCCAGCAGCAGTGGCGTCTCCACGATGCCTTCTGTCGCCAGCCCATCTGTCAGGAAAATGATGGTTGTCGGGCGCTGTGGGTCTACCATGTTAGCCGCTTCCAGCAGCGCCTGGCTGATATTGGTCCCGCCCAGCGCTTCCAGGCTGTTGATGAATGCCTGATAATTGCCCGGCTGCACGGCCGTTACCAGATCCGGCTGATAGGTGCGGACGCCGGTACTAAACGGCACAATGTTGAAGCGATCGCCTGGCTTCAGGTGCTCAATCACGTAGGTAGCCGCTTCCTGTGCCTGTTGAATTTTCTCCCCTTCCATGCTGCCGGAGGTATCCATGACCAAAATCACGTCTTTGGCAATCACCTCGGTGGCTTCGACGCTCGGGGCCACCAGCAGGAGGAAGAAACCATCCTCGCCTGCTTCCCTATAACTAAGCAAATTCAGGCCGATGTCTTCCGGGGAAACCGTGATATACAACTCAAAATCCTGGTTGGCGACTACGTTGCTGTCTTCGTAACCCACCACCGCCCGGAAATCCCCCTCGCGGCTAACAGCCACGGGATGGCTGGGCGAATAGATGGCCCGGATAGCCTCGTTGCTGCGCACATCGGCGCGAATGTTTTGCGTGCCAAGAGGCGCGTTGGTGTACAGCTTGGTGGACTGGGGGAAGACGTAATGGATCACGCCGCTTTCGGCCGGCAAGACCTGGGTATACTCAATTTCTATGCGGCGCTGATCATGAGGCGGGATAGGGAAAACGTTGGCCTGGACAGCCTGAGAGCCCACATATTCTAGCAAGGCCGGATCGCGCATCTGGCGCACAATGTTGTCGTAGATTTGTCGCGCTTCGTCGCGCTGCAGGATTTTGGCCTCGATGGGCTGCCCGTCTACCCACATGGTGAGCTGATTGATGGCCGCGCCTTCGGGCAGCGGGAAGAGGTACGTGCCTTCCAGCAGCCAATCGTTGTTGTTGACAAATAGTTGGTCGATGTGGGTGACAGCGATTTGATTTTCAATGCTAACGTCGACACGTTGATACTCAATGGTCAGACCATCGCTGAAGGGCGGGGGCGGCAAAATAGGCGGCTCGATGGGAACAGGCGTTCCCTGAGCGTATGCCAGACTGCCTGTTCCCAGCAAAAACATCACAACGGTGAACAGTAAAACGATCGAGTTTTTCATGGCTGCGTCCTCCTTGGACAGGTATTGCCCTTGTCAATACCTTTAAGACGCAGATGGCCGGCTTTATGTTCCGGGCAACAAGAAATCAGCGGATCAGGGAGCAGGGATTACCAGAACCTGACCGGCCTGGATGTAGTTGGGGTTGATCAGATTGTTGGCCTGCATGATGGCTTGCACGGGAAGGTTGTATTGCTGGGCAATTTTGGTCAGGTTTTCGCCGGGTTGGACAACGTGGGTGATCGGCTGGGGCACGGCCGTTTCCACCATAACAGCTTCCGTAGCCATCGGCACCGCTTCTGTGGCCATGGGCTGAGCGCTGTTGTCTGTGGTATCGGTTGTCAGGGCCGGCAAAAACACCTCACCGGTTGGCTCGGCTGCCGGAGCAGGCGGAACCTCTGTCGGCTCTACAGCGGGAACAGCCAGCGGAGCCGCCGGACTGCCGCCGCCCATGATCGCGGGCACAATGCGCCCAAATATGAGCGAGCGAGACAGAGCTACGACGACAATGATGCCCACCAAAACCAGGATCAGCGCGCCGAACTTGGCCCATTCGCTGCGCGGATTGTCCTGTGGTTGGGTATTTTCAGATGGCGTGGGGGATTCAGAAACGGCCGTTTCCAACCCCGAGTCAGTTACTTCATTTGTCATCGATCTTCCTCCTATGTTTGTCCATCACCAGAGCTGGTTATCATTGTATCGGCAATGCCCACATTTTGCCCAATGACGCAGGCTTTTCGGCATTTTCTCTTTTGCGGTAAAATAGACATTCATCCATATCGGACACCACACTCACATATCGCCCACGGCCGTACAAACATCGAGAGTAACGATACAGACCCCAAGGGTTTGCTCCTGAGAATTTGGATTATTTGGACATCAAACCCTTGGGGTCTTGCCAGAGAAACCTAAACATTTACCATCGAGAACCTATTTTGTCTGAAGTTACACCCAAAACCCTGACTTTATCTGGCCTTCGCCACCGCTGCGCGCAAGAAAGCGACCGCTTCTTCAGCCGCCAGGCTTACGATCCCAGATTTTGTTACGAACTATTTAGCCGCGCCATTTTGCAGCATGACGATCAGGCCTGGGCATGTATCTACAACCAATACCAACGGTTGGTAACACATTGGGTGGAACGCCACACCGCCTTTTCCAGCAGCGGCGAGGAAGCGCAATTTTTCATGAACCGGGCCTTTGAAAAGATGTGGGTGGGTATTACGCCGGATAAATTCACCACCTTTGAAGACCTGGCCTCGCTATTGCGCTATTTGCAAATGTGCGTCCACAGCGTCATGATCGATTTCGTCCGCCAAAAAGAGTATCGCCTGCGGCTGGAGGCCATCGAAGAAATGCCCCAACCACTTCAGGCGCGGGACACGGCCGTTGAAGACCATATCACCGCCACCCTCTCCCGCAAAGACCTATGGCAGTGGCTGCAAACACAGCTTAAAGACGAAAAAGAAGCCCGGGTTATCGACGGCTTGTTTGTGTTGGGACTGAAACCGCGCGAAGTTCAGGACATGTACCCCAAAACCTTCAGCGATGTCAAAGAGATCTACCGCGTCAAAGAAAATCTCATCGCTCGTTTGCGCCGCAGCGATGAGCTGAAATCATTTTTCTTGGATACGTGAAAAACGCGCAAACCATCGTTTATCTCTCATAGAAGAGATAATCGAACCCGCTCTGGCCAACCAACCATTGGAGCAGGGTAAAACAAAAAACATCAGGAGTGGCGTCATGGACCACATCGAAAACAAATTAGCGGCCCAACTTTATCGTCTCACCTGCCCTTCCCCTGAGGATTTGGGCGAATTCCACCTGCAAATGCTGCCGCCGCAAAAAGCCGTCGTCATCGCCCAACACCTGCCCGCTTGCCCGCATTGCAGGCAAGAACTAACCCAACTGCAACAGTACCTGAACGAATTAGCCCCAGAAATTAGCCACAGTTTCCGCGAGCAAGTGCAAATCTGGATCGCCCAGCGCCTGCCCAGCTTTTCTGGCCCAGGTCCGGGCGGCGCGGCGGCTCTGGCATTTCGCGGCCAAACCGACGAGCCGCTCATGTATGAAGCGGGCGAGTATCAACTCAATATCGAGATTCAAGAAGACCCGGCCAAACCAGGCCATAAAACCATTCTCGGCCTGTTGATCGGCGCGGACGAGCTGAGTTTCCAGGTGCAGTTGTGGCAAAACGGCCGTCACCTGCAAACCGCCACCATCGACGAACTGGGCAACTTCTTCTTCACCGCCGTCTTTCCCGGCACCTACGATCTCATCCTGAATCGGCTCACGACTGAAATTCACGTGCAAGCCTTCACTGTTTAAGCCTTGCCAACGCTGCGCCTGTAAAGCGCGCCACACTTTCAGGCCCTAACTTGCGGTATAACAGATCATATGCCGCCTGTCAGGCGCCAAATACGTCGGCAACCACAAAATCGTCCCCTACCCGACCCGCCCTGATTTTGGCTCAAACCGTCACCAACACAACGCGCCGCCCAGACAACCAGGGATTCGCCCCTATTGATGCCCTCATGCGGCCCGTTGTCGCCAACGGCCGTTGGCAAGCAACAGTAACCGCAGTAAAACCACCACATGAATCTGTCTCTGTCAGACACTCACCGCAAAACCCCTCCGCTCCACGCCATGGACCCGGCGTCTTTTGTCGCCGATTTGCAAAATCGCTCGTTGGAAATTCAGCCCGTCTATTTCGCCCATCATCTTCACCAATTTGAGCGAGCAGAACTAGACACGCTCGCCGCCCTGTTAAAACAACGCGCCGATTACTACATGCGCACCGACTTGCAGCGCTGCCTGGCCATGGCCAATCTCATCAAATTAATGGCCCAACATACCGGCAACCCGCTCTATCATGCCCTGGGATTACGCGCCGAAGGCAACGCTTACGCCATCGGCTGTGGCGATTTTCCACGGGGCATCGCCTGTTACGATGAAGCGGCGGAGATTTACGGCCGTTTCCACCACCCTCTCGAACAAGCCTGGTCGCAAAACGGCAAAATCTATGCCCTGGCCAACCTGGGCCACTACGAAGAAGCTCTCGCCGTCGGCGATTGGGCCGGGCAAATATTCCGTCAACTTAACGAATGGCTGCCTCTGGCCGAACTCACCGTCAACCTGGCGATTATTCACGGCCGTTTAGGCCAGGACACCGCCGCCCTCTCCCTACTCGATCAGGCCCGCGAACTCTACCAATCGCTTGGGGAAACCGCCCAAGACCGCTTGCTGGTCGTCAACATGAACCGCTCCATTCTGCTGCGTAATCTCGGCCGCTTTACCGAATCCATCACCACCAACCAGGCCATTTTGCACACCTACACTCAGCGCGGCAACACCGTCGACGCCGCCCGCGCCCAACAAAATCTGGCCATGACCTACTTCATTCTTGGCCGCTACAACGAAGCCCTGACCCTGCTGGATGCTGCCCGCGAAGGATTTGGCAAAGACGGCCGTTCCCGCCACGCCATGTTGGTCGAACTCTTCACCAGCGACTGCCTGCTCCAACTTTGCCGCTTCCCCGAAGCCCTGGAAAAATGCCGCCGCGCCCGCCAACTCTTCAGCCAACTCGGCGCGCCCTACGAAATCGGCAAATGCGTGCTCAACGAAGCCCACGCCTTCATCGGCCTGAGCCAATATGAACCAGCCCTCACTTCGCTGATGGAAGCCCGCGCCATCTTCGAGCGCGAAGGCAACCGCACCGCTCTGGCCGACACCGATCTGCAAATCGCCAAAACCTTGCTTTACCAACAGCAGGCCGAAGGCGCGTTAACATTGGCCCAACTGGCCACGGCCGTTTACCGCGCCCACAACTCGCCATTAGGCGAAGCCCGCGCCCAATTGTTGGCCGCCCAGGCCGCCCTGGCTCTGGGACAGCTCGATCTGGCCGCGACGTTGGTGACGGCCGTTCTGGCCATCGCCAACGCCCACAACCTGCCCACCCTCACCCACCAGGGCTACCACCTCCAAGGCACGCTGGCCGCCCGCCAGAACGATCCCGCCGCCGCCCTGGCGGCCTGGCAAAATGGCATCGCCGCGCTAGAGCAGTTATACGGCCGTCTCATGCTGGAATATCGCGCCGACTTCGCCCAGGACAAAATGCGCCTCTACGAAGACATCGTCGCCCTCTATTTGGAACAGGGGCAGCCGGAAGCCGGGCTGAATTTTGCCGAACGCGCCAAATCGCGCGCCCTCCACGACCTGCTCGCCAACCGCCTGGATTTGCGCGTCGAAGCCCGCAGCCCAGCCGACCAACCACTCGTCGATCAGATTCGCTCCCTGCGCGCCAAACGCGACCGACTCTACCGCCGCTGGCAAACCGGCGAAGAACCCGGCCAGCGCGAAAACCCCACCGCACAATTGGCCGCCCAACAAACCATCGGGCAGCGCGTATTGAACGTGGAGCAACAAATTACCGCCGCCTGGCACAGCCTTTTGGTGCGCAACGCCGATTACGCCCAAGACGCCGCCCTCTGGCAAATCCGCACCGAACCTATCCAGCCTTACCTCGATCCCGACACCACGCTGCTGGAATTTTTTGCCCTGCGAGATCAGCTCGTCGTCTTTGTCGTCAGCCAGGACGACATCCACGCTGTTCACCTGCCCGCCACCATGCCACAGACACAGCAGTTATTGCAGCTTTTGTGGCTCAATTTGCGGGCCGTGCCTGCCAGCCAATCGGCGCGCCGCCAATCGCTCACCGGCAACGCGCAGGGCGTCCTCGGCAAACTTTACCAGCAGTTGATCGCGCCCGTGGCCGATAGGCTGAACGGCCGTCGAAAACTCATCATCGTGCCCCACGGTCCGCTCCATTACCTGCCCTGTCACGCCCTGTTTGATGGGTCCGACTACCTGCTGTCACGCCATGAGATCAGTTATTTGCCCTCGGCAAGCATGTTGAAATACTGTCAGACGGCCGTGCGCGCCCCAGATGGTTTGCTGGCGTTAGGCTATTCGGGCAACGGCCGTCTGCCCGACGCCCCGCACGAAGCCCAAACCATCGCCCAATCCTGGGCCGGAACCGCCCTGCTGGAACAAGACGCCACCCTGGAAACCCTGCGCCGCTGCGCCGCCAATTACCGCGTGCTGCACCTGGCCACCCACGGCGAATTCCGCCCCGACAACCCGCTCTTTTCCGGCCTGGCCCTGGCCAACGGCTGGCTCACCACCCTGGACATTTTCAATTTGCGCCTGCAAGCCTCCCTGGTCACACTTAGCGCCTGCCAGACCGGCCGCAGCCTCGTCGGCGGCGGCGACGAACTGCTGGGTCTGATGCGCGCCTTCCTGGCCGCCGGCGCTGCCTCGCTCGTCTCCACCTTTTGGCCGGTCGAAGATGCCATCACCGCCGATTTGATGCAACGCTTCTACCAGGCTTTGGCCGATGGCGCGACCAAAGGCGCGGCTTTACGCCAGGCGCAGCTGCCCTACATCGACCAGCACCCGTTTTTCTGGGCGCCCTTTTTCCTGGTCGGCGATACCGGGCCTTTGTAACGGCCGTGCTGGAAAATCTCCCTTTTTTTCGTTTACCAAGATGAAGAAACGCGCCCAAAGTCCATTTCCGTCGGAAGGACTCTGATCAAAATTGGCGGTTTGCCCTTACAATGGGCAGACAACCGCACAGCTTCAGGCCCAAAGGATTTTGCACCCTTTGGGTCTATATGAATACCAAGTCAACTCAATTCAGGGCATCCACGAGGATCGCCCGTTAAGCGGATAAGGAGGAAATGCCCATGCGAAATCGTTCTACTCTAGTTTTATTGCTGCTGCTCGTCCTGGTTCTTCTGGTGCTGGTACTGCTGGATGCGCCGCCCTGGTTGTTGTTGGCGCTGCTTCTGATAGTAGGCGGTCTTTTGGCCGGGCTGATGAGCGAGAAACGGCCGTCACCCCCACCCCCACCTCCACAGCCGCCAGCGCCCACCTACCTGCCAGAAGAATTTTTCATCCAGGATCAGCTTATTGTCAGCGGGCCAACAGCCGCTGTGGTAACGGCCGTGCAAGCCGCCGGGGCAATCATCCGCCCGCAGCCGCTGCGCCGCATCACTTTCGCCGACCTGGACGCCGCCGTCCGCGCCTGCCTCAACAACTGCGCCGAGGTGGATTTTGGCGATTACGTCATCGATCTGTACCAACTCAGCGGCAGCAAAACGGCCGTCGCCGAGGCCATCGCCGCCATTAACCGCGCCGTGGGGCGGGGCAGCAGCGTGCGCGCCGAACCCAACTGGCTCTCCGGCCATCCCTGGGACCCCACCGGCAGCCCGTGGGATCCGACAGGCAGCCCCTGGGACCCAACCGGCAGTTCCGGCGGCAGCAGCCAGAGCGCGCCGCCAGAATTGTTCTTGCGCCAGTGGGCTTTCCAACAAATCGACCTGTTTGGCCCGCGCCAGCCCGGAACCGGGCGCGGCGTGCGCATCGGCGTATTCGATACGTCGCCCTACGAAAGCCAGGCAGCCGCCACCCTGGATTGGGTGGACAAACCATCGCCGCTTAGCCTGAAGCTGGCTAATTACCCGGTTCCCGCCGCTAACAATGTCCAAAAAGACCTCAGCAATCATGGCATATTCTCCGCC
>JAGOMA010000102.1 GCA_017993775.1 Chloroflexota bacterium | reverse complement strand
GTGACGGCGCTTCAGGTTCCGGCGCAATCAACCCCACCGCCCCGGTGTACACCCCGCGCGGCTCCGGCTCCAACTCCCGAATGATGCGCATCGTGCGCACTTTGGGCGCGCCGGTGATGGAAGCGCAGGGGTACATGGCCTGAAAAATGCCGCTCAGCGCCGCGTCGGTACGCGCTGTCACGGTGGAAGTCATTTGCAGCAGCGTCGGATAGCGCTCCACGGCAAACAGGTCCGGCACAGCCACGCTTCCCAGAGCCGCCACGCGCCCCATATCGTTGCGGATCATGTCCACAATCATCACATTTTCCGCCCGGTTTTTCTCCGATTGGCGCAGCCAGGCCGCGTTGGCCTCGTCTTCGGCCAGGGTGCGCCCGCGCACGGCCGTTCCCTTCATCGGCTTCGATGTCAACACGCCGCCGTCCAAGCGAAAAAACAATTCCGGCGACACCGAGCAAACAACATGCCGCCCGGTGTCCACATAGGCAGCGTAATGCGCCCGCTGCGCCGCCGTCAAGGCGCGAAAAAGCCCCCACGGCTCGCCACGAAATGAGGCGCACAGGGGGAATGTCATATTCACCTGGTAGGTATACCCGGCGGCGATGTGGTTTTTGATTTGGGTTACGGCCGTTTCATGCTCGCTTTCGTTCAGCCCGGCCTGCCAATCGCCCAGTTCATAGCTGGTGGGGGGAAAATCGTCGAGTGTTGCCGCCACTTCGGGCGCGGCGTACAGGCCAAACCACAACAGCGGCGGGGCGTCGGGATGTGGCGTGTGAACGGCCAGGCCATAAGCGGCGGCGGCTTCGTAGGTAAGGAAACCGGCGGCGTGAAGATTTTGCGTGGAAACGGCCGTTTCCACCGCCACCAGCGCCGCCGCCACCTCGCCCGGTTTCGTCGTCGAAATCACCCGCACCGGCTCCCGAAACATTAGCCAACGCGCGCCATCCTGAATGATTACCATGGGAATATTTGAGTGCGGAGTGCGGAACGCGGAGTGGGGAAAAGAGGTTCCGCACTCCCCACTCCGCACTCCGCACTTCTTACTGCGGCCCTTTGGCTTCTTCGCCGCGCCCCAAAGCAATAGACCGCTCGTAGGCGGCCCAGATGCCGCGCGAGATAACCGTGCGCAGACCGCCTTTTTCCATATGATACAGCGCCTCGGCCGTCGTGCCGCCGGGAGATGTGACCTGATTACGCAGTTCGGCGACGTGTTTATTCGAGCGGCGGGCAAATTCCACCGACCCCAACATCGTCTGCGTTACCAAATCGGTGGCGATGCGGCGCGAAAAGCCCATATGGACCCCGGCGTCAATCATCGCTTCCATCATCATGAAAACATACCCCGGGCCAGAGCCGCTGAGCGCGGTAGCCATGTCCAGGTACCGCTCATCATCGACAAAAATTTCCTGCCCAAAAGAGCCGAGAATGGCCTGCGCCTGCTGCTTGTGCAGGTCGCTCACTTCCGGCGTAGAGGTCCACACAGTAATCCCCTGGCCGATTTGCGCCGGGGTGTTGGGCATGGCGCGCACCACAGAAGCGTGCGCTACGCCATTTGCCAATTTGCGGATGGGCACGCCAGCAATGATGGAAAGCACCAAATCCTGCCGCCGCAAATGGCCGCGAATGGTCGGCATCACCTCGTCCAGATTTTGCGGTTTGATGGAAAAGACGATGACCTGTCCTTCCTCGGCCGCGTAGGCGTTGTCGCCAGTCGTATTCACGCCGTGACGCTCGTGGAGATATTTCAGCCGCGCTTCCCAGGGGTCGGCGGCGATGATGTGGTCGGCGGTGACAATTTTTTGGTCCAGCAGGCCGCGAATCATGGCTTCGGCCATGGTTCCGCTGCCGATAAAAGCAATTTTTTTATCTTGAAACATGTGGTTTCCTTTTGTTACTGTTCGGGTTTCTCTGGGAAGGCCCTCAGGGATTCTATAGATTGGGTGATTATTGGATGGTTTGATGGTGGAGGGTAACGGCCGTTAACGCCCCCTCATCCACTTCGATGCCTAACCCTGGCCCGGTCGGCACCGTGATGGTGCTGTCGGCGGCGTTGAGGGTAAAGCGCGTGGCAATGTCCTGGTGATAATATCGCTCGGTAGCCGAAATATCGCTGGGCAGCGTAAACCCGGGCAGCGCGGCCAGCGCCAACTGCGCCGCCCGGCCAATGCCCGTCTCCAACATGCCGCCCACCCACAGGCCCAGGCCCGCCGCTCGCGCCAGATCGTGAATGTGGCGCGCCTCCGTCCAGCCAGACACCCGCGACGGTTTCACGTTGATGATGTCGCACGCCTGCAGGGCGATGGCGTAGCGCGCATGGTCGGCGGAGGTGATGGACTCATCCAGGCACAATGGCGATTGGATGAGCGGGCGCAGTTGGCTGTGATCATAGATGTCGTCGTGGCCCAGCGGCTGCTCGATCATGAGCAGGTTCAGGTCGTCCATCGCCTGGAAAAGCGGCGCGTCGGCCAGACGGTAGGCGGAATTGGCGTCCAGCATAATCAGCGTGTCGGGGAAGGCTGCGCGGGCGGCGCGGGCCAGTTCGATGTCATGGCCGGGTTTGATTTTGAGCTTGATACGGCCGTATCCCTTCGCCAGATTTTCAGCAATCACGTCCAGCGTCGCCGCCACAGACGGCTGCGTGCCGATGCTGATGCCCACCTTGACCCGCTCCTTGGGGCCTTCCGGATAGGGTTGGGCCAGCTTTTGGGCCACCGACAGGCCGTCGCGCTGCGCCGTCAGGTCCCAGGCGGCCTGATCGATGGCCGCCTTAGCCAGCGGATGGCCGCGCACGCCGCGCAGCCAATGCTGCACATCGGCGGGTTCTTGTAAATCCTTACCCAACACCTCTGGCACAAGAAAATCGCGCAGGATGTGCCAGGCGGTGTGGGTGGTTTCGTAGCTGTAGCCTGGCTCCCAGGAAGCCACGCATTCGCCCCAACCGGTCAGCCCTTCGGCGGCGATTTTGACGATAATGGCGTCGCGGTCAGTGGTCATGCCAAAGCTGGTGCCAAATGGGCTGACCAGCGGCATACGAATCTGGTAAAGGTCAATCTTTTCAATTTTCATAGATGCTCCTTTGTCGGGCAATCAGGTTGTCGATGAGCCGTCGCTCATTGTTTGCAGGAGGTAGTAGCTGCGGGAACGGCCGTCACCTGTTTTTTTGTGAAGGAATTCAGTCACCACAAATCCGGCAGCGAATAAACTTTCGAACATCTGGCGCGTGCTAAACCGCCAGGCGCGGGCCAGTTCATAATCGGCCATTTTGACGGCCTGGAAATTGGCCGGAATCTCGATCAGGAAAAATGGAAAATCGGGCCGAAAGGGTTCCGAAGGTATTTGCGTCGGGATTGGCAGCCCGCGGTCATCAAAGACGGCCGGATTGCAGATGTTCGCGCCGCGCTGCAGCAGGCTGGCCAGGGGCAACGGCCGTTCCTGGCCATTTATTCGATTTTGCACCCGATCGCTGCCAATGCACCAATCTACGTCGAAGCGGTCGGTGGGCAGGCCGGCGTTGATGCCGCCCATGTCGCCGTGAAAATGGCGCAGGTAGGTGCGGCAGGTGGCTCCCAGGTTGGCGATGTTGAGACGGCCGTTGCGGCTTTCCAGCGGGTCAAACGTCCAGGTAATCAGCGGGATGCCAATCCGCAGGGCAAAGTCGCGCTGCGCCAGCTTGAGCTGCCGACCAATGCCCTGCCCCTGGTAAGCGGGCAGCACCCCGGCCATCACCGAATACATTTTCAGCCGTTCCACCGCTGGCTGATCCGGGCGTTGGGGATTGGGATTCGTGGCCAACACACCCAAGACCATGCCCACCAGGCGGTCGCCGTCATAAGCGCCAATGAGCGCCGCGCCGTTGTGGGCCAGGGCGTGCAGCGAATGCGCCGACATGAGTTCGTCGGGCGGCATGTTCCAGGTTTCGGTTTGCAGCGCTTCAGCGGCGCGCATATCGGCCAAGGTTGTGATGGGGCGAATATCGATCATAGAGTTGAATTGTGCCACTGTCGGGCGACGTTCACAAATTTTGCCGGGAACAAAAAAGCCCCGCCACGGTTTTGACTGGTGGCGGGGCCTTTTTTATTGGCTCACCGGATAAGCTGCCCAGATGGAGAGCTTATCACGGAGAAGAACGGCCGTTACGGCTTCATAACAATCGGCAGATAGACGCGGGTCACCGTGACAGTGGCTGTATCGGTGGCCATGGCCTGCCCACCCATCACCGAGTTTTCCGCCATCCACGTGATCGTGGAGGCGGTGTCTGCGGTAATGGTCTGGGGATAGATAACCGATTCAGACGCGCCCGGCGCCAGGTCGAAGTTAAAGGTGTCGATGTGACCCATCACCGAGTCGGTAATGGTATGCGTGGGCAGCATCATATTGCCGGTGTTGGTCACGGTATAGCAGTAGTACACCACCGTACCGGGGACAACTTCCAGCGTATCAGACGCGCCGCAAGAATTACTCGCGCTGACGGTGACGGCCAACGAGATTTCGGGCACGACAACGGTCATCGTTACCGGAATCTGGATGGAGGCATGCATCGGATCGGCTGAGGCCAGATCGAGGATAGCCATATATTGGCCGGCGCTCAACCCGGTTGAGTCGAAGGATACCGTCACAAGCTGCGCCGTGTCTGCGCCCAAAGTACCCGTGATCGGGTCTTCAGACAGCCAGGGCACATCGGAGCTGGACGGCAAGAGGGTTTCAACCTGATCGAAGAACACGTTGCCCACGCCGCTGGCCCCTTGCACGGCGGCAAAGGTTAGGCTGACGGATTGGCCGGAGTAAGCGCTGACGTCCACAATTTGGTTGACCCAGCCGGTTGTATTGTTGGCCTGGCTCATTTCCAGCGTCCAAACGTCCGTGCCGTTGACCTTGACAGAGGCTGTGCCATTGTTAGTCGGATCATCAGGATCGGAGCGTTGGGCATAATACCAGAAGGAGAGCCGGGTATGGCTGACCGGAATGGTGATGGTCTGGGAAGCGCTGTTGTTGTTTGCCGAGCCGCAGTAGCCGCCAGCCCAGAAGTATTGGGAACCATCATAGGCTGTTACACCGACAATAGAAGTCCAATTTCCGATCCAGGGGGTGCAGTTGGTGGAATCGATTTCTGACCAGGGGCCTGTGGTGGGATTGGCTTCAAAGCTGCCGTCGTTGATCAGGTCTTGGGGCGCGCGGGCGGCATTGGCTTGTGTGGCGTAGGCAACGAATTGAGCGGCGTTGGTTAACGGCCGTTTCGCAGCGCTGCTGTCCACATTCATCATCACGGGCGTGCCCGCAAGCACGGCAACCGGCACTTCCGCCACTTCCCAATCCGTCCCCAACGCGCCGCCATTGTCAATCATCAAGGAGCGGGTGGTCGTTTCGTTCGTCCCAATTTCTACATTAAAGGCTGTCGGATCGACGGTGACACAGGGCTGCAAGAGGCGCAGGTCGAAGTTTTGCGTGGTGGTGTACTGCCCGGTAATCGCTACGCCGGTGGCCAAACCACCTTCGTGCCCGGCGGCGGCCACAGTAACCGTGATCGGGC
>JAGOMA010000073.1 GCA_017993775.1 Chloroflexota bacterium | reverse complement strand
GCGGTGGGGTTCAGGTGGATAACGTCGGTGACGTCGATGAAGAGGGCGGCGGAGCCATCACTTTCCTGGCGGAAATGGAGCCGTTTTTGCCCGCCGTTGAGGGGCACGTGGAAGGTGTGCAAGCCGGAATCGGCGGTGGGCAGTTCGCTGAAGGCGGCGCGGAAAGTTCCCCAATCGCGCCGCAGCCCCTGCCAAAATCGTTGGGCCAGATTATCCCCGTTGGGTTTGACTTCTGAATGATAACCGGGCGGCTCCCCAGTGCAGCACACGTCTTGCTCGTCGCAGATAGGCGCTTCCTGTATCCCCCGCGGTTTCGCCAGAAATTTTACCATTTGGGTTTTTCCTCGAATTGGTAGCTGGCGCCGCAAAATTCGCAGTTGACGAAAATGGCCCCGGCTTCCACTGTGATGGATTTGTCGGATAGGGGCGCGTCGCAGTTTTGGCAGCGGATTTGCTGCAAGTCCACGTCGCCGCTGAGGTCAATTTTTTGCACGATGGTGGTCTGGGTGGGCTGGGGTTTGACGCGGACCATGTAGACAAAAACGGCCGCTGCGCCCAACAAAATCACGCCGACGACGATGCGAATGAATTGCCCCTGGGAACCGGCGATGAAGATAAAACCAAAAAAGGCGAGGGCGGCGGCCACGAGGTAGGAGACGATTTTCATAGAACCTCCATTGATGAGCGAGTGCGCGGGTGGTTTGTGTCTGGCAGGCTGGGTTTCGCACTCTGAAATTGGTAAGCAGGATGATTGTAACATGCAGAATGGGTTGATGATAGTCGGGATGGGGAAACGGCCGTAGTGTCTTACATCACAAACGGCGGGGATGAATGTCATTTTCTGGCTGGATGGCCGGGGCGCGGCGCGAGCGATTTACAAGGGCCAGAAGGCGCCATCGGTATAGCGCGTGCCGCGATGACCTTGGTAGGGGATGGGCGCGGGCAAGCGCTCGCCGGGGCAGGCGACCATCACCAGGGTGCGTGGTTTGCCAGAATCGGGGTTGGTGGCCCCGGGGATGAGTTCTTTAATCTGGCAGCGGCCGATGAGTTCGTCGTTGAAGATGGTGTAGACGTAATGGCCGACAATCAGTTTGGAGGGTTTGCCGGCCATGTGGAATTCGAATTCGGTGCGGGGGCCATCGTATAGGCTGTCTACGGCGGCACGGCCGTCGCCGGCGGGGATTGTCTTGGTAATGCCAAAGCTCATGGAATATTCTCCTGGTTAGAATGGTCCAATCTCCAAGATTGGTCCATTCTGCTATTTTCTGGTTTCTAGTTGGCGGCCTGCTGGTCCCACAACTGGCGCAGAATTTGCACGTGGCCCAGGTGGATGGCGACGTGTTCCAGGTTGTGCGCCAGGGACCAGGCGACGCGGAAGTTACGGCCGTTGTGCAGCGCCGATTCATATGTCTTGTCCAGGTCGGCCAGGGTGATGGTTTCCAGCACAGACTGGCTGTGGGCCAGGGTTTCGTCGAGCAGGGTGGTGAGGGAAACGGCCGTTAACCCCGTCGTCTCAAATTCCTGCGCCCGCACGCGCCCGGAGGGGTCGCGCCCGATCATATCGCCTATCCAATATCGCTCGGATCGGGCGGTGTGGGTGATGAGAATGTTAAACGAGTTCATGTCGGGGCCGGGCTGCCAGTCGAGGGCGGCGGGCGGGAGGTCGTGGACGGCCGTTTTCAGTTCATCGTGCAAACTGGTTAATCGTTCCAAATAATCCGCAAACAACAATGCATGCATGGGCTGCCTCCGATAATTTCGCGTAAAGCGTGCTGGAATTATACTGTGGATAGCTCAACGGCGGTATCGGCGTTGTCGCAAGCCAGTTGTACAACTTTTGTTAAGATATATTCATGATTTACGATTGATTTAGCTTCCGCAACATGTTACAGTTAGAAACTGTGTGAAAAACATAACAATCGGCAAGGGCAGCAAGCGTCATGAGCATGGTACGGATTGAACAAATAAGTAAATTCTTTTCAGAAGGTAGACAAAACCGCCTGGTGCTGGCTAACGTCCAGGCAGATTTTGCCGAGGGAGAGTTTGTCGCGTTGTTGGGGCGTTCTGGCAGCGGCAAATCGACCCTGCTGAATTTGATGAGCGGTATCGAAAAACCGGACGGCGGCGACATCTGGATCAATGAAGTAGCCATTACGCGGCTGACGGAACGGGAGCGGACCTTGTTTCGCCGCGACCACATCGGGTTTGTGTTCCAATTTTTTAACCTGATTCCGACCCTGACAGTGCTGGAAAACATCACCCTGCCGCAGGAATTGGCGGGGAAGAAGGAAACGGCCGTGCGCCCCCACGCCATGCACCTGCTGGACCAGATCGGTCTGGCCGACCGCTGCGATACGTTTCCCGACAAATTGTCCGGCGGCGAGCAGCAGCGCGTGGCTATTGCCCGCGCTTTGGCCCACGACCCCATGCTGGTTTTAGCCGACGAGCCGACCGGCAACCTGGACGAAGAAACCGGCGAGCGTGTCTTAAATTTGCTCATCGACCTGACGCGCGGCGCGGGCAAAACATTAATTATGGCCACCCATTCCCCGGACGTTGTGCCATTTGCCGACCGGGTAATAGAAGTGCATAACGGCCGTCTGGTTGAAAAAAAGGTAGATAGTTTGTTAGTTGGTTAGTTCGTTAGCCATCCAACAAACCAACAAACCAACAAACCAGCCAACCAGCCAACCAGCCAACCAGCCAATAAACTCCCATGACCATCTCCAACCTCCAACCCCCAATCTCCAATCTCCCCCTCTTCCGGCTCGGCTGGCGGCGGTTAAAGCGACGGCCGTTGCAATACATCCTGCTCATCATCGGCGTAGCCATTGGCGTGGCCATGATGGTCAGCATTGACCTGGCCAACGGCAGCGCCCAACGCGCCTTCCAACTCTCCACCGACGCCATCGCCGGCAAAACCACCCACCGCATCGTCGGCGGGCCGACCGGATTTGACGAGGAGATTTATCGGCGACTGGCGACTGGAGATTGGGCCAGTCGCCAGTCGCCTGTGTCCGCGCCAATAGTGGAAGATTACCTCACCGTGCCGGAACTGGACGACCAGGTCATGCGGTTGGTGGGCATTGATCCGTTTGCCGAGCCGCCGTTTCGGGACTACTTTTCCACGCAGGGGAGCGGGTTCGACGGATTGACGGCTTTTCTGACTGTGCCGAACAGCGTTATTTTGGCGCAGGAAGTGGCCGACGAGGCCGGGCTGGCTCTGGGCGATGCCATCACCCTGAACCGTTCCGGCCAATTGATCCCGGCCGAGATTGTGGGGCTGCTCCAGCCGGCAGACGACATCAGCCGCCGCGCTTTGAGCGGCATTATATTTACCGACATCGCCTCAGCGCAAGAGATTTTGGACATGCACGGCCGTCTCAGCCGCATTGATCTGATTGCCAACGATGAAGCTGCTCTGGCCGCGTTAACGGCCGTTCTCCCCCCCGGTTTGCGCCTGGAAACGGCCGCTTCGCAGGCCAACGCCATCCAGCAAATGACCGCCGCCTTCGAACTGAATCTGTCGGCGCTCAGTTTGCTGGCGTTGGTGGTGGGCATGTTCCTCATTTACAACACAGTGACATTTAGCGTGGTGCAGCGACGGCCGTTATTCGGCATTTTGCGCTGTCTGGGCGTTACCAGCGGGCAGTTGTTCACCCTGATTTTGGTAGAAACGGCCGTGTTGGCCCTCATCGGCTCGCTGTTGGGACTGGTTTTGGGCGTGGTTCTGGGGCGCGGCATCGTCGGGCTGATCACCCAAACCATCAACGATTTTTATTTTGTGGTAAATGTGCGCGGCGTGACTGTGCCGCCGTTTACCCTGCTGAAAGGGTTGGTTGTCGGGCTGGCGGCAGCGCTGTTTGCCGCCTTGCTGCCGGCCTGGGAAGCGATGCGCACCGCGCCCAACGCCTCGCTCAAACGCTCTAATCTGGAAAGCCGCACGCGCCAGCTGCTGCCCTGGCTGGCCCTGGCCTGGGCGCTGCTGACGGCCGTTGGCGGGCTGCTGTTGTGGCTGCGCGGCAATCTCATCATCACCTTTGGCGGCTTATTTGCCGTGCTGATTGGCGCGGCGCTGCTCACGCCGCCCCTGACCGTGCTGCTGATGCGCGCCATCACGCCCATTACCCGGCGGCTGGCCGGCGTGCTGGGGCGCATGGCCCCGCGTGACATTGTGCGCTCGCTCAGCCGGACCTCGGTGGCGGTGGCGGCATTGATGACGGCCGTTTCCGTTGTCGTGGGCGTGTCTATCATGATTGGTTCGTTTCGGGCGACGGTGGAGCAGTGGCTCAACCAGACCTTGCAGGCCGATGTGTATATCTCGCCGCCTTCGCTGACGGCCAATCGGGTGATTGGCGCGCTGCCCACGGCCGTACTCGACGAATTGCGCCAATGGCCGGGCGTGGATCAGGCCGTGACGGCGCGGCACATCGAGGTGAGCGCGCCGGAATTGGGCCGCATTCTGGAATTGGTGGCCGTCGATGGTGATGTGTCTAATGGCAATCGGCCGTATGCCTGGGTGGCCGGCGACGAGGCGACCTTGTGGCCGCGCCTGCTGGCCGGCGATGGGGTGATGTTGTCTGAGGCGCTGATGTTGAAGGAGAACTTGCCCACGCCGCCGCCGGATGTGGTGCTGGAAACGGCCGTTGGCCGCCGCGCGCTGCCGGTGCTGGCCGTGTTTTACGATTATTCTAGCGACCAGGGCACGGTGATGATGGGGCAGGCGTTGTACCGCGACTTGTGGCAGGACGACAGCGTGAGCAGCATGGGCCTCTTTTTGCAGCCGGGGGTAGACGTGGATGGGGTCGTGAAGGGGATGGAAACGGCCGTGTCCGGCCGTCAGGACGTGCTCATCCAATCCAACCAGGCGTTACGCGCCGGGTCGCTGGAGATATTCGACCGCACGTTTGCCATCACCGCGGCGCTGCGGCTGCTGGCCATTGTGGTGGCTTTTATCGGTGTGCTGAGCGCGTTGATGAGCTTGCAGCTAGAGCGCAGCCGCGAATTGGGCGTGCTGCGGGCCACCGGCATGACCACGCGCCAGCTCTGGGGCCTGACGTTCCTGGAAACCGGGCTGATGGGCGGCGTCGCCGGGCTGTTGGCCGTGCCGGTGGGCTACGTGCTGGCCTGGATTTTAATTTACGTGATCAACGTGCGTTCGTTTGGCTGGACGCTGCAAATGCAGCTAGAACCGGCTTACTTTTTGCAAGGATTTGTGGTGGCGATTGTGGCCGCGCTGCTGGCAGCCATTTATCCCTCGCTGCGGTTGAGTGGGATGGTGGTGGCCACGGCCGTGCGTGAAGAATAAAAAAACCCTTAGGGTTTCATCCGCGCTACGCAAAATCGCATGATGACAAACCCTAAGGGTTTAACCCGTGCTACACAATCGCTTGCTACCAAACCCTTAGGGTTTTACTCGCGCTACGCAAAATCGCATGATGACAAACCCTAAGGGTTTAACCCGTGCTACACAATCGCTTGCTACCAAACCCTTAGGGTTTAAGCTGAAGATGACAAACATGATGGCTCAAAACGGAAATTCTCGACGAATAGTGTTGGTATTTATCTTTCTGGCCTTGCTGGTTGGCGGGCTGTTTTTATGGCAACGGCCGTCTCCCCCCATCACTGCCCAGGCTTCCCTTCTGCCCCTCCTCGGCCAGACCGATACGGCCGGCTTCGCCCGCGCCACCATGCCCAACGCCATTGAATTCCCGGGCGATCTCGGCCCCCACCCGGACTACCAGACCGAGTGGTGGTACTACACCGGCAACCTGGCAGCCGCAGACGGCCGTCTTTTCGGCTACCAACTCACCATCTTCCGCCGCGCCCTCACCCCCACTACTCCGCACTCCGCGCTCCCTACTCCGCACTCCGATTGGCGCACCAACCAGGTCTATCTCGCTCACTTCACCCTCTCCGACATCGCCAACGGTGATTTTTACCCCCATGAACGCTTCAGTCGTGGCGCGGCCGGATTGGCGGGCGCGCAGGCCGAACCCTACCGCGTCTGGCTGGAAGATTGGTCCATCACGGAAACCGCGCCCGGCGTGGTCCGCTTGCAGGCCGACGGCCGTGACTCAGCCCTGGACCTCACCCTCACCCAAACCATGCCGCCGGTGCTGCACGGCGACGGCGGCCTCAGCCCCAAAGGCGACGAGCCGGGCAACGCCTCCTATTACTACTCTATCATCCGGCAGGAGACGGCCGGAACAGTGCGCGTGGGCGATGAAACCATCGACGTGACCGGCCTGAGCTGGAAAGATCACGAATATTCCACCAGCGCCCTCGGCGCGAACGCGGTGGGCTGGGACTGGTTCTCGCTGCAGCTGGACAATGGCGGCGGGCTGATGCTCTTCCAAATTCGCAACGCCGACGGCCGTTTAGAACCGTTTTCCAGCGGCAGCTACATCGCCCCAGACGGCACAATCACCCACCTGGCGCTGGCCGATTTTGACATTACCGTGCTGGATACCTGGACCAGCCCTACCAGCGGCGGCGAATACCCGGCGGGCTGGCGCATCCGCATCCCCAAACTCGATTTAGACCTGGAAGGCCGCCCGCTCATGCCCAATCAGGAACTCAGCGTATCTACCACGTATTGGGAAGGGGCGGTAGAATTCAGTGGGACACTGGCCGGACGGCCGTTGACGGCGCAAGGTTACATTGAATTGACGGGTTACGCGGGCAGCATGAACGGCCGTTTGTAACCATCCCGAAGCAGCCCTAAACAAACGCGAAGCAACGGCCCATGAACGCGAAGCAACGGCCCATGAACGCGAAGCAGCGGCAAACGAACGCGAAGCAACGGCAAACGAACGCGAAGCAGCCCATACATACCAGACAGCAGGCATTGGAGCAGCCTTTATGAATAAACAATACGGCAGCCAGAGCATGGTTGCAGACTTGCAAATCGTGGTGGTACGGCGGCCAGACGCGGCCTTTGGCGCAGCCGACCCGGAGACATGGCATTATGCAGCACGGCCGTTCCTGCCCACCGCCCAACAAGAGCACGACGACTTTACCCGCCGCCTGCGCGACGCCGGCTGCGAAGTTATCTACCACGCCGCCCCCCTGCCCGATCACGCCGACGCCATCTTTGTCCACGACCCGGTGCTGGTAAGCAACCAGGGCGCGATCATTCTGCGCATGGGCAAGCAGCTGCGGCGCGGCGAGGAAGAAGCTATGGCCCAACAGCTCGCGGCGATGGGCGTGCCCATTCATTACCGCCTGCATGACGACGCTTTGGCCGAAGGCGGCGATTTACTCTGGGTCGATGAGCGCACGCTCGCCGTTGGGCAGGGCTTTCGCACCAACGCCGCCGGGCTGCGGCAGCTTCAGGAAGCCCTGCCAGACGTGGACATCGTGCCGGTACAGCTTCCCTACTACACTGGGCCGGAAGCGTGCCTGCATCTCATGTCCTTCATCAGCATGGTAGACGATGATCTGGCGGTGGTTTACCCACCGCTGATGCCGGTTCCGTTCTGGCAGATGCTGCAAGCGCGGGGCATCCGTTTTGTGGCCGTGCCCGACGCCGAATTTATGACCATGGGGCCGAATGTGCTGGCCATCAGGCCGGGATTGTGCCTCATGCTGGCCGGCAATCCGGTGACCCAACAGCGGTTGGAAGCGGCCGGCTGCACTGTCCTGACCTATGTGGGCAACGAAATATCTTTAAAGGCCGAAGGCGGGGCCACCTGCCTGACGCGCCCCATTTTGCGCGGCGCATAGGCAAGATGGGTCCAATCGCAACCGCCAACAACGAAGGAAAAAAGACATGAACACGGAAAACAACGCCTTACACAACCCGCATCTGGCAGGCGACTCGTTTTTTTGGGAGGCCGGGCCGGTGGGCGTGCTGCTGCTGCATGGCCTGACGGCCACAACGGCGGAGGTACGGCCGTTAGCCGAATACCTGCACGCCCGTGGGTACACCGTCGCCGGGCCGCTGCTGCCAGGGCACGGCACCAAACCCGAAGATTTGAACCAGGTAAAATGGCTCGACTGGGTGCAAACCGCCGAAGCCGACTACCACCATTTGCTCACCATTTGCGACCAGGTATTCGTTGGCGGAGAATCCACCGGAGCGGTAATTGCCCTGCATCTGGCGGCGCGTTACCGGGAAATTGCCGGGGTGCTGGCCTATGCGCCGGCCATCAAACTGGCCGCCTCGACCAAAGACGTGATGCGCTTGTATGCGGCCGCGCCGTTTATTGAATTTGTACCCAAAGAGTCGTTGGATGGCAGCGACCGCTGGCAGGGATATCCGGTCAATCCGCTGCGCGGCGCGATGGAACTGCTGCGGCTGGGGCGTGAGGTGCGCGGGCAGTTGGGGCGCATTGCCCAGCCGGTGCTGGTGGTGCAAGGCCGCCATGACACGACGATTGATCCGGCCGCCGGGCAGATTATTCTCGATGGCGTCACATCGGCGGTGAAAGAACTGGTGTGGATGGCCGATTCGTCGCATGTGGTGGCGATTGACGTGGAGTGGGAGGCTGTGGCCGCGCTGACGCTGGACTTTATCGAGCGCATGTTGGCGGGGGAAACGGCCGTTTCCTCCACCTGATTTCTGCGCGTGGGGTCATTACCCGAACCTGAGAGGCAATTGACATTTGGGCAGCCGCCCTCTATCATGAGCGCGGTATGGACTGGCACACGACGCATTTTTTCCCCCTGAGTGATTGGCGATCCCCGATGATTTTGGCGCAGGGTAAACCATCGTGGTGACGATGGCTCAAATTTTGGGCCAGTTGCCCGGCGGCGACCCGACGTTTTTGGGCTGGCTGACGACGGTGGTGTATTTGGGAACGGCCGTGCTGTGCCTGGCTTGCGCCCTGTCGGTGAAACGCATCTTCACCAACGGCGATTCACGACCCCACATGCTCATCTGGGGCGGGCTGTCATTTGTGCTGTTTTTTCTGGGCCTCAACAAGGAACTGGACCTGCAAACCTCGTTCACGGCGACCATTAAACGGCTCGCCTGGGAACAAGGCTTGTATGAATACGGACAGCGGGCGCAGGTACTCTTTTTAGCGGTGTTTGCCCTCGTTGGTTTTGCGGTTGTGTTGGTCATCGCCTGGAGCGTCCGGCGATATTGGCGCAATTACCTCTTTTTGCTGTTAGGCATTGCGGCCATATTCCGGTTCATTGTCGTGCGCATCGCCACGTTTTACGGCATTTTCCTGCCCGAACTTTCGCGCTTTACCGGCGGGCTGCGTATCAACTGGCTGCTGGAACTCATGGGCATTTTACTCATCGCCGCCGCTGCAATACTCAATTTACGCTTCGATTCAAGACCCTAAGGATTTGGTCTCGAGAAATCCAACGTTACGTTCGTTCAGACCTTTAGGGTCGCTGTATATCGTTACGAGTAGTCTATGAATTTATGGTACCGCACGATTTTGCCTGTGGCAGGACTCATTGCCCTGCTGGTTATTTCCCTGAGTTTTAATTACTTCCTTGTCAAGCGATATCGCCATGCCTACCGCGAACTGAGCCGCGTCACCTTAGATCCGTTGGGGTTGAACCAATTGGCGCCGGAGACGACGGCCGAAACGGAGGCCAGACAGGGCGAACTCGTGGTATTTTTCGGCGATTCGCGGGCGGCGGCCTGGCCGTCGCCCGAGGTTGACAATGCTGTGTTTGTCAATCGGGGCGTGAACGGGCAAACGTCGGCGCAAGCGGCTTTGCGGTATGCGATAGACACAGCGCCGCTGCGCCCCGACGTGGTCATTGTGCAGGTAGGGATCAACGATTTGCGGGTGATTCCGGCTGTGGGCGATGATTCGACGGCCGCCACGGCCGTTACCGCCGCCAAGGCCGCCACGGCCGCCACGGCCGCCAACATTCGCCATATCGTGGAGCAGGCCGCGGCCGGCGGGGCCATTGTGGTGCTGACGACGATTTTTCCGGCGCAAACGCCACCCTGGCAAGAGCGGATGTTTTGGTCGGAGGAAGTGATGACGGCCGTAACGGCCGTCAACCAGGACATACGCGTTCAGGCCACGGACAGAGTCCTGGTGTTAGACGCTTACGCCCTGCTGGTAAACGACAACGGCGAATTGGCCGACGCATATGCCCAGGATTACCTCCATCTGAACGCGGCGGGCTACCGCCGGCTCAACGACGCGCTGCGGGATGTCCTGGCGCGGAAATCCTAAGGGGCTAGTCATTGTTCGGGTCTCTCTGGCAAGACCCCAAGGGTTTAATACCCAGATAATCCAAAATCTCAGAAGCAACCCTTGGGGTCTCTCTGGCAAGACCCCAAGGGTTTAATACCCAGATAATCCAAAATCTCAGAAGCAAACCCTTGGGGTCTCTCTGGCAAGACCCCAAGGGTTTAATACGCAGATAATCCAAAATCTCAGAAGCAAACCCTTGGGGTCTGCATCGTTAAAAAGGAAAAAAGCATGAAACTTTCTAAACGAATTGCCGGGTTGATGCCCGGTTTGGGGTTGATGATGGTTACGGCCGTACTCACCACTCTTGCGCTGATGGTTGTGTGGGGACAAAATCGGGCGGCGGCTCTGGAACCGGTCGCTCCGGCCACCGTGCCCTTTGATTACGTGGAAATCGACAACAACGCCGGCGACATCAAGCTGGTGGGCGACATCGACGGCGATACCTATCCCGACCTCGTGTTGGGCGGGATGCCGGGCGAAAAATTGAACTGGTACCATTACCCAACCTGGCAAAAAACGGTGATTGCCACGCCGAATAATGAATTTACGACCGACGGCCGTCTGGGCGACATCGACGGCGACGGCGACCTGGACATTGCCGTGCCCGATGGCGACGGCACGAACAACCTGGTGTGGTTTGAAAACCCACGGCCGTCCGGCGACCCGTTTGTTGGCAGTGAATGGACGCGCCACGAGGTCGGCACCATCGGCAGTTGGGGCAAAGATGTATACCTGTCAGACTTCGATAACAATGGGTTGATGGACATTGCCACGCGCAACAGCAGCACAGCCATGATCTTCTTTCAAACGGCCGTCAATACCTGGTCGCGCATGGACTTAACCGGCGTCAACACCGGCACGGAAGGCATGTCCAGCGGCGATGTGGACAGCGATACCCACGTTGATTTGATTTTACGCGGCCAATGGGTGCGCAATCCGGGCGGAGCCGCCGCGCGCACGGCCGTAAATTGGACCGCCTACGACATCGGCCCGGCAAATACCGACTTCAAAGCGCTAGTAGCCGACATCAACGGCGACGGCCACAACGATGTCCTGTTTTCCAGCTCGGAAAACACTGACGACGTAAATTGGTGGTCCGCCGACGGCAACGATCCGACCGGAACATGGACCAAACAGACCATCGTGGCCAATTTGGAGCGCTGCCACACCCTGCAAGCCGCCGACATGGACCTGGACGGCGACATGGACGTGGTGTTGGGCCAGATGCACATCTCCACCGACCAGGAAATCATGGTGATGTTTAACGGCAACGGCCAAGGTACATCATGGACAAAGCAGGTGGTGGACACGGGCGGCTTGCACAATGGCGTGGTAGCCGACATTGGCCAGGATGGCGATTTTGACATCTACGGCGCCAATTGGACCGGCAACCCGCCGGCCCGCCTGTGGGTCAATCGGTTAGACCCGCCCAGCAGTATTTTGCCCATCGACCGTTGGACCTACAAGCAAATTACCGCCAGCCACACCCAGACCTTTGGCCTGGCATTTGGCGACGCAAACGAAGACGGCCGTGCCGACATCCTCTCCGGCGTGAACTGGTACGAGAACCCCGGCGGCGATTTGCTGGGCGACTGGCCGCAGCACGATTTTCCCAGCGGGATGCACGCCATTTTGGCAGCCGACGTGGACGGCGATCCCCTGCTAGACGTGATCGCCCAGAAGCAGGAGACAAACCTGAGCCTCTACTGGCTGGAACCCACAGACGCCACGGCTGCAAGCTGGAACGCCGTCAAAATAGGCGAAGTACCCTCCGCCAGCCACGCCTTAGGCGCGCAGGGGTATCGCACGGCGCAAATTGAGCCGGGCGGCAAAGACGAAGTGATTGTGAGCAGCGGCAACGGCATCTATTACTTCCGCGTGCCGGTAAACCCGGAAGCGGGCAATTGGCCGCAAGTCCATGTGAACGCCGCGCCTTCGGATGAAGGTCTGGCGGTGGGAGATGTGGACCGAGACGGCCGCCTGGATATTGCGGCCACAACCGGCGACGCCAAGGGTGTGGTTTGGTATAAAAACCCAGGCAACGGTGGCAGCAATTGGACCGGTTACGAGATCGGCAATTTCGCCGAGGCGTTGTACCCTGACCGGACGGAAGTGGCGGACTTGAATGGCAACGGCCGTCTGGACATCATCGTCACTGAAGAAAATGGCGGCACAAGCGACGCGCAAACCTACTGGTGGGAAGCGCCTGCCGACCCGACTGCCCCCAATTGGACCGCGCATCTCATCGTCTCCCAGGGCACGACCAACAGCATGGATGTGGCCGATATGAACAACGATGGTTCGCCGGACGTGATTCTGGCCGAACATCGCGGCAGCAAAACCCTGAGCATCTGGGCCAATTCCGGCCTGGGCGTGTTCAACGAACAAATCGTGTCCACCGGCCACGAGAGCCATTTGGGCGGCCAAACCGTTGACCTGGACGGCGACGGCGACCTGGACATCGTGAGCATTGCCTGGGATGAATCCAATCTGGTGCATCTGTGGCGCAATGATGCCCTGACGCCGACCGAGCCGCCGGTGTTGGACAAGTTTAATTACCTGCCTATGGTGTTACGGCCGTAGCAAACGCAGTAAGATTGGTCCAATCTCACAGATTGGACCAATCTTTTAAACCATGAATCAACCTACCCAGAATCGCACTCAAGTCCCTGCGCCCGACCGGCTGACACGCCGGTCGGGGCTGGTGGCGGGGCTTGGGCTGCTCCTGATTTTGTACACGACGCTGTTTCCGTTTGATTTTTTTGTGCGCACGGGGCCGGCGGCGCTGCGCAGCTTTGACCTGACGCTGACGCGGGCCTATGTGTTGGCCGATTTTCCGCGCAATGTGCTGCTGTTTGTGCCGTTGGGGTTTGGGCTGGCGGGGATGTGGACGGGGAACGGCCGTTCCTGGCGTGCCTTCTCGCTGGTGGTGGGCATCGGTCTGGCCTTGTCGGCGCTGATGGAAGTGGCGCAGGCGGTGGCGCTGCTGCGCTTCCCGTCGCTGGCGGACGTGTTGGCGAATGGCTTGGGGGCGGGTGCGGGTTTCTGGCTGTTTTGTCTGTTTGGCGGCCGGTTTTGGGGTGGGGTGGATTGGTTAGAGCAGCGGATACGGCCGTTTCTCGCCCCGCGTCGTTTTCTGCCCTTGTACCTGCTCTATCTGGCCGGTTGGCTGCTTCTTTCTGCCTGGCTGCCCTCGCTCACCCGGCTGGACAATTGGGACAATCAATTTCCGTTGATTGTGGGCAACGAACAAACGCGTGACCGGCCCTGGCAAGGCGTGCTGCGGCAGTTTTACATCGCCGACCGGGCTTTTTCGGACGAAGAAGTGGGGCGGATTTTTGCCGGAGAGGGCGTTACGGCCGTGGGCGGCAAGTCGGTGGTGGCGCAATATGATTTTACCACTCCCTCGGCCGACAATTTTCCGCCGCTAAAGGATGAAGGAAGCCGCGCCGCGCCCATCACGGCCGATGGGGTGGCGCTGTCGGGCGAACATTGGTTGGCGAGTGATGGGGCAGTAACGGCCGTGTCGGACGCGCTGGCGGCCTCGTCTCAATTCACATTGGTGCTGGAGGGTGCGTCGGGCGATTTGCAGCAAAGTGGACCGGCGCGGCTGATCTCACTCTCGGGCGATCCGTACCGGCGCAACTTGACCTTGGGGCAAGAAGGGCCAGACCTGGTGGTTCGGCTGCGGATGCCGCTGACGGGCGAGAACGGCCGTCAGCCGGAACTGATTATCCCCAACGTGTTCACCGACACCCAAATGCACCGGATTGTGATGACGTATGACGGAACGGCCGTGCGTCTGGCCATCGACAGCGCCCAAAACGTGTCCACCGTCGAACTGCTGCCGGCGGTGGCCCTATTCGTTAAAACTTTTCCCAACGAAGTGGACCAGATGCGCCTGAATCGGGGAAACATGGCCATTTTTCATTTGCTGTACGCGCTCGGCCTGTTTTTGCCCTGGGCGGTCTGGCTGGCATACCGCCGGTTATCCGGTCTCTGGCTGCTCCTGGGCCTGAGTTTGCCGCCGCTGGTTTGGTATGTGTTTCAGGCCGGGAATGTGGTGATAGGTGTGGGGGGAACGGCCGTTGCCTTCTTAATTGCCCGGCAGTATCACCGGTTTCGTTTTCCCCAGGCATCGCCATGATGCCCCGCGAATGAACGGTTTGTGAATCTCTCCCTCCTATTCTCAGCTCCCCAAGTCTACGTAATGTAAATCTTTAGATTGGCTGATTACTCTGGATTAAGGCAGGCAATGCAGAGCGATCCACTCTGCGCGCCACGTCCTATCAACAACCATGTCCTAGCAACAATTTGTGTTTTGGGTGTGTAGGAACAAACTCAGCACCCATTACAAAATCAACCAGAACGAAAAACAGCGAGTTCATGATAAACACGAAAGAAAATCTCCTAGATAAAATTGCCAACCGCGAAGCGAAACTCAGTGTGATTGGGTTGGGCTATGTCGGCTTACCCCTCTCCATTGCGTTTGCTCAGGCCGGTATCCAAGTGATTGGTATCGACGTAGATGCTCGGAAGGTGAGTATGTTGAACGCCGGGCAAAGCTACGTTGAAGATGTGGCCGACAGCCAACTTCTCCCCCTGGTTCAGGCTGGCAGTTTTCGCGCCAGCACAGATTTTGCCGATTTGATGCAGGTCGACGCCATCGCCATATGTTTGCCAACTCCACTTGGCGAAACCAAAGACCCTGATATATCGTTCATCATCAATGCGACTGACCATATCGCTCATTACGGAGCCACCGGGAAGCTGGTTATTTTAGAAAGCACCACCTATCCGGGCACAACCGAAGAAATCATTTTGCCGCGATTGTCCCACAACGGCGACCAGGTAGGCCGCGATTTTTTCCTTGCTTTTTCACCGGAACGAATTGATCCGGGCCGTACCGATTACAACATGTTTAATACCCCCAAAGTCATCGGCGGCATCACGCCGGATTGCCTGGAGGTTGCTCTGGCTTTATATGGAACCGTTGTCCAACATCCGGTGCCGGTTTCTAGCACGGCCACGGCCGAAATGGTGAAGCTTCTGGAAAACACCTTCCGCGCGGTAAATATTGGCCTGGTCAACGAAATTGCGCTCATGTGCGACAAACTGGGCCTGGATGTGTGGGAAGTTGTTGGCGCGGCGGCGACCAAGCCATATGGGTTCATGCCCTTTTATCCTGGTCCTGGTCTGGGGGGGCATTGTATTCCCGTTGATCCGCATTATCTAAGCTGGAAACTGCGCACACTCAATTATACGGCCCGTTTTATCGAACTGGCCCACGATATCAACAGCCATATGCCCGATTATGTGGTGGATAAGGTAGCTCTTGGTCTGAATGAGGCGCGCAAAGCAGTTAACGGCAGCAAGGTTCTTGTGCTGGGCGTAGCCTATAAACCCAATATCGGCGACGTGCGGGAAAGCCCGGCGATTGATGTGATCGATTTATTGGAAGAACGCGGCGCGGAAGTCAGTTATCATGATCCTTATGTGGCCAACTTTGTGGCTGCCGGCATCTCTTTCCATTCGATTGAATTGACGCAGACCGCTTTAGAACAAGCCGACTGCGTTGTGATTGTCACCAATCATGCAGATTATGACTGGGATTTCATCACAAACCATGCCCAATTAATTGTGGATTCGCGGAACGCCATTAAAGGCAAGTCTAAGAGTCGCGTGGTGCGTCTGTAGCTTCCCGGTCGTTTAGAACTGCAATGAAACGTACACCCATTGTCTAAAACTACAATCAGGAGATTCTAATGCGCGTATTGATAACAGGTTCGAGTGGTCAGATTGGCACGAACTTAGGTCTTTTTTTGCAGGAGCAGGGGCATCAGGTTTTTGGCGTTGATAAACGGCCGAATTCCTGGACCAGTGAAATTAGCACGATTATTCAGGATTTGAGTGTGCCTTATCACCATTACGAAGGTGGCATTGGCATTGAATACCCGGAAAATTTAGATGTCGTGGTGCATTTTGCTGCCCATGCCAAGGTGCATGAATTGGTGGAACAGCCGGATCGCGCTCTGGAAAACATTACCATGACGTTTAATGTTCTGGAATTTTGCCGCCACAACAACCTGCCGATTATTTTTAGCAGTTCGCGCGAGGTCTATGGCGATATTCATCGCTATATTACGGAAGAGACGTACGCCGATTTTGCGTATACGGAAAGCCCGTATTCGGCGAGCAAGATTTCTGGCGAAGCGCTGATTTATTCATACGCGCAATGTTATGGGCTGCGGTATTTGGTGTTTCGGTTTAGCAATGTGTACGGCCGTTACGACAACGACATTGAACGCATGGAACGGGTCATCCCCCTCTTCGTGCGCAAAATTGGGGCCGGCGAACCGATTACCGTTTATGGCAAAGAAAAAGTACTCGATTTCACCTACATCGACGACTGCATCAACGGCGTGTACCGTGGCATAAATCTCATTACCAGCGGCCATCCCGTCAACCACACCATCAACCTGGCTTACGGTCAGGGAAACACCCTCGTGGCTATGGCCGAATTTATCGGCGAGGCGCTGGGTAAAAAACTGGATATGACCATCAAACCGGCGCGGGTGGGGGAAGTGACCCATTACGTCGCCAACATTGGTAAAGCCCGCGCTGTGCTAGACTACACGCCTCAAACTTCGCTCCGTGACGGCATCCATAAGTCCGTTGCCTGGTCGCAGGCCTGGGAAGCGCAAAAAGCGTAGGTCACCCCGGAATACCAACTGGATGATGCGTGATGCGTGATGACTTCTAGCTCACGTGCCACGCATCACGTATCACAAAACATCCATTTGCTCGTAAGTAACCATGCAAAAACAAGTTAACGGTTTTCAGATTGGACCAATCTTTAAAGATTGGTCTAATCTCGCCGAGTTAAAGATCAACGGTTACTAAGAGCCTGGTAGATATGCCCATGAAAATCGCTTTTGTAAACCAACCATTGGACATGCTGATCCCGCCGTATCAAAATTCCATTGGCATCTGGACCTATATGGTTGCCCCGCAGGTGGCAAAGTCTCAGGACGTTTTTGTCTATGGCAAACGCAACAATCTGCAAAAATCGTGGAATGGGCAACAGAACGTCAGTTACCATTTTATTCAACCGGTTATTCCCAACAAAATCATGCTCAATCAACTGGGTAAGCTGCGGCGTGATGACAAACTGCCTCTTTACGCTTCTCGCCTGTATTATGGCGATTATGCCTCTCAGATTGGTTTGAGCCTGAGAAAAGAAAAAGCCCAAATTATTCACATCCACAACTTTACGCAGTTTGTACCCATCATTCGCGCGTTGAACCCTAAGGCAAAGATTGTTTTACACATGAACTGTGAGTGGTTGAATCAGCTTGATTACGGCGTGATGGAGCAGCGGATCGAACAATCGGATTTGATTTTGGGATCGAGCAACTACATCGCGGAATTGGCGCGCCAGCGCTACCCACATTACGCAGACCGGTGCAACACGATCTATAACGGCGTGGATACGGACATTTTTGCGCCTGCAGCAAACAGTGGTGCAGACGCCGCAGCAAAGGAAAAGCGCCTTCTTTTTGTTGGCCGCGTGTCGCCAGAAAAAGGCGTTCATGATTTGATTGAAGCGTTTTGCCTTGTCGCGGAGAAATGCCCGGAGGCTGTTCTGGATATTGCAGGTCCTATTGGGGCGCTGCCAATAGAATTTATTGTGGGGGTGAGCGATGATCCTTTGGTGGCTGGCTTGGCCAGGTTTTATCACGAAGATTATGGTGAAACTCTGCAAAAGATGGTGCCTGAACACCTGAGGACCCGGGTGAATTTTCTGGGCGGAATGGGGCAGTCTGAGCTGGTGAAATATTACCGGAACACGGCCGTTCTCGTGAACCCCTCTTACAGCGAATCCTTTGGCATGAGCCTGGTGGAAGCCATGGCTTGCGAAAAACCGGTTGTGGCAACCCGCGTGGGCGGCATGGTGGAAATTGTGGGCGACGGCCGTGCGGGAAGACTGGTGGATCGTGGCGATGTCCCGGCTCTGGCCGACGCCATTGTCGGGCTGTTGGCAGATGACGCCCTGCGTGCGCGTATGGGCCAGGCCGGCCGGCTGGATGTCATCGATCGTTTTAGTTGGCCGCAGGTTTCCAATCGGCTGATTGCTCATTACGAAGCGTTGTTTTAAGCATGGTTATGCGAGATTGGTTTCGTCACCGCTACCAGCAGGCGCTGGTAAATCGTCTGAGTTTGTTGGACACGGCCGTTTCCCACCACTCCGCCCTGGTTTTTGCCCCCCACGAAGACGATGAAACGCTGGGCTGCGGCGGCATGATCCTGAAAAAGCGCGCCGCCGGAGCAGACGTAAGCGTGGTGTTTATGACCGACGGCCGTCAATCCCACGCCCACCTCATGCCCTTCCAGGAACTGGTTGCTCATCGCCGCCAGGAGGCGCTGGATGCTTGCCAGGTGCTGGGCGTAAGCGAGACCCACGTGACCTTTCTCGGCTTTACCGATGGTTATCTGAGCCAAGCTTTGGAAACGGCCGTTTCCCCCGTTCTCGATCTGCTTCATCAACACCAACCCGCCGAAGTCTACATCCCTTACTACAAAGAACCGCCAGCCGATCACGTAGCCACCAACCTGATTGTCGTGGCAGCTCTTCAAGCCTACGGGCGGCCGGTAACTGTGTACGAATACCCGGTCTGGTTCTGGCATCACTGGCCCTGGGTAAGCCTGAACCCAACCATGCACGGGGAAAGACGAGCCATCTTCAAAAACACCCTGCACACATTTTTTGGTGGGCGACTGTTCACCGACTTTAACTGCTTCCTGGACATAGCCGATGTTCGGGCGCAAAAGTATGCAGCCCTCGAAGCGCACAAAACGCAAATGACCAGCCTGATGCCTGAAAAAGGCTGGTTAACCTTGCATGACGTTGCCGACGGCGATTGGCTGGCCTGCTTTTTCATGAACCAAGAAATTTATCGCCGCTTCCAACTGCCACGCAGCAAATCTTAACTTAAACACCCATAGCACCTCGTGACGGCCGTTACCCTTTTGGTCAGAGGTAGAGGAATGACTCGAATGAAACTCAAGCGTGTCGCAATCTATATGGTTGTGGCCTTGATAGTGGCAAGTGGATTGTTTCTATTGTGGCGACGACCAACCATCGCCGGCATCCAGCGGCGCATCGATAAAGTCATCAACGTGGCCGTAGCCTTCGCTAACCCGCCTCAAACTGACGCTTCCATCCAGATGGCCAGCGTCCCCTTTGATCTCACCATCATCGACGACAGCATCTCCGGCGACGTGAAGCTCGTCGGCGACATCGACGGCGACGGATTCCCCGATCTCATCATCGGCGGCAACCCGACTGAAAAATTAAATTGGTACCACTACCCCGACTGGCAAAAAACGGTCATCGCCACGCCCAACAACGAATTTACCACCGACGGCCGTCTCGGCGACGTGAATGGCGATGGCTACCTGGACATCGTCGTGCCCGATGGCGACGGCCCCGACAACCTGGTCTGGTTTCAGAACCCACGGCCGTCCGGCGACCCGTTTGATGGCGCAGCCTGGACCCGGCACACCATCGGCACAGTCGGCAGTTGGGGCAAAGACGTACACGTCGCCGATTTCGACGACAACGGCCTGCTCGATGTGGCCACCCGGCGGGATACGGCTGTTATGGTTTTCTTCCAAATGGCCCCCGACTCCTGGACCCAAATGGAACTGAGCGGCGTAGACACCGGCCACGAAGGCATGACCAGCGGCGACGTAGACAGCGACGGCCACGTCGATCTGGTCGTGCATGGCCAATGGGTGCGCAACCCCGGCGGCGACCCCGCCCGCGACCCCGCCAACTGGACCCCCTACGACATCGGTCCGGCCGATCCCGACTTCAAAGCCCTGGTTGCCGACATCAACCAGGACGGACACATGGACGTGCTGTTCTCCAGCTCCGAAAACACAGCCAACGTCGATTGGTGGTCAGCCGATAACGGCGACCCCACCGGCACGTGGACCAAATACACCATCCTGCCCATGATGGAGCGCACCCACACCCTCCAGGCCGCCGACATGAACCTGGACGGCAAAATGGACGTGGTGTTGGGCCAAATGCACACCTCGGCGGCCAACGAAATCATGATCATGTTCAACCTGGATGGCGCGGGCACAGCCTGGGAAAAGCAGTTGGTGGATACCGGCGGCCTGCACAATGGCGTCGTGGCCGATATTGGCAACGATGGTGATTATGACATCTTCGGCGCTAACTGGACGGGCAATCCGCCGGTGCGCTTGTGGGAAAACCGCCTGGACGCGGCCGGTTCGCTGGACCGCTGGACCTACAAGCAGCTGACAAACCAAAACGCGCAAACGTTTGGCCTGGGCTTTGGCGATGTGGACAGAGACGGCCAGCAAGATATTCTGGCCGGCCGTTACTGGTATCACAACCCAGGCAGCGATATGTTGGGCGATTGGGTGCAGCATGAATTTCCCGCCGGTATGCATGCGCTGATGGCCTTGGACGTGGATGGCGATAATCAAACGGACGTGATCGCTCAAAAGGAGGAATCCGGGCTGGCGGTGTACTGGTTGGAAGCTGCCGACGCGGCCGGAATGGATTGGACGGCCGTTAAAATCGGCGTCGTCGAATCAGCCAGCCATGAATTAGGCGCGCAGGGATACCGCACGGCCGTGTTGTCTGCCGGTTCCAAACCGGTAGTCGCCATCTCCAGCGGCAACGGCATTTACTACTTCTCCATCCCCGACAATCCGGCGGGCGGCGATTGGCCCAAAGTTCACGTCAGCAGCAA
>JAGOMA010000004.1 GCA_017993775.1 Chloroflexota bacterium | reverse complement strand
CCCCCAACCCCTAACCCCCATCTCGCTCACCACACCTGCGCGCCCAACAGCACAGCCACAAACCAGATCAAAAAGTCATATTTCATCAATTGACTCAGGCGCTCTAATTGTGGGCCGGTTCGGTAACGATTCACCTTCACCAGAATGTAAACAAGCACCGGATATACGCCAAAAACGACAATATAGGCATAAATGGGGCTGTAAACTCGGAACAGATAGGGCAGCATCATCATGGCCAGGGTGATCCAGGACAAGACGAAAAAGATAATGCGCGCCGGACGACGTCCCCAGACTGTGGAAATCGTGCGGCAGCGCTGGCGCAAATCGCCTTCGTAATCGGCCATTGTTTTTAGAACTTCGCGTCCCATGATGGCGGTGAAGATAATCGCCGCCAGCCACAACGAGGGGATGACATTGCCGGCGGCGACGCCGCCAAAAATGGCGCTGAGCGCGGAAATAAACGCGACTGTCGCATTGCCTAAGAGGACTGTGCTTTTTAAGCGCCAGGAGTAGATGTAGAGCAAAATGGCGGAACTCAGGGCGATGACAAACGCCGCAGGGTTAATGAATGCGGCGATAATGATCGACAAGCCGGCGGCGATGAAAGAAAACACCAGGACAACGCGAGGGCTGACCATACCGGAGGGCAACGGCCGTTGCGGTTGATTAATTTTGTCGATTTCGATGTCCATATAATCATTCCAGGCATTTGCCGCTGAAGAAATAAGAATTGTGGCGATGGTCGCCAGAAAAATGTTGCCCCAATTGCCGGCACCGGCCACATATCCGCCTAAGACGACGGCCAAAGCTCCAGACAAAGTTGACAAGGGTCGGCTGATTTTGTAAAGCCCACGTGCTTGATTCATGCGTTCTCCTCAATCTTCCAAAATGGTCCACTGCCTGACCGATCGTCTGCTTTGGCAGTGGTTACGGTAGTTGGTCTAAGTCCTGGTACCGCTGCATTTAAATGTTTCGTTTCGCAGTTCCCACTTCTAGTAACCCACAAGAGTTAAAAAAGATACAATATCTGTCTCATGATTACCAGTAACAAGAATTCAAAAGTGAAATATGTGGTTCGTCTGCAAGGAGAGCGCCGTTTTCGTTGGCGAGAACGGGCCTTTGTTGTTGAGGGGACGCGGTGGTTGTCGGAGTTGGCGGCAGAAGGGCATCCGCTCAAATTGGTGTTTTGTACGGAGGATTGGCGCAGCAGCGACAATCATGAAGCTATTTTACAGCAAGTTGCTGTGCCGGTACAGATGGTTAGCCCGGCGGTGATGGCTGAATTAAGCGACACAGAAACGGCTCCGGGCGTTTTGTCGGTAGCGGATATGGGGTTACGGCCGTTTCCCTCATCCCCTACGCTGTTGTTGGTTTTGGATGGCGTCGCCAACCCGGGCAACCTGGGAACCATCCTGCGTACAGCCGCTGCCGCCGGGGTGGATGGCGTGTTGTTAGGGCCAGGCTGCGTTGATCCATTTAATCCCAAAGTGCTGCGCGGCAGCATGGGCGCGCATTTACGCCTGCCAATTCAAGATGTAGATTGGACCGAGATGGCTGGTGTGTTGGCCGGGTTGACAGTGTGGCTGGCTGATGTGGCGGAAGGAGTGGCGTATACGGCCGTTAACTGGCGCTCTCCTTCGGCTCTGGTAATTGGCAGTGAGGCGCGAGGTGTTGGGAATGAAGCGGTAGGGGTGGCCAACGGCCGTTGCACCATCCCCATGCACGCCGCCACCGAATCGCTCAATGCGGCCATGGCCGCCGGCATCATCCTCTTCGAGGCCGCCCGCCAGAGACAAGCCGTCACCGGTTAGGCGTCGGCCCGGACGTCGGCCCGGACGTCGGCCCGGGCTTCGGCCCGGGCTTCGGCCTGGGCTTCGGCCTGGGCGGCAGGCGCTATTTCTGGCCCTGGCTCAGGCGCAAGCTCTTGTTGGAGCCGGTCTTCACCAATTTGCTGCACCAAAAAATAAGCAATCGCAGCTTTCTGATTGGCTTCAACCGTGTCGTTGTTGGTTGTCGCCGCCTGGTTCACCCAGTCGCGGACTTTGTTGTCTTCTGTGAGTATGGCTGTTAATTCCACCAGCCCATCCAGCGAGTAATTGTTAATTAGCTGCCAAACGAGCTTTTCTTGCAGTGCCCGCCGGGGCGTTGTGCCATTGGCTTCGGTCATGGCCTGACTGAGCAGCATTTCCACATAAGCGGGGCCGCCGTTTTCCAGAATCGTCAGGGCCATGCTGTTGCGTGAAAATTGTTCCGGCGCTTTCGGATCAATAAGCGTTTGCAGCTGCTCGATGCGCGTTTTTTCTTCCTCCGGCGTCAGGGTGGCGCGGGCGATGATGGTGTAGTACGCAATGTCGTAAAGCTCGGCGATAGTCGGGTAGTATTGCAAGATTTGGGTAACGGCCGTGCGCCGATTTTTCATCAGTTCCAGGTCTATTTGGGTCCGGCACAGGTGTTGAAACTGTTCATACAGCCAGCCCAAATTCAAGCTAACCTCGTTCTCGCCCCCTTCTTCCGTGCCCATAGCCCTGGCCAGCACAAACCGCGTGCGAATAATCGCCTGAAACCCAACCCCCACGCCAATCACCAGCAGCACCGGATTTGTCTCCGGCGCGGTAACGCGGGCGATAATTAGCGCCAAAATTGCCGCCACCACATTGACGAGAACCAAAATACGCGCCCACCGGGTGCGCAAGGCTTCGCGCGGGTAGGTGGGAAATGTGGAGGCCAATTCGGCAATTGCTACCACCGTTCCCAAAAGCGCCACGCCAAAATAAGGCGAAATAACTGTCAGGATGGCTCGCAGTTGGCTTTGCACCGCCGGAACCCAGTTGGGTGACATGAACAGGTCGCTGGGATACAGCAGAAATGCACAGGCAATAATGGCAACCAGAACGAGAAAAAATAGGCCGGCCCGTAATGCTCCGCTGGGTTTAGGAGCGGCCGGCGGCAGAGTTGGCTGAGGAGTTGATAGCATGTTGTACCTTTTGCACCTATTTTGTTGTGGCGAACTACTGAACGAGGCTGGGCGCGTATGAGCGCTATTTTTTCAGGCCGCGTACGTTGGAATAGCCCAGGTATGAACGTGCGTTTTGAGTGATGGCTACGACCATGCCATCAGGGCTGCGTGTATCATTGCGCAGCAGTACCAATCCGGCGCTGGAAAGAGATTCTAACATGGTTAAAGTCTCGCCGGGCAGCAGCCAGGTCGAGGCCGATACCTGGCTCGGACTCATAGCCCCTCGTTGTTCGAGTGTTTGTAAGACTTTTAGCTCTTTGTCTTCCAATTGAATTTGTTTCATGCGATATGTTGCCTCACCTGACATTAATGCCCCTGAATACGCCGATTATAACATAGAAAACCGGCCGTTATGGGTTGATTAAATTGTTTGCCATCGAAAATTGATTATACTTCATGCTCATGAAAATTCTTCGTGGCAGCATCCCAAACCAAAAAAAATGGCGTGTTTTGTTATTATTAAATCCGCGCAGCAAGCTCGGGCGAGCGTGGCAGTTGGGGCAGGCGCTGGCGCGCGCCAACGGCGGCCAATTTCTGGTTGGGATAATTGTTACCGATGAACGTGAGGAGACGGTTGCATTTTGTGAGTCTGCCCTATCTGGCGCGGATTCGGAGACCGATCTGGAGATAGTCACTTTGCTTGTGAGTGGCGGGGATGCGACCCAGACATTGGTGGAATTGGTTGAGGCGGCCGAGATCGATTTGCTGCTGGCGCATGTGGACAGCGAAACGCGGGTGGATTTGAGCCGGGTGACGTGTAGTGTGCTGGCCTGGCGCGGGGATCGAGAGGAAATTGAAGGAGAAACGGCCGTTTCCCCTTCCCAGGAAGTTCGTCGGATTTTAGTCCCCACAGTGGGCGGCCCTAACACAGCCCATGCGCTGACATTTTTGCTCACCTTACCCGATGTGCAGATCACAGTTTTATATGTTGTTACGGGAACCCATGCGCACGGCGATACCGCCCTGGGAAGTGCTCGCCTGCGTCAATTGTTGGATTTTGTCGATGCGGGCGACCGTGTGCACAGTAAAATTTTAAGCGCCGAATCCGTTTCTGAAGGCATCATCAAAGAAATGGAGTCCGGTTATGATCTGGCGCTTATCGGCGCCAGCCAGGAAAGCTCTATCGACAAGGTTTTGTTTGGCGACATTCCCGGGGCTGTGGTGCGCCTAAGCAAGCGGCCGGTTGTCATTGTGCGCGAACCTAACAAGCGGTTTACCAACATACTTGGCCGGCTGTCCTGGTGGTTGCAAACCCTGATCCCTCGCCTGAGCTTGAAGGACCGCACCAGTGCCTATGTGCGCATTCGGCGCAATGCCCGTCCGGATGTGGATTATTACATGCTCATTTCCCTGGCCTCCATGATTGCTTCGCTGGGTTTGATCGTGAACAGTCCGGCTGTGGTTATCGGCGCGATGTTGGTGGCCCCGTTGATGTCGCCGATTATTGGCACAGGTTTGGCGACGGTTTTGGGTGACGGCCGTTTCCTCAAACGTTCCCTGGTTGCCGTCTTACAGGGCGTGATACTGGCCATCCTGGTCGGCTGCGTGGCCGGCCTGATCACTATTAACCGGCCGTTATCAAATGAAATACTCGCCCGCACGCAGCCCAGTCTGATCGATTTGGGCATCGCTCTGTTTTCCGGGCTGGCTGCCGCGTATGCCCTTTGCCGCTCCGATGCGGCGGGGGCGCTGCCCGGTGTAGCCATTGCCGCAGCGCTCGTCCCGCCGCTCACCACAGTTGGCGTAACCTTAACTGTGGCGGTGGCTTCCATTTTCCAGATGCCCGTGTTCAGTTGGGCGGAGGTGTGGTCGGGCGGGGAGTTTTTACGGCCGTTAGGCGCTCTTTTACTGTTTACCACCAACTTTGTCGCCATTGCCTCGGCTTCCTCGTTTATGTTTTTGGTCTTGGGCTTTCGCCCGGCAACCGCCCGCAAAGACCGCCAACAAGTTCAGACACGCGCTTTTCGCGTCTCGTTGTTTTTTCTGGTCCTGGTAACGGCACTGTTGGCCTTTACTACCTATGAATTGGCTCAAGGGCAGCGAGACCAGGCGCGCATTTACGAAGTCACCGCGCAAAAGGTAGAAGAAGTTGTCGGCGCGGAGTTGGCCGATTTGCAAATTGTTTCGCTCAAAAACGGCGACTTGCGAATGGATCTGGTGGTGCGTTCTACCAGCTCTATTCCTTACTTCGCCGTGCAAAATCTGCAAGAAAGCATTGGCTCTACCTTGTCAAATGAAGGCATTATAGACACCATCGGCTTAACGATGACGGTCATCGAGGTCACTCAGTTAGATCCTCTGGTGCCCCCAACCGCCACCGCAACCCCGACCGAGACACCCACATTGACGCCCGGTCCAACCACCACGCCGACCCAAACGCCTACGCAAACGCCGACAATAGTGCCAACCGATACACCTTCGGCCACACCTACCAGTACAACCGTGCCCACGGTTGCGCCGTCACCTACGGATACACCGACTGCTACGCCGAACCCGACCGCGACGCCAGTAACGGCCGTAGTCAGTTACCCTTTTGGCCTCAACCTTCGCGCCGAACCATCTCAAGACGCCGAAGTTTTACAGATTTTGGCGCAGGGGGAAGTTATTGTTGTCCTGGAAGGACGGGCAGAAGCCGGCGGGATTGTCTGGCAGCAGGTAGAAGCTGGTGGAGAAATTGGCTGGGTGTCCGTCGATTATTTGTCTTTTCCATAAACCGCTCTGGGAGTGCTTGCAGCAATTCTCAATTTAACCAGAAATGTGTCATGCTGAGAGCCTGTGCTGAGCCTGCCGAAGCATCCTCCGAAGCATCCCCTTCTTCTGGTGGAGCGGGATGCTTCCCCGTTCGACGTTGCTCAGGGCCGAAGATTCCGCTCAGCATGACAGTTCAGCGTCAATTGCCAAGAAATTACCTTGTTTGCACGAATGCCTGATCTAAATTGAGAATTACTGGAGTACTTGAAAACCGGTTGCCAGAGGCAAGAAAATCTGTATAATTCCCTTCCGTTGTTGGGGATGCCCCCCCCTTACCAACAAACAAGGCTCCGTAGCTCAACTGGCAGAGCAGGGCACTCTTAATGCCGAGGTTGAAGGTTCGAGTCCTTCCGGAGTCAACAAAAGCATGAACCGCTTCAAAAACTATTTGAAGCGGTTTTTTTGTGTCTGAATTTTCTTGGTTTTTTGGTAGATTACTTGTCTGTATGACCGTTATTTTGGCCTAAAATGGGGAAACCCCACAAGCTGCCTAAACCGGTTTCCACTTTAGAAGCAGCCAGCGACATTAAAACAAAACTGGCAGCTCAGATTAAGCTGCCAGTTCGTATTCAAGGCAAATAAAGCGCCTCGGTCAAGAGTAGGCTGAAGTCATTCTGACGAGTCTTCGAGGAAGAATCCCCCTGTGCCGAACGGGGATTCTTCACTGCGCAGACGCCGTTCAGAATGACAGCGATTCCAGCGTATCCTCGGCGATTACATCTGTCACTTATTGGATACCAAACGTTACCTGGACCTGGACGTTGTAGCTGAGTTCCCCAGGGGAAACGCTCGGCGCTGCGGCCATATCGGCCATGGCCATGCCGCCGCCGTAACCCATCGGGGTAATCGGTTGGCCGATGATTTCGCTGATAACCACCACATCACCCAGAGAAACATTTGCCAGATTGGCCAGCGATTCGGCGCGTGTGCGGGCATCGGCAACGGCCGCCGCGCGGGCTTCCGCTGCCAGGGCTGCCGGATCGGCGACGCTGAATTGGATGCCATAAATGGTGTTCGCTCCGGCGTCGATAACGCTCGCCAGAACATCACTCACCTGGTTAATATCGCGAATGGTTACGTTGACCTGATTTGTGACGCGATATCCGGCAATACCTTCCGGCCCTTTATCACCATAGATTTGCTCAGCCCAGAGGCTGTAGTTGGTGGTCTTGATATCTGTGGTCGGTATGTTCAGGGCAGTCAGAGCCGCCATGATTTTTTCAATGGTGGCCTCGTTTTGGCTGGTGGCTTCAGCGACGGTGGGGGCGAAAATTTCCACGCCAACCTGAACCTGGGCCTGGTCGGGCGTACCGAACGCTTCGCCTTGGCCGATGACGGTAATGCCGCCAACATTGGTTGCGCCCGTCGAACTCGCCGCAGACGCCGGGTTGCAGGCGACCAAGACGGCCGTCAGCGCCAGCAAGATACAAATAGCAATCGTTGTTTTAATTTTATTGTTTGACATCATTGTCACTCCTTGATTAGATTTGGCGCCATTCAACAGCGCTTCACCTACTACAACGATGCGTGGTTATTTTTTGTTCCCCAATTTGTCAATCTAATCTGCCAGCCGCCTATTTTGCTGGTCGCCTGATTAATTCCGTTATAATTTGGCTATGGAAATGCAAAACATTGTTCTAACAGGGTTTATGGGCACCGGAAAATCAACCGTCGGTCGTTTGTTGGCCGCGCGGTTGGGGTACCAATTTGTGGATACCGACGAGTTGATTGTGGCTCGTGACGGCCGTGCGATTGCCGAAATTTTCCACCAATCCGGCGAAGAGACGTTTCGCCGCCTGGAAGCGGCTGTGGCCCAGGAATTGAGCCAGGCAACTGGCTTGGTCATCGCCACTGGCGGGCGGCTGATGGTTGATGAGGCCAATGCCGCTGCTCTTCGGCGCAACGGCCGTGTCTTCTGCCTGACGGCCGAGCCGCAAGAAATTATTTCTCGGCTGGGTGATGATGATCGACGGCCGTTGCTTAACGTGCCAGACCCTGCCGCCCAAATCCAGCATCTCTTAACCGACCGCCAGGCGGCTTACGGCCGTTTCCCCCAAATCAACACCGGCGGCAAATCTCCCGAACAGGTCGCCCAAGAAATCGAGGCGCATTGTATGAACGAAACTTTTCTGCCCGTTGCGCATCCAACCGGCCAATACAAAATTATTGTTGGCGAAAACCTGCTGACGCAAGCTGCTAATTTGGCGCAAATTCGCGGCCCCTTTGTGGTCGTCACCGACACCCATGTGGCCCCGCTGTATGCGGCGCGCTGCCAGGGCGCAACGGCCGTCATCACCATTCCCGCCGGCGAACACCACAAAACCCTGGGCAGTATCCAGACAATCTACGATGGCCTTTTGGCGGCCAATTTAGACCGCAAAGGGACGATTGTGGCCTTGGGAGGTGGAGTGGTGGGCGATATGGCCGGTTTTGCCGCCGCCAGTTTTATGCGCGGCGTCGATTTTGTGCAGTGCCCCACCACGCTGTTGGCTATGGTCGATGCCAGCGTGGGCGGCAAAACAGGCGTCGATTTGCCCCAGGGGAAAAATTTGGTCGGGGCGTTTAAGCAGCCAACGGCCGTGTTAGCCGACACCACAACCTTGCTCACCTTACCTCCGGCCGAATTTGCCTCCGGCATGGCGGAGGTAGTAAAACATGCGCTCATCGCCAATCCTGACTTGTTGGCCAGATTGGCGAGTGGGGACTGGACATTGCATCCCGAAAATCAATTCCTCCTGAGCAACCTTCGGCCATTGGTTGTAGAAGCTGTCCAGGTTAAACGGGACATCGTGCAGCAAGATCCTTTCGAGCAAGGACGGCGGGCGGTATTAAATCTCGGCCACACCTTCGGCCATGCTATCGAGCAGGTCAGCGGCTATGCCGTGCGGCATGGCGAGGGGGTGGCGATGGGTCTGGTCGCTGCGGCGTATCTCTCGGCGCGGCTGGGCTTGTGCGATCCTGCGTTGCCGACGCAGATCGAAGGTGTGCTGCAAAACGTGGGTTTGCCCACGCGTATTCCGGCCGATCTGCCGCCGGTTTCCTTATATCAGGCCATGGGCCACGACAAGAAAAAGGCTGCGGGACGGCTGCGTTTTGTTTTGCTGCTGGGAGTGGGTGATGTGTTTGTCGCCGAATCTGTGGCCGAAACGGCCGTATTAGACACTTTGTCCGCCCTACAAGCGGAAGGAGAGCAGTAACAATGACGCGAATTCTGGTTTTGCATGGACCGAATCTTAATTTATTGGGTACGCGGGAGCCGGGCGTATACGGCCGTCATACACTAGAAGACATCAACCAGGCGCTCTCCAATTGTGTCGCCGGAAAATCGGTCGAACTGCGCTTTCAGCAGTCCAACCACGAGGGCGATTTACTCGACGCCATACACGTGGCCCGTAATTGGGCCGATGGCATTCTGATCAATCCTGGGGCATTCACCCACTACAGCTATGCCTTGCGTGATGCGGTAACGGCCGTAGCCTTGCCCACCATCGAGATTCACCTGTCCAACATCCATGCCCGCGAAAGTTTCCGGCACAATTCTGTCATTGCCGCTGTTTGCCTGGGGCAGATCAGTGGATTTGGCTGGCGGAGTTACTTGCTCGGCTTGCAGGCGCTGCTGGATCATCTCGCCGACAATCGCAAGCCAGCCCCGCGAACCTGAGATCGTCAGAAAAAACGAAGCTGTACCCAATTAGGGCTGAAGGTTCCCTATCCAGGCATGAAAAAAGAGCTTAGAACCTAAGTTCAAGCTCTCTCTTCGTAGTTGGTGTGGCGCTTAAACAGTCTGCGATGTGGCTGCGATGATCAATGATGCGGCAGCAGTGTAGGCGACAGTGGATAAGCGATGTGGTCAGGATGCGGTTGAAGAATGGGAACAACTAGAGCTGCGATTTGGCTGCAATGTGGCAAAAATGGTGCAAGAGCGATGGCTGTGATGGAACGGCGATGTTGTGCTGCGGATACGTTGCTTGGAGGTATGTTGAGATAATGTTCTCTGTTTTGTTCCTATACTGTTAACGCCACCCCATTGGGTTATGTCAGAACTATATCTTGCTTAGGTTACATTTTTTGTTAATGGCGCAAAATCGCAAGTACTGGTTCGTTGGTACCTGGGTGATTGGTCCTATTTGGCGTAAACCCAGGCGTTAAACAGCTCTGCTAGTTGGCATCGACAAGTTGCTTCTGCCAGGGTTTTAAACGATTCAGTTGTGGCAATGCCCCATTTGTTTTGGTTGGTGTATGCTTGGAGGAAGGTTGTGAACGAGTCCTGCCCCATTTCGGCGGCCAAAGCTTCTACAAAGAGCGGACCACGGCCGTAAATGATAGCACTGTAGGCAGCTCCATCGTAAACGCCGACCGGCAGGCCAATGGGCGTAGCGGCGTAATTTACATGCGACCACCGATCATCCCACGATTGCCGATAAGATTCTGCCGCCGGTAGGCCATACAAATCTTCGTAATACAATCCGGTAATATATTGCGCCATAGCTTCATCCAGCCATGGCTCCAGCAATTGATCGTTGCCGACGATGTTATAAAACCACTGGTGCCCCATCTCGTGCGCCACCGTGGTTTCCAAAAAGACGCTGTTCGCCATGCCTTCATAAATGGGCGTTTCAGGATCATATTCGCGCTGCGTGATTGCGATGACGCCCGGATATTCGATGCCCAGCGCCAGCGTCGGCGTGGCGACAATGTCTAGCTCCGTGTAGGGATAAGTTCCCAGGCGGGGGTTAAAGACACGCAGAGCGTTAGCTGCTACTTCCGCCGCCTGTCTTGCGCCTTCGGCAAGAGCAGCCGGGGCGTAACTGCGGATGGTTGTCTCGCCCACGGTCGCAGTTTCGACGGCAAAATCAGGGCTTAGGACCAGATAGAAGTCGCGTGCGGGACCGGCGGCCAGGGTTTGCGAGTGGATACGGCCGTTATCCGCCTCATCCACCACCACGCCGCTGCCCACCATTACCTGGTCGTTGGGTGCGGACACGCTCACCAGATAGAATCCGGCATCCGTGAACGTTGGGTCACCAAACTCGACGGGCGGGTCGGTGTGCCAGCCCTTGTCATCATACACCGCAACCAGCGGGTAAAAATGAGCCAGGGCCATCACCTTATCCACCTGGGCAAAAACGCCATAATTGCGCCCAACATCTTGCGGCACGGCCGTTACAAAATCCATCGTCAGCAGCGTTGCCACGCCTGGTTGCAGTGGGGCGGCCAAAGGCACGCGCATGACGCTGGTGTCCGAGTTTTCGTATAACCACTCTGTTTCTTGTCCATCCACCTGCAAATTGCTCAGTTCGATGGACCCGCCTAATAAATTGGGGAACAGGTGGAGAAAAATCTCGTCGAGTGGAATGCTTTCATTATTCGTGTAGCGAATTAGTTGGGAGCCGATCACGAGACCGGCCGGTGGGTCGATGTTCACCGTCATGCTGTAAACAGGCGCTGTGGCGAGCAAGTCCACACTGTCTCGCGCGCCAGAAATTAACCCTGATCGATAAATTTCCGGGTCGTTCCATTCAAATGACAGCGAACCGGACAAATCGGCTGTGGGATCAGGCGGTGTTGTGGGTTGGGTGACGGGTGGCACGGCCGTTTCGGTGCTGGTTTCTGGCGACAGGGCGGGGATGGCCGATGGCGCGAGGGAAGGAACGGCCGTACTCGTGGCGTCCTGCGGCGTGTGTTGGCAGGCGACCAGGAAAAGAATGACCAGGGAGGCGAGAGTGCTCTTGAATTTAATCATTGAAAATATCTCCATAAAAACGTAAGATCCGCGTTGCCACAGTTTTTTCATATACGGCTCCAGTTGGCAATGGTTTTATCTCGCGCCGCAAAAAGCGGCTAAATTTCTTGACACGCTCTCATCTCCATGCTACCATCTTCCGCAATTGAACACGAAAAAACGTTGAATCGGATTAGTAATCTGCGAAGCGGGTCCAAGAGAGTTGGCCCAAGGGCGGCAAAGCCCAGGAGCTGAAAGGCCAACGTCGGCGCAGCAGGTGAATGGACCGAGGAGTTGTTCAGGCGAACGTAGGGATACCAGTAGCCTGTGCCGGAAATGCCACCGTTATCAGGGCAAGGTAGTTGATTCAGCAAAACGAAACGACTACACCAAGTGAAGCTGGCTTTACCACCAACCGACGCGCTTTCACAAGCGCGTTTTTTGTTGATGGGGCAGCTTAATCAGGGTGGCACCGCGGGAGATTTGGCGCTCTCGTCCCTAACGAATGGTTAAGGACGAGAGCTTTTTTATTTTAAAACCCAATCAAAGGTAAGGAGCAAGACATGAGCGACCAATACAAGTTTCTTTTAGATGAAAGCAAGCTGCCAAAGGCATGGTACAACATCAATGCCGATTTACCCGTGCCGCCGGAGCCGGTATTGAATCCTCAAACTCTGGAACCGATCACGCCGGATTTTCTGAGCGTTTTATTCCCGATGAGTTTGATTATGCAGGAGATCAGCACCGAACGGTACATTGAGATCCCTGAACCGGTGCGCGACATCTACAAATTGTGGCGGCCAACCCCTTTTTTCCGGGCGCATCGCCTGGAACGTGCTTTGGATACGCCGGCGCACATTTATTACAAATATGAGGGGGTCAGTCCTGTTGGTTCGCATAAACCGAACACGGCCGTTCCCCAGGCCTTCTATAACAAAGAAGCCGGCGTGAAAGCGCTGACAACAGAAACCGGAGCCGGTCAGTGGGGATCCGCTCTGGCCATGGCCTGCAACTTCTTTGGCATGGACCTGGAGGTGTATATGGTGAAAACTTCTTACAACATGAAGCCTTACCGGCGTATTGTGATTGAGAGCTTTGGGGCGGAAGTGTATGCCAGCCCGACTGATCGCACGGAATACGGCCGTTCTGTCCTGGCTCAAAACCCCGCTAATCCTGGTTCGTTAGGCATTGCCATCTCTGAAGCCGTCGAAGTTGCTGCCAAATCGGGTGGCCAGAAAAAATACAGTCTGGGTTCCGTGCTTAACCACGTCCTGCTCCATCAGACGGTGATCGGACAGGAAGTATTGCAGCAGTTAGAAATGGCCGGCGAGTACCCCGATATGGTCATCGCCTGCACTGGCGGCGGCTCGAATTTTGGCGGGTTTGCCTTCCCCTTCTTGCAGCAAAACTTCACCAATGGCAAAAAGACACGGGTCATTGCCGCCGAACCGGCCGCCTCGCCCAGCCTGACCAAAGGCACGTACACCTTCGATTATGGCGACACAGCGCAAATGGCTCCGGTGGTTAAAATGCATACGCTTGGGCACACATTTATGCCGCCAGAAATTCATGCTGGCGGGCTGCGGTATCATGGCATGTCGCCCCAGGTGAGTGCGCTGGTGAACAATGGCGATGTGGAAGCGCGTTCGGTGAAGCAGTTGGCCACCTTTGAGGCAGCTCTGACGTTTGCCCGCGCCGAAGGCATTATCCCCGCGCCCGAACCGACTCATGCCATTGCCGTAGCCATCGAAGAAGCCCTGAAATGCAAGGAAAGCGGCGAAGAGAAGGTGATCGTCTTTAATTTATGCGGCCATGGCCATTTCGATATGGCCTCTTACGAGGCCTACTTGAAGGGACAATTGGTCGATTATGAATATCCCCAGGAAGCGATTGCCGAGGCGATGACTCATTTGCCCAAAATTGGCTGATGGGGCTGCGTTGTCAGCAACAAGCGGTTTGGCTTGTTGCTGACAACTTATGGCTTTTGGAGGACTTATGATTGCGGTTGAGAATGCGTACCACCCAACGTTAGACGATTTCCGCCAATTAGCGGCCGGAACGGCCAATTTGGTCCCCGTTTATCGCGAATTTGCGGCCGATTTGGAAACCCCGGTTTCGGTGTATATCAAGCTGTTGGATGAAATGGGGCCATCTTTTTTGTTGGAGTCGGTGGAAGGTGGCGAACAGGTCGGGCGTTATTCGTTTGTGGGCGTGAATCCACGAGGAATTGTGGCGTTGCACGGCCGTTCCGTAACCGATATGCGCGCCGACCAGACAACCACCCGTGACCTGGCGGAAGACGAAGACATCTTAGATGTGCTGAAAGCGGAGTTGAGCCAATTCTCTCCGGCCGATTTGCCCGGTCTGCCCCGTTTTCAGGGCGGGGCGGTTGGCTATTTGGGCTACGATGTGGTGCGTTACTTCGAGCGGCTGCCGGAAACGGCCGTGCCCGTCCTGGATATTCCCGACGCTGTTTTCCTCCTGGCCGACACGTTGGTGGTGTTCGATCATGCCCGCCACCGGCTAACCATTCTTGCCAATGCGCAGATAGGCGCAGACGTAGAAGCGGCATACGTGGATGCAGTGCAGCGCATTGCCCGGGTGAGCGAGAAGTTGTTACGGCCGTTACCCGCCATACCCCAACGACGTTACGGTGTGAGAAATGGGAAAAACGGCCGTGTCGAAGCCAACATGAGTCAAGCGCGTTACGAAGAAATCGTCGCCGAAGCCAAAGAGCATATCGCCGCCGGTGACATCTTCCAGGTAGTACTCAGCCAGCGTTTCAGCCGCCAGACCAGCGCCGATTCCTTCGCCATCTACCGCGCCTTGCGAATGCTCAACCCATCCCCCTACATGTTCTTTTTCAATTTGCCTGAATTTGACATGCAGGTGGTGGGCGCGTCCCCAGAGATGCACGTGCGTCTGGAAGACGGCGTCGCCAGCGTGCGCCCCATCGCCGGAACCCGATGGCGCGGGGCGTCTCCCGAAGAAGACAAAATCCTGGGCGACGATCTCCTGGCCGACCCCAAAGAACGCGCCGAGCACGTCATGCTGGTCGATTTAGGCCGCAACGACATTGGCCGAGTCAGCGAATATGGCACAGTCCATGTGCGCGATTTGATGGTCGTGGAGCGTTACAGCCACGTCATGCATATGGTGAGCCACGTGGAAGGGCAAATCAAGCCCGACATGGACGCCTTCGATTTGATGCGCGCGACATTCCCGGCCGGCACAGTCAGCGGCGCGCCAAAAGTACGGGCGATGGAAATCATCGAAAAGCTGGAAGGACAGCGGCGCAGTTTATATGCTGGCGCGGTTGGCTATTTCAGCTACGATGGCAGCATGGATACGTGCATTGCCATCCGCACTATGTTGGTCCACGGCGATACCGTCTATGTCCAGGCTGGCGCGGGTATCGTGGCCGACAGCGACCCGGCCAGCGAGTACCGGGAGTGTGTTAATAAGGCTAAAGCCTTATTCGTGGCTGTGGACAAGGCCGAACAGGGCATTCTCTAACGCGGAGTTGGGTGATATGCCATCCGGCACAGAATTATTAGTGAGTAGGGAAAACGAAAATGAGTAAAAAACGAGTTTTTAGTGGCATTCAGCCTACCGGCAATACCCATTTGGGCAATTATTTGGGAGCCATCCGCAATTGGGCAGCGCGGCAGGCCGAGAAGGAAAATTATTTTTGCATCGTCGATTTGCACAGTCTGACTGTGCCGCAAAATCCTGATGAACTGCGCTATGAGACGCGGTCGATGGCGGCTATGCTGTTGGCCTGCGGTCTGGACCCCAATCTAAGCACTATTTTTGTCCAGAGCCACGTCCAGGCACATGCTGAGGGGTGTTGGCTGCTGAACTGCATTACGCCGCTCGGTTGGCTGCAGCGGATGACGCAGTATAAGGATAAATCGGCCAAACAGGAAAGCGTGTTGACCGGGCTGTTGGACTATCCGGTGTTGATGGCTGGCGACATTCTTTTCTACGACGCCCATGAGGTGCCGGTAGGCGAGGATCAGAAGCAGCATGTGGAACTGGCGCGAGACATTGCCCAGCGTTTTAACGCCCTTTACGAGATGGAATTTTTTGTGATTCCGCAGCCGATCATTCCGGCGGTGGGGGCGCGGGTGATGGGATTGGATGACGCGACGGCGAAAATGTCTAAAAGCCAGGCGGATAAACGAGGCCATGCCATTCGCATATTGGACGATCCGAAGGAAATTATGCACTCCTTCAAACGGGCGGTGACGGATTCCGGCAACGAAATCGCTTTTTCAGCCGATCCGGAGAAAGCGGGCGTGAATAATTTGCTGGGCATTTATAAGGCGGTGACGGGCAAGGATGAAACGGCCGTTCTCGCCGATTTTGCCGATGCGCGTGGATATGGCGACCTGAAAAAGCGCGTGGCCGAAGTCACCATCGAGATGCTGACGCCCATCCGCGAACGCCATGACTACCTCATGCAAGACCCGGCCGAACTAGACCGCCTGATGGCTGTCGGCGCGCAACATGCGCGATCTGTCTCGCAGCCTAAGGTGGATGAAATGAAACGTATCATGGGGCTGGTTGTGCCCTGACAAGTTGAGGCGGTTATGATGCAAAGCAAGATAGCGATTTGGGTTGGCCTTTTTAGCCTGATGGGACTTGTATTGGCGTGCAATTTTTCGGCCACGCCCACAGCCACGCCGATCCCGACGCCAATTCCCACACGGGCGGCCGCAGAGGGCGGAGTGACGGCCGTTCCCCCAACTGTCGTTCTGCTGCCCACCACCACGGCCGTATCTGCCGCCACGCCGGCTACGGCCGTTCCCACACCAGAGCAGGCGGCAACGAAAGCACAGCCGACGGCCAGCCTGTCAGAAGCGGTTCAGCCAACACCGGCAATGGTTGGCACGGCCGTGCGCCTGTTTGGTCCTGGCCAGCAAGACCAATTCACGTTGGCTGCCGGGGCGTTTAAATCTTACACGATTCAAGGCGTCAAATTTCAGCCGCTATTTGTATTTGCCGAGACGACTGAAGAGGCGGACCTGACGTTGAAGGTGGCGGCAGGCACGGACACGGCCGTGTCCAATCCTGCCGCCGCAGCGCCATTGGCTGAAGCCGATTTCAGCCCGGCCGGCCGGCCGGAAGTGCTGGTGTTTTCGCCGGACGCCGATGGGTTTTACACGCTGATTGTGGGCAATCAGGGGAATGGCGCGGGGGAAACGGCCGTGTTCCTCTTCGACGCCCTCACCGACACGCCCCTGGCGACCCATTACCGGGGCGAAACCCTCGCCGCCGGCCAAACGAAACAGTACACCGTGCGATCAAACGGCGGCCGGCCTGTGGTTGCCTTTGTACAGCCGCTCGACCAGAGCGACCTTGTCCTCAAGTTTATCGAGGCGGGCAGCATCGCCAACGAGGCCAATTATTCCGGCCCCGGTTCGGCCGAGGCCGCATTTGTCTTGCCGCTGCGCGCCACCGATTACACCATCGAAATCAGCACGGTTGCTGGCGGCACGGCCGTTTTCACTTTGCTCGTTGTGCCGTTGGAGTGAGTTTTTCACGCAGTTGAATTCTGGAGAAACCTGCCATGATTGTTGTGATTGATAATTACGATTCGTTTACCTATAACCTGGTGCAGTACCTGGGCGAATTGGGCGCGGAATTGCGCGTGTTTCGCAATGACCAGATCAGCCTGGATGAGATTCGGGCGCTGCAGCCGACGCAAATTGTCATCAGCCCGGGACCGGGTGATCCGGGTGATGGCGGCATTTCCAATGACGTGATCCGCGAATTGGGGCCAACGATTCCGGTTTTGGGTGTGTGCCTGGGGCATCAGTGCATTGGCGAAGTGTTTGGTGGTAAGGTGACGCGCGCGCCGCGCTTGATGCATGGCAAGGTGTCGCCGGTTTATCACAATGGTCAGGGCCTTTTTTCCGGCGTACCCAGCCCGTTTAACGCTACGCGTTACCATTCGCTCATCGTTGAGGAGCCGCTGCCGGAATGTCTAAAGGTCACAGCCTTCACCAGCGAGGGCGAGGTGATGGGCCTGCATCACGCCGAGTATCCAATTGTGGGCGTGCAGTTTCACCCGGAGAGTATCCTGACCGAGCATGGCAAACGGATATTGCAGAATTTTTTGGACGGCCGTTGAGTCACCATGAAAAAATAAGTTAGCGGTTTTTAGCTTGGACCAATCTGCGCCACTTAATTTTTAAGCGGTTGCTACCCATACTTTGCGTGGCGTAAATCGATTGGCGAGATACGGCCGTTTCTCAATCGTTAGAGCTTCATACACATTTGTCTGCGCTCGCTCTCCCAGTTGGACGCTTTCCCTCGATCAGGGCTACAATAATCAAAATTTCCAGCGAGGTAACTGCATATGACCACCCACGGATTTGAACTGCTGCGCGAAGAGCACATCGCCGAATTAAACACTCAGGCTCGCTTGTACCGTCACCAAAAGACCGGCGCCGAACTCCTTTCCCTCTCTAACGAAGACGAGAATAAGGTTTTTGGCATAAACTTCCGCACCCCGCCGGCCGATTCCACCGGGCTGCCCCACATCATGGAACATTCCGTCCTTGGCGGCTCGCGCAAATACCAGGTCAAAGAGCCGTTCGTCGAACTGCTAAAAGGGTCACTTTACACGTTTGTCAACGCCTTCACCAGCGCTGATCGCACATCCTATCCGGTTGCCAGCACCAACATCCAAGATTTCTATAATCTGGTTGATGTTTACCTGGATGCCGTCTTTTATCCGCTTATCACACCCCATCACCTTCAGCAGGAAGGCTGGCATTATGAGCTAGAAAGCCTGGATGCGCCGTTGACCTACAAAGGCGTTGTTTTTAACGAGATGAAGGGCGCTTATTCCTCGCCCGACAATGTCTTGTTCCGGTATACCAAACAAGAATTGTTCCCCGACACGCCCTACCAGCATGATTCCGGCGGCAACCCGGAGGTGATTCCCGAACTGACCTACGAGCAGTTCAAAACCTTCCACGACACTTACTACCATCCTTCCAACGCCCTCATTTTCTTTTATGGCGACGATGATTTAGAAGAACGGCTGCGTCTGCTGGATGGTTATCTGCGCGATTTCGACAAAATCGCGGTGGATGGCAACGTCGGGTTGCAAGCGCCCTTTGCTGAACCCAAACACATCGTTTTTCCCTACAGCGTGGACGATGGCGCCGATACCGCCAAGAAAGCGATGCTCGACATCAACTGGGTACTGCCGGAAACGGCCGATCCGGAGCTGGTCTGGGCATTAAATGTGTTGTCTTATGCCTTGGTGGGCACGCAGGCGTCGCCGCTGCGCAAGGCGCTGATTGATTCGGGTATAGGTGAGGATTTAACCGGCAGCGGGCTTTCGACGTATTTGCGACAGATGACGTTTTCTGTGGGTTTGAAGGGGATGGATAAGGCCGACGCCGGTAAGGTGGAGGCTTTGGTGGAAGATGTGCTTGGTCAAATCGCCGCAGAGGGATTTGAGCCAGACATGGTGGAAGCGGCCGTTAACAGCATCGAATTTAGCCTGCGCGAGAACAACACCGGCTCCTTCCCTCGCGGCATTAGCTTGATGATGCGAGCGTTGGGAACCTGGGCTTACGGCCGTGATCCACTTGCGCCGCTGAAATATGAAGGGCCAATGACGGCCGTTAAAACCAACCTCGCCAACAACCCCACTTACCTTCAGGACCTCATTCGCGCTTATCTGCTGCAAAACCCGCACCGCGCCACCGTCTTGCTGGAACCGGATACCGGCCTGCGCCAGCGGCAGGAAGACAAAGAGATCGCCCATTTGGCCGAAGTCCGCGCCTCGCTCAGCGAGACCGAGCTGCAAGCCATCATCGACAACACCCGCGAGCTGAAAGCCCGCCAGGAAGCGCCCGACACGCCGGAAGCGCTGGCCGCAATTCCTGTGCTCACACTGGCCGACCTGGACAAAGAAAACAAGCTCATCTCCATCGACGTGTCCACTGTTTTGGGCAGCGAAGTGGTTTACCACGACTTGTTCACCAATGGCATTGTCTATTTTGATGTTGGGCTAAACATGAAAGCCGTTCCCGCCGATTTGCTGCCCTATGTGCGCTTGTTTGGTCAGACGCTGGTGAAATTGGGCACGGAAACGGAAGATTTTGTCAAATTATCACAGCGCATTGGCCGCAAAACGGGCGGCGTTTACCCGACGCACGTCACCTCTGCCCTGGCCGACCGTGATGGCAGCATGGCCTGGCTGTTCTTGCGCGCCAAAGCCACCACGGAACAGGCGCAAGACATGCTGGATATTGTGCGCGATATTTTGTTAACGGTGAAACTGGACAATCAGAGCCGGTTCCGGCAGATTGTGTTGGAAGGGAAAGCGCGCAACGAGTCCGGGTTGGTTCCGTCGGGGCATTCGGTGGTCAACGGCCGTCTCCGTTCCCATTTCAACGAATCCGCCTGGGTCAGCGAGCAGATGGGCGGCATCAGCTACTTGTTCTTGCTGCGGCAGCTTGCCGAAGAGGTGGAGAAAGATTGGCCCGGTGTGTTGGCCAAATTGGAAGCTGTGCGCCAACTGCTCGTCAATCGGCAAAACCTCATCGTCAATGTGACCCTGGACGCCGAAAATTATGCCCGCTTCCAGCCGCAACTGGCCGATTTTCTGGCGGCCATTCCGGCCAAAGCAGGCGAACTGCTGCAATGGTCTCCCAATCTCAGCCGCCAAAACGAAGGCTTAACCATCCCGGCGCAGGTGAATTACGTGGGCAAGGGAGCCAATTTGTATGAATTGGGCTACAAGCTGCATGGCTCGGTGGCCGTCATCAACAATTATTTGCGCACCACCTGGCTGTGGGAAAAAGTGCGGGTGCAGGGCGGCGCATACGGCGGCTTTTGCTCCTTCGACATGGATTCCGGCGTGTACTGTTTCCTTTCATACCGCGACCCGAATCTGCGGCAGACGCTGGAAAACTACGACCGGACCAGCGACTTTTTGCGTAATTTGGAGCTGAGTGACGCGGAATTGGTCAAATCTATCATCGGTTCGATTGGGTCGATTGATGGCTACCAACTGCCGGACGCCAAAGGCTTCACCTCCTTGCAGCGTTATCTCATTGGCCGCACTGACGCAGCGCGGCAGCAGTATCGAGACGAGGTGTTATCCACTACGGCCGTCGATTTCCGCCAATTCGGCGATGTGCTGGCTCGGGTTAGCGAGCACGGCCTGGTGGTGGTGATGGGTTCGGCCGAGGCGATCACGGCCGTTAACGATAACAATTGGCTGCAAGTGACCAAAGTTCTGTAGTGTGATGGGCGGCTGGAGACTCATCACGCGCTCCAATCGCCCCTCACCCCTTCTTCCGCCATGCATATCACGTCGGCAAACGGCCGTTCCATCCACTTTGTCCAGCGCGGCTGGTACAACAGCAGCAGCATCCTCGTCGCCGGACCGGGCGGCGTGGCTATCGTGGACACCGGCCACCGAGAAGAGGCTAATCAACTGCTGGCGCTCATCCAAGAAGAAGGCATAGACCCCGCCAACATCTGCCTGATTGTCAACACGCACTCTCATTGGGATCATCATGGCGGCAATCGGGCGCTGCAAGGCGTCAGCGGCGCGCCCATTGCCATGAGCGCCACCACAGCCGATTGGCTGGGTCGTAACGAACGGCGGTTGACCTGGCTCGATTATTTTGGCGAAGATGCTAACCCTACCCAGGCGGATATTCGCTGGGCAGATGGTGACGAAGTGGAGTTGGCTGGGCTGCGGTTTCAGGTGCTTGCCACACCGGGCCATGCACCGGACGCCATCTCGTTGTATCAGCCAGACGGCCGTTTGCTCATCTCCGCCGACGCGCTGCATGAAAATGACTGCGGCGTCATCAACGTGGCCGTTCATGGGGACAGCGCTCTGGACGAGGCGATGGCTACAATTGAGCGGTTCCGCAGTCTGGATGTGGACATTGTGCTGCCGGGACACGGCCGTGTCATCGCCGATGTGCCGGCCAGCATCGAGGCTGTTGCTAACCGTCTGGCAAGTTTCAAATCTGATCCATCGCTGCTGGCCTGGCATCTGGCGCGCCGTGTTTTCATGGTCCATTTGATGATTGGGCAGCCCATTGAGCGGCACGAACTCCTGGAGACGGCGCTGCAAGCCCCCTGGATCGACGATTATGCGCCTCGGTGTGGTTTTAGGGATGGGGTGGCTTTCGCCGATCAGCTCATCGACGAGTTTTTGCAGCGAGGTGTAGCTGCCGAGGTAGATGGCCTGCTCGTCAGCCGGGTAGCCAAATAAACCAATTTGTTAGGAGAGGATGTATGCCCTTGAAAGCAATGATTGCGGATGTGATAAACGGCCGTGATCTCACCTTCACCCAGGCCGAAGCGGCCATGAACATCATCATGAACGGCGAAGCCACGCCGGCGCAAATTGGCAGCTACCTGACCGCGCTGCGCATGAAAGGCGAAACGGTGGACGAGATCGCCGGCAGCGCACAATCCATGCGCGCCCACGTTGTGGCCGTCGATATACCCACTCTGGCTCCGGGCGAAATGCTGGTGGATACATGCGGCACCGGCGGCGATGGCAAACACACCTTCAATATCTCCACCACCGCCGCATTTGTCGTGGCCGGCGCAGGTGTGAAGGTAGCCAAACATGGCAACCGCGCCGCCAGCAGCAAATCCGGCTCTGCTGATGTGCTGCTGGCGCTGGGCGGCAATCTAGATCTCACTCCGGCGCAGGTAGCCGAATGCGTAGCCGATGTGGGCATTGGCTTTTTATACGCGATTCACCATCATCCGGCCATGCGTTTTGCGATTGGGCCACGCCGGGAAATCGGGCAGCGCACCATTTTCAACGTCCTGGGTCCACTCACCAATCCCGCCGGAGCGACGCACCAGTTGATTGGCGTCTACAGTCCGGCGTTAACCGAGCCGCTGGCCGCCGTCTTGGGCAAATTAGGCAGCCAGGCGGCGTATGTGGTTCATGGCGCAGACGGCTTAGACGAGTTATCGACGACCGGCGTTAATCTCATCAGCTATTTGCAGGCTGGCGCGGTGCGTACGCGGGAATTAGACCCGCAGGATTGGGGCCTGGCGCGGGCGACAATCGACGATCTGACAGGCGGCACGCCGCAAGAGAATGCCCGAATTACTTATGAGATTCTCAGCGGTGCAGACCAGGGGCCGCGCCGCGACATTGTCTTGCTGAATGCCGCCGCCGCTCTGGGCGTGGCCGACGACGATCTGTCTGCGGGCCTTGCCAGAGCGCGGGAATGTATTGATAACGGCCGTGCCCTGGCCACTTTGGAAGCCTGGATAACCAAAACGAACAGCTTTGTGAGGGATTAGAAATTGGAGATTGTTGTAACAAGGCGAGCTGTTTCCATGACTATTTTGTGCTGGCTGGTAAGAGTGGAGGATGTCTGCGGAGCGAAGGAATGTTTCGCCCCACGGTTAAAAAATTCTAAAGGTTGCATATGAGCGTTACGAATTTAGCGAAACAACGAGGAACCATCCTCGACGAAATAATGGCTTTTCATCGGGAAAATTTGCCGAAGGTAATGCGTGACGTGCCGCTGGAAAATGTGCGCGCCTTCGCCAATATCGCGCCGCCGCCAGCTGATTTTTACGCCGCCTTGCGCCAGCCTGGGGTCTCGCTGATTGCCGAATGCAAAAAAGCGTCGCCGAGCAAGGGGCTGCTGGTCCCGAAGTATAACCCTGTGCGGTTGGCGCGGTCTTATGTCCAGGGTGGGGCGCGGGCGATCTCGGTGCTGACAGACGGCCGTCACTTTCAAGGCTCTCTGGAGGATTTGCGCGATGTGCGGCAGTCGGTTGGTTCGCAGAAAATACCCGTGCTGCGCAAAGATTTCATCTTCCATCCGTATCAGGTTTACGAAGCGCGGGCGGCGGGGGCGGATGCGATTTTGTTGATCACGGCCGTTCTGGGCGAATCGGACCTGCGTGACTTGCTAAACCTGACGCACCAACTGGGCATGAACGCCCTGGTGGAAGTGCATACCGAGGCTGAATTAGACAAAGCGTTGTCGGTATCGCCGCGAATCGTGGGCGTCAACAACCGCAATTTGCAGACATTCGAAGTGGATTTTGCCAACACGGCGCGGCTGCGCAGCCTGATCCCGGCTGAGGTGGCCGTCGTGGCCGAGAGTGGCATCAAAACAGCCAGCGACGTTCGGGCCATGCGTGACATGAGCGTAGACGCCATCCTGGTTGGCGAGAGTTTGGTGAAGAGTAAGGATGTGGTAACGGCCGTTAAAAGTTTAATCGCCGCTGGCATAATCAAATAACAGGACCTGATGGACGAGCAATTCACACAACTCAGTGCCGCTTTATCGGCTGAGGGCTTCCGGCTGACAACTTCCCGGCGTGCTATTCTAACTGCGCTGGTGGGCTGCGGCGGGCACATTACGGCCGACGAACTGGTGGAACACGTCCACCAACAAGCTCCCAATGTAGGCCGGATGACGGTTTATCGTACGTTGGACTTGCTTTGCCAGCTCAACCTTATCCGGCCGGTTTACCAGGGCACGGGCGCGGCGCATTTTGTCTTGCTGCATCAAGGCCACCACCACCATTTGGTTTGCGGTGTGTGCCACAAAGTGATCGAGTTTGACGACTGCGTGCTGGCGGAGATCGAAAAAGTGGTCGGCCAGCGATTTAATTTTGAGGTGCAGGGCCACTTGCTAGAATTTTACGGTTTGTGCGCGACCTGCCGAGGCGCGTAACCGCTCCAATTTTGGATGGGCTGCTGAAGTTTGGCCGTCATTTATGGTAGATGGCGACATATTGATCTTCATGCAAAAGAAGCATAAAATGAGCGGCAAGACGAACCGACAACTGCTCAATATCTCATGAAACGACATGCAAAACGCATGTCGTTTTTTTGGACAACCTGCCGGGCGCCAAAACCAACGTTCTAACGTATCTATACAGACAGCCCCCAAGGGTTTGCTCCTGAGAATTTAGATTATTTAGGTGTTAACCCCTTGGGGTCTTGCCAGAGAAGCCTGAACAGTTACGTTCTAACAACAAAACAAGAGGTGAAGAGTGATGATTCAGGAATGGCCGGCTATGTGGCGGCGCGAGTTTGCCGGTTATAACAAGAGCGCGCTGCAAAAAGATGTCTTGGCAGGGATTACGGTGGCGGCAGTGGCGCTGCCATTGGCGTTAGCCTTCGGGGTGGCTTCGGGCGCAGATGCGGCGGCGGGGTTGGTAACGGCCGTACTCGCCGGCATCATCATCGGCTTGATTGGTGGCGCGCCTTATCAGATTTCCGGGCCAACCGGAGCCATGTCGGCCGTGTTGATTGTGGTTGTCAGCCGGTATGGGCTGCCAGGGATGTGGTTTGCCGCTATGCTGGCGGGCATCATGCTCGTTTTATTGGGCGTGTTTCGCCTGGGCCGCGTGGTGGCCCTCATTCCTGGCCCGGTCATTTCCGGTTTCACCAGCGGCATTGCCATCATCATTGCCTTCGGCCAAATTGATAATTTTCTGGGCATAAAAACCCCGGCCGCAGAAAACATTATCGACAAATTGCGTTATTACGCTACCCAAGACCTCAGCCCAAATCTGGAGGCGGTGGTCCTGGCACTGTTGGTCATGGCGACCATGATTCTTTGGCCGCGATTTAAATTTGGCCAGCGTGTTCCTGGCTCCTTGATGGGCATTATCCTGGCAACGGTGTGGGGCGTATTGGCGCATTGGGATGTACCGACCATTGGCGCCATCCCGCGCACCATTTTGCTGGAAAACAGGCTCCTGGTGAACCAGATTCCCTGGTCAGACTTCAGCAACCTCATCGTTCCGGCGATGTCAATTGCCGCTTTAGGGGCCATCGAGAGCCTGCTGTGCGGGGCAGTCGCCGGCAATATGACCGGCATTCGGCTGAACAACAATTTGGAATTGATTGCTCAGGGTCTGGGCAATTTGGTGATTCCATTGTTTGGCGGCGTTCCGGCGACGGCCGCGATTGCTCGCACCAGTGTGAACATTAAGAGCGGCGGCGTTACGCGCCTGTCGCCTATTTTGCATGGCATATTTTTGCTGTTGGCGGCGCTGTTGTTGGGCAGCGTAATTGGTCAGATTCCGTTGGCGGCCTTGGCCGGTGTGCTGCTGGTGACAGCCTGGCGGATGAATGAGTGGCATACCATTCGTTTTTATTTTAAGCACCGCCTAAAACATGCTGTTGTGGCGTTTGTCATCACGCTGGTGGCGACGGTGGTTTTGGACCTGACGCAGGCTATCTTGATTGGGTTTGGCATCAGCACGCTGATCTTTATGGCCCAGATGAGCGAGCTGCGCATTTCGCGGAAACCGGTTGAGGTAGAGCGGTTGACTGGCGCGGAACGGCCGTTTATGCCGGCAGAACGCAACGTCGCGGTGTATTACCTCAGCGGTCCGCTGTTTTTTGCTGCGGCGCGCCGCTTGTTGGAATTTGTGGAAAGCCACGACGAATCCAATGCGACGCTTATTTTGTCGATTCGTGGCGTGCCATTAATCGACGCTACCGGCGTAGAAGTTTTGCGCGAGCTGCTGCACCGGCAGCGGCAAGGCGGCGGCGATGTTTTGCTGACGTCGATGGATGATCGGGTGCAGGTTTTGCTGCGGCGCACCGGATTTTTAGAGGAAATTGGCGAGGATCATGTGTACTGGAGCGCTGATAAAGCGATTCTGACCCTGGGGGTGGATGTGATGCAGGTTGCGAGCGGGGAGATAACGGCCGTGCCCCAACCACCCATTATGGAAACCATCACGATCGCTCCCTTTGCCGAAAAAATGGAAAAAACCGGCGACGATTTGCGTTAAACACCTGGCCGTTTGCAAAAAAAAAGGGGGCGCTGAGATTCTTCTCGGCGCCCCCTTTTGCATTATATTTGCGTGTTCATTTAGCCGGTGACTGGCAGGTTAGCCAGCGGTACATTGGTAAAGATAAAGTTGGCGTTTACCCAGCCAACCAGACCATTTTCCAGTCGGACTTGGACCCACGGGGGTGTAACGGCCGTGGCGCTGCGCCCAATCAGCAGCAGTCCGTTGCCATTGTACACGGTGGTAACAACTGGGAATGCCAGTCCTGGGCCGGAACGAACGTTCAGCGCGCCGGTGGTTACGACTGCGTTGGTGGTGACTGGCGGAGGGGGCGTCGTGCCGCCGACAACGGGCAAATTGGTGATTGGCACGTTGGTTTGCAGCAGTGTCGCATTGACCCAACCGGTTGTCCCTTTAGGAGTCTGAATTTGGACCCAGCTGGAATCGGCCGTGCGGCCGAGCAGGTTCACCCGCGTGCCCTGGTAAACAACTTCCAACACGCTAAAGCCGACACCCGGCCCGGAGCGGACGTTCAGCGCGCCGGTGTTGACTGTGCCGGCCGGCACGTTGCTGGAACCATCGACAATGGGCAGGCTGGTGATGGCGACATTACTGACGATGTAGCTGGTGTTTACCCAGCCTTCTACGCCGGTAGACAGGCGAACTTTGGCCCAACTGGCATTCTGGTTCCGGCCAATGAGCGATAGATTGGTCCCGGAGGACACGGAGGTAAGGGCGCTAAACTGCGGTCCCGGACCAGAGCGTACATTGAGCGCGCCGGTGTTGACAACGGCCGTTGCGCCTGGCGGTGTCGTGGTGGAATTGTCCAGCACGGGCAGGTTGGCGATGGGCGAATTGGGGGTGATGTATCTGGCGTTTACCCAGCCTTCCTGGCCGTTGAACAGCCGTACTTTCACCCAACTGTTGTCGGCGTTGCGGCCGAGCATTTGCACCACGTGGCCGTTGTACACGGCTGCCACAGCGCCAAATTGCAGCCCAGGACCAGACCGAACGTTGAGCGCGCCGGTGTTGACAACGGCCGTTGTCCCACTGGTTGGCGGGGCGACTACGGTGATGATGGCCAGAGAGCCAACAGGAACATTTGTGTTGAGCGCGCTGCTGTTCACCCAGCCTTCCGTGGTGTCTACCATGCGAACTTTTACCCAGGCATTATCGGCAGTGCGGCCCAGCAATGTGAAGGTGTAACCCTGATAGGCGATGGTCACGATCGGGAAACCGTAGCCCGGGCCGGAGCGCACATTCACGGCGCCGGTGTTCACGACGCCAATCGCCGGGGTGTTGGCCGGTGGGATGGGCGTAGCGCCGGGAGGAACGACTCCTGTGCCCACAACTGGCAAATTGTTGAGCGCCACATTCATTTGCAGGTAGTTGGAGTTGACCCAGCCGACGACGCCGTCGAAGGTGCGAACCTCTACCCACGTGTTGAAGCCGCTGCGGCCCAGGACGGCCACGGCGTGTCCCTGGTAGGTGGTGGTGATGATGCCAAATTCCAGTCCAGGTCCGGATCGGACGTTGAGCGCGCCGGTGCTGACAATGCCTGTGGCGGCGCGATCTTGGGCAACGGCCGTTTGCACAGAAACCAGCGCCACAATGCCGATGACCAGCGCCAAAATCAGATACCATTTAGCCAATTTTGCTTGTTTGAACATAAGACACCCTCCTGCGGATGTAATTTACCGGCAATTATGCAAGGTTACATAACAGTATTACATAAGAGTATAGTCCAGAATTGGCCCTAATTGCAAGCAGTTGTTCCAGAAAATTATTCCCAACGCCGAAATCGCCACGAAATTAGACAAGTTGCCAGATATGGGTTGCCAGAATGGGGGTGGTCGGATTAGATAAAGTGAGAGTCTCTCGTTATAATCCGAACAGAATATGTCAATTTTGATCGTGACGAGGTCTACGATCATCGGTGTGGCCTTGTGGAGGGCGATAAGGAGAGTTGAGTGGATGAGAGATGAACACACGCCGCGTGTTTTGATTGCGAAACCGGGACTTGATGGTCATGATCGAGGCGCAAAAGTAGTGGCCCGCGCGCTGCGCGATGCCGGCATGGAAATCATTTACACCGGATTAAGGCAGACGCCGGAGATGATTGTCGAGGCTGCGCTGCAGGAAGACGTGGACGCAATAGGTTTGAGTATTCTTTCTGGGGCTCACTTGCCGCTGACGGAGCGTGTGCTGGCCCTTTTGCGGGAGAATGACATGGCCGACGTGCCGCTCTTTTTAGGCGGGATTATTCCGGCGGATGATTTGCCGGTCTTAAAAGATATGGGCGTTGCGGCCGTTTTTGGACCTGGCTCCAGCACTGACGAGATTGTGAGGTTTGTGCGGGAGGCGTTGCAGAGTGGATGATCTCCTGCGACAGGCGCGTGACGGCCGTCCGCGAGCAATTGCCCGATTGATTAGCCTGGTAGAAAACAGCGAGACGGCTGCGGAAACGGCCGTTACCGCTCTTTATCCCCATACCGGCCAGGCGCATATCATCGGCATCACCGGACCGCCAGGAGCCGGCAAAAGTACATTGGTCAACGAATTGGCCAAAGCCTTTCGCCGTCTGGATCAGACGGTGGGCATCATTGCCGTGGATCCCAGCAGCCCATTTACGGGCGGCGCACTGTTAGGCGACCGCGTCCGAATGCGTGATTTGGCCGGAGATCGAGGCATTTTCATTCGCAGCATGGCCTCGCGGGGCAATTTGGGCGGGCTGGCGGAAGCAACGGCGGCAGTCATTAAAATTCTGGATGCGGCCGGCTATCCGATTATCTTGGTGGAAACAGTCGGGGCGGGACAGGCGGAAGTAGACATCGCAACGATGGCCCACACGACTCTGGTGATTGAAGCGCCGGGCATGGGCGATGATATTCAAACCTTTAAGGCTGGCATTTTGGAAATTGCTGATGTCCTCGTCGTTAATAAGGCAGACCGGCCGGGCGCAGATCGGACGATCAAGTCGTTGGAACTGATGCTGCATTTGGGCGCGGGACCCGCGCCGGGGCATCACGGCCGTTTGACAACCGAAGCCACCGCTGAGCCAGTACTGGCCGATGAGGTCTGGTCAGTTCCTGTGCAGCCGACAACGGCCGTAAGCGGGGCAGGCCTCCCAGAGCTAGTTGAAGCCATCCAGCGCCATCGGCGTTATTTGCAATCATCAAGCAATTGGCTGGCAAAAGAAAAATCCCGCAGCCGTCGAGAAGTGGAGCGCCTGCTCCAGGCGCGGCTGCTCCGCCGACTGCGGGTGACGGTGTCTTTAGACTTGCAGGAGGCGTTGATTACGGCCGTTGCTGCCCGAGAAATGGACCCGTATACGGCCGTTGCCCACCTGTTTGCCCAACTATCTCCGTAATTACCCAAACAATCTTGTCGAGGGAGGCGGTTCGTATGGTCAAGTTATCCGTAGGCGACATCAAATTATTTGCCGGGTCTGGCTGTCCGGCATTAGCCCAGCGTATTGCCGATTACGTCGGCATTCCCCTCAGCCCCTGGGATATTGTGGAATTTCCCAATGAAAATTTGCTCGTTCGCCTGTCTGGCAGCGTGCGGGGCAAAGATGTATACATCATTCAGAGCCATTCGCGCCCTGTTCATCGCAATATCATGGAATTGCTGATTGCCATTGACTGCATGAAGCGTGATTCGGTAGGGCGGGTAACGGCCGTGGTCCCCTACATGGCCTACTCTCAAAGCGATAAAAAAGTCGAACCCCGCGTCCCCATCACCGCCAGATTGCTGGCAGACATGATCGAAGTCGCCGGGGCCGATCGTTGGATGACGATTGACCTGCACGCCGGACAAATCCAGGGTTTTTATAAAATCCCTGGCGATTCGCTCACCGCTTCGCACATCCTCATGGATTATTTGAACGAAAAACACCTGGATGGCGTGGTAGTCACACCAGATTTGGGCTATGCCAAACAAGGGCGAAATGCGGCCGCGCGCCTCGACTTGCCGCTGGCTTTTGTCGAAAAACGGCGCGTGGGCAACACCCGCGAACGACAGGCGCTGTCCATTATCGGCAGCGTGGCGGACAAAGACGTAATTATTGTCGATGATTTGGTGGACACGGCCGGTTCCATTGAGCAAGCCGTTAATCTTGTTAAGGCGCAAGGCGCACGCGATGTTTATATCGCTTTTACCCATCCGGTGTTGTCTGATCCGGCCGTCACGCGGCTGCGGAATTTGCCTATCAAAGAAATCATCACCACAGATACACTTCCCATTCCGCCGGAAAAAATTCTGCCTAATATGACCGTTCTGACTGTAGCCAAGCTGTTGGGCGAAGTCATTCTTCGCTCGCACGAAGGCCGGAGCGTTGGAGAGCTTTTCAACGAATAAAACCGGCCAGCATGATCAAAGTGCCGCGAGTTAATACAAAATTAAGATAATCGTGGTAAATTAGTTGACGCTGCATCCATTCACAAAGAAAGGTAGATAATTGAGTCTCTTTGCCAGCAGTTTGCAAACATCTTGGCATTGCTGTGGCTTGTTTGGCAGTTTACACTGAGCGGAAAGATTCAGAGACTCGTCAATTTAACCTCTACCCAATCAAGTTAAGGTTTTATCAACTGGTATGTTTAAAAAACTATTCACAAAAATCGTTGGAGATTCCAACAAAAAATTGATCGCCAGCTTGCGACCGATTGTCAACGGAGTTGGCGATTTGGAAGCGACGCTGCAACAAATGAGTGATGACGAACTGCGCGCCAAAACGGCCGTACTGCGCGAACGCCTGCAAAATGGCGAATCGCTAGAAGATTTGCTGCCGGAAGCATACGCGCTGGTCCGCGAAGCCTCTGTGCGCACAACTGGCCTGCGCCATTACGACGTCCAGATCATGGGCGGCGTCTTGCTCCATCGTGGCGAAGTGGTCGAAATGCGCACAGGTGAAGGGAAAACGCTGGTTGCTACTTTGCCGTTGTTCCTGAACGCCTTGACTGGTCGAGGCGCACATCTGGTAACCGTTAACGAATACCTGGCGCGTCGTGATGGTGGTTGGATGGGTAACATTTTTTACCATCTAGGCCTGAGCGTCGCGTGTATTGGGCCGCAGCAGTTTTCTGCTCTGTATGACCCCGATTATGTAAACCCTGGGGCCGAATTGGAAGATGAGCGATTGGTCCACTGGCGGCCGTGTACGCGCCAGCAAGCCTATCTGGCCGACATTACCTATGGCATCAGCAGCGAATTTGGGTTCGATTACCTGCGCGACAACATGGCGACCAGCAAAGATCGGATTATGCAGCGCGAACTGTATTTTGCGGTTATTGACGAAGTCGACAATGTGTTGATTGACGAAGCCCGAACCCCGCTGATTATTTCTGGGCCTGCGCCACGTTCCGGCAAGGATTATGTGCGTTTCGCCGAATATGTGCGGCGGCTGCGTGAGAACACGGCCGAAGAAGATGAAGACCCCACCGGCCATTACGACATCGACGAAAAAAGCCGTTCCATCAGCCTGACAGAAATGGGGATTGCGGAAATTGAAAATCGCATTCCTGAAATCGACCAGGATGCCGGGGACAGTCTGTACGATCCACGCTTTTTCCACCTGACCTACTATCTGGACAATGCCCTACGCGCCCAATACCTGTTTAAGCGGGATGTACACTATGTGGTGCAAGATGGCGAGGTGATCATTGTCGATGATTTCACCGGCCGTTTGATGGCTGGGCGGCGTTATTCGGACGGGCTGCATGAGGCGATTGAAGCGAAAGAAGGGGTGAATGTGCGCCGCGAGACGGTTACGGTGGCCACAATCACGTTGCAAAACTATTTCCGGTTGTACGAAAAACTGGCTGGTATGACCGGTACGGCGCTGACGGATGCCGAGGAATTTAATGAGATTTACGAGCTGGGTGTGGCCCCGCTGCCGACAAATGTGCAAGATGTGGTGGAGTCCGGCCAATTGGGCCTCCAGGAGCGCAAGGAAAAGGTAGAGGGCGCTGAGGCCACTGTGTATGTGGATCCGCAGTCTGGAAAGCCGGTTTATTTCAAGCGTATCGACTTTGCCGATCAGGTGTACGCGACGGTGGAGGCGAAGGATAAGGCGATCATTCGTGAGATTAAGCGCATTCATGAAGACGGCCGTCCCATTCTCGTAGGCACCACATCCGTTGAACATTCAGAAATGATTGATCGCATGTTAAAAAGCGAGCGCATTCCCCATGCCGTGTTGAACGCTAAAATCCATCAGTCTGAAGCGTTGATTGTGGCGCAGGCTGGTCGAAAGGGGGCCGTTACCATTTCCACCAACATGGCGGGTCGTGGTACGGATATTTTGTTAGGCGGTAATGCCGAAGGGCTGGCCGCCGAAATGATCGAAAAAGAGTTGTTCGACCGCGTGCAGTTAACTCAACTGGCTGTGCGCCTGTTTGAAGAAGGTGAAGAAGTTGCGTACACCTACGCCCAAAAACACCCCAAACTGGATGATGTGTTGGTTGAGGAGCTGCAGCATACCAAGACACGTTTTGATGAGGCGTTGGCCGAAATCGAGAAGGTGCAAATTATTGGCTATCTGGCGCGCACGCTGCAAGAGCCATACGATCTGGACTATGATCAGACGCTGTACGTTGTTCGTTTGGTGCGCGGCGGCATGTTGAGCGAAGCCCGGGTATATCTGGATGATCTGAATAAAGATGTGGCGCTGGTGGATGACATTGTGCGGCTGCAAGAGGAATACGGCCGTTACCAAGCCATTCACCAGGACCCCAAAGCCACCGCCCAATTCCTGGCCGAAATGTTGTTTGATAAGCACTTTAACGGCCGTGCCGCCCTCATTCGCGCCGTCCTGGCCGGCGATGACAACGAAGCCCAACGCATTATCAACGCCGTCCCCGGCCTGCCGGCCGACACCATCGGCAAAATCGAAGCTCTAAAAGGCCAGGCCAAAGCCGAACAACGCGAGGTCCGCGAACTGGGCGGCCTGCATGTGATCGGCTCGGAACGGCACGAATCACGCCGTATTGATAATCAGCTTCGTGGCCGTGCCGCCCGTCAGGGCGACCCCGGCTCCTCGCGTTTCTTCCTCTCGCTAGAAGATGACCTCATGCGCCGGTTTGGCGGCGAACGACTCAAAGCCTGGATGTCGCGCGGTGTGTTATCGAACATTCCCGAGGACACACCCTTGGAATTTAGCGTGCTAGATCGCATCATCGAAAGCTCACAAGAGCGAATTGAAGGCTACAACTTCGACTTGCGCAAAAACATCGTCGAATACGACGACGTCATGAACCGGCAGCGACAAGCCATTTACAACGAGCGACGCGCCATCCTGCTGGGCGAAACCATCGACCTGAACGAAAAAGTGGGTGAAGCGTTCACCAACGCGATTGAGGAACTTGTTGATAATTACATCGACCACTACATCGGTTTTGTGCGCACTGAAATTGATCGCACGATCAATGACTTTAGCACCGATGCGTTAGATACCATCAATATCAATGGCGTCATAGCCCGACTGCGCGGCCTGTTGCCGGCCATCACAGAACTGGATCGCGCCGAATTAGCGGAATTGTCTACCGGCCGTCTGGCCGACACCTTGCTTACTCTGGCGTATGAAAATGAAGAAAACGGCCTGAACATTCAGCAGCTGCTGCAAGCGATGGGGCGGTTCTTGCCGCTGTTGGCTTCTGTGCCTAACCTGGGCAGCTTGTCCGGGCGGCGTTCCGGGCAGCACCAGGCGCGCGAGAATTCCCGGCGTGACTATCTTGCTCACGTAGAAGAGTTTTATAACGACTTCCTGGCAGAGCAAATTGCGCCCGCAGAGCGGACGAAAATCTGGCAAGAAGCCGAGGAGAAGCTGAATCAGGCATTTAGCCAATTTAATTTGGATGGTTTGTCGATTAAAAATGCCGCGTCGCGCCAGCTTCGTTTCCGGCTGGCGGTTGATGCGGCCTTGCGTGATTTGCTGCTCAAGGGACTTTCGACGCTGGACAGCGAGCAAATGGTGGCGGCCCTGCGCGGGTATGTGACCAAACATCAAAACAGATGGCGTGAGCGCATTGGCGCTGAAGAATATGAGAATTTCCAGCGCCTGCTGTTATTGGATGCCATCGACCGCGAATGGCGCGATTATCTGACAGCCATGGACGATCTGCGCCGGGAGGTTGGCTTGGAAGCCGTTGGGCAGCGAGACCCGAAGGTACAATACAAAATTCGTTCGGCGGAAATGTTTGCCAATATGCGCCAAAATGTGAACCGGGACGTGGTGGATCGCTTCTTCCGGCAAGTGGATAGCCATCAGGCGTATATCAAGCAGCAGGAAGCCGAGGTGACGTACCAGTTGAAGGCTCAGGAGGCGGGTTTCCAGGTGGTGAAGCGCAGCCAGGGCAAGGGTGTGGAGACACGCCGCGATGTGCCTAAAGTTGGGCGCAACGATCCGTGTCCGTGCGGCAGCGGTAAAAAGTATAAGCATTGTCATGGCAGCGCCGCCCCCACGGCCGTTGCCCCGGCACAACCGCCTGTCAAGAAACGGCCGTCACGCAAATAACTACAATGACAGTTTAGGAAAAAGACAGCGCTCATCAACCCCAAAGGGAAAAGCGCTGTCTTTTTGTATCTGTACAGACCCCAAGGCTTTGTTCCGGAGAACCTGGATTATTGGGGTATCAACCCCTTGGGGTCTTGCTGAACAGACACGTCTTTTTTTCTTAAACGTTGACTTTTAACGGCACTTTCACTAGCATTCATTGACGTTTCCTGGAAATAATGCTTTTATCGGTACTCGTCCGAAAGTAAAAATTTAAAATGCTATTCCGCCAACATCGGTTCATTTGGTGGTTTGGGGCACATTTAATCGAACTATTTAGCCTTTGAGTAATTACCTTATGTTACAAAGTGCAACCTATTTCGACGCTTTACGTCTTTGGCGACCAGCCATCAAGGCAGTCACGACGTTTGCCGGGGTTAAAGAGCTGGTAGTTCAATTTGTCACCGAACAATTCAACGTTCAAGAAGCTGTTTTGTCGTATACGGCCGTTGCCCCAACCACCCAATCGTCCGATTACACCCTTCACCTGCCGATTGGGTATTCAGGGTATTGGCTCACCCTCACCCGCGCCCTCCCCTTTACTGATGATGAATTGGAACTGGCTGAAATGATGGCGGCCCAATTAGCGACCATGCCTTTTTTTCGCCCTGTCGCCAACGCAGCCCGCATCCGATTTTTGGAAGCCGTATTCAGTGTGGCCGAAATTGTGCGCACACTCGGCCCCCTGCTGCCGATTTGCGAGCAAGTGCAAGCGCAGATTCTTGAAATCTTTTCGGTGGATTCCGGGTTTATTGCCCTCCATAATCTGCAAACCCGCGAACTTTCTTTCCCCTGTTTGGTCTACCATGATCAGCCACTGACCCGCGAGAAGATCTCTAGTTTGGACCTGGATAGTTTGGCGGCCTGGGTAGTTGCCAATGGGCTGCCATACGTTACCAGCGATTGGCCCAATGACGACAAGCCTGTTCCGGGCCTTGCTTATGGCGATGAACCTCGTTCCGTTATGTGCGTGCCCCTGCTCTTTGGCGACGATGTGTTGGGCGCGATTTCTGTGCAAAGCAACAAAAGCCACCTGTTTGAGGCGGCAGATTTTGAGATTTTGCAAGCGGTGGCGTCACATCTGGCCACGGCCGTGCACAATGCTTATCTCTATGCCCACGCCCAAGACCTGATCGCCAAAGGCACCCATGATTATCAGATTGCCGTAGCGCTGCGGCAGGCAATTTCCGCCATCAGCAGTACCTTAAAACAAGACGCTATCCTCAAGCAGTTGACACTGGCGTTAAATGGCGTCCTGATTTTTGATACCGCTTACATCTTTTTGTCGGAAAATCGCCGGTTTAAATTTGTCGCCAGTCATGATGTCGGGGATCGCCCATTGGAGCATGCGCCAGCCGAACTGGAAGCCATGTGGCAAGACAACCCGCTCTTGCGCGAAATTCGCCAGTACCGGGAAGCGATTTTACTGCCAAACCCGGCCGCGATTGCCCAGGTAACACCTTTTCCTGACAGCGACAGGGTGAAGAGCTGGCTGGGCACTCCGTTTATTGCCGGCGGCGAAATGTTGGGCGTGTTGATTATCCAGAGCGAGCAGCCAGATATGTTTGGCAAGCAGCAGCAGTGGCTGTGCGCCACGTTGGCCGCGCACACGGCCGTTGCCTTGCAAAACGCCCGCCTTTACCGCCAAACTCAGCAGCAGTTGAACGAACTCAGCACGCTCTACCAGGCCAGCGCCACCATGACAGCCAATCTGGACCAGGAATTTGTCTTGCAATCTGTCGTCGCTGAAATGGTGCGCGCTTTGCAAGTCGATAGTTGCACTATTTTTGTTTGGGATCGTGGTCGACACCATCTTGTCCAGGCTGCCCATAGTAACCTGCGACAAAAAATGAGCCAGGCCGCAGCGACAGGCGCACCCCCGGAGGCTATCGGCCTTAGCCGGGTGGAAAACCTGGAGAAAAACGAGATCATTCAATACATTTTTGATACGCGCGAAGCCTATACGCTGCGCTCCGATAACGCCCACACCCTCGATCGGCAAACAATGTTAACGGCCGCCGGGCTGACGGCCGTTCTCCTGGTCCCCCTGGTTCGCGGCGACGATGTTTTGGGGCTGCTTGCCCTGGGGCAAGTGTCAGACCTGCGGTCGTTTACCACAGGTGAGCGTCGGTTGGCCCAAAACCTGGCCGGACAGGCGGCCATTGCCATCGAGCACGCCCATTTATTTGCCCAGGCGCAGCGCCGGGTTGAAGAACTGGCTACCTTCCACAACATCGTTCTTCAGCTCAACACCCCGCTCAAACAAACCACCGTTTTAGACGCCATCACCGAGTCGGCGCTGAAGTTGGTAGACGCCACCAACCTGCACATTTATTTATACGATCAGGCAACCGGACAATTTACCTTTGGGTCCGCTTTATGGCGAGACGGCCGTCGCAATGCGGCGGTAACGGCCGTTCGGCCCGATGGCCTTACATCTACCGTCGTCAAACGCGGCGAACCGGTAATCATCAACAACGCGGCTGAACACCCGCTCTTCCAATCCAAAGGAGCCAAAGAATGGGGCATCCAGGCCATCGCCGGATTCCCCCTCAAGCGCGGCGATGAAGTAATTGGCGCATTTACCATCACCTACCTGCACGCCCACGTCTTTACCAAAGATGAAATTTTGCTGCTGAACTTGCTAGCCGATCAGGCGGCCGTGGCTGTGCGAAACGCCCGCCTTTTCGATGAGTCACAACGGCGACTGCGCGATATGTCCGCGCTGGTGGACATGGCCCAAAAAGTAACAGGTAAGCTAAAAATCCGCTCCGTATTGCAGACAACCGTTCAGATTTTGCAAGGTCTCCTCAATGCCCGCGCCAGCACCATCACCATGCTAACCGAAGATAGAAAAGAACTGATCGTCGCTGCGGCCGTAGGCGTCGATGAAGAATACATGCAGGCTAGAATGCAGGTTGATGAAAGTATTTCTGGTGAAGTGGTGCGCGACGGTGACTTGGTATACATTCGGGACACCTACGAAGAACCCCAGTTCCTTTTCTTCAGCGATATTGTCCGCAGCCTGCTGGTAGTGCCGCTCATTGTGCGCGGCGAAACCATCGGCACGTTGACGATAGACAGCGACAAAGCCAACGCCTTCAGCGAATCGGATATCCAGTTGATGACCATTGCCGCCGCCCAGGTGAGCATTGCCATCTCCAATGCTGGGCTGTTCGAGGAAGTGGAAGCGCGCGCCCAGGAACTGACGGAAGCATATGATGAATTAAAGGAAAGCGACCGCTTAAAAGACGAGCTGGTTCAAAATGTCTCCCACGAGTTGCGCACGCCGCTAACCTTTGTGAAAGGCTATGTTGATTTGTTGATGGATGGCGAAATGGGTCTGGTGACGCCCGCCCAACAAGATGCGCTGCAAATTGTGGCCACAAAAACCGATGAAATTACGAGATTGATCGACGATATCATCACTTTGCAGCGCATTGATGCCGGAAATTTGCAAGTCGCGCCTTGTTCTATTTCGGACCTGATTCAAAAGGCCATTGCTGGGCACCGCATGGTGGCGGAGAAGAAAGGCTTGCTCGTGGAGGCGGATCTGCCGCCCACCGAGGGAATCGCGCCGGTGGACAAAGGTCGTATTAATCAGGTGTTAGACAACCTGATCGCCAATGCCATGAAGTTTAGTCCTGATGGCGGTACGATTCGGGTGCGATTGGAAGATGATGAACAAGAAGTTCGCGTGATTGTTTCCGACCAGGGCATTGGCATGCCGAAAGAGAAACAATCACGTATTTTTGACCGATTTTACCAGATCGACGGCTCGTCGCGGCGGCGTTTTGGGGGGACGGGCATCGGTTTGGCGATTGTGAAGCGTATTGTGGATGCCCATCAGGGCAAAATTTGGGTTGAAAGCGAGCCGAATGAAGGTAGTTCGTTTTATTTTGCGCTGCCAAAGACGAGGCGGGCGCACGGCGAGCCGGTTAAAAGTTGAAGTTGTTGGCGCTTATTGGGTTGACCGTACGTTGGTAGTGGTAGTATGCACAAAAACGGAAACATCACGTTGTCAAAAGAATATTTAAAGGCGATGCCTAAAATCGATCTTCATCGCCATTTAGAAGGCTCGCTTCGCTTGAGTACGTTATTGGAAATTGCCCGCGAGTATGGTTTAGATTTGCCGGCCGCTAATTTAGAGAAGTTACGGCCGTTTGTGCAAATTACCGATGACCCCCCAGATCACGAAGCCTTTTTAAGCAAATTTGAGATATTACGCCACTTCTACCGCAGCCCGCAGGCCATTAGTCGTGTGGCGTATGAGGCTGTGGCCGATGCGGCGGTGGATAACATTCATTACCTGGAGCTGCGCTTTAGCCCGCAAGCTTTGGCCCGTGTGCGGGGGTTTGATTGGGGGGAGGTGACGGATTGGGTGATAACGGCCGTGCAGCAAGCCAGCCGCGACTATAACATCCAGGTAGGTTTGATCGTCACATTGGTGCGCCACGAACCGGTGGCTCAGGCTTACCATGTTGCCCAAATTGCCTACGACCGGGTCAATAAAGGCATCGTCGGCCTCGATCTCGCGGGCGATGAGGTCAAATATTCACCCGCGCCCTTCACGCCCATTTTTAAAACCGCCAAAGAAGTTGGGTTAGGCGTCACCATCCACGCCGGCGAATGGGCCAGCGCCGTAGGCGTGCGTCAGGCGATTGAAACGCTCTATGCCGATCGCGTGGGGCATGGGGTGCGCGCCATTGAAAATTCTTGGGTGTTAAAATTGATTCAGGAGCGCAATATTGCGCTGGAAGTGTGCCTGACGAGCAACTTGCAAACCGGTGTTGTGCACAGCATCAGTCAGCACCCGTTGGTTGATATGCTAGACCTGAACATATTGGCGACCCTGAACACCGACGATCCGTGCGTCAGCAATTTAACTCTGAGTGATGAGTATGAAGTAGCGATGCAGGATTTAGGGCTGCCCTACCACCAACTGCGCCGGATGGTGTTTAATGCTGCGTCGACGGCGTTTTTGCCGGCAGACGGCCGTATGCGCCTTATTTCCCACTTTGAATCCGTATTGCCCAAAACAGCCCCCGCTCTCCCCCTTCGGGAGAATCGTGACCATATCGGGTAATCCGTAAATCATAAATCGCAATTTGAAATTTCTGCCCTGGCAGGCTGTCGGAAAAGTGAAAATGGATACACAGACGACACGAATTTACTCGGGTGCAAGAAATCACCCAATCTCCAATCCCCTACACACCACGCCATTTCCCCCGTGCCCTACCCGTCGTTCCATTCCTTCACGGCCATTTTAATCATTAGCTGTATATCTTTATCTGGGATATCCGCAGGTTTTTCGTAACGTTTGCCATCCACTTCAATGCGCAAGCCGCCGGTGGCGTTTTGGCGCAGGCGGACGCTGTGGTTGGCCATCTTGGGGTCTGTCGCCAGATGCTTTTGTAAAATGGCGTCAATCTGTTCGGCGATGCTTTGCGGCTTGGCCGGCTCAACGATTGGCTTTACGTCGCCAACCGGGGTAAAGGTGACCAGCGGCTCGGCGTTTGTTACCGGCTCTGGGCGGTTGAACAGCCGAAAGCCGCCTTTGGGCGGTTTGCCGGTCAGTTGATCGCGCTGGGCTTCGAGCTGCGCCAGAAATTCTGCCTGTTTGCGAGCCTTTTCTGGCGACACTTCTTCGGTTTCGGCCGGAGCGGCTTGCGGCGCAGGCGTGTCGTATTTCAGAATAGGAGCCACGCCCACATCGACCAGGTTTTGGTATCCTCCGGCCAGCACAACCAGTTCGCCAATCGCCGCCAGGATTCTTTGCCGGAGTTTGGGGTCGGTGATCTCGGCTGCGGTTTCGTACCGCTGCTCGTTAATTTCTACCACCAGCTTACCCAGAGGTGGAAGGCGTAAGATTCGCATAATTTCAATTTCGTTTCGCATTGTGTTTTATTCCTTTTGGGGTTTTGTTCACCCAATCGGGTAGAAAAATTCCTGGTCTGGCGGCGCGCCATGACCTTTTAATGTTGGCAGTGCGGACAAAAGTGAGTGCTGCGGTCGCCCAAGACGATGCGAACGATGGGTGTTTGGCACTCATAACACGGATCGCCAGTGCGGCGGAAAACGGCGACCGCGTTCTGCATGTCGCCTTTTTGGCCATCTGGTTTGATGTAGGTGCTGATGCTGGCTCCTTCGCGGGCAATGCCCAGGCGCAGCACTTTTTGCACGGCCGTATAAAGCCGAGATATTTCCGCTGGGGAAAGGGACACGGCCGTGCGCCGTGGATCAATCCCGGCGTAAAACAGCGATTCGTCGGCATAGATATTGCCAATGCCGGCAATGATGGTCTGGTCGAGCAGCAATGGTTTGAGCGCGCGCCGCCGGCCGGCCAGCCGGCCGGCCAGCACATCGGTCGTGAATTCAGGGGCCAGCGGTTCCGGACCCAGCTTGCCCAAAATTTCCGCCGGATCCGTAACCAGGTAAACCCGGCCAAACTTGCGGGTGTCGCTAAAGCGAAGTTCACGGCCGTCGGCCAGGCCAAACGTTGTGTGCACATGCTTTGTGGCAGGCGCGGCCTGGTCCACCACAGACAGATGCCCGGACATTTTCAGGTGGATGATGAGCGTTTCACGGCCGTTTAGCGTAAACACCAGATATTTGCCCCGGCGGTTAATGGCCAGGATTTTAAGACCGTATATCCTGACCCGCAGCTCCGCCAGATCGGGGGTGATAATCTGGCGCGGCCAATCGCTGCGCACATCGGTAATCGTGCTGCCGATTAGCGGCTGGCGCAGCGCGCGCACAGTGGTTTCTACTTCCGGTAATTCGGGCATTATGGCGCTTAGAAGACCTCGAACTGACCGTTTGCGTAAAACAGATCGCCATCGACCCAGATTTGCCCGCCGTTACGCATGTCGCAAATCATGTCCCAGTGGACGGAGGATTTGTTTTGGCTGCCAGTTTCGGGATAACCGCTGCCAACGGCCGTGTGCAGGGTGCCGCCAATCTTCTCATCATACAAAATTGATTTGGTGAAGCGGTCAATGCCATAGTTGGTGCCAATGGCAAACTCGCCCAAATAGCGGGACCCAGGGTCTGTATCCAGCACGCTGATGAGAAACTCTTCGTTCTTTTTAGCGCTGGCGTCAGTGACACGGCCGTCCACAAACCTCAGCTCAATCCCTTCCACCTCGCGCCCGCTGTAAATGGCCGGGTATGTATACCGAATCCACCCATTTACCGAATCCTCAACCGGCCCTGTGAACACCTCTCCGTCTGGCATATTTGCCGTGCCGTCCGCGTTAATAAACATGCGGCCCTTGATCGACAGGGTCAAATCCACATTGGGTCCCTTTACCACAACGCGATCTTTGCCCGCCAGCCAATCCACCCATATTTGTTGTCTGGCGCGCACCTTCTGCCATTCACCTACCGGATCGTCTTTGTCAACATAACAAGCGGAGTAAACAAAATCTTCAAAATCGGTCAGCGACATATCCGCCTCTTGGGCCTGGGCATTTGTCGGGAAAATTGTCGTTGTCCAACGCAGCTCGCCTCGAGCGCTTCGCTCCATAAAGGTTTTCATCAAATCACGCCCGGCAATCCGCGAAATTTGCTGCCGGCTGGCGTCTACATTGCTTAGCGCGCGCGTGTTTAAGCTGCCTCGCAGGCCAATCAGACAGTCATAGGTTTCCATCGTGATTTTAACAGGATCACTGATATGCCTGAGCTGATCTTCATTTGCCTCTTTCAGCAGGATCTCGGAAAAGATTTCCTCTTCCCAAAACACAGTCGGGTGACCTCCTGCGCGAATGACCTCGCGAAAGGTTTCTTCAACCAGAGGCAGAGACCCGCTGCTGCCGCGGATCATTACTTTGTCGCCAGGTTTGACGGCCACACTATAACTAACCAGTAAATGCGCCAGGCGGGAAATGCGTGGGTCTTTCATCTCTACGGCCTCCAAATGAACCATACAAAACAGAAATCGTTGATAAATTCTCTCGCAGATTATACAGTAAATAAGGACAGGGATTACAATCTAAAACCTGCCCGGCATGTGGTGACAAGGGTTCCGCGCCGCTTCCATGCGGACTCGGTGGCTATTGCTCAAAGGTTTCAACTGAATTAGTATTAAACCATGTATCCTGAGGATCGTGTATTAGTAGCTTACGTTCCCACACCGGCCGACTTCAGTCTTATTGAAAGGGAGGGCTGGTATCGTGTCCCCATGGCAGCAGCCCCAAAAGGATTATTTGCCGAATACTTCGCTTTTTATTTTGGCCAGGCTTTTGGAGCGCAAAAGTGGGCTGTACACGCGTTTGCCCGCCGGTTAGGACACGAGTTGATGGCACGCCGCGATCTTTTCCCCGGCGAGCCAGACCATCCCCGCGCCGATGCCCTTTATTACAAAGTTCAATTAGGTCCGTTGCAGCAATTAGAACGGCCGATTATCAGCCTGCACTGGCATCGTGTCACATTTATTCATACCACCTGGGACCGTTTTCAATCCGCTGTCGAATTAAACGACCTTTTTGTGGATGGTGACACGTATGTTGATCGGGCCTTCGCCATTCTCAAAGAAAGCGATATGGAGCCAGGGTCCTCAGAAATGGCGTAAATCGCTGCGAGAGTTACCATGCGTCTGGATTCAATTGTTGACGACATAGACAGCCAACTGCCACAAACGCCCTGGCTGCGCCAAGGCGGCAGCTTATTGATGATGGTTGGCTTGCCCGGAACCGGCAAATCGTCTATCGTTGATACCTTGCAGCAATTGCTGCCTTCTGTCCTGGTGGCCACAGATGCAGTACGCACACAAATTCGCCAGACGCCCATGTATACGGCGGCGGAGATGATGATCGTCTACGAAGTGTGTTATGGGCTGATCGAAAAGCGCTTGAAACAGGGGCAGCGCGTGGTTTTTGATGGCTCTAACTACCTGGCTGTTCACCGGGATTATCTTATCGAACTGGCGCGGCGTAATGGCGCGCCAGTGGCTGTATGTACGGTTCAGGCCGCGCAGGAAGTCATCAGGCAGCGGCTCAAGCGGCGGCAAAGCCGCGGGCATGATGCCGTTGATAAGTCAGATGCCGACTGGGTCGTTTATCAGTGGATGGTGGAAGCTCAGGAGCCGGTAGTTGGCGAGCATTTGATATTGGATACGACGTCGAGTTCTCCTGAATATTTGGCGCAGCAATTACGCGATTATTGGGTGGAATGTGAAAAAACAGCAGCTTGCGACCCTGATCTTCAATCCCTTAGCTGGGCCGGCAAACTTAGCCGCGTCTATGGAGCTGGTCGCTGATTTTTGGCGCACGCGGGGTTGGGATGTTGTCATTCGCCCCACCCAGGCTGTGGGTCATGCGACAGTTCTGGCGCGTGAAGCCGCCGCCGCCAGACACGGCCTTGTCTTGGCGGCCGGTGGCGACGGCACGCTGGGCGAAGTGACTAACGGGCTGGTGGGGACGCAAACAATTATGGCGCCGCTGCCGTTGGGCACAGCAAATTCCTTTGCCAGAGAGCTGAATATGCCGCTGCCGGGTTTGTTTAATCCTCACCGGCTGCTACAGGCCATTGATGTGCTGGCTGACGGCCGTGTGCAGGAAATGGATTTGGGCCACACGGCCGTACAAGGTGGGTCACAGAACGGCCGTTACTGGCTCTTGTGGGCCGGGGTCGGCGCCGATGGTTACCTGGTTGACGAACTGGAACCGCGCCCTAAATGGACCAAACGCGTTGGTCCCATCAGCTACGTTTTTCAGGGCGTGCCCGTGATGCTGCGCCTGCCTGCAATGACGGCTGTTGTCGAAGTCGACGGGCAAACCTTTGCCGACGATTATTTGCTCGTACTCATCAGCAATTCGCGCCGCTACGCTGGCGGCATGGTTGAATTAAGCCCGCAGGCTTACCTGGATGACGGACTGTTTGAAGTATGGCTTTTTCGCGGGCGTGGCGTGCTGCGCATCGCCCACTATCTCGCCCTGGCTAAATTTGGCGATCTGGCCGATCGCCCGGACGTGATCCGGCTGATGGCCGAGAAAATCGACATCAAAACCGACCCGCCTTTTCCTTTCCAGACCGATGGCGAACCGGCAGGCCGCACGCCGTTCACTGTCTCCATCAGACCGCGCGCTCTGCGTTTGCTCGTCCCCAGCACCGCGCCCACCGATTTGTTCCTTCGCCCAGGCATTCCTCTGGCAGAGCTGGCATAATCAACCCCAGGCTTGCGATTCTAAAAATTGTCTGATAGCTGCCGCCACGGCCGTTGGCTGTTCTACCATCATCATGTGCCCGGCATTGGGTAAAATCACTATCTGGCTGTTGGGGATGTGGTCGGCCAGGAAACGGCCGTATTTCACCGGCGTCAGGTGGTCGTCTTCGGCGGCCACGACCAATGCGGGTTGGTTGATGTGGGCCAATTCCTGGCTGATGTCGAAGGTATTGCAGGCGGTAAAATCGCCCAGCATCACCTGGGGATCGGTATTGGCCAGAAAGGAACGGCCGTGTTCAACCACGGGCCGTGGAGTATGGTCCGACCAGGCGAAATGGTTGATGGTGTCTACGGCCGTTTGGAAGTCCGGCACAATCTGGCCGAGAATGGCCTCGGCTACGCGCAGGCGCGAGCCGGTGCCGATGAGGACCAGCCCGCGCACGGCGGCATGGCGCTGGACGGCCAGTGTTTGGGCAATCGCCCCGCCCAGCGAATGACCAATCAGCACCACCTCATTCAGTCCGCAGGCAGCCAGAAAACCCGCTACAAATTTCGCGTAGGCACTGACGGCCTGGCAGCCTGGACCTGACGAACGGCCGTGCCCCGGCAAATCCAGAGCGAACACGGCCGTGTTCGGCAGGCGCAGCACTTCCCCCGGCCAGACAAGGTGCGAACCGCCTGCGCCGTGCAGCAAAACCAGCGACGGCCGTCCGGCCATCGGCTGGCCAACCTGGGCATAAAACAAGTTGTGTGAGTCGACGGTAATAAAAGGCATTTTGTTTCCTTTGGGGTGTTAGGTGAACCGGAAGAAGATTAGCGATAAGGGATCTCCAATCTCCAGTCTCCCCATCTTACGCAAACACAATCTCCAGCAAATCCTGGTAACGAAATTCCAGCCGCCATTTTTCGGCGCGTAATTTACTGGGTGGGGCGATGGAAATTACTTCGGCCAGGAGCAGGGCCAGTTCCAGGCTGCCCTGGATGTTCAGTTTTCCTTGCAGAAACAGTGCTTCCGGAGTGGTTTCGCCGTTGATCAGTGCTAACCAATCTTGCGCAGTGGCGGCAATGGTGACCGATGGCTCTGGATGACGGCCGTCTACCAGGTGAATCTGACCCTCTTGCAATGTAATGGCCGCGATACGGCCGTTCTCGCCAGCGATGTCAAACTGCACAGCGGCGGCTGGCGGCAGCCCGGGCTGCGCTTGCAAACGCCCGACCAGACCATCAAACCAGCCATCGACCGTGATGCGCCCGGCCGATGGTTGGTCGCCTGTGTGGAAGGTGAGCGTTTCTGCGCCCAGAGTCAGCGCGGCGACATGGGGGACCGGCCCTTTTTGCAGAACCGCACGGCCGTTCAGATCTGCGCCCAACAGTTTGTAGGTTGGCGAGACGGCCGTCTTGCCATTTTGCCACAGCAAGACAACTTCGTCCTGGCTGCGCCGGGTGGGGCGGCGGTCGCCGCCAGCGCCGGTGATGATTTCCAGCAATGCCCGGCGCTGGCTGGTGGTCAGGCTTAGGGTGTAGGGTTCCAGGGCCGAGGGGTTGTCGATGATTTGCGGCATTTGGTGGTACAGGCTTTCTTTGACCCGCGTATTCAGGCGGAATTCTTGCAGCAGGCGGCGGCAAATGGGGAGACGGCCGTCCTCGCCAGCCATCAACGTCTCATTTGTGGTGGACAGGGTGATGGCGAGGGTGTCGTGGGGTGTCAGGCCGGCTGCTGTGATGCGCAGCGTGGCGGTGTGGGCGTCGTAGCTGCTTGGCAGGGTGGTGGGTTGATGGTTCAGCGTGGCGGCGACGGCCGTGTCCGGCCCCACCTGTCGGAACAAAAGCCCAAACTCGCGTGTCGGTGGTAGATGGCCTGTACTTCCGTCCGCCGGACCGACTGTCAGCGACCAAAGCTGTGGCGACCACGTTTGGCTTATCGGGATCAGGCTGGACTGACGCAGTCCGTCGTCTTCGTATAGCCAGTAGATGTTATTTCGACCAGGAAAACAATGGATTTCTAATTGGGCTGGATTGGCGGTGTCGTTGCAGGTGGAGGGGGTGGGGGCGGCCAGGGGAACAATCGCCCCGGCTTTGGCGAACAAGGGAATGTCGTCGAGACGGCCGTAAACAGCCTGCCAGCCATCACCGGCATACCGGTCGCCGTGGAAAAAATCGAACCATGCGCCAGCCGGCAGCCAGACCACCTGACGGCTCAGGCAGGTGTCTGCATCGCGCGCGGTCAGGAAGGGCGCGGCAATTAGCTCGCTGCCAAAGCTGTATTGATCAGGACAGTGGTAGGCCGATTCGGCCGTGGGGTAATCGTGGTACATAGGGCGAACCAGGGGTAGGTGCTGCGTATGGTTGCGCCAGGCCATTGTGTATAGGTAAGGAATTAAGGCATGGCGCAGGCGCATGGCGTGGGCTGTGATGCGCGCCGTTTCGGCGTCGTGGCCCCAGGGGCGGCGCTCGTGGTAGCGGTTGTTGGTGCTGTGCAGGCGCAAGATGGGGCTTAACAGGCCAAATTGCACCCAACGTGCGAACAATTCCGGTTCCTCAATGCCGCTCATGTGGCCGCCGATGTCGTGGCTCCACCAACCGTAGTTGACGTTGGCGGCGGTGGCCGTGAAATAGGGCTGAAAGGCCAGCGAGTCCCAGGTGATGTGCGTGTCGCCGGAGAAGCCGATGGGGTAGCGGTGGTTGCCCAGGCCGCCCCAACGCGAGAAGATGAACGGCCGTTTTGTCCCATCACGCCCTAAATCATGGAAGTGCAGGTGGTTGAGCCACCACAGCGGGTCCAGTCCGGGCAGATCAGACATGACACCCTGCTGCCAATCCATCCACCAAAAATCGACGCCATCCGCCTCTTTGGGGTGATGCAGGAAGTTGAAATACCCCTGGGTAAAGTGAGGGCTGGCGATGTTGAAAGGCACCGGGCTTTTCTTTTCCGGGTCTTGGCCCATCCACAAAGCCATGGCCTCATACTGCGCCTCATGCGGATAGATACCATCGGCCGGATGGAGATTGAGGGCGGTTTTGAGGCCGCGTTGGTGCAAGGCGGCGATAAATGCCGGCGGGTCGGGAAACAAATCGCGGTTCCAGGTGTAGCCGGTCCAGCCGCTGGCGGCATTGCCCGTTTTGGTGATGTGCCAATCCATGTCCACGATGCAAACTGATAGGGGCACGTTGTGGGCTTTGAATTCATCCATAACTCCCAGCAGTTCATTGGCGGAGTAGGCCCAATAGCGGCTCCACCAATTGCCCAAGGCCCAGCGCGGTATGAGCGGCGCCGGGCCGGCTATGCGGGCAAATTCCGGCAGGGCGGCGGCGAAATCATGCCCATACCCAAAAAAGTAGAGGTCGCGGTAGCCTTCAGAAGCGTGACGCTGTTCCAGCCAGCCCTCTTGATTGAACACCAGCCGGTGGGTATCGTCGTAGACGGCCCACCCGGCGCGGGAGAGCAACCCCTGTTCCAGGCCGAGGGCGCCGTCGATGTCGTCGAGGGTGCGGGCGGTGCCCAGCAGGTTGAGCGGGTCGGTTTGCCCATATTGCCACGTCTGGCCAGACGATTTCAGGGTGATGGACAATGTGTCGGCAGTGAAGCCGCCTGGACCGGCGGCGTAGTCAAGCTGCAGGTGCGCGGTTTGGAGGGTGAGACGGCCGTTTTCCTGCACACTCTGAAATTCTGGCACCGGCTGGCGGCGATACCAAAACGCCTGACTGGGGCGATCTTCAAACTGGTTGTTTGGGCTGTATTCGAGCCGCAGCAAACGGGGGGTGAGGATGGTGAAACGGCCGTTAGAAACCTGGACCACAGCGTGTGGATTGGCCAGGGCATCGACGCGGGTAGGAAAGGTGTTTGTATGAGTCATTTGTCCTCCAAATTTGTGGGTTATGTCATCATTTCCCTAGTTGTTACTAATAATTCCCTCAAAAATAGGGTTTTGGACCCCATTATGCTACACGATTTTTTGGCGAAGGTAGTGTTATTGGTATAATTGATTCCGTTGGTACACAAACCCCAGTATTTGTTTGAATGGGAAAAGAAAGGATGTGGAAGGGTCATTTTTGTATAACATCCTGATAAACCCTTTAACTTAAGGAGAAAATCTATTTGCGACTGCCGCCTAAGTCTTATCTTGACTGCCGCCGCGACCTCAATTTTGTGGGTGTTTTAGTTCGTCTCGCAAAGTTGGGCTTGATTTTTTATCCTGTGGCACGGAAACGGCCGTTGCCCCTTATTTTCCCCTTCCTTCCACCCACACCCTCAGTCTATTTATCCCCAATCAAGAAAAAAATCTTGATGTATATGCTAATAGGTCTGAATGACACACTTTGGAGCACCCCAACTTATCAGGTCTGCTCGCATTATCAATTGGGGGGCCATTTGAAGCAAGGAGGTTCTATGTAATAAACGAGTCTAGGTGTCGCTGACTAGATTTTACTTTATTGTTTTCCATATTGTTTAGTTTACAAGCATTGGAGGAGAAACATGCTTAAAAGATTTGTTTTAGTAGCTGCCATTTTGATGGCTCTTGGTTTATTTTTGGCCGCCTGTGCCGGTGAAACACAAACGGTAGAAGTTACCCGTGTTGTGACCGAAACCGTAACGGTTGAAGGCGAGGGAACCACCGAAACTGTAGTCGAGACGGTTGTCGAAACTGTAGTCGAAACCGTAGTCGAAACCGTGATCGAAACCGTGGTTGTTGAAGCTACACCAGTACCGGTGGACCGCAATGGTGGTTGGCTCGACACCATCATCTTCGTCGAAGAACCGAATCAGGACGCCGCGATTGCCCGTCTTGCCGCCGGCGACATTGACATGTACGCCGACGACGTGGCCGGAGCCGCCCTGGTTCAGGCCATTGCCGATGCTGGCAACATCCAGACCCGCACCCAATACGGCCTCTACGATGAAATCTTCTTCAACAATGGCGCATGCACCGATGAAACGGCCTTGAACCCGTTCCAAAATGCGAAAATGCGTGAAGCCATGAACTGGGCGATCGATCGCACTTACGTTGCCGACGAATTGTACGGTGGCTTGGCTGTGCCGAAATTCACCCCGATTTCAGAAGCCGGCGCTGACCGCGGCCGTTTTGCCCCCGAAATTCGCGCGATCGAAGCCCAATATGCCTACAACCTGGAAAAAGCGCGTGAAATTGTCACCGCTGAAATGGAAGGCATGGGCGCGAGCCTGGTAGACGGCAAATGGACCTTCAATGGCGAGCCGATCACGTTAATTGGTCTGATCCGCATCGAAGACACCCGTAAAGAAATCGGCAACTACTTCGCCAACCAACTGGAAGAGTTGGGCTTCACGGTAGAACGTGTGGAGCGCACCTCTGGTGAATTAAGCCCGATCTGGGTATCTTCCGACCCGGCTGAATGCCAATGGAACTGGTACACGGGCGCCTGGAGCCAGACGGCCGTTGATCGCAGCAATGCCGACAACTTCGATTTCTTCTACTCACCCCGTGGTTTGCCATGGCCGTCCTGGCAAGTATTCCAGATGACCCCGGAATTTGACGACCTGTCCCTGCGTCTCTTCAACAACGACTTCGCTGATTTCGAAGAACGCGCCGACATGATGCGCCAGGCATTGCCGCTGGCGAACGAAATGTCAACCCGCATTTGGGTGACCAGCCGCACCACACTCGTACCCTTCAGCGATCAGGTCAGCGTAACCACCGACCTGGCTGGTGGTGTCAGTGGCGCTGCCCTGTGGTCCAAGACAATTCGTTTTACCGACGAGGTAGGCGGTTCGATGACGATTGGTCTCCCCAGCGTCTTCACTGAACCGTGGAACCCGATCGCCGGTTCTAACTGGGTCTTTGACCGCATGGTTCAGCGTGGTCTTGGCGAACCTTCGTTGTACACAGACCCGAATACTGGCCTGCAAATCCCGAACCGCGTCGAACGCGCGGAACTGGTAGTTAAAGAAGGCTTCCCCATCAATGCCAGCCTGGATTGGGTCGATCTGTCGTTTGCGCCGGAAATCACCGTGCCCGATGACGCTTGGGTTGATTGGGATGCGGAAAATCAGGTCTTTATTACCGCAGCTGAGAAATTCACAGAAACACAAACGGCCGTCTACAAGAGCACCATCTACTTCCCGGCCGACATGTTCAGCACTGTAACCTGGCATGATGGCAGCTCGCTAAGCGCTGCGGACTTCGTCATGAGCATGATCACAAACTTTGACCTGGGCAACCCGGCCAGCCCCTACTTCAATGAAGACCTGGCCCCCTCGCTCGAACAATTCATGTCTGCTTTCAAAGGCACGCGCATTGTTTCGACAGATCCCCTGGTCATCGAATATTATGCCGACAACGCTCAGTTGGACGCCGAAAACACCGCTGGCTACATCACCTGGTGGCCCGGAAGTTATGCCTATGGTGATGCCGCATGGCACAACATGGCGCTCATGCTCCGCGGTGAAGAAAATGGTGGCTTTGCATTCACCGATGCCAAAGCAACTGCCAACAGCGTAGAACGCACGAACATCATCGCCGGTCCTTCCCTTGAGATTTTGGCTTCAGAGCTCCTCTCGGCCACTGCAGAAAGCTACATTCCCTACGCCGCAACTCTCGGCCAATTCGTCACGGCCGATGAAGCCGCAGCTCGTTACTCTAATTTGGCTGAGTTTGCCCGCCGGTATGGTCATTACTACATCGGCACTGGCGCCTACTTCCTCAAGGGTGTATTCCCGGTCGAAGGCCAGGCCATCCTGGAACACTACAATGCTTTTCCGGATGCCGCCAATCGTTGGGATCGCTTCTCCGCTCCGGCCATTGCCGAGGTGGAACTTGACGGACCCAGTCGTGTTACCATCGGCGAAGAAGCCGCATTTGATGTCTTCATTGACGTCTTTGGCGGCCCCTACGCTATGGCAGACATCGACAACGTTCAATACCTGCTGTTCGATGCTACTGGCGCTCAGGTTGAAACCGGCGTCGCCGAAGCAGTCGAAGATGGTGTCTGGCAAGTCATACTAAGCACGGATACGACAACCGCCCTGGCCGAAGGTTCGAATCGCCTGGAAGTTGTGGTCGTGTCCAAGCTTGTGGCCATCCCAAGCCTGGCTCAATACACCTTTGTAACGGCTCCTTAGTCGCCCCGTACTTCTCGTCTCGCGCCGATGAAGCAGGGGGAAACATCTCCTGTTTCATCGGTGCGATATACCAATCACGGTATTGTGTAAAATAAAAATAGGCTAGAGGCGGCTTTATGCCGCCTCCAGCTTGTTTGTTTATAGCTTGACCAAAAGCTAAAAAGGAAGGGGCACAGTGAGCCAGGAAGCCCTTAAGCTAAATATTGACACCGAATCAATCGAGTCTTCATCTCGTAAAGCAAGGTCTCAAGCTGTTCTCCGTCTGGTCAAATACACAAGCGGACGCATAGTAGCCTTGTTTTTCACCGTTGTGGTCGGTGTTTACATCACAGTCCTCATCGCCAACATGGGCGGGTATGTGGACGATATCCGCCGTGGACAGATTCGAGAAGGCGTTGCCCTATCGGCAAGCCTGGATCCCACATTTCGCCAGCTTCCAGAAGATGAGCGCACAAAAATCATTGAAGAACGTGTGGCCATTCAAGAAGCACGTTTTGGTCTTGATCAACCCTTTGTGGTGCGCAGCCTTCGCTATCTCACCAATGCGCTCACGCTCAATCTTGGATTTTCTGAAGGCCTGACCAGTGATAGTGGCTCCAGGCTTGTTAGTAATATCATCTTAGAGCGTTTGCCGTCGACATTGGTTCTGTTTGGTACAGCGAACTTGATTCTGTTTTTCCTCAGCTTGTTTTTGGGGTTAAGCCTCTCCCGGCGATATGGAAGTTTCTTCGACAAACTCGTTCTTGGCCTGGCGCCAACTTCAGCTGCTCCGGGTTGGTTCTACGGGCTGTTTCTTATCTTGATATTTTCTGGACTGCTCCAGCTTCTCCCCTTTGGCGGCATGGTTAGCGCCCCTCCACCAGAAAACCCAATCGATTACGCCCTAAGCCTTTTGGAACACATGATATTGCCGGTCTTAGCCACTTTGTTAAGCGCCGTTTTCCTGACAATTTACAACTGGCGAACTTTTTTTCTTATTTATGCCAGCGAGGATTATGTCGAAATGGCCAAGGCGAAAGGGCTGCCAGATCGCATGATAGAACAGCGGTACGTTCTTCGGCCAACACTGCCAAACATTGTGACCAGTTTTGCGCTATTGCTCATTACTTTGTGGACCGGCGCTATCATTTTAGAAACGGTATTTAATTGGCCGGGAATTGGCCAGCTTTATTTCCGGGCGATTGGCATTTATGACACGCCGGTTATTCTGGCAAATACAGTTGTATATGCCTACCTCCTTTCACTGACAGTCTTTTTATTGGATTTTATTTATGCCCTGGTTGACCCGCGTGTGCGCGTTGGTGAAGGGAGCAAAGGTCGATGAAAGCTTTTACCTCATTTTTCAAGCAGCTACGCCATTACCCTTCCGCCGTGGTTGGGATGATTATCATCACGCTGCTGCTCGTTGTGTCGGTAATCACGCCGATCATAATTCCTTACAGCGAGGCGATTCATTTGTGGCGCGGCGGGGAAGATTTGTGGAAAGAAAACCCGCGTAACGCCTGGCCTGTTTGGTACAATTGGTTTACCGCCAAAGATTTACCGGCAACTATTGTGTTCCACTCTGCTGATGGTGATGGCAATGCAGTGGTCGATCAACTTTCAGCGGATACCCGCGAGGTGCTGTACACGTTCGAATTTGATTTTCCTTATGATGAGTTTCCGCCAGAATTGATTTTGTTTGCAAATGCAGCCTATTCTGTGAAGCAGCCACATATTGAGATGACCTGGTTGACGCCAGACGGCCGTGAAATTCGCGCCGGCGAGTTTGCTCCAGGCCCATCCTCATCCTTCCGCTTTGCTCAGGACTCCCGCTTGCAGCGGCGGCTGGAACGCGAGACAGGAATTGATGGCGTCCCGGCGGAAAAGGGTTTGTTTGACGATCCCAATCAAGAAGGCTTGCAGCCCCTTAATGGTACATATCAACTAAGGATTTCCACGTTGCTCTTCGAAGAAGATTCCAATGTAGACCTGACATTCGTAAGTTATGGCCTGGTACATGGGCTAGCCGGAACCGACCACCGGCGACGCGACTTGATGATTCCCCTGTTATGGGGGACACCCATTGCCATGGCCTTTGGTCTGCTGGCGGCCGTAGGCACTACCATTACCACGATGAGCATCGCGGCCATTGGCGTGTGGTATGGCGGCTGGTTAGACGCTACAATCCAACGACTCACTGAAGTGAACGCGATTATCCCTCTGTTGCCCATCTTAATTATGGTAGGCACTTTCTACTCACGCAGCATTTGGCTAATGCTAGGTCTTGTGGTGCTGTTGAGTATTTTTGGCCTGTCTATCAAGAATTACCGGGCTATCTTCCTTCAAGTCAGGGAATTGCCATATATAGACGCCGCCCGCTCTTATGGGGCGAGTAATATGCGCATTGTTTTCCGGTACCTGATCCCACGTATTTTGCCATTGATCATCCCCCAAATTGTGACCCTTGTGCCAACGTTTGTCTTCCTGGAGGCGTCGCTGGCTGTTCTTGGTTTGGGCGATCCGATTTTGCCGACCTGGGGCAAGGTCATTCAAGACGCTTATTCACAGGGAGCTTTGTTCAATGGTTTTTATTACTGGATTTTGGAACCCGCAATGCTGCTCATGATGGCCGGGCTAGGTTTTGCCATGGTGGGCTTTGCTCTGGACCGCATTTTCAACCCAAGACTACGGGAGCTTTAAAACGATGGATGCAACGAAGAACGAACTTCTGAAAGTAAGAGGGCTGAGACTGCATTTTCAAACCCAAAAAGGCGTGGTCCAGGCCGTAGATGGGGTCGATTTCGATCTGTCACGAAATAAGGCTACGGTTGTCATCGGCGAATCCGGCTGTGGAAAAAGCTCTTTAGCGAAAGCGATTTTGCGGCTTTTACCTCGAAACGTCAGCACCTACGATGGTGAAGTGCTGCTGCACGATGAAAATATCATGGATTTAAACGACGAGAATTTCCGAAAGGAAGTGCGTTGGAAAAAAATCTCCATGGTGCCACAAGCAGCTATGAATGCATTGAACCCGGTGATGCGCATCGGTGATCAGGTGGCAGAGCCGGCTATGGTGCATTTGGGACTCAACAAAAAAGAGGCCCTGGTTCAGGCGCTGCGCATGTTCGAGCAGGTAGGCGTTCCCGCAGACTTTTTGCACCGGTACGCGTTTGAATTAAGTGGTGGCATGCGGCAGCGCGCGGCCCTGGCTATGTCTTTGGTTACTTTGCCGGACCTGGTGATTCTTGATGAACCGACGTCAGCTTTGGATGTTTTGACGCAGGCAAACATCATGAACCTCATGAAACGTGTTAAGCAAGAATTGGATACGAGTTTTATCTTAATCACGCATGATATTGCCACTTCGAGCGAGTTGGCCGACGATGTTGCTGTGATGTATGCGGGGCAGATCGTTGAGGTAAGTGATGCGCGCCGTTTCTTTACCAGTCCGCTGCACCCTTATTCGCAAAAGTTGATGGCCAGTGTGCCCCGTTTGCGCGAGACAGTCGAGCCAGATTTCATTACCGGGCAACCGCCCAGTCTGTTAAATCCACCGACTGGCTGCCGTTTTGCTGACAGGTGTCTGGCGCGTTTCGATAAGTGTCATGAGGAGCCTCCTACAGTTGTGCGGGAAGACGGCCGTAAAGTTAAATGTTGGCTGTATGTCTAAACCATCAACACGGCATGGCAAAGGGAAATATCTATAACAATGAGTAACAATACAAACGGTGACCTGATACAAACCCCACCTGTAAACAATACGTCACTCTTACAGATTCAAGACCTGCATGTGTGGTACGAGCTAAAACGCTTTGGCTTTGGACACGCTGGTTATGTTCGCGCGGTGGATGGCGTTTCGTTTGATCTGAAACAAGGCGAAGCCATGGCCTGCGTGGGTGAAAGCGGCTGTGGCAAATCCAGTCTCATGAAAACGATTATGGGCCTCAACCGGCCAACAAAAGGGGATATTGTCTTCGACAACTCCCGCCTCACCGAAACGCAAGGTGAAGAGCTTCGCCTGTATCGCGCTAAAATCGGTTATATCCAGCAAGATCCTTACGGCGCCCTGCCACCTTTCATGTCCATCCAACGGATTCTGGAAGAGCCTCTAATTATCAATGGTGTGAAAGACAAAGAAGAACGCCTGAGCCGTATTCGTCAATCTCTGGAAGAAGTGAAGTTGACGCCGGTTGAAGAGATCTTGCCCAAATTCCCGCACATGCTTAGTGGTGGGCAGCAGCAGCGTGTGGTGATTGCCCGCGCTATGGTGATGAATCCAAAGCTATTGGTAGCCGATGAGCCGGTATCCATGCTTGACGCTTCCGTGCGCGTCGAGATATTGCGGTTGCTGCGCAACTTGCAGGAAACGCATAATCTGGCCGTGATCTACATCACCCATGATCTTTCCACTGTTCGTTACTTCTCCGAATTCATTTTTGTGATGTATGCCGGCGAGGTTGTCGAAATTGCAAAAATGGAAGACCTGTTAAAAGACCCCAGACATCCTTATACCCTGGCGCTTTTAGAAGCTTCTTCTGATCCCAATGCGGATAATGCCCTGGTGATGCGAGAAGTTCCCAGAGGAGAACCGCCAAGTCTGGTAAATCCGCCACAGGGATGCCGCTTTAACCCGCGCTGCGCGCATATGATTGAAGGCGTTTGCGATGTTAAAGAGCCGCCCAATGTGGTGGTGGCGGAAGGCCATCGCGTTGCGTGCTGGCTGTTTAGCGACGAGAAATAAAGGAAGTGTGGCATGCTGAAAAACCGGTTGATTGTGGTTGGTTTTTTTATGGTGCTGACCGGCGCTGTGCTGCCATTTTTGATCGTTATGGGTGTGCTGGAATCGACTTTTTTTCTTAACTTTTTAGCTTTCGCCACCTCAGTTATCGGCGTTTTTTTGGGCATTCTTGGCGCGGCGACGATGGTGGGGCAGAGCAAACGGTTTGATGACTGGGAATAACTGATTACGAAGCGGCAATCAATTGATGGCAACCCCCCTTTATGAGGGCCTTTGTTTTAGTGGGGCGCAGATTTTTAAGATCTGCGCCCCATTATTTTTGGGAACTAGAAGTGTGTCTGCGTGCTTTTGGGGATCATCAAGGCTTTACAAATTCCAGGTCGCCCATGAAGAGAGAGCCGCTGGATGTTTGATCGAATACCAACGCCACTTCGGTGATGTCGGCCAGATTTATTCCTGAGAAATCGCCTAGCGGCAGACGAATGGTTGTTATGGGGACGCGCCCGGAGAATTGGCCGCCTTCAAAGAAACTGTCTTCTTCAACAGATCCGACTGGGAAACTAAGAGCGGGTTCGGTAGGGCGTGTTTGTATGGCTGATTGATTTCCGGCGCTGTCTGTTAGGCGAATGGAGAACGCCTGGTAGCTGTTCTGGGCGTTCAAGGGTGATAATGGGTTTACGGCCGTTCGCAAACTTATCGTCGTAAAATCGCTCAGATCGCCTGCGCCATCCGGTAGTGTAAACCGCAGCGCCGCGCCGCTCTGCTCCCAGGCGGCAACCAACATTGCCGGGTCGCCGGGAACAGTCAGATTAACACGTTTGCATGGTTCGCTGCCCGGTTTCATCTGCGGCGTGTAATACCCTTCTTCGCAGAACATCGCATCTACACCATCGGCCACCACCTTGCCACCGGCTAGATTGGCGGTCAATTCGTCGTTAGATTGGGGAATGAGAAGGGTGAGACGATTGGCCGCAGCCACCAGCGCCGAAATGCGCCCTGGACGTCCATATAAACTGTCTGGAGCCGGTGTCTGCACGTCTAGCCCCATTCTGGACATGGCCTCGCTGACCATTGTGGGATCGTCGTGGTAAACGGCCGTTAGAAAGTCGGTGGTGTAATCAAGTAGAAAAGTGCGCTGCTCTTCACCAGTCAGCAGCGGTTGGCATTCTGTACGGCCGTTGTTGCTGCCGCCCATGGGATCAGGGCCGAGAATGCTGTTAAACTGGTTGTGATTGCCGCGCTCTAACCAGATTGACGTGGCCCATTGGCTTTGGTCTGGGTTCATCCGCGCCGCTTCGTAAAAAAGCTGTCCTTCCTGGAAGACGACATCGCCGTCACAAGCGGGCAAAATAGCGGCCATCGGCACGGTAGGGGCCGCCGGTAAAGCAAAAGTGACAGCCGGCGCCAGCAGCAGCAGCCCATCGACCGGGCCGTAGCCAAAATGATCGAACGCATCCGGCGCGGCAAGGCCCAGCGCCTCGGCCAGCCAGACGATAGCTTCGCCGCCGCGCGAATGGCCTATCAGAACCAGGTGACGCATGTCGGCACGGCCGTTTAAGGCCACGCCAAAATCATTTTGGCCGCCAGCCGCCGCCGTTGCCAGGGCGCTGAGGTGCATTTCCACCAGTTGGGCCAACCGCTCGCCGGGCAGCCCTTCGCCATAGCCGAACGTGTTTTCGGCGTTGCCGTTGATGGATAAGGCAACATAACCCTGGGAGGCAAGATAACCGACGAGGTAATCGAAGCCTTGGTAATTGGGCTGTTCTACTTCGGGGGCGCAAGGCCAGCGGTCCACACTCATCTCATCTAAGGGGCAGCCGGGGTGATTGCCATGAAAAATCACAATAACCGGAAACGGGCCACCGTCGGTGTCTGGGACAGCGATGATGCCGTTGAGACGCACCGGCATTTCGTGAAAACGGCTGTCTTGCGGAAAACGAGACTGTGTGAGGGTGGCGTCACCCAGGTTGTAGTTAACGACGGGTGGAAGACCGGTTACGGCCGTATTCGTTTCTGTGGGCACGGCCGTTGGCGAGGTAATTGGCACGACGGTTGGCTCTAGCACAGGAACGGCCGTGATAGCTTCCATCGGTGTGGTGGGGGCGGGTGATGAGCAGGCTGCCAGCGCAAGGACCAGCGAAAGAAGCACCAAAAATTTTTGCGAGAACTGTTTCATATACCCTTTATGTCATGGCAGTAATAAGTAAATTGGTTGTTTGGGGGCTGCCCACCGAGGGGAATGGCAATCACGCCACATCAGAAATGAGGATGGCCAGCAGGTTTCGGCAGGGCATGGCACAAGCAGCAGGCAAATAAAAAGCTGATTGGTTGGTGGTCCGACACCCAAACCATCCAGCCAACCAGCTATCATTGCCAGCCACTACAGTCCGAGTAACTGCTTTTTCTTTGCCTCAAAGTCGTCGGCCGTAATAATGCCCATGTCTCGCAGCTCGGCCAGCTTTTTTAGTTCCGTGATGTAGTCGAGCTGCGCCGGGGCCGCCGGAGGTTGTACGGCGGCCGTGGGTGGGGGCGGGGCAGGCTGAGGGGCTGCCGCTGCCGGTTGAGCATCCGCAGCCTCGATTGCGGCCACTTCTGCGTCAGTTAACTCTGCTGCCTCTATGTTCAGGTCAGTAATCGCCTCATCTAACTGATCTTCGGTCAGATCTTCTGGCTTTTTCCCGGTATGCTGTTCAATGCGCTGCGCATCTTGTTGGCTCAGCTTTATGGCAGTACTCGTACCCGCCACCGCAATGGCTACCATGCCGCCAGCCAATAACATCCGTCTGCGCCGCATACGCACCCGTCGTCGGCTTACCCGCCGAACAGTACGTCGAGCGGCTCGTCTGCTGGGACCACGTCTCATCATAATTACCTCCCAAAAGAGCAGCCCATCCAAAAGCTTGGTACCTTTGGATGGGCCTGCTAGGCCAATTAAGCTTCTACGTCTTCTGCGCCAAAGGTTTCGCGCAGTCGAGCTTCATCTTCGTTGGAAAGGGACGTCTGCAACACCTTGGCGTTGAAAGAGGCAAGTTCTGGCAAAACCTTGTCGGCCGTAACTTTTACAACCAGCAAAAATAGAGCTGCATGTCCTGGCTCAATTGTCTCGCCAACTTCTTTGATGAATTTGTCATCGACGCCAATATCATTAAATTTGCCGCCCAAAGCGCCGCCCAGAGCGCCGGCCGCCATGCCCAGCCAGGGCGCAAAAAAGAGCAGACCAATAAGCATGCCCCAAAATGCGCCGCCCATTGCCCCGGCGCCAACAAGACTATGGAGCTGTTTTACCTTGGGTTTGCCTTTTTTATCTCGTATGACGATGGCGGCATCGGCGAGTGTAATGACCTGCTGCTTTTGCATGTCCAGAAGCTTATCGCGCATCTGAAAGGCGCTGGCCTCATTATCAAACGACAGAACAATTAAATCACTCATTTTTTAGTTCTCCTTGTTGCTAAAGGGTGCATTGTTTTACACCTGTTTTGGTTGAAATGATTGGCAGCAAGATGACCGCCAATCACTCGGGAAAATATGCTTATTGAGATTGTAATGCCAGGAGCAGCCTGCATTGTCAGGACGAGGCATTTTCTTTTTTGCGCTTGCCTTTGCCAGGGGGAGAAGGAGCAGGCACTTCTCCTGGCACATAATTTGGCAGACCCATGGCCGGGACCAAAGCCAAAAGCGAGAATCCGGCCAATATCAAGAAAGAGGCCTTCAGTGCGCGCAGTCGGGCATCCTCATTTATCCGTATGGCCTCATTCACCTGTTCTGGCGTGGCTGTGGTTGTCCCCAGTACCGTCTCTAGCTGATCATTGGTGACGAAGTTGATGTTGTCTAGGTTGACTTGCACCTTGAGCGAATCGGGAATTGCTGCCTGAACAAGCCCATTGGTAACAAACAAACTTAGTAGACCCACCGCTGCCACTCCGGCGAAGGCTGTGCCCAAGGCCGTGGAAAGATTGTTGGCCACACCGCGCAAGGCGCCCACATCGCCGGCCAATTCTTTGGGCGAAGCGGATACCATGACATTAAACAGCAACGTGATCAGCGAACCTTCTCCCAGGCCGATCATGATCAGGCACAGGATGACGAAGGGAGTGGACCATTCATTGCGTATGGTTAGTGACAGGAATACCAATCCCACAGCAACTATAACAAAGCTTGTGGTAGCGATCTGGCGGGGGGTTAACCGATCATAGAGGCGGACGATGAGAATGGCGGCGCCAGCAATGGAGAGTGTGTAGGGGATAACGGTAACGGCCGTAAACAAACTACTCTGGTCCTGTACGATTTGAATATATAGAGGAATCAAAAAGTTAACCGCTGGACCAAGCGCGCCGATCACCAACAGCGACACGATGTTAGATCGCTCTTCCGGAGAGTCCAGCACTTCTAAAGCCAGCAGCGGTGTCTTCTCTCTAGTCGTTCGTCGATGAGACCAGGCAAAAAAGCCCTGTCCAAACACAATGCCCAAAATCACCATAAATGGCGCAGGTGACAAACCCAGAAGCGCAAACGGCGCGGCCGGTTTGGCTGTTGCAATCCCCCAGGCATTCAAATTATTGAATCCCAATGAGATCAAAATGATGGCCAACGCTGCCAGGAGCGCACCAACCCCATCAATTTTAATGTCCGGCTGACGCGTAATGGGCTTCAGCCGGAAGCTAAGAATAAAAACAAGGACAGAGAGGATACTAAGCAGGCCGAAAGAAAGCCGCCACGTCAGCAGGGTGCCAAGAACACCAGCAATAAAAAATGCCAGCGCGCCGGAAATGGCAGGTGTGCCCGCCATAATCCCAAGAGCCTGAGCTTGCTGCTTCCCACGATAGTTGGCCGCAATCAGCACAACCAGGGTAGGAACCAACGCGGCCGCGGCCAATCCGGCCAAAGCCTGGGCCAGGTTCATCGCCCTTGCGCTAGGACTAAGCGCCATCAAGGCCATTGCTGCACCATGCATCAAGGCTGTGATCTGAAAAACGCGGCGTTCCCCATAGAGCTTACCAATCTTCGCGCCCAGCATCACAAAAGCGGCCACGAACAACGAATAAAAAACAAGCGCTGTGCCTACACTCGTCGCCGAGGTGTTAAGATCCTCAACAATAGGGCCAATAGAAACCGGCAGGGCGTTGACATTAAAAGCCATCTGGATCTGAGCGAGAAGGATGACGACCAAAGGCAGCCACGATCCAAGCTGATCAGGTTGAGCTTTATTGGGGGAACCAGTTTTTTGAGTCATAAGATTATCGGATCATACGGCATTAAAAACTCACCGGATAGCCAGGTCCTAAAGGAATTCCTAGCGCAAACCATACAACAAAAAGCAATATCCACACAATAGAAATAATCAATGTATAGGGCAGCATCAACGCAATAACGGTGCCAATGCCTGCGTCCTTCTGATACCGCTGCACGACCGTAAGCACAAAAGGAAGATAGACCATCAGCGGAGTAATGATGTTTGTGGGCGAGTCGCCAACACGATAGGCGGCCAACACGGTTTGCGGGGCGACATTTAAGCGCAGAAAGACCGGAATAAATATAGGCGCAAAGATAGCCCATTTCGGAATCACGTTGGGGATAATGACGTTGAGGAGCATGATAACCAGAATGAAGCCAATCAACAGAGGAATCGCGCCGATATTGGCCTGTTCCAAGGTGTCAGCCATCCAAATCGCTACAACCTGCGGCATGTTGCTAAAGTTAAAGAAGGCAATAAACTGGCTGATCATGAGGAGCATAAAGATGAGTCCGGCCAGGGAGGCAAATGTCTTGGTCACACCTTTGATAACATCCGCGCTGCTAGTGATTGTTTTAGCTCCCAGGCCATAACCAATCCCGGCAAGCAAGAAAAAGAGCGTAATGATGAAGATAAGACTGGACATGAACGGCGTGTTTCCAATAATGGCGCCTGTGACTGGATCACGCAGTGGCGCGCCAGACGGCAGCGCTAGCAGCAGCACCAGGGCGAGCATGCCGAGAAAAGCGAAGAGGGCATACCGCAAGCCTTTCGTTTCGGCAGCAGCTGCTTCGGCACTTTGCGCTTCTTCAGCTAGCGAATCGTCTGATAGGTGGTACGTGCCCAAACGAGGCTCAATGATTCGATCGGTGATTACGGCCGCAACAATGCTCAGGATAATGGTGGAGGCGACAGCAAAAAAATAGTTGGCGACAATGGTAATCGGTTGGCCGCCGGCCAGGCTAATAGCTTCGTTGGTGATTTCTGTCAGCATGCCATCTAACGGAGTAATAAAAATGTTTACGGCAAAGACGGCGCTTACCCCACCAAAAGCTGCCGCTACGCCAGCAAGGGGATGACGGCCGAGGCTTAGGAAGGCAATTGCGCCTAGAGGAATCAAAATCAAGTAGCCCGCGTCTGTGGCCACACTCGATAGAACGCCAACGAAGACAAGGATAAAGGTGATGAGTTGGCGCGGAGTTACTTTGACTGTTTTACGTATCAGGGCTCCCATCAGACCGGACTCTTCGGCCACGCCCACACCAACCATCGCCACCAAAATGACAGCGACAACGCTAAAGCTGGCGAAATTTGATACAAAGGAAGTGAAGATGAAACGCAGCCCTTCAACGGAAAGCAGGCTTTGTATGGCAATGGTCTGCTGTTTTATCTCAAATTGGGCATCGTAAGGCTCTGATGGCAGGATCTGCCCGGGTTCAGTGGAGTCTGTGTAATAGGCTCCTTCGGTTTGGACCGCGATTGGTACGGCAATATCTTCGGTTACGCTAACTCCCATTAAATAAAGAATGTGGGAAAGGGCCACTACGATAATGATCAGGTACAAAAACATGAGTACCGGATGGGGAACTTTGTTGCCGATGCGTTCAATACCATCCAACATTTTTTGAGTGAATGGTTTTTTTTCGCTCACGGCCGTTTCTCCGTTACCTTTTGCCATTTTTTCTCCTGTGCGTTCGGGAACGTGGGCAACCAAAAATTTTAGGGAAATAAAATGCCCACACACCCAGCCATTTTATTGATTACGTGAAAGATTTGTCGTTATTGAGCAAGCAGCGCCAATTCTTCGAGATACACAATCGCAGTTTCAACACCACGGTGAAACATCTCAATGCTAAAGCGCTCATTCGGTGAGTGCAACCCATCGTCATCAAGACCATAGCCCATCATAACAACCGGAATGCCCATTAAATCAGCAATTTCAGCCACAACCGGGATGCTGCCACCGCCGCGAGTAAACAGCGGTTTTGCAGCCCATGCTCGCTCATAGGCACGAGAGGCGGCCTGCATTTCGGGGATGTCAAAAGAAAAAAGCGCAGGCTTGCCGGTGGTAATTAATTTTACACTAACCGATACAGTAGGCGGGGCAATAGACTCGATGTAGGCTTTTATGTGCTCATAAATTTTATTCGGGTCCTGATTGCCCACAAGACGTGAACTGAGCTTGGCTCCAGCTTTGGCCGGCACAATGGTTTTTGGCCCGGGTCCAGCCCAACCACTCCACAAGCCATTGATGTCCAGCGTGGGACGGGCAGAAATTCGCTCGCGAATGCTGTAATCGGCGTCACCCCAAAGGGCGGGAATCCCTGTTGACTGCTTAAATTGTTCTTCTGTGAGATCGGTTTTGGCGATCATGGCGCGTTCTTCGGCCGTTAAAGGCACAACATCATCGTAAAAGCCAGGCACTGCAATGGTATTGTCCGGGTTGTAGAGTTTGCCAAGGATTTCCACCAAAGCAAGCGCAGGATTATGGACTGCGCCACCCCACAAACCGCTGTGCAAATCATCGGTGGGGCCGTGAACTTCAATTTCTAGATAAGTCATGCCGCGTAGGCTGTGAAGGATGGCCGGCTCATCTATGGTGCGCATGGATGTATCGCTGATAATGCACACATCAGCCCGGAGAAGATCGAGGTGGTCTCTAATAAAGGGGACAAGATTGGGGGAAGAGATTTCCTCTTCGCCTTCGATGAAAATCTTTACATTTACCGGCGCTGTCCCGGCCGTTTTTAAGTAAGATTCAAGAGCTTTGACGTGAATAAACAACTGCCCTTTATCATCGGTCGCGCCGCGAGCATAGATTTTGCCATCTTTTTCTACCGGCTCAAAAGGCGGAGTAAGCCAGCCATCCGCCATGTCCGCCGGAACCACGTCATAATGGCCATACACCAGCACAGTCGGCTTATCTGGGCCAGCGCCAAGCCATTCACCATAGGCAACCGGATGCCCCGCAGTAGGCATGACCTGAACATTTTCCAGGCCAAGCTCACGCATGTGGTCCACTAGCCAGGAGGCCGCTCGCTGCATATCGGGGACGTGCGCCGGGTCTGTGCTAATGCTGGGGATGCGTAAAAAATCGTGTAGATCTTTGCGGAATCCATCTGCATGGGCGCGTGAGTACTCTCGCGCAGAATCGCTTAAAGTTTTCATGGCCGATATTCTCCTGCGTTATAGAGACATTTATCTTTTAAGAACACAATTCGAATTGTTGAAGAATACTGCTTTTATGATTTGAACCCATAACAAGAACTGATCAGACTATATCATTTTATCAACATTCAAACTCTCGTCAAAGAAGAATGGGCTAAACGTGGACAATTCCTTGAATCCCTGCCTTATGACGTGATTAAATTAGGGGGTCGCGTTCCTATCTGCAATGTACCTGAGGCTATTTATGCGGCGCGTGCCTGTAGTGTTGGCGATTCTTGTGTCAAGCCGGTTTACTCATATAATTGACGCATCATGTGATGGGTTCATCCCAGGTTGGGTGATTTCATATGAAACTGGTTGGTTTATCTGGTCTGGTTGTTAGGCCAGGATTAAAGATCACAGGATTGGAGGAGATATGGTAACGAAGCGAAAAAGTTTTTTGGGGTTCACTGTTTTCCTATTGTTAACGGCCGTTAGCCTATTTTTAGCCAGTTGTTCAGGCTCAGACCCTTTGCCGACAGTCGCACCGACGGCCGAAATGCCGCCAGCCGTCACGCCCGACGCGCCAGAAACGGGCGACACATCGTGGACCGACGTCGAAGAAGCGGGCAAACTCGTCGTTGGCGCCTCGTTCGACTACCCGCCATTTGAATTTTATACCGAGGATTTCGAACAAACTGGGTATGATGTCGCCCTGATTAACGAAATTGGCGCGCTCCTTGGCGTCGATGTCGAAATCAATGACATGGCCTTTGATGGTCTGGGCGATGCTTTAATGCTGGGGCAGATTGATACGGCCGTTTCCGCTATCTCCTTCACCGACGCCCGCGATGCCGTCATAGATTTTTCCAACGTTTATTATGTCAGCGAAGATGGCATCCTGGCGCAAAAATGGATGGCGATGGAACCCATCACCACCCCAGAGCAAATCGTTAATCTGCGTGTTGGTGTTCAGCGTGGGTCCGCCTTCGCCGATTGGATTCAGGATGATCTTATCGCCACAGGCAAGATGAGCGAAAGCAACCTCTTTGTCTATCTTCAAGCTGGCGATGCCCTGCGCGATTTGCGCCAAAACCGGCTGGATATCGTCATCGGCGACCTGCTGCCGGCGCAAGTGGCTGTAAGAGCATTTGATGACATTGAATTGGTAGGGCAGGGGCTAAATCGTGAACGGTACGCCATCGCCATTGCCCCGGGAGCCACGGCCTTACAAAGCAAACTCAATGAAGCGTTGATTACGTTGCAAAACAACGGCCGTCTCGCCGAATTAGCCGCCGATTATCTGGACCTCGACGCCAACGAAATACTACCGCTCCCCACACCAGACCCGAACCCGCAGCCCACACCCGTCCCGCCACCCGCTCCTGCTTGCCGCGACGGCATGACTTTCATCCAAGATTTAAATTTCGATGACCAAAATATGACCAGCCCGCCCCAATTTGCCCCCGGGCAGCCGTTCCAAAAAGGCTGGCGCATTTTGAACAGCGGCACCTGCACCTGGGACAGCACCTACACCTTTGTCTACGTGAATGGCAACACGCCAGCCGCGCGTATGGGTGGTATGCCTCAGTCAATTCAAGGCCAGGTCGCTCCCGGCGCAACCTACGACGTATCGGTTGACCTGGTTTCCCCGCTTGCCCCAGGAATCTATCAGGGCTTCTGGACCATGCGCGGACCCACGGGCCTCCTGTTTGGGAACCGTGTTTGGGTAGGCATCGAGGTTGTCGGCGCGCCCACAGCCACGCCCATCGCCACGCAAACGCCCGCGCCAGACATCAGCTTTACCGTTAATCGTAACAATATCCGGGCCGGAGAATGTGTCACTTTTTCCTGGAGCGTCAACAATATCCAGGCCGTTTTCTTCTATCCGCAAGGCGCAAATTGGCCCGATTTCGGCGTGACGGGGCAAGGCACGAGCGTGCAATGTCCAGCGCAGACAACGACTTACGAACTGCGCGTTCTGAGACGTGACAATACGTTTGATATTCGCCAACTCACTATATTTGTCGAACAACTGCCGGGCGCGCCGACGATTAATCGCTTTACGGTTGATCCGAACCAGATAAACACCGGCCAATGCGTGGCTATCGCCTGGCAGGTTTCCGGCAATGTGAACAGCGTGCGCATTTTGCGCGGTGGCAATCCAGTTTGGGATGGCGCGCCAATCAGCGGTTCGACCAGTGATTGCCCGCCAGGAGTTGGGCGCATTCCTTATACGATTGAGGCCATTGGACCCGGCGGCACGAACCGCGATCAGCGCGACGTGACCATTGTCCAGCCAACAGCACAGCCGACGCCTCAGCCGCCAACCGCCACCCCGCCGATCATCCCCACAGCCACGCCGCAACCGCCCATTATCAATTCCTTTGTTGTCAGCCCGGGCCAGATTACGGCCGGGCAATGCGTGAATGTGACCTGGGCCGTCAGCGGTGGCGCGAGCCACGTCAACATCCTGCGCAATGGCGCCCGTATCATAGACGGCGCATCCTTTAGCGGCGCATTCCCGGACTGTTTAAATCAGGCTGGAACTTACAATTATCGCCTGGAAGCGTCGGGGAATGGGCAGACAGTGAACCGCGACCAAACGGTGGTGGTGTCGGCCAGTGTGCCGCCAACACCAACCCGGTCGCCATTGGTTGGCGTGAACTGGACGCTGGCGAACATGAATATGAACCAGTTTATTCCGCCGGGGCTGGTTATAACGGCCGTCTTCGACGACAACGGCCGTGTCAACGGCAGCAGCGGCTGCAATACCTATAGCGGAAGCTATACGGCCGTTGGCAATACGCTAACCGTCGGGCCATTGGCTGGTACGAGCATTTCCTGCGACCCGGACACGATGCAGATCGAGCAGCAGTTTTTGACGCTGTTCCAATCAGCTGCGACGTATAATATATCGGCCTCTGGTCTGACCATCTTCAACAGCAGCAGCATGAATGTGCTGGTCTTTACCCGCGCAGCTGCGCCTCGGTAAACGACGCAGTGTTTACATGAACCATAAAAAAAAGCCCTGCACGGCCGTGCAGGGCTTTTTTTATGCGGCAGCCATGCGTATTTTTCACCCCTATATAGATACCGATATGTAAGGATTATTGGTATCTATATTTATTTTCAGATATACTACAAGCACTATGGCAAAACAACCAAACCCGATACACAATCAGGCGAATCAGCTTGAACCTTTGGGCAGTGCAGCAAACACCGTCGCCCAGATTGGCGCAGCGGCCAATCAAGCCGCAGCGGATTACATTTTTATCGATTATCAGCAGCGCCGCTCCGAGAAAACCATCCGCACGCAGACGGCCGCCTTGCTGCTCTGGGTACAATACCTGGATAAGATTGGCGCGGCTGTGGAGCTGCTGCCGCTGGCAGCCAGCTGGGCCACCGGCTTTTACACGGCCAAAGAACACGAAGCCCTCGCCGATTACGCCGCCGCCCAAAATGTCGATCTGCCCCAAGTTTGGGCGGCGTACTTCTGTCAGAACTCCCCCACTGCCTGGAGTGGCGTTACCTGGGGATTGGTAGAAGGTTATGTCAAGTGGTTGCTTAACCAGGGTTACAGCATTGCCAGCGTCAACAACCGGCTCTCGGCGATAAAGGTGTATGCACGGCTGGCGACAAAATCCGGCGCGATTCCACCAGCAGACCATGCATTGATCCGAGAAGTGCGCGGATACGGCCGTACCGAAGGCAAGCGCGTGAATGCCGGCCGGCAACAAACGCGCATCGGCCACAAAAAAGAGGACGCCATCGTATTAACGCCTGAGCAAGCGGGTCAGCTTAAGAACCGACACCCCAACACCCCCCAGGGGATTCGTGACCGCCTGATGATGTGTTTGTTTTTAGATTTGGGATTGCGAGCCAGCGAAGTCGCCGCGCTGCGCGTGGAAAATTTGGCCGACACCGGCTATGCCGTGGTTTATCGTCAAAAAACCGACACCACAGATCGTCTCCAACTGTCGGCGGATATCATGCAGGCGCTGCGAGATTACCGGCCATACCTGCGTCAGAGCGGCATTTTGCTGCGTGGCAGCCGCAAAAATAGTAAATTAACAGATGAGGTTATGTCGGTGCGAGCGATAGGCAGCCGCATCAAAGCGATGGGCCGGGATATTTTAGGGATTTGGGAGCTGTCGCCGCACGATTTGCGGCACACGTGGGCCACTCAGGCCGCCAAAAACAGCAATCCGTTTGCCCTGCGGGATGCGGGCGGCTGGACCAACATGCAGACGCCCAGCCGATATGTCGAACGGGCAGAAGTCGCCAATGAGGGGATCGAGCTAAATTACTGAAGTAAAGCTGGAGATTGAGGATTGGAGATTGAACCAATCTCTAATCCCCAATCTCCAATCTCCAAGCTCCTGGAGTCAGGGCATCTCTGAACCCAAAGGTTTTTTAATAGTCGCCAGGAGCATACTCAAGCTCTAAATTGGCTCTGATATCTGCTTCGTCCATCCAGACGGGTTTTAATTCGCGGTTGGCAAACAGCGGCGCTTGATCGGCGAAATGGGGCGATGTTTCATCGAGCGTGGCGCTGCCGAACTGGTGGATGCTTTGTGACGACACCTTGCCATCAGCGTCCCAACTGACGAGCAAAATGTAAGAGTCGCCGGCGATGCCGTGGAAACGGCCGTCCTCCCCCAACTCCCCATAAATCGCATGTAACACGTCCGGCGCGCCGCCCAACCCCAAATCGGTATCGCCGCGCACCAGCCGGTTTACTTCCGACCAGGGTACGTCTATGCGGCCAAACTGTGCCTGTAGGGTGGAAACGGCCGTTTGAAACCCCGCTATCACCACCGCCGGGTCAATCTCCGCCCCCACCAACTTAGACGGGTTGATGTGCCCGTTGTCGTTGATAGAGTTCAGCGTCAGCACCATCAGCCCGGCCGCTGTATTGTCCGGATCGGTCTGCAAATCCCACCCTTTCAGCAAAGCAACTGCTTGCTGTGTGGCTGCGTCGCCGGATTGCAGTTCAGGCGCAGCCACGATCATGTCCACATATCGGGCAATGTCCGATTCGGCGGAATAGGCCATATCATATTTGTAGGTGTAAAAATCTTCGGCGGTGATGGACTCATCAGCGCCAAACAATTCCAACGCCCGCAAGGCGCGATTGGACATACTTGTTTCTATGCCCAGCGTAGGCGCATAATCGGCGGGATTGGGGTTTCCTGGGCCGATGGTGGTTTGGAACGGCGAGCTGTTGCCATTTTGGATGAAGCCCGATGCCGGGTTCAACACTTGGGGCAGTTGGTCAAACGGCAGGTAATCGGTCCACAAGGTTTCAGATGTGTCGCCGGGCAGGTATTGCTGCCAATCGTATCCTGCGGCGCGAATGGGCAGCAGGGCATTGTAGAGGTAGTAAATGTTGCCTGCTTTGTCGGCGTAACCGGCGTTGAACATGGGCAGCACGCCGTCACGCATTGCCGCTTGCCATTCCTCAAAGTTTGTCGCTTTGTTCATGCGGTACCATTGTTCAACCAGACCCACTTCGCCATAACCGGCGTAACGGATCGCGTAAACGCCATGTGGTCGGCGCACGGTTGGACCATACACCGACCAGAGGGCTTCTTCTTTAACCGTCCAAATGAATCGGCCAAAAACCTTGACCCGGATGGGCACATTTCGCACTTCGAGATCGCGCCATTCGCCGTCAAAGCGGTACTGGTTGGGATTGTCAGGGTTGATGTCTAGCACAAACACATCTACCAGGTCGGGGCTGTTGACGGTGAGTCCCCAGCCCAAATTCTCGTTGTGGCCAACGAGCACCACGGGGGCGCCGGGGAACAAGCCGCCGACCATATTCCACCCGTCTTCGCTGTGGACGTGGGCTTCGTACCAGGTGACCGGCCCTTGCCAGGGTTGATGCGAATTGATGGCCAGGAAAGTTTCGCCGTTGGCGCTGCGGGCTGGGCTGACAGCGAAGGTGTTGGAGCCAAAGCGCACGGCCGCGGGAAGTTGGCTGGTTTGTTTGGTGCTGACGGGTAACGGCCGTTCCTCGCCAAACAAATCGCCAATCACCCCCTCCACGCCAAAAAAGAATGGCGTTTTGTGTACGAAACCGGCCACAACATCCTGCCCGGTTACCGGAAACAAACCAGGGTAAGCCTTGTCCTGGTGCAAGGCGGCGTAATAATTCAGGCCATTGGCGTAGCCCTCTACCAGAGCGCGGGTTTCCGGAGCCAGTGTCGGATAACCTGTCCGGACAACTTCAGGGATGCGCAGCAGCTGCACCAGAAAATCGTTGGGGGCCAACGCCGCCCCGCCAATGGTGCCAAGCTGCCCGCGGGCAGCAGCCAGGGCCAGTTGGATGGTGTCGAAATCATCTTCGGCGTGGGCGTAGGCCAGCCCATAGGCGGCATCGGCGTCGGTTTCGCCGAAGATGTGGGGCACGCCCCAGGTGTCACGCAGGATGGTGACATTGTAGTTGTCGCTAACGGCCGTTAGATACCCCAAATTTTCCTGGTACGGCCAGTAAGCATAGGCCAGAACCCCCACCCCGACTGCAATGAGAGCGATAATCAGCGTCACGAGAATTTTTTGCCATCGTTTCATTTGGTCACCTTAATTGACATTTTTTGCTGGTTCAATTGGTGCGCAAAAACTTAAATTATTTACGCATGTACACGGCCGTACCCCTCGCTACTATAACAGGTGAAGCCAGTAGCCGCACAAATCCAATTTTGGCTGCCAGGAACCAATTTGTCCGCCTGCAAAGCAATTTAAAGGCTGCCCTTTCATCTGCTATATAGCCATACCGTATAACCATTTCCCCCTTTTCCCTAAAAATCCCCCAATTTGCGCCAGGCGTTAAGGGCAAAAGTAATAATCTTAGGTCAAACTAAATGCTGGACGGCAAAGTTATTTTCTGACCACTGGCAGAATCAATCACCCGACCCCCATTCGTCACCCTTCACAAGGGTTAAACAAATATTATAGAATAGGTTATTATGAGGGGTTTTCAAGAGAATCAGATCACTAAATTTAATTCATGGATAGAGGACAAGCTTGTCAGACGCCGTTTTTGGGTCATAACCTTGCTATCGGTTCTCTTCGTCGTGCTAGAGATTCTAGAAGAATTGGTCCCCGAAAGCCGGGTCCGCCATCAGATTGAAATTTTGTCCATTCTGTTATTCTTTTTGCTCTTGTTCATTATCTGGATCCTACTAGAACATGTCCTAAAAATTACCCGGATTAAAAACCACGCCCTCAAAATTCTGCAAATAAAACACGACCTGAGCGCTAAGCTGGCGTTAACTACGGAATGGGATGAAATGATCACCGCCCTGTATGAATTCCCCAGAACGCATAACCCGCTGATCATCCCCTCGCTGCTAGTTTTCAATCCCCAATCAGCCAAATTTGAGGCAGTTAACGAACAAAAGTTTTGCGAACAGGCTTTGTCCGCCAACGCCCAAAGCCCTATTCCGGCCATGTATTACACCAATACTTCGGGCCACCCCACAACGCTGCACGCCATAGAATTACCCCCCACCGAAATACCGAACTCTCAAACAAATTTACCGAATATGTACTGTTTGCCGCTTTTTTGGGGGGAGTCGCTAATTGCCAGAATGTTCCTGACTTTGCCCTCAGAAGCCAATTTACCTGAAGAACAAAGAGACATCTTCAATTATGTGGCTTCAGATATTGCCATCGCCCTGGTTTCCGCTCAGAGGCAGCAGCACCAATCCATGCAGTTGGTCAGCCAGACCAGAGACACCGAGCGCCTTAGTATTTCCCGGGACCTTCACGATACATTGGGACAAAATCTGGTTTATTTGCACCTGAAATTAGACCAAATGGCTAGAGACGCTGACAAAGCGAACCTCAGCGAAACACGCGCTGATTTAGAACAAATGCGCACCGTTGCCAACCAATCTTACGAATTGGTGCGGGGCAAGTTGTCAATGATGCATCTTCAAGAGGCATCGTTAAAGGATATTCTCCTCAACCACAGTCAATTAATTGTTGAGAGGTCAAAGTTGGCGTTGGAAATAACCCAAACAGGGCAGCCTTTTTGCCTTAAGCCTGGGATATTGCGGCAAGTTGTTTACATTTTTGGCGAAGCATTGAGCAATGTAGAAAGACACGCGCACGCATGCAAGGTCATGGTCGAATTAATCTGGGGCCAACAAGAAGACCTGATCATGATCCTAACGGATGATGGGCGAGGTTTTGACCCCGAAAAAGCCCACAGCTCAGGACATTTTGGGCTGAAAATTATGCAGGAGCGCACCGCCACCATAGGCGGGCGCTTCGATCTTAAATCCCCGACTTGTGATACGAAGAATTGTGGCACACAATTGACATTCTGGTTTCCCAATACAGATCTTACCTGAGATCTTCTATAAATTGATTAGGTGGGTATAAATGAAAGTACTTATTGTTGATGACCACCCTCTGTTCCGGCAAGGCCTGGCAAGTTTGCTGCGCTCAGAACCAGACATGGTGGTTTGTGGGCAGGCTAGTAATCTGGTAGAGGCCATTGAGGCTGCCCAGCAGAACCAGCCAGACATTATTCTAATGGATTTCAGTTTACCCGATGGCACGGGCGCCGATGCTGCCAGATCTATATTGGCCGAAATACCGAATTGCAAAATCCTATTCTTGACCGTTCATGCAGAGGACGCTGAGCTTTTTGCGGCCGTCAAAAGCGGCGCAACTGGTTTCCTCCTGAAAAACGAACCGGTCGAGAAATTATTAGAGGCTGTGCGCGCCGCCAATCGGGGCAACGTGGTGATGTCTATGGACATGACCAGACGAATCATGAAGGAATTTTCACGCACGGCCAACGAAGATCATGAATCGCAAACAGATGCGCCCAACCTTACTCCGCGAGAGAAAGAGGTGCTCCAAGAATTATCGACCGGAGCCTCGAATGCAGAGATAGCCGCGACTCTTTTTGTGTCAGAAAATACTGTTAAGCGCCATGTCCATAATATATTGTTGAAGTTAAATCTGACGAATCGTCGGCAAGCAGCCAAATATGCGCGCGAATCTGGCCTGAACTAAGTCAGGTTCCAGTCTGTCGGCTTCACGTCTTCTCCTCCCACCCATCCCTCAAATACCCCCCCCTGCAGTACTCGGGTACTACACCTTTTGCCGTCAAAATGGCCCAATAAATGATTCTTTTTGGACCCTAAATGAGTTACAGAGGTGAATATACAGACCCGGGTTAATCGCCTAAACTGATTGAAGATCAAATTTAGAAGTAAAAGCCAGCGTATAACCACAAAGTAATTGAAGCAACAACTAATTTATAGGGCGATCCGCAATTCTCAATTTGACGAGAAAGATGTCATGCTGAGAGCCTGTGCTGAGCCTGCCGAAGCACCCCCCGAAGCATCCCAGTCTCCTGGAAAATCCGAGGCCATAGGCCATAGGGATGCGTCACTTCGTTCAGCATGACATTTGAGCGTAAATGGGGCAGAAACGAGCTTGTTCACGCAAATACCAAGTCCAAATTGAGAATTGCTGTAAGGCGATTGAAGATGCGGTCTTGGTCCATGCCAGCTACATAATGAGCTGCTGTTTCAGGCGTCCATAAACTGCGCCTCAGTCTGCAAAGGGAAAAGATTTGAAACCCCAGGCAATCACCTGCCAAATAAATTTCTCCCAATCTTTGATTGCTGGGAGGATGAAAGTAGTGACAGGCTGTTTTGTGATTAAAACCGCAGGCTTCTTCGCGTTTAAGGCGAGAAGCCTGCTTTGTGTTCCCCGATGTCATTCTATCCTTTAAGCCGATTCTGTTTGCAAAATGTCGGATGTGGTCCTAGTTCGGAGGTGTTGATGAAATATTTAAAGAGCAGCCCCCTACCTTTGTGCTTTAACTTGAACACAGATAGCAGGAGTTAAATTTGATGATTAGAAAAATTGTTTTTATCCTATTTGCCGGGCTGACCATTTTGATGGTTGGTCTTTTTGCCTCGTCTGCACCTTCCGTACGGCCTGTATTTGCTGCGACCAACAGCTTCTCGCTTAGTGTGATAAGCGCTCGCACAGAGCCCAGGGCTTTTGGTGGGATTGGCGTTTTTAAAGGCGACTCGATTGGTGAGTATAAATATATCGTCAATGTCGATAACACAGGTGTAACGACTCAACGTTCGCCGGCCGATGGCTGCTCGCCGGCCGATCCTGGGTATCCAGGGTCCTGTTTGTGGACTTCAATTGCCGGCGTCGCCGGTTCCAGCCCGGTTTACACGCAGGGCAATCAGGATGATTTTAATGGTGTCAATGGCACAAGCCTGAATTTGCCAGACGGCCGTTACCTCATCTCTGTCTTAGCCGACGGTTACAAACTGGATGGCGTTCATTTCACCATGCCGCTGCCGGACAGCGGTCTGGTTACAGTTGAATTGCAGCCCCAGCCTTTGCCCACCGCCACCATCCACGCCTATATCTTCGAAGACATCTCCCCCACAAACGGCGCCCCCGACGTTCCTCTGGAACACGGACTGCCCGGTTTCGTCGGCCACATCGCCGACTACCTGGGAGAGGTGACCACCGATGTGTTCGGCAACCCCCTCTGCACCGAATATAGAACGGACGGCTCCGGCCAGATCGTTCTAGACCCGCCAGACTACACCCCAATTCCTATCCCTGGCACCGGGGGCGAATGTGTAAGCGACGCCAACGGCGATTTGATCATCCCGAATTTAGGGCCAAACCGTTATGCGCTTTCGGCCGTTGCCCCGGATGGCACAAACTGGATCCAGACCACAACCCTGGAAGGCAACCACGACTGGGACGCCTGGGTTATGGAAGGGGCAACGGGTCTGGATACCGAATTCATTGTGGCTGGCGAACCTTTCCCGGCCATTATCTTTGGCTACGTCCACCCGACCTCACCTCTGCCTTCCGGTCCAACTGGGCACATCAAGGGGGTGATCGAAGGGGTTAAAGTGTATGTTCCTCCCAAAGGGGGCACCGGCTTACCCGGAACAATTTGGGGCGGATCGACAGGCATGAAGCTCGATCAACCTATCGAAAACCCCTGGATAAGCCTGACTGACCTGACCAATGGCGATACGGCCGTTTATGTGGGTCAGGGCGACGCCAATGGGGCGTTTGATATTCCCAACGTGCCCGATGGCAACTACACCCTGACCTGGTGGGACGAACCCCAAAATTATATTCTCGATCTGATCAACGTCACCGTGAGTAATGGCGAAATGGTTGACATGGGCATTTTGCCCCTGACCGGCTGGTGGACTAAGTATGAAGGCTACGTCTTCAACGACCTGAATCGCAACGGCGTTAAGGATCCGGGCGAACCGGGTATCGCCAACTACGCCCTGACGATGCGTAAGCGCGAAAACTCGCTCATGGACCGTGGCGCAACGGCCGTTGCCACCGACGCAACCGGTTATTACATCATGGAAAACACATACCCCATGACCCAATGGTTGGTGATGGAAGCCTATAACGACCTGTATTACACCACCGGCGTCACCTTCCAAGCCGACAACCAGACTACACCCACCACCGTTTTAGGGGCTGGCGTCGACATCAGCGTCCTGCCCATCATCGGCCTGTCTGGCCGGGTGGACTGGGGCGTCCATGCCTATGACGCCACGGGAAACAACGGCGTCGATCCACGCAACGGCGGCATCGTCGGCACAGTCAGTTACGACACCACCCGCAACGAACTGGACGCCCGCTATGCCTTTGTCGAAGATTGGCAGCCCGGCATTTCTGATTTAATCGTCAACCTGTACAAGCCGGTAACCTGCGGCACGACTGCCGCTCCTTGCGATCCGACCGGTCGCTACGAACTTAGCCCAGACGGGTCTTATACCAAAGGCCAACTACTCAACACCTACGTCACCGAAACCTGGGAACGGCCGACCGGCTGTGTAGCCCGTGACGTCGATGGCAATCCCCTAACTTATCCGGCAGACCAACAAGTCCTGTCCCCTGATCCCACTGCCGATTGCCTGGAAGGACCGCTGATGGGCGTGCAGTTTGGAACCTATGCCACCGATCAGGGCACGCCAGATGCCAATTTTGGCGCGTCTGTCGACGGCAACTATGGGTTTGGTGATGGCTGCTTCAATGGCACGCTCGATGCTACAGACCCGGCCAACCCGATCTGCGTGGGCGGCGCCTTTGCCCCACTGCCCGGAGGCCGTGATTATCTGGTCGAAGTAGCCATTCCCAACGATGCGCTCGGACGGCCGTTATTCAAAGTGACTCGCGAAGAAGACATCAACATCGGTAACGGCGACCAGTTCATTCCCCAGGTGCCCCCGCCAGCCTGCGCCGGTCCGCTGCACACGGTGGACGTAGCCAATAACGGCATGGATGGGTACCCGACAAACACAGCCTTTATCCCCGGCGTTACCGTACCGGCCTCTGACCCAACCCTTAACCCGACCTTTGAAGAGATTACTTCACCTTATGAAGGAACACCCAAACCCTTATGCGACACGAAATTGGTGCAGCTCAATAACGGCCGTTCCATCGTCCCCACCTTCAACCTGTTCACCGATGTCCCAGTTCCAGGCCGCTTCTGGGGTCTGGTCGTCGACGACCTCAACTTCTCCGGCAATCCCCAGTCGCTGCTGTTCGGCGAAAAAGCGGGCATTCCTTTTGCACCCGTGGGTATCTACGATTACACCAACCGCCTGGTAACCACCGTAGAATCAGACTACAACGGCCTCTGGGATGTTCTCCTGCCCTCCACCAATCGGATCAACTGCCCCACCCCCTCCGGCGTTTGCGCCAATCTGTATCGGTTTGTGGGCAACGATCCTGGCACGCCAGGCCAACTGAATCTGAACTACAAACCCCAGTTCCGCACCATTGCCGCTGAATTTGAAGCCATTCCCGGCTTGCTCGTCCCCGCCGACCTGGCCCCCACCCAGGTAGGCGTCACCGTGCAGCTGCCTGGCGGCCAGGTCAACCAGATCAGCTGCTCCCTCGACTCAGCCACGCCGCAGCTCTTCACAGTGTCGCAGCCTTATGTCAATGGCAGCGGCTCCTTCACGATCAACGGCTTTGGGTTTGGCGACACCCCAGGACAAGTCACCCTGGACAACACAATCATTCTGCCTACTACAGCCTGGTCCAACACCCAGATCGCGGCAGACGTACCTGTAGACACACCTATCGGCCCGCATCAACTAGCCATCAAAGCCGCCAATGGCCAATCCACCATCAATGGCCTGACCTTTCATGTGATGGGCAGCAATGTCGGACCATTCCCCTCTACGTCGATTATCGACAACTTCAACCGGAATGGCATCGGCCAAAATTGGTCGGCTGACAATGCTTTCTCGCTCAATTCGAACAGCGTGCGCGTTACCGGCACCGGAACAATGCGCTGGACGGGCAACGCAGGTGGCGGCCCGGTCTACAATGCCAACCAGGAAGCGTACTTCACCTTCACCGAAGTCAGCCCGATTGCTTCTGAACAAGGTCTGTTCCTGAAAATCAGCGGCAACGGCAATAACCCGAACCCCACCTCCACTTCTTCGGCTTACATCGAAGTCTCTTACAAGGCCACCAACCCGACCTCCGTGCAGGTGCGCACCAAGGCGAATGGAACCAACGCGGTTGTTCTGCGCGCCACATTTGGCGGCGTCACGTTTGGGGCCAACGACACACTTGGCGCGCGCGCGCTGGCCGACGGCACGGTCGCAGCCTACAAAAACGGCATTCAGATTGGCACAGTTAATGTGACCAGCGGGCCAAACCCCTGGACCAATGCCGCTGGCGGCGGCCGACTGGGCATCCGTTTCGTTGGCGCGCAAAACAGCAACATCAACGATGCTCGCTTCGACAACTTTGGCGGCGGTTCAATCGTTATTGTTAGCTACCTGCCGCATTTGTTCGAGGTTGGCCCCGGCCACACCTACGCCACCATTCAAAGCGCCATCGACGCCGCTCAGGCTGGCAATGACGACAGCCTGGTGGTGGTGTACCCCGGCCAACCAGACCTGTCGAACCCGCGTGCGAATCCGCGCGGTGCGTATTACGAAAACCTGATTCTCAATTCGCCGATCAAACTGCAGGGCGTCGGTCCGGGCGGCTTCCAGGGTACTACCTTTGTCCCTGGCGCAATCATCGACGGCGGCGCGTTTGCCGGTGATGGTGTTGTGGCCGCAAACTGGTATGTGACACTGGACGGCCTGACGTGGGATGGGAACCAAACCGTCTTCGACGGCGCGGTGGTTTCCATCTTTGCCCACGATGGCGACTTTACGAGCGGTTACAAAGCCAGCATCGATGGCTTTGACCTGCGCGGCGGCGATCAGCAGGGTTTTCCCGGCAACATCAACGTCATTGGCGGCGGCACAACAGGCTTACCACCGAACTTGATCACCCAAGGCGGGGCGGTCTTTGCCAATGGGTACGCCCGCTATCTGCAGATCACAAACAACATGATTCAGAACAATGGCGGCGCTTACGGCACTGTTCGCCTGGGCACGCCTGATCTGCCAGCGCCAGATACCAACAATCACAACGAGAATGTGCGTATTGCCAACAACCGCATCATCGCCAACGGCGGCACCAATCTGGCGGGCGGCATCGGTCTCTTCGCCGGCGCCGACACCTATGAGGTGGTCCACAACGATATTTGCGGTAACTTCTCGGCCGAATACGGTGGTGGTTTAACGGTTTATGGCTACAGCCCCAATGGCTCCATCCACGACAACCGGATTTACTTCAATGCTTCTTATGATGAGGGTGGCGGCATTATGATCGCTGGCGAACTGCCGGCTGATCCGACTCTCCTTTCGCCAGGCTCCGGCCCGGCCGACATTTTCGGCAATCTGATTCAGGCCAACCTGGCTAATGATGACGGCGGCGGGGTGCGCTTCCTGATGGCCGGTAACTTCCCGATGAATGTTTATAACAACATGATTGTGAACAACATCTCTACACACGAAGGTGGTGGTATCGGCATTAATGATGCTCCGAATGTGCGGGTTTACAACAACACGATCATGAAGAACCTGACAACGGCAACGGCCGTTACCAGCAATGGCCTACCCGCTCCGGCCGGTCTCTCTACCTCTCAAAACAGCGACATGCTGCAAGCAACCCTGCCTGGCGGTTCACCCATCTTCAGCGACCCGCTGTTGTTCAACAACATCTTCTGGGACAACCGCGCCGGCACACGCGCCGGGGCTACCGTGGTTGGGCTGGGCCTTCCTGGTGACGCCTCAGCCATCAATCATTGGGACCTGGGCGTGGCGGACGGCACAGGGCTGCTCTCGCCCACAAACTCGGTGCTGCAAACCGGTATTGGCGCCATCGCCAGCCCCACCAACATCTTCGCGGATCCGGGCGTTATCGCGCAGTACGACACCTCGGTGACGTTCAATGTGTGGCGCAACAACCCGAACTTTGTTGGAGCCATCCTCGTGGCCGTAGACCTGCCGGCGAATCTGCTGGGCAACTACCACATTCCTTTGGCGTCGCCAGCAAATGATGCCGGCGCAGCTTCCAAGGGAGCAATTAATGCCCCAACTGTGGATATTGACGGCGACGGCCGTCCGTCTGGAGCCGGTTTTGAGATTGGCGCCGACGAGAGTGGGCCGGGTGCTGCCGCCCGCGCCGATGGAACAGGAATCAGTCACGCGCTCTCTTTCCCGACAACCGGACTATTAGACAACTTCAATCGCGGGGCAGGCGCTTCCACGCCGTTGGGTGTTGACTGGATGGGGGCTACCAACACCAACCAGTTCCGCATCAACAGCAACACGGTGCAAATGCAAACCGCCAGCGGCAGCATCTGGTGGCGAACCCCCTTTGGCGCCAATCAAGAAGCTTACCTGACGATCGTTGGCGTTGGCAGCAACATAAATATCACCCCCCGGTGGCAGGGTTTGCTGCTGAAGTTTAATGGAACAGATCCCAACAGCCTCGACGCCAGCGCCATCAACGTGCTTTATCGCGCCGCAACAGGCGTCACGATCCGCACAAAGGCACCTGGTGGGGTCTGGGTGGACCAGATAACCCTCCCAATTGCTTACGCCACCGGCGATGTGATGGGCGCGCGCGCGCAGGCGGACGGGCTGGTATCGGTGTACAAAAATGGTGTGCTGGTTGGTCTGCTCAACGTCGCCCAGGGAACCAAAGCCTGGCCTGCTGACCTAGTCCAAGGTGGTGGCTGGATTGGCGCGACGAACAGCATGAGCAACGGCCGTTTCGATAACTTTAGCGGCGGGACAATGCCCTAACCAAGCGCATTCGTGCATAGCGGCCGGTGTCGGCATCGGCCGCTGTGCACCAAGACGCCAAGGAGATATTAAATGAATCAAAAATCATCTTCCAACACACTCAATCGCCGCGATTTCCTCAAAATTGCCGGCAGCGCGGCATTTATCGCGGCCGGGGCCTCAGTCGCTCCCCAGGCCCTGCGCCGCGTGCTGCGCCCCGAGGCAGTTGCCGAGGCCCAAAACCTGCCCTATGACCTGTATTATGCCGGTACAGATGGCTGGATTTCCCTGCCCACCTCACCGGCCATCCCGCCATACCACCCGGACAATCTGGCCCCAGCGCCGTTTACGACGTATATTTTCGGCTTCCGCAATGTCTCCGGTTTAACGGATGCGCAAAAAAATGACCAGAAAAACAAGGCGCAGCACAGCGCGCCGCTTTTCTGGGTCAACCAATTCGACCCCAACAACCCGGTAGACTTCCGGATGCAGCTAACGAACCTGGGCCTGGCTTTGCGGCCAGACCTGTTCGACGCCCATACGATGCACTGGCACGGTTTCCGAAACGTCATTCCCTTTTTTGATGGCGAACCGTCCGGCTCCGTTTCCGTGCCCACCGGCCGCAACTTCACCTACATTTATCGCCCGCGCGAAGAAGGCACCTATATGTTCCACTGCCATGTGGAAGATGTAGAGCACGTGCACATGGGCATGACGGGTCTGGTTTTTGTGCGCCCGCTGCAAAATGGCAACACGGCGCTTTACCCCAGTGGCAAATATGCCTACAACGACGGCAATGGCACGACCGGTTATGACCGCGAGTTCGCCATGTTCCTCAGCGAAGTCTGGGCGGAATCGCACTGGGCCGATGCGCACATCCAACTGCCGGAATGGAGCGATTACAAGGCTGATTTTGCGCTGTTGAACGGCCGTGTCTACCCCGACACCTTAGCCCCCAATTCACCCATCAACGCCGCACAATCCCTCCATGCCCTCGCCCTGCAAACAGACGCCACCGGCGACCTGGTCCCCACCCCAGGCTACGAGCATCTGCAATACCAACCGCACTCGTCTCTGATAACTTGCCAGCCCGGCGAGCGGGTTCTCCTGCGCTTTGCCAATCTGGGCTTTAAGGAATCGGCCATCACGTTGGCGGGCATTCAGATGCGCGTCATCGGCCGCGACGCCACGCTGCTGCGCGGGCGCGACGGCACACCCACCAGCTACGAAACCGACACCATCGCCATCAGCGCTGGCGAGAGTTACGATGTCGTTTTCACGGCCCCGCCCTTTTCCGGGGGGGCTGGTTCAAGCGGATCAGGCTACGACTCTTATCTGCTTTACAACCGGGCCTATACCCGCTCGAACAATCTGGCCGCCGGTGGTTTTGGCGGGCAAACAACCGAAATCCATGTTTACCCCGGCGGCGTTTTAAACGCGCAGCAGTACCCGAATGATTGGGGTATCTAGACCAATCCATTCTCTCATCATAAGGAGCGATAACATGCGTAAATCTAATTTTAAGTGGCTGGGGTTGGGATTGGTTCTGGTGATTGGTCTGGCATTGTTCTCGACCGCCCGGACCGCTAAGCCCCAAAAAGTGGAGGCCCAGACAACAACTGCGTCTGAAACGGGTATTGTCTGCACTTCCGGAACCAGCCCTAACCCGATCTTTACTCTAACCGCCCACTCTGGTTACATCAATTTGCCCGATGGCAACACCATGTTCATGTGGGGCTACTCGGAAGGAAGTAATCCGTTCCAACATCCGGGGCCGGTTTTATGTGTCAATGAAGGCGACACGGTCACGATTATCTTGCAAAACGATCTGGCGGAAGCTGTTTCGATTATGTTTCCTGGCCAGGAAAATGTGTTGGCCAACGGCAACCAGGCTCAGCCGCAGTTTGACGGCGGCGGCAATCTGACTTCGTTGACCACTGTGGCCGAAGCAGGCGGGAGTGTTACCTACAGCTTCGTGGCTTCCAACCCGGGCACTTACCTGTATGAAAGCGGAACGAATCCACGCAAACAAGTGAGCCTGGGTCTTTTTGGGGCGTTGATTGTACGGCCGTCTATGGGCGCCAATTACGCCTACAACCGGCCCGACAGCCAGTTCACGCAGGGAGAGGAATTCCTGGTGCTGCTGTCGGAGATCGACCCCTACCAGCACCAGGCGGCCGAAAATGGAGAACCGTACAACCTGGATAATTACAAAGCGCGCTATTGGTTGATAAACGGCCGTGGTTTCCCAGACAGCATCGCCGACAACTTTGCCAGTTGGCTGCCCACGCAGCCCTACGGCGCTCTAGCCCGCATCCATGAATTCAACGATACATTGCCCCCCTCAGACCCCAATTATCACCCACTCCCAGGCATGATCCGCTACCTCAACGTGGGAACCGAAGATTATCCGTTCCATCCGCATGGCAACAACGGGCTGGTCATTGGCCGCGACGGCCGTGCCCTGGAAGGCCCAGCCGGTGAAGACCTCTCCTTCGAGAAGTTCGACATCAACATCGGCCCCGGCCAGACATGGGACGTTATCTTCAAATGGTACGACGCCGAGCACTACAACGAAACGACCAATCCCGTTCCTGTGACTATTCCAGATTTAGCCAACATGATTTACGGCCAGTTCTACAGCGGGAGTCCTTACCTGGGAACGGCCGGCACGCTGCCGGTCGGCGGTGAAGGGCTAAACCAGTGTGGCGAGTACTACATCATCTCCCACAACCATGCCCTGTACCAGATTACCTCCTGGGGCGTCACCATGACCGGGCCAATTACCTACCTGCGTATTGATCCGCCGCTGCCCAATAATTGTCCATAACAAAGGGCCAAGGAAAATAACATGCAAACGAAGAAACAATTCACAAGTTTGGTAAGAACAGGTTCGCGGCTGGTCATCCTTGCGGCTATGCTCGTCATGGCGCTGCTAAACAGTGTATCGCCCGCCGCAGCCATGCCCGCCGCTTTGCCCCGCGTTGGTTCTGTCACGGTGGCAGCCCAGTCTGGCATAGTGACGGCCGGCACGGCCGGTTCTGTCACGTACCTTGTCACCGTCGCCAGAGCAACCAATCAGACGCTCTCGGCTAGCTTGAGCGTCACCACCGGATTACCGGCGGGTGTCACTGCCTCTTTTTCGCCGAGTACGCTTAACTGGAATGCGGGCGGCACGACCCGGACCTCAACATTGACACTCAGCACGACAACGGCCGTGCCCGCTGGCGCCAGCAACTTCACCGTACGCGCCTTACGCACAAATGGCGGCGGCGGCACAGACGATGCGACAGGTTCCGGCACTCTAACCGTCTTGCCTCAACCAGTCAGCCAAACCATCACCTTCGACCCGCTGGCCGGCAAACTGTTTGGCGACCCAGATTTCACCGTCAGCGCCACAGCTTCTTCCGGTTTACCGGTGAGCTTTGCCGCCGCCGGTGACTGCACCGTCGCCGACGACCTGGTTCACCTGACAGCGGCTGGTTCTTGCACAATTACCGCCTCGCAGCCCGGCGGCGTTAGCTTCCTGCCTGCGCCCGACGTGGCCCAAAGCTTCGCCATCGCCACAGGCGACCAAACAATTGCCTTTAGTCCGTTGGCCGACAAGATCATCTACGACGCAGATTTTACCGTCAACGCCATCGCCAGTTCTGGGCTGCCGATATCTTTCGCCGCCATTGGCGAATGCACAGTCGCCGGAAATCTCGTCCACCTCACGGGTGTGGCCGGTTCCTGCGCCATCACCGCCGCACAGCCTGGCGATGCGAACTACAATCCCGCCACAGATGTAACCCAGACATTTGCAGTTGTCGCGGTCAGTGGCATCGACTTGTACGCCGTAAGCGGCAGCACCACACTGCCCGATGGCAACATCGTTGCCGTGTGGGGATATAACAGCGCCGATGCGCCGGTAAGCCAACCCGGTGGTCCCACGCTGATCGTTAACGAAGGCGATACCGTTGCGGTCATCTTGCACAATCAACTGGCAGAAAACAGCGCGATCTTGTTCCAGGGCCAGGATATGGTCCCGGATACAACCGGCGCGGCTCCCGGCGGAGCGAAGTTCTACGTTTTCACTGCCAGCCGCCCGGGCACCTACCTCTACGAAGCAGGTCTGGTACAGAATGGCCAGCATCAGGTGGCTATGGGGCTTTATGGCGCGTTGATCGTTCGTCCGGCCGCCGCCGGGCAGGCTTATAACGACCCGGCCACAGCCTACGACGACGAGGCTGTGCTGCTCCTGAGCGAGATTGACCCCGCGCTCAACGCCAGCGCCGATCCGGCTGCGTTCGATATGCGCAACTTTGCTCCGCGCTACTTCTTGATTAACGGCCAAGCGTATCCTAGCACCGACTCGATCCCGACAGTAGCCGGGAACCGCGTGCTGCTGCGTTATCTCAACGCGGGTATGCAGTTTCACTCGATGGCCCTCATGGGCATGCACCAAACGGTGATCGCCAATGATGGCAGCGCGCTGGCCTATCCCCACAAAATGGTGGCGGAAACCTTTGCTCCCGGGCAAACCATGGACGCCATCGCTACCATTCCCGCAGTCACGCAATCTGGCAGCCAATTTGCCCTGTACGACGCCAATCTGCTGCTGCATAACAGCAGCGCGGCCAATTTTGGCGGCATGATGACCTTTCTGGCAGCCGGAACGCCGCCTGCCCCCGGCGCAGACACAGCCGGTCCGACAACCAGCGCGCCTTCGGCAGCGCCGAATCCCACAAACGGGTTGGTGGATGTGGCCTTAAACGCGACCGTGAGTGATGCGAACAGCGGTGGTTCGCTGGTGAATGCCGCCGAATACTTCATCGACGTGATCGGTGCGTCAGGCACCGGGACGGCCATGAGCGGCGCGTTCGGTTCACCGGCAACGGCCGTTTCCGGCGCCATCCCAGCCACGCTTTTAGACACCCTGCAAAGTGGTTTCCATACCATCTATATCCACGGACAGGACAGCGTGGGCAATTGGGGTCCTTTCGGGTTTAGAGTTCTCAATCTGGACAAAACCGGTCCGGCGGCCACAGGCGTCGTGTTAACGCCCGACCACACCAATGGCGCCGTGAAAGTTGCCCTCCATGCCACGGGTGACGACACCGGCTTCCGGGGTGGGGCAAACATCGCGGCGGCAGAATACACAATTGACAACGGAACGGCCGTGCCGATGACTGTAAACATTGCTGCCCCCATCGCCAGTTTAGACGTATCCATCTCGGCGGCCACAATCGACGGCTTATCTGAAGGGACGCACATCATCGCCGTGCGCGCCCAAGACTCCCAGGGCAATTGGGGCGCCCCGAGCGCAATCAATTTGTTTGTAGATAAAACCGGTCCTCTGACCACCCTCGTCTCTGCTGCGCCCAATCCCAGTAATGGCCAGATCGGCATCAATGGCACTTCCCCGGCCGTGCGGGTAACAGCGAGCATGGATGATACGATGTCGAACATCGCCGGTGCGGAAGGTTTCATTGACACAGTAGGCTCAGATGGGACCGGCTTTGTGTTTAGCGCCAGCGATGGGTCGCTCAACAGCCAGTCCGAAACTGCCTATGCCGACATCCCGCTGACCACGATCAACCAGCTCAGCGAAGGCAGCCACACCATCTACGTCCACAGCAAAGATGTGGCCGGTAACTGGGGAGGACACGGGTCGACGATTCTGGTCATCGACAAAACCTCGCCCATAATTTCCAGCATTGCCACCCCTGACCCCAACCCGACCAATGCGGCCACCGTTCACTTCCTGGTCACCTTCACCGAAAGCGTGAATGGCGTGGCCGCCGGCAACTTTACACTGGTTCCTGGCGGCGGCCTGATCGGCGCAGCCATTACCTCGGTGTCCGGCAGCGGCGACACCTGGATAGTGACCGCCACCACAGGCTCCGGCGGCACATTGGGCCTAAACCTGACTTCCGCGGCCGGAATCAGAGATGCTGCTGGTAACGCCTTATCCGCGACCGGATTGCCGTTTGTGGGACAGGTTTACACCGTTTTGTCGACAGAGCAGCTCTACTTCTCCACATTCGGCAACACCAATCCCCCAGGCATTGGCGGCACGCCCGATGACGCCGATATCTACAGTTGGAATGGCGCAGCCTACAACCTGGTCCTCAATGCCTCTGGCGCTGGCGGCCTGGGATTGCCGACCGGGGCCAACGTAGATGGCTTTGATTGGGCAGACGCGAATCACTTCTATATGTCCTTCACCGGTCAGGTTAATGTGCCAGGGATTGGAAATGTTCAGGACGAGGATGTTGTCTACTACAATAACGGCGCCTGGTCATTGTTCTTTGACGGCAGCGTTAACGGGATAGGCAATACAGACCTGGATGCGATTCACATCGTGGGCAGCACACTTTACTTCTCGACCGACAATACGCTTGTGCCCCCCGGCGCGGGCGGCGCCGGCGACAATGCCGATATCTACCGTTGGAATGGCGCAAGCTCCTACACGCGCATGATCGATGCCTCGGCCGTCGGCTGGTCTACGGCTAACGTGGATGGCCTGGTGTGGATCGACGCGGATCATATCTACCTGTCTTACAGCACGGATACGGCCGTCGCCGGCCTTGGGGCCGTCCAGGATGAGGACGTGATCTCCTACAGCGTGGGCAGTTGGTCTGTGTACTTTGATGGCACGGCGTATGGCCTGACAAGCGGTAACCTGGATATCGATGCCTTCGACATCCCCCAAACCGGAGCCGCGCCGCAAAAAGGGATCACTTCTCGCCGGTAGTCCCATGATCTTGTTAAGTTTGCTTTTAGCTTACGCTTATTAGGATGTCCGATACACCGGGGGTCTTGAGTAATCAGGGCCTCCGGTCTCGCCATCTTATGCGTCAACACAGTACAGCACAGCACAACAAAATAATAGATTTTTGAAAAGTGACCTGACCATAGATCGGGGAGCAGTGAATTATGAACGAGAAGACAATCAGTTTAAAAACGTCAGCAGCTCATCCAGTCCGCTATTTACCACTTGGTGCGCTATTGCTAGGCTTATTGGTGGTGATTGGTTTTCTGGTTAGCCGGGCAGTTCAGCAGCCCGGCGCAGCCTCATCCGGCGGCGGCTACATCTCGGCGCAAACTCTGGCCGATGAATTCGGCGTGCGGGTTAACCTGATCGCCGTCACGGCCGCAGGCGGGTTGGTAGATTTTCGGCTCAAGATCCTGGATGCGGAAAAGGCAAAACTGCTTTTTCAAGACAGCGGCGATGCGCCCAGGCTGCTTATTGGAGATGGCGCTGCCGTCCTGACCGCGCCTGAAGACAGTACATCACAATTGCTTGGCACTTTGGAAGATGATGGCAATGTGTTTCTCACGTTTCCGAATGTGGGGAGCGTGACAAAGCCAGGGATGTCGGCGATTGTAGAGTTCGGCGAGATTCGCCTGGAACCGGTCACGATAAAGTAGCCGACGGTTTGTGTTGCCCAAACCTGGGCAAGCGAGAAGTTTAGTATCATGCAAAAATTGATTATCGGCCTTGCCTTCATTATTTTAACGGTCACGGTGTTTAGCAGCGCGGCTGCTGAAAGCGGTGATAATTTGTTGGGCTTACGGCCGTCTCTCTCCCCATCCTTCGCGAACGCAGCCAGCAAAATCGATCCCCAGGTTGCCGCGCAGCTGGCTGCCCTGAAGCGCGATGACATGATGACCGTTATCGTCACATTGGGCGAACAGGCAGACACCCGCAGCATCCCAACCGGCAATCGAGCCGCTCAGCAGCAAGCCGTGGTTCGCGCACTGCAAGCGCAGGCCAACGCCAGTCAAAGGCGAATCGTTGCCTTGTTGAATGCGCGCAGCGCTCAGGGGAGCGTGCGCCATTTTGCTTCTTTTTGGGTATTTAATGGTTTGTCGGTGACAGCAACGGCCGGGGTTATTCACGAGTTGGCTAACCGCTGGGAGGTGGCGTCCATTACGCCGGATCAGATAACGCTCGTGCCGGTGTCCAATCCGGCCCTGCAATTGCCTGAGAACAATCTGGCGGTAGTTAATGCCCCGGCGCTATTGAATTTGGGGTTTGTCGGCCAGGGCGTGGTGGTTGCCAGCATGGACTCCGGCGTTGATGTAACGCACCCCGACCTGGCGACAAGTTGGCGCGGCGGCAGTAACAGCTGGTTTGATCCGTATAACCAGCATCCCATCACGCCCACCGATGTCAGTGGGCACGGAACCTGGACGATGGGCGTGATGGTCGGCGGCGACGGTGGCGGAACGTTGATCGGCATGGCTCCGCAGGCGCAGTGGATTGCCGTCAAGATTTTTAATGACGCGGGCACGGCAACGGCAACGGCCGTTCATCAGGGCTTCCAATGGCTTCTGGACCCGGACGGCAATCCTGCCACTGCCGACGCGCCACAGGTTGTTAACAATTCGTGGGCCTTCGGCGCGCCTGGCTGCAACCTGGAATTCCAGCTTGATTTACAGGCGCTGGCGGCGATGGACATTCTGCCGGTGTTTGCCGCCGGTAATTTTGGGCCGGGCACGGCCAGCAGCAGCCCGGCGAACTACCCCGAGGCCTTCGCCGTCGGCGCGGTCAACAACACGGACCAGATTTACGCCTACAGCAGCCGCGGCCCATCTAGCTGCGGTGAAGCGGACGCTGTCTACCCGGAAATGGCTGCCCCAGGAGTGAATATCAACACGGCGGATTTGTTTGGGCTGTATTATCAGGCGACGGGTACGTCGCTGGCGGCGCCGCATGTTTCCGGCGCGCTGGCTTTGCTGTTGAGCGCTTTCCCCGGACTGACGGCCGAACAGCAAAAATTGGCGCTCCTGCAAACGGCCGTTGACCTCGGCGCGCCCGGGCCGGATAATGATTTTGGGTACGGCCGTCTGGATGTTCTGGCCGCTTACCAACTGCTGGCCAGCGGCGGTATTCCCACGCCGGCCACGCCCACGCCGTTGCCGCCCACGCCCACGTCGTCAGCTACTGCCACAGCCACGCCGCTGCCGCCAACCCCGACGCCTACGGCCACGGCCGTGTCAACCGATCTGATTTTTAGTGATGGGTTTGAAACGGGCGATTTTTCGCGGTGGACGGCCGTTGTAGACAATGAAAAAGATCTTTCCGTAACCACTGCGGCGGCCCAAATTGGCAGCCACGAGTTCGCCGCATTGATTGACAACCGGACACCCATGTACCTGCAGGATGATTCGCCGCGCGGCGAACGCCATTACCGGGCGCACTTCTACTTCGATCCCAACAGCATCCGCATGGGTTCTGGCAACGCCCACCGCATTTTTGCGGCGCGCAGCAGCAGCGCCGACGTTATATTTCTGGACTTCCGCTATACCGGCAGCGTCTACCAGATTCAAGCCGGCGCGCGCACAGATAGAGGCAAATACACAACCACAAATTGGCACACCATCACCAACGCCTCGCAGGTCATTGAAGTTGATTGGCAAGCCGCCACCGGAGCCGGAGCCAACAATGGATACCTGTCCTTACGGCTCAACAATACGGTGCGGCAAACCATCCGCAGCCTCGACAACGATACCACCCGTATTGAAGAAGCACGCCTGGGTCCACTGGACGGCATTGATAACCTTACTGTAGGCATCGAATTGTTCGACGACTTTGTTTCGCAGCGCACAAGTCCCTGAAATGAGATTCAAACCACGCAAGAGGACATCTGAATGAACGGAATTTTGACACGATCACACCTTAGCCGGCCAGGCCGTTTAACCCGCATCACGTTATTGCTTTCTCTGGTTCTTTTGTTAGCGGCCTGGTTTCTAATGCCGAAACCGGCTCCCCCGGTCGTTCAGGATCAGACCAGCGTGGAAGCCGCCATTGAGGACCTGTACGGCATTCATATCACCATGCTGGCGCTCACGGCCGGCGGCGGAGTCGTCGATTTCCGCTTTCAGGTTGTCGATCCTGAAAAAGCCACCAATTACATGCACGGCCTCTACGAAGACCTGCCGGTCCTGATCGTGCAAGAGAATGGAACGCGAATCGATCCGCGGCCGCATACCCATCATGTAGATTACGAATTTGGCCGCACATATTACCATTTCTACCGGAATCCGGGCGGCGTTGTTGAGCAAGGAACAAGGGTAACCGTTCTATTGGGGGATCTGAGCCTAAAAAACATCGTCGTCCGCTAAAAGAACGACTCTCTACCTTTGCACTTTTTAGAAATAGGACGCGGATTTTCACGGATGCGGCGGATAAACGTCGATTTTATACCGGTTTAGCCGCGAAAATCCGCTTTATCTGTGTTTGTCTGTGTACCATTCATAAATCTGCAAACATAGTGCTACTGTCTGGCGAAGCGGTTTGTTTATAATGCTACCTATCGACATTTTTCCTCAAGCGAGAAAATATCCATTTGCATCCGTTACGTGGTGTAAGGCACAGCGTATGTCCGTTGCAGCAAGCCGTTCTCACCAATTTAATCGAGTGTTCATTGCGAGTGACGAGGGCCTGATGGGCGCCGGATTGCAGCGACTGCTTGGGGAAGAACCTTCCCTGGTGGTGCGGAATTGTCTTTTAGGCAACGAAGCGTCTTTGATTACGGAAATTCAGCGCTCCCTACCAGACATTGTTGTTCTGACGTCGGCCGAGGCGGTAAGTCCGGTTCGATTGCTGGAATTGTTGCCGGATTACGGCCGTTTACGTATCATCCTGGTCAGCCTCACAGACAACACCATCGAGGTGTACGACAGACAACGAATCCGGGTCGAGAATGAAAGCGCTTTTCTCGATCAGATCATAATCCAATAAACAGCCGCCCCGCCAGGCGCAAACCCTGCCGCCATCAGACATGCTCGACAAAATTTTATGAACTTAACGCACCGTCATAACCGCTTCAGCCAAATCGGCTGGGCTATCGCGTTGGTTTTGATCTGGGGCGTGCTGGCGGTAAATCGCGTGGCTGCCCATGCCTTTCTGGTTCGCTCAGACCCGCCGGCAAACACAATTCTAGACGCCGCCCCGACCACCATGCGTCTCTGGTTCAGCGAGTCCATCACTGCGGAATTTAGCAGCGCGACGCTCCTCAACACGGAGAGCGAATCTGTAGATTTGGCTTTGTCCATCGACGACACAGACCATACGCTAATGATTGTGCCATTACCCGACCTGGGCGCAGGCGTCTACAGTCTGCGCTGGGCGGTTCATTCGGCCGCAGATGGGCACATCACCCAGGGGCTGGTGGTGTTTGGCGTCGGGCAAGGCGCTGATTTGGGAACTGCCACGGCCGTTGCGCCAGAAACGGCCGTGTCCTGGCCAGAAATCCTCCTACGCTGGCTCATCTTCACCCTCTACGCCGGTTTAATCGGCGCTTTCGCCATTACTTACCTGGTGCTCGACCCGGCCTCGCAGCCCGCAGACATTGCCAGCGTGCAGCAAGCGGCGCAAAAGCGGATGCTCCGGTTGGCGTGGGGGTGTAGCGTACTCGGCATCCTTGTCGGTTTTGTTTGGGCCGGCTGGCAAGCTGTTTCGCTGACCGGCCGCACCCCTGGCGTGTCGGATATTACGGCCGTTGGTTGGCAGTGGCTCACCCAAACACGCCTGGGCTATTTTTGGTGGGCGCGGCAGGTTATCCTCCTTGTTCTCGCCGCCCTTTTGGCAGCGCTGGCCCGCCGCCTGGCCGCAAACGCAAAACCGGCTGGCTGGATTCGCCTCACCGGCCTCATGCTGCTCATCCTGCTGCTCATCCAATCATCAACCAGCCACGCAGCCGCCCTCACGCCGCACACCATTTTGGCCGTTGCTCTGGATACGCTCCATTTATTAGCCGCCAGTTTTTGGGTGGGCGGGTTGATGGCGCTGGTCATCGGGCTGCTGCCTCTGGTACGCCATAGAGCCGATTTCACGGCGCTGGTAGAAGCGGGATGGCGGCCATTTGGCCAGTGGGCAGCCCTTAGCGTCGGTACTCTTGTGGTCACCGGAATCTACAGCGCCGGGCGCGAAATCAGTTCGGCGAATGCCCTGTTGACAACGTTCTACGGCCAGACACTGCTCCTGAAGATCAGCCTGATGCTGGTTGTGGGCCTGATCGGGGCGACAAACGCCGCCACGCTGCATCCGCGTCTGGCAAACATTGTGGCCCGCGGGCTGCGCCAGCCAAAAGGCTGGACGCCAATTTCGCCCCGCCGGTTGCCACGCCTATTTATGGCGGAAGTGTGCGTCGGGCTGATGGTTTTATTGGTGGTCGGCGTTTTAACGACCGCCCCCACAGCACGCGGCTCCACCGCAACAATCACTGCCGGCGCTTCCTCCGACCTGAGCCAGACGGTGGACGACATGATCATCAAGTTTTCCGCCAGCCCCAATCAGGTCGGGCAGAACATTTTTACGGTGCGCGCAGTGAGCCTGCGCCGGCCGCCGCCGGCGGAAATTTTGCGCGTCATCCTGCGTTTTACCTATGTCGATGAGGATTTTGGTCTGGTTTCAGCCGACATGGCGCAGATCGAGCCGGACCTCTACGTGCTCAGCGGCAACCAGCTTTATGTAGCCGGCGCGTGGCAAATTGCTGTGGTGGTGAGACGGCAGGGTATGGAAGACAGCGTGGCCCGTTTTAATTGGATCGTGCCGTCAGGCCAGGCTCAGAGCGATACGCGGCCAGTTGTTTCGGATGCGCCGTGGGAAGGCTTGCTAACCGGCGTAGCGGCGGTTTTGTTGTTAGGACTGGTGGCGGGCACGGCCGTTTTGTGGCACGCTAACCACCAGTCTCAACAACAATCCTCGGATTAACGCCGCCATCATGAAGCCCACGCTCCTCCTGGTCCGGCATTCGTCCGTGGCTGTAGACCCGAAAACACCGGCCGCCGCCTGGCCGCTGTCGGCCGACGGCCGTGCCCGCGCCCAAACATTTGCCCAAACCCTCAATTCGCTGCCCACGCCCATCACCCGCGTCATCACCAGCCAGGAACCGAAAGCGGTAGAAACCGGCGCGATTATGGCCGCTTCTTGGGGCGTTCCCAGCCACGCCGCGCCCAATTTGCACGAACACGATCGGGCCGGGCTGCCTTATCTGGCGGATCAGGCGGCATTTGTAACGGCCGTCGCCCAATTTTTTGCGCAGCCGGGCAGGTTGGTATGGGGCAATGAAACGGCCGTAACCGCGGGTAATCGTCTGGAAACGGCCGTGGGCCAGCAGCTCGCCGCCTATCCACAGGACACCCTGGCCATTGTCACCCATGGCACAGTTCTCAGCCTGCTTATCACGCGCCACAACCCCCACCTCCCAGCCTTCCCATTTTGGCGGACGCTCACGCTCCCCGCCGCGTTTCTCCTGAGTCTGCCCGATATGGCCCTCAAAACGTCCTTTCTCTATCCCCCAGCCGCTCAGGAATGAAAATTAAATAACATGCGAAAGATTGGAGCAATCTTCTGATCTTGAACCAATCTGAACATGTAAATTATTCAATTCTCGTTCCTAGCAGACACCTTGACCACCTGAACAAATAGCAATTCGCTCAAAACTGCTCAAGTTTCTCAGGCCAAACCCCAAAGGTTTGATGTCCAAATCCAAAATCTCAGGAGCAAACCCTTGGGGTCTGTAAAAGTTACCTTGCAATAGCGCGGCGCGCCCTGTCAAATCAGGCGTGCATTGGTATAATAAAGTCTAAAGTCGCCCCTGAACTGGTTTGGAGCGGCTCTATCGAACGTTCAAACCCCACAAATTTCCCTTAAATCTAGGAGGTTCATATGTCAGAAGAACGTATCAAGGTAACTTATTCAACCCTTTCCAGCCCCAATCCCCGTCTGCACCAACTGTACGATGAGGCCGTGGAACGCGCCAAAGCCAATTTCGGTAAAAATTACCCCCTCTTCATCAACGGGGAAGAACGCTTTGCCGAAAAAACATTCGCCAAACACAGTCCAATCAACCTCGATTGGGTGATGGGGCATTTCCAATACGGAACCGAACAAGATGTCGATGACGCCATCGCCGCCGCGCGCGCCGCTTTCCCCAAGTGGAGCGGCATGCCCTGGCAAGAGCGCATCGCCATCATGCGCAAAGCCGCAGATTTGATCAGCGACCGACTGTTTGACATGGGCGCGAATATGAGCCTGGAGATCGGCAAGAACCGCCTGGAAGCGCTTGGCGACGTTGAAGAAACGGCCGATCTCATCCGCTACAACTGCGACGCCGTCGAAAAGAACAACAATTTCGCCTTTGACCTGTTGGCCGAAAGCGATAAACACCACAACCGCAGCGTGCTGAAGCCATATGGCGTGTGGGTAGTGATTTCCCCCTTCAACTTCCCCGGCGCCCTGGCCGGCGGCCCGGCCGGCGCAGCGCTCATAGCTGGCAACACCGTCGTGCTGAAACCGGCCACCGACACCCCCCTGACTTCCTGGTTCCTGACTGAATGCTTCCGTGACGCTGGCGTGCCGGCCGGAGCCTTTAACTTTATCACCGGCAGCGGCCGTGTGGTTGGCGAGCGTTTGGTGACTCATCCGGGTGTGGATGGCATCACCTTCACTGGCAGCTATGATGTGGGCATGCACATTTTGCGTACCTTTGCCCAGGGGCGATACCCGCGTCCGGTTATCGCCGAAATGGGTGGCAAAAATCCAACCATCATTACCAACAAGGCGGACCTGGATAAAGCGGCAATGGGCGTGATGCGCTCGGCGTTTGGCCTGCAAGGCCAAAAATGCTCTGCTTGCTCCCGCGTCTACGTTCATGCGGATGTAAAAGACGCCTTTATGGAAAAATTGCTGGCCCTCACCAAAGAAATTCATGTTGGGGACCCAACGCAAAAAGAAAATTGGATGGGACCGGTGGCCAACAAAGGCGCTTTTGAAGACTACAAGAAATTTGTGGCCGATTTGCGGCAAGATGGCGAAATCGTTTTTGGCGGCGAAGCGCTGGCCGGAAATGGCTATTTTGCTGCGCCAACCATTGTCGATAATCTGCCGCATGATCATTACCTGTGGAAGCAAGAAATGTTCCTGCCTATTGTCACGGTGCATCCGTTTACAGACCTGGACGATGCGATGGCCAAGGCCAACGACGTGGAATATGGCCTGACGGCCGGTTTCTTCAGCGAAGACGATGCGGAAGTTCAGTGGTGGCTGGACAATATCCAGGCAGGCGTGTTGTATGTGAACCGCGCATCGGGCGCGACGACCGGGGCATGGCCTGGTTACCAATCGTTTGGCGGTTGGAAAGGCAGCGGCTCAACCGGTAAAGCGGCGGGCAGCTTCTACTATATCCAGCAGTATATGCACGAACAGAGTCAAACCATCATCGAATAAAGACAAATTCTAGAAGGTAGACCTGACAGGTTTTCTACAGCCTGTCAGGTCTTGGCCTTCAGGAAAACCCACATGACGAATAAAGTCATTTCTATGAAGGAAGCGGTAAGCCAGTATGTGCAAGATGGCGACACGGTGGCGATTGAGGGGTTTACGGCTTTCATTTGTTTTGCGTCCGCGCACGAGATTATTCGGCAGGCAAAGCAAGACCTGACGCTGGTGAGGATGACGCCGGACCTGGTGTATGACCAAATGATTGCGGCCGGCGTGGCTAAGAAGCTTGTGTTTAGTTATCTGGGCAATCCGGGCGTGGGCAGTTTGTATTGTGTGCGGCGGGCGGTGGAGAAGGGAATTCCACGGCCGTTAGAACTTGAAGAGTATTCGCATTTTGGCATGGTTGGGCGGTACATCGCCGGGGCCAGCAAGCTGCCTTTTTTCCCATTGCGCAGTTACACGGGCAGCGACATGCCCGCCGTCAACCCACAGATCCGATTTGTAGACAGCCCATATGGCGATGGCCCGATTGCCGTGGTGCCGCCGCTGAATCCTGACGTGGCCTTTTTGCACGCGCAGCGTGCCGACGCGCAGGGCAACACCCACATTTGGGGCCTGCTGGGAATGCAAAAAGAGGTCGCTTTTGCCGCCAAAAAAGTGGTGATTGTGGTGGAAGAAGTGGTGGACGCCGAGGTGATTGCGCGCGACCCGAACCGCACGTTGATTCCTGGTCTGGTTGTGGATGCCGTGGTTCATGAGCCATATGGGGCGCATCCTAGTTACGTGCAGGGATATTACGACCGGGATAATGCGTTTTATTTAGACTGGGCCGAGAGTTCTGGCGACCAGATAAAGACTGAGGCCTGGCTGCAGCAGTGGGTGTATGGCGTGCCAGACAGGGAAGCGTATCTGGCGCGGTTGGGCAAGGAGCGTTTGGCGGGTCTGTCGCCTGGGGAATTATTGGCTGAGCCGGTGAATTACGGCCGTTATCAATAAACATGCACAACGAAACTGACGAACTCAATCGGTGAGAGAAGAAAAGCAAGCAGACGGCCGTGGGATAACGGCCGTCTGCTTTTTTAATCATCACTCGCCTACGAGGGATACCGATGGAAATAGCAGTTATTGGTCTGGTAGATAATGCGGCTTTGTTGATGGCCATAGCCCTCTTCTATGACATACTGCTCCAAAAGTCGCCTACCCAATTAACCAATCAATCTCGGCCAGCCCTGCTTACAGGCCTGGGCCTGAGTCTCATTGGCATCGCCCTGATGCTCAATCCCTGGCACTTCCGGTCCGGTATATTTTTTGACACCCGCTCTATTCTGATCAGCCTGACCGGGTTGTATTTTGGTCCTTTGCCGGGCATTCTAACTGCATCAATTATGAGCTTGTTCCGGTATTACCAGGGAGGCGCAGGTTATATACCGGGTATCATCGTCATCTGGGCTACGTTAGGCATAGGTCTGGCATGGCGGCGTTGGCGGCCATTGGGCTGGCGATGGCCGGAATTGTATCTATTCGGCTTACTTGTCCACCTCGTTACACTGGCTCTGATGCTGACATTCCCTCGTGAAACAGCGATCACGCTATTAAGCGTCATATCTCTGCCCATTTTGATCGTTTACCCGGTGGGTACGGTGCTGCTTGGCATGCTGCTAAATCGGCAGCAAACCCGGTATGAAGAGATACAATCGACCATTGCCCAGGCTGAACAGCTTCGCCAAATCGTGCAAGACATGCCGGTGATGCTGGATGCCTTCGACGCGAACGGGACAATTGTGGCCTGGAATAAAGAATGCGAGAAGGTAACCGGGTATTCTGCTGAAGAGATGGTCAATAATCCGATCGCACTGAACCTGTTGTACTCCGACAGCCAGATACACCAGGCGTTGAGCGGCTCTATTACCGGGAATTTAACGGACATTCGTGATCAAGAGTGGGCATTAACGTGTAAAGACGGCCGTCAGAAAACCATTTCCTGGTCCAGCATCAGCCGGGGATTCCCAATCCCTGGCTGGATCACCTGGGCAGTTGGCGTCGATGTAACAGGAAGAGTGCAGGCGCATCAGGCATTGCAGCAAAGCGAAGAACAACTACGGCTGGCGCTTGATGCCCTGCAAAAATTAAACGCCGAACTGGAAAAGCGTGTGCAGCAGCGCACCATCGAACTAGAATCGGCTAATCATTCATTGGAATCTTTCACGTATTCGGTATCCCATGACCTGAAAGCGCCGCTGCGTGGTATTGAGGGTTACAGCAAATTGATAGTGGAAGATTATGAGGCTGTGCTGGATGAGAACGGCCGTTTCTTCTTGCGCAACATCCTCCAGGCTACCCAGCAAATGAACCAGCTCGTTGATGATTTATTGGCGTTTTCCCATATCGAGCGCCAAACACTGCTGACGGCCGTCATCAACCCACGCATCTTAATTGCCACTCTGCTGGCGGAAAGAAAAGTTGAGCTAGATACCCGGCAAATCAGCGTGACGATGCATGTGGTGGAAACGGCCGTGTCCGTCGATCCAAACGGTCTCACGCTGATCATGCGTAACCTGCTCGACAACGCCATCAAGTTCACCCGCAAGATACCCAATCCCACTATCGATATCGGCGGCGAACCGACTCCTCAGGGATACAAATTATGGATCCAGGACAACGGCATTGGCTTTGACATGCGTTTTCATGATCGCATCTTTGATATTTTCCAACGGCTCCACCTGCCTGAAGAATATCCCGGAACCGGCATCGGGCTGGCCATTGTGCATAAAGCAGTTGTGCGTTTAGGTGGTAAAATAAGGGCCGACAGCGCGCCTGGATGCGGGGCCACCTTTTATTTAGAGCTTCCAAGCCATCCGCCAGCAGAAGAACCAACCAATCAGGCAATGACCGCCATCTAGGTGGACGTAAATTCACCATCATCGAAACCCTGAGTTTTTACCATTAGAGAGTGCCATGCAAGTATTATACGTAGAAGACAACATCCTCGATTCCGACCTGGCTGCCCGTGAAATTTCTAGGCAGCCAGGCCAATTTGGCCTGACAACCGCCCGAACCTTACAGGAAGCGCGCGCCATCCTGCAAAGAACTCGCCAATTCGATCTTATTCTGGTGGACTTACACCTGCCTGATGGCAACGGGCTGGAATTGTTAAACGAAATTCGCAGCGCAGAAATGCCGACGGCCGTTGTCATTCTCACCAGCTCAGGCGATGAAGATTCGGCCGTGGCCGCACTCAAAGCCGGCGCCAATGATTACATCATCAAGCGGGACAACTACATTTCCCGCCTGCCCGAAGTATTGACCAATGCGCTCGCCCGTTTTCACGCCGAAATTGACCGCAAAAACCGTCCTCTCCGCGTCCTCTACGTAGAACACAACAGCGCCGACAGCCAACTGGCTCAAATTCATCTCCACCGCTATGCCCCGCACATTCTGCTCGATGTCCTTCCCAGCGCGGCGACCGCTCTGCAACAGCTGCCGTTGTCGCCATTAGAACCCTGCCCCTGGGACGTCTTGCTGCTCGATTACCGTCTGCCCGGGCTGAACGCTCTTGATGTCTTAAAGATTATTCATGATGAACGTTTTCTAGATCTGCCCATCATTCTGATCACCGGACAGGGAAATGAGGCTGTGGCTACGCAGGCGCTGCGGCTGGGCGCTGTGGATTATCTGGTCAAACAACCGGGCTATTTGTTCCAGCTTCCATCTGCGTTAGAAAACGCCTACCACCGTGCCCGATTGATCCAAGAACAAGATGCACTGCGTGAAAGCGAAGCGCGCTTCCGGCGGCTGGCGGAAAACGCCCAGGACATCATCTTTCGGCTGATCGTGAAGCCGACACCCCATTTCGAGTATGTCAGCCCGTCGGCCTTAAAAATGACTGGCTACACGCCGAAAGAATTTTATACAGACTACGATTTGATTGTGAGCAAGATACACCCCCAAGATAGGGCAATTTTTACGGCCGTTTTTGCCGACCACCAGGCATATCAGCCAACCATTACCGCACGCTGGCAGCATCGAGAGGGTCACACTATCTGGATTGAAGTACACCATACACCCATCTATGACGACGAGCAGCAGCTGGTCATCATTGAAGGCGTCGCCCGTGACATTACCAACCGGGTTCTGGCAAACGAAAAACTGAAATTGCAAAACGCCACCCTGAATGCTGTAGCCAACGCCATTGTCATCACAGATGTAAATGCCATTATCGAATGGATCAATCCTGCATTTACCACACTCACCGGTTATTCTCTGGAAGAAGCTGCCGGTAAAGAACTTGGCGACCTGATTGGCTCCAATTTGAACGACTTAGCCGTCGTAACCGATATGTGGCAAACCATCAGGGAAGGGAAAGTCTGGCAAGGGGAAGTGATTAACCGGCGCAAAGACGGCAGTTTATATACAGAAGAACAAACCATCACGCCGTTAAAAGATGACCAAAATAACATCCTCCAATTCATTGCCATCAAACAAGACATTTCTGCCCGCAAGCAAAACGAAAAAGACCGCCTCCAATTACTGGCTGAGGTGCGCGAGCAAGCAGAGCGCGTACGGCAAATTATCGATACAGTCCCTGAAGGCGTGCTGCTGTTAGACGAATTTGGGCGGGTAATATTGGCCAACCCTGTCGGAGAAAAGGATTTGGCGATTTTGGGCGGCACACAGCTGGGCGAGACGTTGACACATGTGGGGGAACGGCCGTTAGTTCATTTCCTTACTCCTCCGCCGCGCGGTCAATGGCACGAACTGACCGCCGGCTCACGCACCTTCAAACTTATCGCCCGCCCCATCCAGCGCGACCTCGAATCCAGCCGCTGGGTTCTCGTTCTCAACGATATCACTCAGGAACGGGAAACGCAGCGTTACCAGCAGGCTCAGGAACAACTGGCAACCGTAGGGCAGCTCGCCGCCGGCATCGCCCACGATTTCAACAACATTATGGGCGTCATCTCCCTCTACGCCCAAATTCTCCAGGAAGTCCCCAATCTGTCTGCCAAGCACCAACGCTTTCTGGTCACCATTTACGATCAGGCACGCCAGGCGGCCGATCTCATCTCGCAAATTCTCGACTTTAGCCGCCGCTCCGTCATGGAACTCACTTCCCTGGACCTGCTGCCATTCATCAAAGAAAACGTAAAATTGCTAGAACGCATGCTGCCTGAAAGCATTACCGTCAAATTGGCCTTCGATCAAAATCGGTACCAGGTAAATGCCGACCCCACCCGGGTCCAGCAGGTTTTAATGAATCTAGCCATCAACGCGCGTGATGCCATGCCAGAGGGCGGAACCCTCACTTTTGCCCTGGCAGCTGTCACCGTGGATTATGGGCAGATCCCACCTTTGCCCGATATGGGCGTAGGAGAATGGGTCTGCCTGAACGTTTCAGACACCGGCACCGGCATTTCCCCACAACACTTATCCCACATGTTCGAACCGTTTTTTACGACCAAATCTCCGGGCACAGGCACCGGTCTGGGGCTGGCGCAGGTTTATGGCATTGTAAAACAACATGGGGGCTCGTTAACCGTCCAGAGCAGAGAAGGCGAAGGTTCCACATTTACAATTTATTTACCCCTGCTAACCAGCCGGGAATCTTCCGGACAATCTTTCACCATTACCCAGAGTACCCCCAGCGGCTCAGAGGTTGTCTTGTTGGTTGAAGATAACGAAGCGATGCGCACAACGGTTCATGAGGCGCTGAGCGGACTGGGTTATCAGGTAATTAACGTGAACAACGGTGTTGAGGCAATGGCGTATTTGGCCCAGATGGACACGGCCGTTCACCTCATCCTCAGCGATCTCATCATGCCCACCATGGGCGGCGCTGAACTTTTCCGCGCCCTGCGCGAACAGCACCATAACGCAAAAATACTCATCATGACTGGCTACCCCCTTGCCACCCAGGAAAACGACCTGCTGCGTACAGAAAAAGTCGATTGGATTCAAAAGCCTTTCGACATCGCCAGTTTGGCTGCCAAAGTGCGCGCCGTTCTAGACAATCAGGCATAAAAAATCAACAAGATATGCCCTGGAGACGAGCGGCTGGAGATTGGAGATTGGAGATTTAACCAGCCATTTCCTCTTCAACCGTTCGTCCTACCCACAAAAGGAAAACGCATCTCATGCATGGATTTACCGGCAAAATCCTCCACCTCAACCTGAGCCAATTAACCCTAGAAATTGAAGAACCACACGAGCAGTTTTATCGGGCCTACATGGGGGGCAGCTTGTTTGGTTTGTACTACCTCTGGAAATACACGCCCGCCGGCACGCCGGCTCTCCATCCCGACAACACCGTAACCTTTGCCGTTAGCGCGCCCACCGGGCTGCCAATCAGCGGCCAAAGCCGGGCTACTGCTACCTGCAAATCCCCCAGCAGCGGCGGCGTAGCCGACAGCCAGGCAGGCGGTTTCTGGCCGGCCGAACTAAAGTTTGCCGGTTTCGATGCCCTGGTCATTCGCGGGAGGGCATCCACCCCGGTCTATCTTTGGGTCCACGACGGCCGTGCCGAAATCCGCGACGCCGCCCACCTATGGGGCAAAACCACTCTGGTCGCCGACCGTCTGATCAAAGAAGAATTGGGCGACAAAACCGTCGAAATCGCCCAAATTGGCCCGGCAGGCGAAAAACTGGCCAATTTCGCCGCCGTCATGAACATGAACAACCGCGCCTGGGGGCGCACGGGCATTGGCGCGGTACTCGGCAGTAAGCAGCTCAAGGCCATCGTCGTGGGCGGCAATCAGTCTGGCAAACAAAAAGTAACGGCGGCAGAGAAAACGGCCGTCACCACCCTCATTCGCCAGGGAGCCGCCAACATGGACCCCAGAGGCGCAGCCCAATTCGGCCGTATCGGCACGCCGCGCTCAGTCATGGCCAACTACGGCGCCGGTGGACTGCCCTCATTCAATTGGAATGCCGGAGTCATGCCCACGCTCGCCCAGGCCGAAGCCATGAGCGGCGAGACCCTCTACGACAATCTGCTGCGCGGCGCAGCCGACGGCCAGCAAGACAAAATCGGCCGCGACACCTGCTACGCCTGCGCCATCCGCTGCAAACGCGTCGTCGAATCAGAATGGCGCAACCGGCAAATCCTGCCCCAATACGGCGGCCCCGAATACGAAACATTGGCCACCTTCGGCTCCTACTGCGGCGCCAGCGACCTTCAAGCCATCAGCTACGCCAATCAGCTCTGCAACGAATATGGCGTAGACACCATTTCCTGCGGCGCGACGCTCGCCTGGGCAATGGAATGTTACGAAAACGAAGTCCTGAATCTGGAAGAAACCGACGGCATCCCGCTTCAATTTGGCGACGCCGCTGCGATGATCGCCATGCTGGAAAAAACGCTCCGGCGCGAAGGCTTGGGCGATATTTTAGCCGAAGGATCCGCCAAAGCGGCCGACCGGCTGGGTAAAGGGCATGAATTCCTCCTAACCGTCAAAGGGCAAGAAATGCCCGCCCACATGCCCCACGTTAAACGCAGCCTGGGACTCATTTACGCCGTCAACCCATTCGGCGCAGACCACGAATCCTCCGATCACGATCCACTCTACCAACCGAAGGTCTATGAAGGCACGCCCGAACGCCCAGGCACAAAACAATATCTGGCGCAGCTTGGCCTGGCAGACCCGCAGCCCGCGCAAGCGCTAAATGAAGCAAAGGTCCAGTTTGCCCTGCAAACGCAGTACAGCTACAGCGCCAACGAGAGCCTTGGTCTGTGTCATTTTGTATTTGGCACAAGCTGGCAATTGTTTGGGCCGCAGCACAAAGCCGATTTGATGGCCGCGGCTACCGGTTGGGATGTGACCCTGGCCGAATTGCAAGCTCTCGGCCGCCGCCGGGTCAACCTGATGCGTGCTTTTAATGCCCGTGAAGGTCTTACCCGCGCCGAAGACACGCTGCCGGAAAAGTTGTTCAAGAACCCACTCCAGGGCGGTCGCTCTGATGGTCTGCTCATCGAGCAGGAGGAGTTGGACGACGGGCTGCGCTTGTATTACCGCGAGGCCGGTTGGGACGAAGAAACCGGCATGCCTACAAGATCGACACTCGAAGAAGTTGGCCTAACCTGGGTGGCTGATGCGCTGGGAATATAGGTGTCTGGCGCGCTGCCTGCTCATCGCCTGAAAAGCGTGTACAATTGCCACATGTCTAGGATACAGGTATCGAGAAAAGCGGGTCGGTAGAAGCCAAAGTCTGTCAACACGAACCAACATGAACGGGAAGGAGAAAATATGATCGAGTACCCCACGTTAACGGCCGGAGCCATTGAAGCAATAGTTTTTGCCTATCATGGCGATCCGTTTAGTGTTTTAGGACCGCACGAGCATGAAAACGGACTGGTTGTGCGGGTGTTTTTGCCCTATGCTGCGTCTATCTCTCTGGTTCTGGTAGACCAAACGGCCGTTTACCCCATGCACCTATCTCATGAAGCAGGCCTGTACGAAACATTTCTCGTCAACAAAGCGCTTCCCGTCGATTACCAATTGCAAGTGGAGATGCACAATGGCGAAACGGCCGTCTTAGACGACCCCTACAATTTCCCGCCGCTGCTCACCAACTTCGACGAACATCTGATGGCCGAAGGAACCCACATGCAGATGTACCGCAAACTTGGCGCGCACCTGACAACCATCAACGGCCGTGCAGGCGTTTATTTCGCCGTCTGGGCGCCCAATGCCCAGCGCGTGAGTGTGGTGGGCGAGTTTAATAGCTGGGACGGCCGTTATCACCCCATGCGCTTCCACCACGATACCGGCGTTTGGGAATTATTCCTCCCCGGCCTGGGTGAAGGAACGCTCTACAAGTACGAAATAAAAACCCACTACCAGGGCTACATGGTAACAAAAGCCGATCCCGTTGGCTTCTTCTCCGAATTGCGCCCCAAAAATGCGTCCATCGTTTGGAATATCGACAAATACAACTGGCAAGACGCGCAATGGCTGGCTGACCGGCCCAAATACAACGGCTTAAACGCGCCCATCAACATCTACGAAGTACACCTGGGTTCCTGGAAACGCAAAAACGGCTGGGAATGGCTCACCTATCAAGACATGGCCGACGATCTGGTGCCCTATGTGAAAGAAATGGGATTCACCCACATTGAACTGCTGCCCGTAGCCGAACACCCGTTTGACGGCTCCTGGGGGTACCAGGTGACCGGCTATTTTGCGCCCACCAGCCGCTTCGGCACACCCGACGAATTCCAGGCTTTTGTCGATGCCTGCCATCAGGCCGGCATCGGCGTCATTCTGGATTGGGTTCCAGCCCACTTCCCCACCGACGAACACGGCCTGAATTTCTTTGATGGCACCCATCTATACGAACATGCAGACCCCCGCCAGGGGGCGCACCCGGACTGGGGCACGCTCATTTTCAATTACGGCCGTCCCGAAGTCCGCCAATTTCTCATCAGCAATGCCCTGTTCTGGATCGAAAAATATCACATCGACGGCTTGCGCGTCGATGCGGTAGCCTCCATGCTCTACCTGGATTTTTCCCGCCAACCCGGGCAATGGGTTCCGAACCGTCATGGCGGCCGCGAAAACCTCGAAGCCATCGACTTCCTCCGCGCCTTCAATCAACGCCTCCACGAAGCATATCCCCACGTGTTAACCATTGCCGAAGAATCCACCGCCTGGCCGGGCGTCACCCGCCCCGTGGCAGATGGCGGCCTGGGTTTTGACCTGAAATGGAACATGGGCTGGATGCACGACACGTTGGAATACATCAAAAACGAGCCGATTCACCGCGCCTACCATCATGGCATGTTAACTTTTTCGCTGCTCTACGCCTTTAGCGAAAAATTCTTACTGCCCTTTTCCCACGACGAAGTGGTCCACCTGAAGCGCAGCATGTTGGACAAAATGCCCGGCGATGTGTGGCAGCGGTTTGCCAACTTACGCCTGCTCATGGGCTACCAATATGGCCATCCGGGCAAAAAATTACTCTTCATGGGCAGCGAATTTGGGCAGTGGCGCGAATGGAGCGAAGAACGCAGCCTGGATTGGAGCTTGGTAGAAACCGAAGCCGACGACGGCCGTCACGCCAAACTGCAAACTTTTATCGCCGATCTCAATCGCCTCTATAAAACACACCCCGCCCTGCATCAGGAAGATAATTCCTGGGAAGGCTTCACCTGGATCGACTTCCAAAACAATCAGATCAGCGTTTTGGCGTTTGCCCGCCATGCGCCGCAAAGCAGCGAAACGGTGCTGGTGGTCTGCAATTTCACGCCAGTAGTGCGCGAAAATTATCGCATGGGCATTCTGGAAGAAGGCGTTTACCAGGAAATCATCAACAGCGACGCCGAAAAATATGGGGGCAGCAATATCACCAATCCTGGCGAACTACACAGCAGCCCTACCCGCTGGTATGATCAACCTTTCTCCATCGAACTCACGCTGCCGCCTCTGGGCGTGATCTACCTCAAAAAGAATGGATAAGATGGATTTGTATCCCCTTCTCTTTACCCCTGTCCTCAAGGATTATATTTGGGGCGGGCGAAACCTGGAGACAAAGCTGGGACGGCCGTTACCCCCAGGCATCATCGCCGAAAGCTGGGAAATTGCCGCCCATCCCGATGGCGCATCGGTGGTGGAGAACGGCCGTTTCGCCGGCCAAACCCTCACCACCCTCCACCAACAACTGGGACTGGCTCTCATCGGCTCACACAACGAGTGGGCGCAGCAGCGGCAAAAATTCCCGCTGCTCATCAAACTGCTCGACGCCAACGACGCCCTCTCTGTTCAGGTACACCCCAACGACGACTACGCCCTGGCCAACGAAGGCAACGAACTAGGCAAAACAGAAATGTGGGTTGTGCTGCAAGCCGAACCCGCCGCCGCTGTTATTCTTGGCTTGAGCCGCCAAACAACAGCCGCCGAATTCCGCGCCGCCGTTCAGGCTGGCAACCTGGATCCGTTCCTGCACCGGCTGCCAGTGCGCGCCGGGGATGTGGTCTGCGTTCCCAGCGGCTCGCTGCACGCCATTCTAAGCGGCTTGCTCATTGCCGAAATCCAGCAAAACTCCAACACAACCTATCGCGTATTCGATTGGAACCGCAGCAAAGACGGCCAGGCACGGCCGTTACACATCGACAAAGCACTAGACGTCATCAACTTCGATCAGGTTCAACCCGACCTCTGCCGCCCGGAATTAGTCGCCGAAACCGATGGCGTGCGGCGTTTCCGCTTATGTCACAACAACTATTTTGTCACCGAACGCCTAGAGCTGGCCGCCGGCGCTGTGTACAATGGGATCTGCGACGGCCGTAGTCTGGAAATTTGGGGCGTAGTTGATGGGTCAGTGGCGATTAACGAAGTGGGGGTAACGGCCGTGCGGTTTGCCCTGCTGCCCGCCGCCCTTGGCCAGTTCGTCGTAACAACACCGGCAAATGCCCCGGCCACCCTATTACGCACCTACGTTGCCGCCTGAAATGTTCCAATAATTGGGCTCACATTTCCTTGCGTAGGTCCATTTTTATGTTACTATTCCACCTGCTCTCACGCCTTCCGTGAATATTTAATAAATAGACGACGGAGGTAAAAAAATTGGCTAATACAAAATCTGCCAAGAAACGCATGCGGCAAGTAGAAAAGCGTACGGATCGCAATCGTATGTTTAAGGCGTCAGCCCGGACTTATATCAAAAAAGTTCGTCGGCTCATCGAAGAAGGCAATATCGAAGAAGCCGAAATCGTAGCAAAAAGCGCCTACAGCACGTTAGACAAAGCAGCTCGGAAGAATATCATTCATCCTGGTAATGCCGCCCGCCGAAAAGGCCGCATTATGGCCGCTTTGGCAGCAGCGCAAACAAAAGAAGCGTAAAACGTTTTTTAGACAAGCCCATGTGAAACGCCACCCCTGACAAGAGGTGGCGTTTTTCTTTATCCTGAACAAGCATGCTGGAGAGTGGAGAGTGGACAGAGGAGGGGGCTTAATTTTCCGCAGAAGGAACCAGCAAAACGTATCCCTGCCCCCGAATGGTGCGAAGCAATTCAGGAGAGGCTGGATTTGCTTCAATGAGTTCTCGAATCCAGCGGATATGCACATCTAACGTGCGTGTGTCACCCACATAATCCGTCTTCCACACATTTTGCATCAGCTGTCGCCGGGTCACAGTTTCGTTGGGGTGGCGTAAAAATTCTTGCAGAAGCTGCATCAATTTGGGCGTCAGGCGCTTCTCGCCGCGCCCAGCAACCTCCACAGACGGCTTGGAAACATAGACAATCAGCTGTCCATAACGAACAACCTCATCCTGATAACCGTCTGCCGGCAAAAGGGCACGAATCCGATTGAGCAACTTGCGGGCAGTAAAAGGATGCTCCAGATACACATCAGCCTCGGCGCGATGATCTTCTGGCTCGCCCATCAGGCGAGTATGGATGATGGGCGTATCTGGCAGGGCGCGTCGTAAACGAAGACAGCTCCGCGCGCCACTGGAGCGCATGGAAGCAGCATCAAAAATAACCAGGTCGGGTTCATGGTGCTCGCTCCAAACCAGGGCCGCCTTCCCTGTGTGAAAAACTTTCAGGTGATGGCCTGCTTTTTCAAGCGCCGACTGAAGTGATTGAGAACCAATCCCCCTTCCCTCCACCAGTAAAAGTGTTCCTGCAACTCTGGGCACTAGAAATTTCCTCTTAAACTATCTTCCGCTAACCTTAAAAATTTCGAAAGAATTTAGAGAAGATTATAGAGATAAATGAAGAGGGCGCAAGCAAAAGCGGTCCTATTTTTTAACATTTCAGGGGCTTACCGGCTAATTATTCATGCCGCCTCCAGTGGTTAGCATCGGGTAAGTTTCTATCCTCGTTTTTAAAGATTGTGTGTTATAATCTCTCCGTTAGTTGCAAAACTACCAAATCTTTAGCAAAATTTTGTTTTGAATCATTCCCGTGGTTGCCCGACCGATAGAGGCCGGGCATTTTTTTGGCAACAGAATGGCTCCTGGGCGTAATCCGTTGGGTAGAGTCACCTGTTGACAGGGCAGCGGCGCATGGCCCGCAAGGGCGCGCCGTCCGGCGGACGCATCAAAACGCAATCAGGAGCAACATGACAAACGAATTTTCTGCTTTAAACCTGCACCCGCAGTTGGTGCAGGCTGTATCCGATCTGGGTTTTACCACCCCTACCCCTATTCAATCTTCCGTTATCCCTCTGATGATCGCCGGTCAGGATGTGATTGGCCAGGCGCAGACAGGCACGGGCAAAACGGCCGCTTTTGGCCTGCCCATGCTGCAAAATCTGACCCCCAACACGCAGCAGGTCCAGGGTCTGGTAGTCGCGCCAACGCGCGAACTGGCTTTGCAAGTGGCTCAGGCGATCGAGGAATACGGCCGTCACCAAAACGTGCGCGTCCTGGCCGTTTACGGCGGCACAGCCTATGGGCCACAAATATACGACCTCAAACGCGGCGTTGACATTGTTGTGGGTACACCCGGCCGTTTACTCGACCATATCAACCGCGGTCGGCTAAATCTGGAAGCCGTGCGCACCGTCGTTTTAGACGAAGCCGACGAAATGCTGAGCATGGGTTTCATCGAAGATATCGAAACCATCCTGCAAGCCACCCCGCCCACCCGCCAAACCGCCCTCTTCTCGGCGACCATGCCCGGACCCATCCGGCAGCTGGCCCAAAAATATCTGAATGACCCTCAAACGATTTCCATCAAAGGCCAGCAGCTTACAGTGGCCGCCATTGAACAACGCTATTATCTGGTTAACGAACAAGACAAATTAGCCGCCCTCACCCGCTTGTTCGAGGTAGAAGAAATCACCAGCGCGTTGATTTTTGCCCGCACACGTCTGGGAACCGGCGAATTGGCCAACGAATTAACTGTTCGCGGCTTTCCGGCCGAGGCACTAAACGGTGATCTAAGTCAGGATGCCCGCGAGCAGACGTTGAATCGTTTCCGGCAAGGACAAATTAAAGTCCTGGTCGCCACAGACGTAGCCGCGCGCGGCCTGGATATTGACGACATTTCGCACGTCTTTAACTTCGATCTGCCAACCGATCCGGAGATTTATGTGCACCGCGTCGGCCGTACTGGCCGCGCCGGTAAAACAGGCATTGCTTTGTCTCTGGTAACCCCCAAGGAACAGTTCCGCCTGCACCGAATTGAATCCTATTCCAAGCGCAAGTTGACGCGAGCCAATTTGCCCACGCCGACGGAAATTCAAGAGCTGCGCGAAGCCCAATTGGTGGAGCGCATGATGGTCTGGCTGCGCCGCGACCGTTGTGTGCGGGAAAAAGAAATGGTGTCCGATTTGATGGAAGCCGGTTTTGATCCTATCGACATTGCGGCCTCGGCCCTTAAACTGGCCCGCGCCGAAGAGAAGCAGCGGCCGATTGCTGCTGTGAGCGAGGTGCGCGAAACCCAGCCACGTGATTTCCAGCGAGGGAAACAGCGCGGACGCGGTTCGGATAACGGCCGTGGTTTCGATAACGGCCGTGCCCCCAATTACGCCAATTCCGCCAACCGCCCACCACGCGGCCAAGAAAAAGGCATGGTACGCCTGAGCCTGAGCGCCGGCAAAGCCCAGGGCGTTCGCCCTGGGGATGTTGTTGGCACCATCGCTTTTCACGCCAATATCCCCGGACGGGTGATTGGCGCGATTCGCATTCACGACAAACACACCTTTGTCGATGTACCCGAGCAGTATGTGCCGCAAGTTTTGGAGAAAAAGGGCAGCTACGAGATCCACAAACAAGGCGTCAGCGTAGAACTGGCTTAACAACCTTTCGTTTTTAAGGTTGGAGACTGGTGATCAGCCAGTCTCCAATCCCCCTTCTCAGCCGCCAGCCCCTTTTCTCACTTTTTACCAATGGAACTTATCTTTCTTGATGGGCTACCGCCTACAGCCAGCACAGGCAGTCTGCTGCGACTACTTATCGAAGTAGGCGGCCTGGCCAAAACGCGCATTGGCAAAATCGACCTGCAAGGCAGCCGGGCAACCATTGAAGTAGCCGATGGCTGGGCAGGGAGATTGGCGCGCATTCTGGATGGCGTTCAGGTGGAAACGCGCCATATTCGCGCCTGGCAGCAGGCGGCCGCGGGCGAGGATGATCATTTTGGTCGCCTGCTGCGCTGGCTGGACATGGAAGCCGAGGCGGAGCGGGAGCAGCGTTTGCAGCCCGGCGGCCAGGAAACAAACGAGCAATCTTTCTCGCGGCTGGTGCTGCGTGGTGAGGATGTCGGTTTGGGGGGGCGTATTTTGGTGGCGTTGGCGCCGCGCAACCAGCAGGCCAATCTGCCCTGGACCCGCCTGACCGTCGGGTCGCCGGTCATTTTGAGTACCGAGGGATTGGCGCAGACAGAGTCGTGGCGTGGGGTTATCAGCCGTCTAAACCGCAATTCGTTGGAAGTCGCGCTCAATCAATCGCCTGAACCCGCCACGCAACCAGATACTTTTCGCGTCGATGCCGCATATGATGAGATCGCCCGGCAGCGGATGCAGCAGGCCCTTACGCGGGCGGCGGCCGCACAGGGGAACCGCACGGCCGTTATCCGTCAGGTCGTTTTGGGCCAGCGCGCGCCGGAATTTGCCCGCCACCCACCGGCCATCGATTACGGCCGTCTGGCCCACCTGAACCCATCGCAGCAAGAAGCCGTGCGCCATGCCCTGGCCGCAGAAGATGTCGCCATCATTCACGGGCCGCCGGGAACAGGCAAAACCACCACGGTGGCGGCGCTGATTGTGACGGCCGTGTCCCAGGGCAGCCGCGTGCTGGCTTGCGCCCCCAGCAACCTGGCCGTCGACAACCTGGCCCAGCAGTTGGCCGCCGCCGGCATCCCCCTCGCCCGCCTGGGACATCCAATCCGCGTGCTGCCCGAACTTCTGCCCTTTACCCTGGATGCCCTGGTAGAAAAACAGGACAACTACAAACTGGCGAAGCGGCTGCGCAAAGAAGCGTATGGGCTGCGCGGCCAGGCTGATAAATTTCGTCGCGCCCAACCGGCGGCCGGCAGCAAACAAGCCATGCGCGAAGAAGCACGGGAGCTGCTCGACGAGGCGCGTCAGCTAGAAATGCTGGCCGTGGAAAGTGTGTTGGATCAGGCGCGGGTGATTTTGTCGACGTTGACGGCCGTCGACAGCGCGATTTTGGGCCAACGTCACTTTGATCTGTGTGTGGTGGATGAAGCGGGGCAAAGCACTGAGCCGGCCACCTGGATTCCCATCACCCGCGCCAACAAACTGGTATTGGCCGGCGACCACCAGCAGCTTCCCCCCACGGTGCTGTCGCTGCCAGCTGAGCGGGAGGGATTTGGGATAAGTTTGTTGGAGCAGTTGATGCGCCAGACCGACACAGACCTGGCCCGACGGCTGGATGTGCAGTACCGGATGCACACAGAAATCATGAATTTTAGCGCAGCAGAATTTTATGATGCCACACTTAAAGCTGATTTAAGTGTGGCGCATCATTTACTATACGAAATTCAAGCTGTGACAAGAAGTGTTTTAACGGAAACGGCCGTCACCTTCATCGACACCGCCGGAGCCGGCTACGACGAACGCCAGACAGACGGCACTCCAAGCCGCAGCAATCCTCAAGAAGCGGCCCTGGCCGCGCAAAAAGCCCACGACCTGCTTGCCGCCGGCCTGCCCGGGGAAAGCATCGCCGTAATCGCTCCTTATGCTGCTCAGGTTAATTTGCTACGCGAAATTTTACCGGAGCAAATCGAAGTGGGATCGGTGGATGGGCTGCAGGGGCGCGAAAAAGAGGCGGTTATCATTTCTCTGGTGCGCTCCAATCCGAAGGGTGACGTGGGCTTCCTGGCCGAGACGCGGCGGATGAATGTCGCGCTCACCCGCGCGCGGCGCAAGCTCATCGTCATCGGCGACAGCGCCACCGTAACCGCCCACCCCTTCTATGCCCGTTTAATCGACTATTTCGAGGCAATTGGCGCGTATCACTCTGTCTGGGACGAGTTTATCTGAGGAAGAACGGCCGTCACCGCTGGTAAAATCGTTACCGTAGCCCCGATAAGGAGCGCAGCAGCGATGTGCTAGTCGTTCAGGGGCACTAGTCTTCACGGTTGGCAACGGTCGTTACCCACTCCGCAAAGCCCAGAAAAAAGTCGATGCTTTCCGGATTGCGCATTGCCCCGCGTTTGGCTGCCTGCTGCACGTCCATGCCCAGCAAAATTTTGCGAATGGGCACCTCCATTTTTTTGCCGCTCAGTGTGTAGGGAACCTCGGCAATCTGTATGATTTCGTTGGGTATATGGCGAGGCGACACTTCCTGCCGCAGTTTGTGGGCGATGTGCTGCCGCAAGTCGTCGTCGAGTATTAACCCGGCGCGCAAAACCACAAACAGCGGCATGTACGATTCGCGTCCCAAAAGTTCCAGGTCGATGATCAGACTGTCTACGACTTCATCCAAAGATTCAACAACGCGGTAAATTTCGCTCGTTCCCATGCGAATGCCCTGGCGGTTGATGGTGGAATCGGAACGGCCGTAAATCACACACCCTCCACGCTCATTAAACGAAATCCAATCCCCATGCCGCCACACGCCGGGAAACATCTCAAAATAGCTCTCTTTATAGCGCGCCATTTCCGGGTCATTCCAGAAATACAGCGGCATCGAGGGCATTGGCTCGGTAATTACCAGTTCGCCCACTTCGCCGATCACCGGCTCGCCCCCCTCATTGAACGCCTGTACCTTCGCCCCCAACGACGCGCCTTGAATTTCCCCGGCATAAATCGGCTGGATGCGCGCCCCGCCAACAAACGCCGTACACAAATCCGTGCCCCCACTCAAAGATTCCAGCGCCAGTTCCTGGTTGATGTTGTCGTAAATCCATTGGAAACCCTCCATCGTCAGCGGCGAGCCGGTGGAGCCGACGCCGCGAACCCGGCTTAAGTCGTAGGCCTGGTTGGGGTGAATGTCGGCTTTGATGCAGGCGCTGACGAAGGCGGCCGATGTGCCGAAATAGGTCATACCGCTGGCCTCAGCCAGATCAAACAGCCCATTGATACTCGGATATCCGGGACTGCCGTTGTAAACGATGATCGATGCGCCGGAAAGCAGGCTGCCCAGCATGTAATTCCACATCATCCAGCCGGTTGAGGTGTACCAGAAGAAGCGGTCGCCCGGTTTCAAGTCGTTGTGGAACACGGTGGCCTTCACATGTTCCAGCAAAATGCCGCCATGCCCCTGCACAATCGGTTTAGGCAGCCCGGTTGTGCCTGATGAGTACAGCACCCACAGCGGATGATCGAACGGAACCTGGGCAAAACTCATTGTGGGTGATGGCGACACGCCGGCCAATGCGTCCTGCCACAATACCGTGCGTACCAGACTATCGGTGGCGGGGTGGCTGAAAGGCACAAGGATGGTGTGCTGGATGGTGGGCAAAGCCGCTTGCAGCTCGGCTAATACGGCGCGCCGATCATAGTTCTTGCCTCCGTAGCGATAGCCGTCTACGGCGATCAGCACCTTGGGTTCAATCTGGGTGAAGCGGTCCAGCACGCTGCGGCTGCCAAAATCCGGCGAGCAGCTAGACCAGATTGCTCCCAAACTGGCGACGGCCAGCACGGCCGTTATCGTCTCTGGCACGTTGGGCATATAGGCTACCACCCGGTCGCCTGGCTCCACGCCCATGCCCCGCAGCACTTCCGCCAGCCGGTTAGCCTGATCATAGATGGTTTGCCAGCCCAGTTCTACCAGGGGCGCATCTTCGGCCTTATACAACATCATGGGGCGCTCGGCCGTCATTTTGGCAAAGATGTTTTCGGCATAATTCAGCCGCGCACCGGGAAACCATTCCGCGCCGGGCATTTCTCGACTGGCGAGTGGCGCGGTCCATTTTTGGGAGTAGGCCAGACCGAAATAATCCCACAGGCTTTCCCAAAACTCGGCCACATGGTCAACCGACCAGCGCCACAGCTCCGGGTAAGTGACTGCGTAAACGCCTTTGTGGTCGGCCAGCCAGCGCATGTAGCGGGTCAGGTTAGCGTTTTCGCGCACGGCCGTACTCGGCTGCCAAAGTAGCTGATTGCCCTGATCTTGAGTCATTTTTCACCTCCATTACCCGGTTGATTTGAAGCTTATTTTTAACGCAAAGATACAAAGAAAGAAAGGCGGCCTTCCCAGGCGCGTATGAAACGGTGAAATGGTTCGATATTTACGGCCGTCTCTCGTCCCTACGCCCCCATCCGACTGAAAAACTCAACCAGGGGTTACAACCTGGTGGCAGGCGCACCTTCCTCCATCTCAGCATCTGCTGGCTCTGGCAAAACCATGTTGCCCAGCGAATGGGTCGCCCGCTGCGGAATGGCGCGGTGGCGCCGCTAGCCGAGCCGGGCAGCTACATCCGTATCTTCCGGATCGTCCGTGCCCGTGAATCAGGCCTTTTTTAACCGCCAGCCTTATCCCCCTCTCCAGGCCACAATTTTAAACAACACTCTGACACACACCAAAGTGTCTATACGGCAACACTGGGGAGCGGGTATATTGTCTATACCTCGGATCTAAATCAATGAAACTCAAGCAGAACGTTCAGAAAAAGGAAAAATGAATTTAAGCAGAATATTCACAATAAAAATAGAACCGCAAGTGCTGCTCTCAACTTTATGGGTCGTTGTCATGATCAATATGCTGAAAGCCGACATTCTTTCGCTTTATATCCCCGGATCGGCGGAAGAAGTGGTGAAAACAGCAGCCAGCACCGGCATCCCGATCCCTCAATTGATGTTGAGCAGCGCGATCGTCATGGAGATTTCCATCTTCATGATCCTTCTTTCCCGCGTCTTGAAATATGGTCTCAATCGCTGGGCCAATATCGTCGTAAGCCTCATCACAATCGCGTTTGTCGTAGGCGGTGGGGCCTCATACCCACATTACATATTCATCGCAGCCGTTGAAGTGTGCTGTTTGTTACTGATCATTTGGATTGCCTGGAAATGGCGCAATCCTGAAGCTTAACCTGTTTGTAATGATACAGACCTCAAGGGTTTGCCCCTGAGAATTGGGATTCGTGGGGTATCAAACCCTTGGGGTCTTGTTAGAGAAACCTGAACAGATACAGCTGTTCAACATAAAAGAGGAAAAACATGAAAACCTTGCAGAAATTGGGCGGTTTTGCCGCATGGTACATGGCGGTCGCCTACTTGATGGGATTGGCTATCTTTCTCGTCGTTCTGGATTATCCCAGCATAACCGACCCGGCCCAAAAGGTAGCCCTGAATGTTGAAAAACAGATGGTCGTCTTTTCGACCAATCTGCTCATGTACGTGTTCTTTGGCGTTTTTTTGGTTGTCCTGGCGCTGGCGGTATACGGCCGTTTGCAGTCCGGCGCACCGGCGATCATACAGGTGGCAACTGCGATCGGAATCATCTGGGCTGGCTCGCTGATTGCCAGTGGCATGGTCGCCAATGCCGGGATCGCCGCTGTTGCGCCAATCTATGCCAAAGATCCTGCCGAGGCTGCGCTGCTCTGGCAGGGAATTGAAGCCGTAGCCAATGGGCTGGGCAATGCCAATGGTGAAATTCTGGGCGGACTTTGGGCGTTTCTGGTCAGCCTGGCCGCGCTGCGGGCTGGCGAATTTTCCAAGGGGCTGAATGTCATTGGGCTGGTGGTTGGCGCAGTGGGCATCATCTCCCTTATCCCAGGGTTGACCGACACCCTGGTTGGAGTTTTCGGTCTGGGCCAAATCATCTGGTTCGTCTGGCTGGGCATCATTTTTCTGCGACACCCGTCGGTAGATTAAAAAAACCTATCTGGGATATCAAGAAGAAGGGAAATGAAAAATTCTTTGTGCCGACAACACTTTTAATGGCGCTGACAGCCTTCACGCCGGCCCATGTTTTCACACACGATCTGTTAGCTGACCCAAAAAAGGCGTGGTCGGCCGCGAATTTATTTGTGTGCGATTCAATGAAACTCATCCACACCTGTAATGGTCAACTGTTTGTTAAACCGCAAAGAGCGCGGAGAACACAAAGAACTAAAGAGAAAAACTTTGCGCCTTTTGCAGTGAAGTTTTGTTTATGGAACGAATGACCATTACAAAACTCACCCATAACGTTCCAAAAGGGGACAAAAATGAACACCATCAATAAACACGCAAGAATAGCCGGGTTACTCTATTTTTTCTACATGGTGATGCACATCACTGCGGATGTGATAGGTCGTTCTAAACTTTTTGTTTACGGAGATGCTGCCACAACAACTCAAAATATATTGGTTTTTGAGCGGCAGTTTCGTATCGCCATAATGGTTGATCTATTGGGGGCTGTATTATTCCTTTTGACTGCCTGGGCGTTGTATGTGTTATTAAAGCCGGTTAATAAAAACATCGCATTGCTGTTCTTGTTATTAAACCTGGGCGGTGTTGCCATATATTCGGGTAGTTTGCTCCATCAACTTGCTGCTTTACAGCTGGTAAGCGGTGCTGATTACTTGAAAGCAATCCAGGCCGATCAACTGCAAGCCATGGCAATGTTTTTTCTGTATGTATACAAAAATGGGTATATGATCGCCCAGATATTTTTTGGCGCCTGGGTCTTTCCTTTGGGTTATTTAGTTTTCAAGTCGGGATTCTTGCCCAAAATTTTGGGCACCGTACTGATGATTCATTGTTTTACCTGGTTGTTATCTGTCGTTCAGTTCTTCCTTTTGCCGGACTTCAGTGCCATAACATATGTCAGTTATACGGTTGGGTTTATTGCGGAATTCGGGCTTACTTTTTGGCTTTTGATTATGGGTGCAAAGGAGCAGAAATAAAGGAAGAGAAAAAATAAGCCAATCAAAAGACATGGCTAAATTGGCTTCATAGGATTCTGGGCAGCCAACTTCGCAATTTCTCTGACGCCCCTGGCTGTAGAATATAGAACTGCTCTTTCAATTTCATATTTTCCAATGCTGCTCGAGTCCTTATCTGGTGGCTTGATTATTGGATTCTGCAGCTTTGTGATTTATCTTGAAATCGGTTTCAACGTTTAAAATCCCTAAAATAGCCTAAAAAATGCAACCAAAATCGTTATTTCCGATTTTAATCTTGTCGATTTTATTGACAAGACGCCTGATTGCCGTATGATTGGTTGAACTTATCTCATTTTTTTTAATTTTTCTGAAATCGTTTTCAGAAACGAGATGTTCACATGAAATTATCTTTAAAACGGCCGGCACATTCTTCATCCTTTCTGTTTCTCCTCGCCCTCATCATCTTTCTCCTCCCCCTAATCCTATCTATCACCCAATCGGCGTTCACATTTACGCCTCTGCACACATCTGGTGCGTGTGATATAACCGGCAACACGCTTTATTTGATAGATGGCGCGTCTGTTGGGGTGAACGGTGATTTGGCGTTTGCTGCTGGAGCTTTGGCCGACAAAGACACGATGCCTCAAGCAAGTAATGGCGCTCATCTTGTCTATCAAATTACAGGAGTGAATGGGACCTACACCAATCAGCCGACGCAATTTACGCTCTTTGTCGATGCCGGCACGGCCGTTGGCAATGGCATCCACGCCGAAATTCGTTATGACTTCGACGGCAACGGCTCTGCTGACCGCGTTGAAACTTATAACTACTTTGCCACCAATCCCATAGTGGATTGGGAAACCTATACCCATACCAACTCTGGGGGCATCCAAACGGCCACAGGCAGTTACAGCAACCTAACCAATGGCGTCATTCAAATTCATCTCTGGAATGCCATCGGCGGAGCGCCGAGCGATGTCCGTACCTCGGCCACGAGCAGCCAAGGGCAGCAGTCAAAGTTAACCCTGCCCTTTAGCAACTTAAGCACCGGCAGTTGTGATACGCCAACCCCGACATCTTCCCCCACAATCACCCCCACGCCCTCGCCAACGGTTTACCACACTCCCACGATCACACCCACCCCATCGGTAACGCCACTCCCCACAGCCATTCCCACCCCGGCATCTGTGAGTTGTCTCGGCGTGCCTGATACGGCCGTTGCCCTTCCCGGTGTCGGCTGCTACACAACCCAACTCCCCGCCGGTGAAACCTCAGTCACCTACTGGCCGGCCGTCGATAATCCCGGCTATAGTCCGGCAACCCCCAAGATCACAGGTAGCTACAGTGGCCCCCTGCAAACCAACGATTGGTGGAGTTCGCTTATCTGGGATTGGAATCAAGGCGCGGCATCGGCTCCTCCCCGCGAACCCTATTCCCAAATCATGCATCCGCACCCCTTTTCCATGCAAGCACGATCGGATGGACTACGCATGAGCTACACGCGAGAGCTTCAGGCGGGCACGAACACCGCGCCTACCGGCGCGATAACCGGCTACGCCAACTATCTACTGCCAGGCCCTGGGGCAGAGCATCTCAAGGTAACCGTGGCCGGCCTGAACGCCCCGAATACCCGCGTTGATGACTATTCCGATTGGACAGTAACAGCTTTTTGGGACGATGGCGTCAATTCCCTTTCCGCCACCTTCGGCCACGGCTTGCCTTATGTCTTCTTTACAAAGACAGGCGGCGCTTACGTCATTAAGCTAGTGGCTACGCCTCTGGATATCGTGAATGACGGAGAAGTCTTCGCCTTTACGGCCAGCAACAATTTTGGCTCGCGCTACGCCCTCTTTGCTCCCACAGGCTCGACATGGACGCAAGATGGCCTGAACATAACGCTCAATACGCCCACCGGAACCAATTACCTGGCGGTAGCCGCTCTGCCAGACAACAACGCCAGCACGTTAGAATTGTTTCGCCAACACGCCTACAACTTTGTCACCGACACCCGCGTTGATTACAGCGTAGATGGGACCACCCAACAAGTTACCACTCATTTCCAACTCACCACGGAGGCTAAGGAGTCTGGCGGCACACTTTCGCCTCTACCGCTCATAGCGCTCTACCGTCACCAATGGCTACATCTGGCCAACACGCCCATCAATACAGGGCTAAGTTACAACACCTCGCGTGGAGAGATGCGCCTTTATGAGGCAGATGCGTTTACCACGCAAATGCAGTTTGGCGGGGTAATACCTGCCCTGCCCGATCTGGCAATTGAGAGCCTCGATGGGTACACCGATGCCCAACTACAAACATATATTCAGGATATGTATGACCCCAGCGGCAACTACGACTACACCACCGACACCCGCGAAACGTATTGGGAAGGGAAAAATTTCAATCGCCTTGCCCAACTTGCTCATCTCGCGCACCAACAAGGGATGATAACCGAACGGGACAGCTTCCTGAATTATCTCAAACGAACCATGGAAGATTGGTTCGATGGACAAACCCCCCACCTCTTCTATTTGGATACTAACTGGAATGTGCTGCAAGGGTATCCCAGTGGCTTCGGCGCCGACAGCCAGATTAACGACCACAATTTTCATTGGGGTTACTACGTGATGGCGGCGGCCACAATCGCGCAGTATGACCCAGCATGGGCAGTCAACTATGAGGGCAGTATCGAATTATTGGTACGGGATGCCGCCAATTGGGAGCGTACAGATACCCGCTTCCCTTATTTACGTCACTTCGATGCTTATGCGGGGCACAGTTGGGCGGCCGGCCATCAAGCATTTGGCGCGGGTAATAATCAAGAGTCTAGTTCAGAGGCGATGAATTTCGCAGCGGGCATGATCCAATGGGGATCGGCTATTGGCAACGAGGCGATGCGTGATGCGGGCATTTTTATTTACACCACCGAACAGCAAGCCATTGAGCAGTATTGGTTTGATGTGGATGAAGAAGTTTTCCCCACACCCTATCCCTTTGAGACGACCGGCATTCTTTGGGGGCACGGCATCGCCTACGCCACATGGTGGACGGCCAACCCAGAAGAGATTCACGGCATCAACTTCCTGCCTCTGACGGGCAGCTCGCTTTATCTTGGACACCGCCCTGATTATGTGATTCGCAATCTCAACGCACTCTACGCCGCCCCTGGCGCTGAAGGGCACTGGCATGATATTTTGTGGCAATACGAATCGCTGGCCGACCCGGCTTCCGCGCTGGCTCGTTGGGCAAATGCGCCCAACTACGTGGCGGATGGCGCTCAGGAAGCTGGCGAAACAACCGCCCATACCTATCATTGGCTCCACACCTTTAATGCCGTCGGCCAAGTGGATACCACGGTGACAGCGAACATTCCCACCTATGCGGTCTTCATTGACCCCATGACAGGGAATCGCACATGCACTGCGTATAATGCCACCGGCACGCCGCGATGGGTGACTTTTTCTAATGGCGCCCTCCTCTATGTGGCCCCGCGTACGCTGGGCAGCACCTCTGCGGGCGGTTGCACAGCCGCAGGACCACTCCAGTTTTTGCCCATGATTTTGCGTTAACAGGCCATTGGGGTTCCCCCCAGGTTGTGCTGCGCAGTCACCTGAAATTTCCGCTCTGGCCGAATCTCCTGCGCAATTAGGAATACGAATGGGGAACTACAACAATTGGCAAGATCCTTGAGAATCTTGCTTTTAACAGCGGAGCGAAAACGAGATCTGACAGGCACAAGAAAGCATTTTAATCAGCGAACATCTGTCTCCAAAGTGCAAAGGCCCAACTCCTCCATGCGGCAGCACTTTGGGGAGAACAAATGTCGTCGCGTCAACGCGAATAGTACATTGGTTCTGGTAGTCAGCCGAGAATCTTTATGTTATCTTTAACCCCGTGTGGGTTCCATCGTGAGGAACGCGGCCAGGTTACCGAAAGTGGTGCCTAAGCAATTATTGACAGCACAATTGAATTTTTAAAGCCACCCGAAACGGCCGTTACCGAACCCACACTTCAGGTAACCAGCTTGGGTGGCTTTTTTGTTTCTAAACGAACCTTATGACCCAAAATCAAAATCCCGAACAAATCGCGCGTGACCAAATCGACCAGATGCTGCGTCAGACTGGCTGGGCAGTGCAGGACAAAACCGCCATCAACTTCAGCGCGGGTCTCGGTCAGGCCGTGCGCGAATACCAGACCGATGTCGGCCCGGCTGATTACGTCCTATTCGTCAAGCGCAAAGCAGTGGGTGTGATTGAAGCCAAGCGGGAAGAAGAAGGGCAGCGCCTAACGTTTCACGAAAGCCAAACCGAAGGTTACGCCACCGCCAACTTGAAATGGGTCAACAACAAGGAACCGCTGCGCTTCCTGTTTGAATCGACTGGCGTGATCACCCGCTTCACTGATGCCCACGACCCCACGCCCCGTTCCCGCGAAATCTTCAACTTTCCTCGTCCCGAAACCCTGCAAGAATGGCTGACACAGCCGCAAACCCTGCGCGGCCGTTTACAAAATCTGCCCCCGCTCGATGAAACCGGCCTGCGTAAATGCCAGATTAGCGCCATCAACAATCTGGATGAATCGCTCAAGAAGGACAAACCCCGCGCCCTCATTCAGATGGCGACCGGCTCCGGCAAAACGTTTACCGCCATCACCGCTATTTACCGTCTGCTCAAATTTGCCGACGCCAAACGGGTGCTCTTTTTGGTCGATACCAAGAACCTGGGCGAACAGGCCGAGCAGGAAATGATGGCCTACTCCCCGAGCGACGACAACCGCAAGTTCACCGAACTCTACAACGTGCAGCGGCTTAAATCTGCCTACATTGCCAAGGACAGCCAGGTGTGCATCAGCACCATCCAGCGCCTCTATTCCATTCTCAAGGATCAGGAGTTGGATGATGCGGCTGAAGAGATCAACCCCAACGAGCTGGTGCAGCCCAAAGAGCCGATGCCGGTGGTGTATGATGCCAAAATCACGCCGGAATTTTTCGACTTTATCATCATTGATGAGTGCCATCGCTCTATCTACAACCTGTGGCGACAGGTCATCGAATATTTTGACGCCTACCTGATTGGCCTGACGGCCACGCCCGACAACCGCACTTACGGTTTCTTCAGAAAGAATGTGGTCAGTGATTATGACCATGAGAAGGCGGTGGCTGATGGTGTCAATGTGGGCAATGAGATTTACCTCATCGATACGCGGGTGACGAAGCAGGGTGGGCGATTGACGGCCGAGCAGTTGGTGGAAAAGCGGGAGAAACTGAGCCGCCGCCGCCGGTGGGAACAGCAGGACGAGGATGAGGTGTATCGGGGACAGCAGTTGGACAAGGATATTGTCAATCCTGACCAGATTCGCACGGTGGTGCGTGCCTTTCGTGACAGCCTGCCCAGCATTTTTCCCGGACGGACGGAAGTGCCTAAAACGCTTATCTTTGCCAAGACCGACAGCCACGCCGACGACATCATCCAGACGGTGCGTGAGGAGTTTGGCGAGGGCAATGCCTTCTGCAAAAAAGTGACCTACAAGAGCGACGAAGACCCCAAATCGGTTTTGCAGCAGTTTCGCAATGAGTACAACCCGCGCATTGCGGTGACGGTTGATATGATTGCCACGGGGACGGATGTGAAGCCGCTGGAATGTTTGCTCTTTATGCGGGATGTGAAGAGCCGCAACTATTTTGAGCAGATGAAGGGACGCGGCACGCGCACCTTGGAGCATGACGACCTGCGCAAAGTGACCCCCTCGGCTCGCAGCGCCAAGACCCATTATGTGATTGTGGATGCCATCGGCGTGACCAAATCGCTGAAAACGGCCAGCCAGCCGTTGATTACCAAGCCGGGTGTGCCGCTCAAGGATTTGCTCTATGGGGTGATGATGGGCGCGTCTGACAGTGAGGCGGTGAGTTCACTGGCGGGGCGGTTGGCGCGGTTGAATAAGCAGATTGGGGAGGAGGAACGGGCGCAAATTGAAGCCGCCGCCGGACTACCTCTGAGCCAGTTCATCGGCAATTTGTTGCACGCCATTGACACAGACACGGTGGAAACGAAGGCGCTGGCGCTGACGAACATGCCGCCCGGCAATGACCCCGGCGACGCCCAACGGCAGGAATCGCAGGCGCAGTTGGTGCAGAATGCCGCCCAGCCGCTAACCGGAGCGCTCATCGACCTGCTGGACAGCATCCGGCGGGCGCATGAGCAGACGCTAGACCATGACACGTTGGATGAGGTGCTGTTTGCGGGCTGGAGTGACGATGCCGCCGCCAACGCCCAAAAGCTGGCTGATGAGATGGCCGCTTTTTTCAAGGTGTATCAGGATCAATTGGAGGCGTTGACCATCTTTTTTGCCCAGCCTTACCGCCGCCATGAGGTGACGTATGCCCTGATCCATGAGGTGCTGGTGACGTTGAAGCGGGAGAAACCGGCGCTGGCTCCGGCGCGGGTGTGGCAGGCGTATGCCCAACTGGACAACTACAAGGGCAGCCAGCCGGTGCAGGAGCTGACGATGTTGGTGGCTTTGCTGCGCCGCGTGAGCGGCCTGGATGCGCAGTTGGCCGATTATGGCGACACGGTGCGGCGCAATTTCCAGACCTGGGTGATGGCGTGGCACGCGGGGCAAGGCGAAAAGTTTAACGAAGCGCAAATGGCTTGGCTGCGCCTGATACGCGACCACATGATTAGTTCTTACCACATTGAACGGGATGATGTGGAGATGGCTCCTTTTGACGCCCAGGGTGGTTTGGGGCGCATGTACCAGCTTTTTGGCGGGCAGATGGATGACGTAATGGCGGAATTAAACGAGACATTGACCCGGTAGGGGCGGGACGGCGCGGTATTACCTTAACCAAAACGATGGGTCTTTTCTCCGCGCCGTCTCGCCCATTGGCACGGTTGGTTGTCCGCGAACAGGGCGAGACAGGCAGGTGACGAGGTGTTGGTGAACGGTCAAGGCATTACCCGCCTGTCCCACCCCTACGATGGTGATGTGGATGTTGTGTAGGGGCGGGACGGCGCGGTATTACCTTAACCAAAACGATGGGTCTTTTCTCCGCGCCGTCTCGCCCATTGGCACGGTTGGTTGTCCGCGAACAGGGCGAGACAGGCGGGTGAAATGGTGTTGGTGAACGGTCAAGGCATTACCCGCCTGTCCCGCCCCTACGATGGTGATGTGGATGTTGTGTAGGGGCGGGACGGCGCGGTATTACCTTAACCAAAACGATACGCCTTCTCTCCGCGCCGTCTCGCCTATTGGCACGGTTGGTTGTCCGCGAACAGGGCGAGACAGGCGGGTGAAATGGTGTTGGTGAATGGTCAAGGTATTACCCGCCTGTCCCGCCCCTACGATGGTGATGTGGATGTTGTGTAGGGGCGGGACGGCGCGGTGTTACCTTAACCAAAACGATGGGTCTTTTCTCCGCGCCGTCTCGCCCATTGGCACGGTTGGTTGTCCGCGAACAGGGCGAGACAGGCGGGTGAAATGGTGTTGGTGAACGGTCAAGGTATTACCCGCCTGTCCCGCCCCTACGATGAAAATGACGTGATGGCAGAATTGAATGAGGCATTATCCCGGTAGGGGCGTGGCCTTGTGCCCGCCCATGTTACGCCCGATTACCAACAGGGCGACCACAAGGGTACGCCCCTACAATGAGGAAAAATGACGTGATGGCAGAATTGAATGAGGCGTTGGTCAAGTAAATTATGGCTTTATCATTAAAACCAACCGAAATCGTGTTAAGCGGAAAACACAAAATGCTTATTAAAGCTCCGCATTGGGACCGAGTTTTTTTGAGTGAAGTTGCCTCTGTTCAAAACGGCTATGCATTCAAATCAGAACTTTTTACTCATGGCGAAGGCAAACCGCTCATCAGAATACGTGATATTGATAAAGGTCAAACTGAAAACCATTATCTTGGTGAATTTCCCGATGAATTTTTAGTGAATCGTGGAGATATTTTGATTGGAATGGATGGGGATTTCAAAGTCGCAAGATGGCAGGGTGAACAAGGGTTACTTAACCAACGAGTTTGTCGAATCTTATTTGAGTCAGAAAATTATTACGAAGATTTTTTGTTTTTATGTTTACAACCATATCTCAATGCAATAAACGCTGAAACTTCTTCTGTCACTGTCAAACATCTGTCATCGAGAACAGTTAATGAAATCCCTTTGCCATTACCGCCGCTGAACGAACAAAAGCGGATTGTGGCGAAGATTGAGGAGTTGTTTACGGAGTTGGATGCCGGGGTTTCCAGTTTGCAACTAGCGCAGGCACAGCTCAAAACCTACCGCCAGGCTTTGCTCAAACACGCCTTTGAGGGCAAGCTCACCGCGCAGTGGCGGGCAGAGAACGCGGACAAACTGGAAGACGCGCAAACCCTGCTCCAGCGCATCCAAGCAGAACGACAGGCGCGGTATGCGGCAGAGGTGGCGGCGTGGGAAGCGAATGGCAAAGAAGGGCGTAAACCCCGCCCCCTCAAAGACCTGCCCCCCCCCCACCCCTGCCGAACTCGCCGACTTGCCTGAGCTTCCGGCCGGGTGGGCTTGGGTTAAAGTTGATGCTTTAGGTGAAGTCCAACTTGGCAGACAGCGATCCCCAAAAAATCGTTCAAAAGACTTCCCAACAAAATATATTCGAGCCGCAAATATCACTGAAAATGGTTTGGCTTTAACTGATGTGATGGATATGGAATTTAAGCCAGATGATTTCCAACGGTATCAATTGATGTACGGAGATATTCTTCTATCTGAAGCTTCAGGAAGTCCTGATCAAGTTGGTAAGCCAGCACTATGGCGCGATCAAATTCCGAATTGCTGTTTTCAGAATACGGTCATTCGTCTTCGATTGCTTGATTCATTATATGGCGAATATTTTTTGCATCTTTTCAAACATTTTTATACTAATGGCGTTTTTGCTAAAACTGCATCGGGAGTTGGAATAAATCATCTCAGTGCGGGTAAATTCGCTTCACTATCTGCACCTTTAGCCCCTGTAAACGAACAAAAACAAATTGTTCAAGAAATTGATTTACGCCTATCCGTAATTGACCAACTCGAACAAACCATCACCGATGCCTTGCAACAAGCCGAAGCCCTGCGCCAATCCATCCTCAAAAAAGCATTCGCCGGGCAACTCGTCCCCCAAGACCCCCAGGATGAACCGGCCAGCGTCCTCCTGTCCCGCATCCGCGCCGCCAAAAACCGGTAGGGGCGGGACGGCGCGATATTACCTTAACCAAAACGATAGGTCTTCTCTCCGCGCCGTCTCGCCCATTGACACGGTTGGTTGTCCGCGAACAGGGCAAGACAGGAGGTGTATTAATGAACAAATTTGATCCCAACAAACATCATCGCCGTTCCATCCGTTTACAGGGGTGGGATTATCGGTCGCCGGGGTTGTATTTTGTGACGATTTGCACCCACGAACGACAAAATCTATTTGACAACCCGGAATTTCGAGACATTGCAGTCTTTGCCCTGGCGCGAATTCCAGAGCAGGAACATGCCCAGCATGTGTTTATTGACGAATCCATGGTGATGCCCAATCATGCGCATGTCATTTTTGACTTCATTGACTATGCGGCAAAGGCAAATTTGTCTATGGAACCTGGGAATTTTGAAAATGCGTTGGCGGGGTCGTTGGGTGTCGTGGTGGGGCGGTATAAAACGGCCGTTACCACCCGAATTCACAAGCTCCGCCACAGCACAGGGGCAAAGGTTTGGCAACGAGGCTATTACGAACGTATCATTTGCAATGAACGGGAATTACAGGCCACGCGCCAATACATCATTGATAATCCGGCGCGTTGGGCAGAAGATCGGGACAATTTGGATGCGCTTCTCGCCAACATGACGTATCACCCGTAGGGGCGGGAGGGCGCGGTATTTCCTAACCGAAACGTTGGGTCTTCTCTCCGCGCCGTCTCGCCCAATGGCGAAGGTGTTGCCCCGCGAAAAAGGGCGAGACAGGCGGGTGACAAGGCGTTGGTGAATGGCTGAGGTGTTGCCCGCCTGTCCCGCCCCTAAGATGGTGGTGGTGTTGGTTCTGTGAGGAAGCGAACAGGGCGAGACAGGCGGGTGACGAGGCGTTGGTGAATGGCTGAGGTGTTGACCGCCTGTCCCGCCCGTACGATAGGGTTTTGATAAATAAGGGAATTTATGATGGAAAACAACAACACAGCAAGTATCGTTTCCAAAGTGTGGAGCTTCTGCAACACCCTGCGCGATGATGGCGTGGGCTACGGCGACTATCTGGAACAGCTCACCTACCTCATCTTCCTCAAAATGGCCGATGAGTACAGCCAACCACCCTATAATCGGGATGTGGGCATCCCGCCAGAATACAACTGGCAAAGCCTGCGCAGTAAAAAGGGGGCAGAATTGGAAGTGCATTACCTTACCCTCCTGCGCGAATTGGGGGCAGGGTCGGGCATGTTGGGCCAAATCTTTACCAAAGCGCAAAACAAAATCCAGGACCCGGCCAAACTGTATCGTCTCATCGACATGATCAACGATACCAACTGGGTGATCCTCGGCTCAGACGTGAAAGGCGACATCTACGAAGGCTTGCTGGAAAAGAACGCCGAAGATACCAAGTCGGGGGCGGGTCAATACTTCACGCCGCGTGCGCTCATCCGCGCCATGGTCGCCTGTGTGCAGCCCCAACCGGGCAAAACCATTGGCGATCCGGCCTGTGGCACGGGCGGTTTCTTTTTAGCCGCTTATGATTATCTGGTTGCCAACTACCCCTTGGACAAAGGACAAAAAGAGTTCCTTAAACACAGCACCTTCTCCGGCAATGAAATTGTGTCCAATACGCGCCGTCTGTGCCTGATGAACATGTTCCTGCACAACATCGGCGAAATCGACGGCGAAAGTCCCGTTTCCAGTAACGATTCCCTGGTGGCCGATGACGGACGGCGTTTTGATTACGTGCTGGCGAATCCACCGTTCGGCAAGAAAAGCTCGATGAGCTTCACCAACGATGACGGGGAGCAGGAACGGGATGACCTGACCTACAATCGCCAGGATTTCTGGACGACCACCTCCAACAAGCAGTTGAACTTTGTGCAGCACATCCGCACGATTCTCAAAAGCAGTGGGCAGGCGGCCGTAGTCGTGCCAGATAACGTGCTGTTTGAAGGCGGCTCCGGCGAAACCGTGCGCCAAAAACTGCTAGAAACCACCGACCTGCACACCATTTTGCGTCTGCCCACTGGCATCTTTTACGCTCAGGGCGTGAAGGCCAATGTGCTTTTCTTCGACAACCAGGTCGCCAGCAAAGAACCGTGGACGAAAGAAGTGTGGTATTACGATTACCGCACGAATATCCACCACACGCTGAAAAAGAAACCGCTGCGCCTTGAGGATTTGGCTGATTTTATCGCCTGTTATCACCCGACCAACCGCCACCAGCGCACGGGAACCTGGAATGCGGAGACGAATCCAGAAGGGCGCTGGCGCAAATACAGCTACAAAGAGATTATCGCACGAGACAAAACGAGCCTGGACATCTTCTGGCTGAAGGATTAAAGTCTGGCCGACCTGGACAATTTGCCGGAGCCGGATGATTTGGCGGCGGAGATTGTGGAGAATTTAGAAGCAGGGCTGGTAAGCTTTCGGGAGATACTGGCGGGGTTGTAGGGTGGGAAGCGGCCGCAATGGGGCTGACGGAGTTTGAGTATGCGTCTTATACGGCCGTGGCCAACAACGACAGCGTCCGCGAACTGATGCAGCAGGAAATGCTGCGCGAGCTGGCCGTCGTCCTCACGGAGCGGGTGCGCGCCAACACGTCGATTGACTGGACGCTTAAGGAGAGTGTGCGCTCCAAGCTGAAGGTGATTGTGAAGCGCACCCTGCGGGAGTATGGCTACCCGCCGGACATGCAGAAGCTGGCGACGGACACGGTGCTGAAGCAGGCGGAGTTGATTGCGGAGGAGTTGGTGAAATGATGTCATGGCAGCACATGACACTTGGTCAGATGACACGGCCGTTTCTTTTGAAGCATCGTTTGCAAGTAGTGCCCGTTAGAGGAAAGCAACAAGGAAGGCTTCGCAATATGTTCAAAAACAAACCCGGTTGGCAAACATGAGACACTTGGTAATTAAGCCGATCTCCAGGTAAAGGAGCAAATTTGGCAGACGAAAATTGCACGGAATGTGGAAATCGAATTGTAAACGGCCGTTGTCCCCAATGTGACGCCAACCAGTTCGTCCGCGCCAGGCGCTGGCGCACCGGCGATCGTGGCGGCAAGCGGCCAGAGCGTCGTCAGGTGCAGCGTACCCTGCTAGACGCCTTGGATGGCACATGGCACAACGCCAAACACCTCATTACAGTCCACATCAATATCGAAGAAAACAGTTACCGCAGCAGACACGGCCGTGCTCCAGAAACCCGATCCACCCTCCGGTTTGTGAAAGAGCAAGACCGCACGGTTCATTTTTACAAAAGCGATGTTCTCATCGAAGCGACGGTTTTAGAAAGTGGGTATCTCCACATGACGGCGCTCAACAAAACGATGGCATTTGTCTACATGTATGATGAGGAAATGTACCGTACTTGCCATTGTTGTTTTGGGAAAACGCCCGTAGACTACGATGAATGCAGCCATTGTCACCAGGAATTTAATGACATCGTTTAGCACGACCGCAATGTACCCCGTTGCCTAAGGCGGTCCCTGCCCTCCCATCCACGGCCGTAACCTCCCGTTATTCGAATGTGGGTAGGTGTTCGTTGGTACTTGTAACGGCCGTTTCCGAGATGATATATTGGGGAAACGGCCGTGGGCTACTATAGTAATTTTACATTTTTTTATAAGTAACGCGGCCTAATGAATAGTTAGGGGCGGCAGCAATACTGGAAAGTGACGGCATTATCTGCTATCATAATCAGGATGAATACAAAGCAGCGCAAAACACTTTCCGCAATCTTTGCCGATCCAATTAACGGCAACATTGAATGGCGCAGCATCGAATCTTTACTTGTGGCTCTTGAGTGCCAGGTTATTGAGGGAAGTGGTTCACGGGTGACCTTCATTTTGAATGGGCAACGCGCCGATTTTCATCGGCCCCACCCTGGAAAAGAAGCGTTGCGTTATCGTGTGAAAGATGTGCGCGAATTCTTACAGAGGGCAGGTGTAACCCCATGAACGAAATGACTTACCAAAACTATTCCGCAAAAGTTGAATACGACCCGGTAGACAAAATCTTCGTTGGACATATTGTTGGGATTCGGGACATTGTTGGCTTTCATGGCAATACCGTAGAAGAATTGGAATCGGCTTTTCACGACGCTGTGCATCATTACCTTGAAGTGTGTGAAAAAATTGGACAGCCTCCGCAACGGTCGTATTCAGGCAAATTGACGCTACGGATTCCGCCAGAGATTCATATGGCAGTCGCTACAGCAGCAGAAGTCAACAGCAAGAGTATCAATCAGTGGGCTACTGATGTTTTGAAGCAAGCTGCAATGCCTGACGCGGCTTCGTAGTTTTCAGTCAAGATGGGGTGGTCGTTTGGGGCAGAGGCGTTGGAAATTGCTGCTCAGAAAGAAAAGAAGTCCTAACACGCCATCCATCCGACGCTGGCGCGAGTCCTCAGATTGCTACCGTTTTGGTGATTGGCAAAGGTTTTAGTGACCCGCGGCAGTGCGGCTGATGGTGACGTTAGAACTGCAAACTGAAAAGGAAAAGTCAATGGAAGATTATCAACTTTTGGTAGACCTCCATAAATATGCAAACCGGCAAGGTCCAGGCGGGGATGCCGAGACAAAAAAGGCCCTCAGTCTGGCCATGATAGATCGGGCTGCGCTACTAAAGGTTGCCGATATAGGCTGCGGCACAGGAGCTTCCACCCTATTACTTGCTCGTCTATTGAACGCTCAGATTACGGCCGTAGATTTTCTCCAAGTCTTTCTTGAAGTGCTGGAAAGTAGGGCAGAAAGTATAGGACTTTCTGAAAAAATTACACCGCTTTGCTGTTCAATGGACAATCTACCCTTTGAAAATGAGGAATTTGATATTATCTGGTCTGAAGGTGCAATATACAATATCGGCTTTGAAAGGGGGGTAATAGACTGGTATCGTTACCTGAAAGCTGGTGGACTACTGATCGTTTCGGAGATTACCTGGATTACATCATCCCGTCCATCGGAACTCCAAAAACATTGGGAGGGTGAATATCCTGAAATCGATGTGGCTTCCGCAAAGATTGGCCTACTGGAGAAGAACGGTTATTCTCCGATTGGCTATTTTGTTTTACCAGAGCATTGTTGGTTGGATAATTACTATCAACCTATGCGGGATAGCTTTCAGGATTTCCTTGATCGAAACGGCAACAGTGAAGAAGCACAAGCCATAGTTGAAGCAGAAAACCGAGAAATTGAGCTATATGAGAAATACAAAGCTCACTACAGTTATGGTGTGTATATCGCAAGAAAGTTGGGCTAGAAAAATCCATAACAACTGCATCAACTCGAATTTTGTGACCCGAATGGTGCGCAAAGTATTTATAGAACATAGATACGAAAATGGCCGCATGAAAAACAAACAGCACCAAAATCGGCTAAGTCATGGGTAGTCGCTTCTGGCAAAGGCGCTGGGAATTGTTGCTCAGAAAGGCAGAGAGTCCTAACAACGCTTCCAGGCTGACGCTGGCGTTAGGCATTCTCTTTTCTCGTGGGAAAGAGCCTGATGAATTGAGTAAAAAGTGTATCTTTGTTGTAGATACAAAAGGAGATACCTTATGCTCACAAAAGTTCAGAAATGGGGCAATAGTCTTGCCCTGAGAATTCCAAAAGCGTTTGCGCTCGATGCGCAATTAGAAAATGATTCGGCTGTTGAAATCTCATTCGTTGATGGTCAAATTGTCATCAAGCCAGTATCCACGCCCACTTGGACGCTGGAAAAATTGTTAGCTGGCGTTAATAGCGACAACATTCATCACGAAACTGATACGGGCGATGCTGTAGGCAATGAAATTTGGTGAACCTATGGCATACATTCCGAATCGTGGTGATATTGTATGGATAACTTTCAATCCACAAGCTGGATATGAGCAACCAGGGCGAAGACCAGCGTTAGTTTTGTCTCCGGCAGCTTATAACGACAAGGTCGGTTTGGCGATCTTATGTCCGATTACGAGCCAAATCAAAAATTATCCCTTTGAAGTATTCATACCGGAGGGGTTGAAAATTGGTGGCGCGATTTTATCAGACCAGATAAAAAGTCTTGATTGGAAAGCTCGACAAGCAGAGTTTGTGTGTAAGTTGCCATCTTCCACCCTCAATGAAGTTTTGCAGAAACTCGGCACTTTGATAGGTCAATAAAAACGGCAGGTTAATTGCATAGAAGGGAAACGGCCGTCTTTCGTTAAAATCGTGGGCAACCACCAGCGCCAAAATCAGCCAGGTCATAACAATCGCTTCGGCAAAGGTGTTGGAAGTTGTTGCACAGAAAGAGAAGAGGACCTAACAATCCTTCCACTTGACGCTGGCGAGATGCCTCGGACGGCTCACCATTTGGTGAATGGCAAAAGCGTTGGATGACCGCGCCAGCGCAGGTGAAGCGGGCGTTAGGCTTCAGGAGATAAAGACTGTGAGTGATGAGGTTAAAATTCAACGGGGATTTCCCGACGAATTGCGTTCTTCCGCCGCCGAATTGTACGATGCAGCGTTTGGAGCCAAGCTCTCAATAGCTATGCCCAACCCCATTTCACGAATTGCAGTTCTGGCTGAAGGTTTCGATCCAAGATTTTCTTTCGTTGCAATAAGGGGTAATGAATTGGTTGGAATCGCTGGCTTCAAGGTAGCACAAGGCTCGCTCACGGGCGGTATTTCATTGCGCGTGTTAAAAAAGAATCTTGGGATCTTGAACGCAATTCGTGCTGTCCTGGTTCTTGCGTTATTTGAACGAAATCAGATCGCTGACCAGTTGTTGATGGATGGAATAAGCGTTTCTCCCCAAATGCGCGGCAGTGGCATTGGCACCAAGCTCTTACATAGCCTCATGGAGTATGCACACAAAGAAGGGTATCGGTCAGTTCGTCTCGACGTCATAGACACGAATCCAGCAGCTCGTCGCTTGTATGAACGTCTTGGCTTTGTGCCAGTCAAGACTGAGCATTTCGCCTATTTGAAATGGCTACTTGGCTTTGGGTCTGCTACACAGATGGAGTACAGCCCTGAAGGTTGAGGCATAAAACACGGTTCGTCGTGGTGGGCAGTGTGGATCTCATTTTGGGGCGTCGGGTGAACCTGGGCGGGGTCTACCATTGGTTCCAGCTGACGGTTGCGCCGGTGGGGATCGCGCGAGTGTAGGTTGGGTGGGCGCAGTCGCAGCTAAACCTAACCATTAGGTTGCTTAATTTCAATTTATACGTTTCTTCAGAGAGGCAAACTAAAATGAAAGATCAGACCCCAAAATACTCAGAACATTATGAGACAATAATTGCACTGGTAACTTACTTAGCCGTCTGTAATCGGTATTCTGAGACTTTTAACAAGACAATTGATAATGCAAACGCTTGGTGGTTAGCAAACCACTAAGGACTCGAAGAAGATAAAGTAAAAATAGTTCTTGATGCATAGCAAGTGAAGATGGCGTTGGCGTACATTTAAGGCGGTCCCCGCCCTCCCGTCCACGGCAGATTCAGCCGTTCCTCCCAAACGGCCGTTCCCAACTTCCCCAATCTCCTGCGCCGGTTCAAACAGTCGGCCAGCGACCAAAGCAGCGCCGCCTATAGACAAAGGGCTGCATGAGCAGCCCTTTGTCGTTAACGTAAACAACTGGCCAATTCGAGGCCATTTTTTATTGTTTTTGCGCTGCAAACGGCCGTTTCCCCCGCCTTGCTTCGGTCATCCTTCGCTCATCCTTCGCTCATCCTTCGATCATCCTTTTTAACGCTTTCTATCATCCCCGGCGGACGCCCTGTTTTCAGTTCTTGGCCAATTCATCACCACCAAACCTTTGATACCTGACACACCACAAAAGGTAAATAACCCCTTCAAAGGTTACGGCCGTCTATTCCACCGTCACGCTCTTCGCCAGATTCCTCGGCTGATCCACATCCGCGCCCAGGCGCACAGCCACATAATAGGCAAACAATTGCAGCGGAATCGTATTCACCACCGGCGACAACAGCGGCGGCGTCGCCGGCACATACAACACATGATCCGCTTCCGCCCGGATGGCCTCGTCTCCCTCGGTGGCCACGGCCAGCACAATGCCGTCTCGCGCCTTCGCCTGCTGAATCTGGCTGATCATCTTATCGTACAATGCGTCCTGCGTGGCCAGGCACACCACCGGCATCGTTTCGTCAATGAGGGCGATGGGACCATGCTTCATCTCCCCGGCCGGGTAGCCTTCGGCGTGAATGTAGCTGATTTCCTTCAACTTTAAAGCCCCTTCTCGCGCCACCGCATAATTGATGCCGCGTCCCAGGTAGAGGAAATTTTTGGCCTTGAAAAAGAGGCCGGCCAGCGCCTCGTATTCATCATCATGCTCCAATACTTGCCCTGCCAGATACGGCAGCTGCGCCAGATCATCCACCAACTGGCGCAAACGTTCTGGCGACAGCGCGCCGCGCAGTTCGCCCAGGGCGCAAGCCAACATGTACTGGTCTACCAGCGACGTGGTAAACGCCTTTGTGCTGGCCACGCCGATTTCCGGCCCGGCCTGCATGGGGATATAGCCATGCGAGATACGGGTCGCCTGGCTGCCCACAGCGTTGACAATCGACCACAGGGTAGCCCCCTTTTGTTTGGCCAGTTCGCAGGCGGCCAATGTATCGGCCGTTTCGCCGGATTGGGTAATAGCCAGCACGGCCGTTCCCGCATCCACTATCGGGTCGTAATAGCGAAACTCCGAAGCATACGCCACTTCGGTCGGCAGCCTGGCAATCGACTCGAACATAAATTTGCCCGCCAGACCGGAGTAATAACTCGTGCCACAGGCGATGATGATTAGCTTTTGCACGCGCTGCGCCAGTTCCGGGGTCAGGTTCATTTCCGGCAGATGGACACGGCCGTTTTCAAAATCCACCCGCCCACGCACCGTGTCAATCAACGACTGGGGCTGCTCGTGGATTTCCTTCTGCATGAAATGTTTATACTCACCCTTGGCCGCGCTGACCGGGTCCCAACTAATCTGATGGATTTCCGGCAGCACAGAACGGCCGTCCAGGTCGGTTATCTCATAAGATTGTCTGGTCAGCCGGGCGATCTGCCGGTTTTCCAGAAAAATCATTTGCCGCGTATATTCCAAAATCGCCGGAATATCGGAGGCGATGAACATCTCATCCTGACCCAGGCCCAGGGTAATGCCGCCGGCGTTGCCCAATCGGGCGCACAACAAGGTGTCTGGGCGGTCCTGGCTCATAACCACCACGGCATTGGCTCCTTTCAACTGCTGCAAAGTATGGCGCACGGCCGTTTCCAACGCCTCCCCCGCCTCCAGATACCGCTCGATCATCTGCACAATCACTTCCGTATCGGTATCCGACTCAAACACCACGCCTTCGGCTTCCAACTCATCGCGCAAGGTGGCGAAATTTTCGACGATGCCATTGTGGACAACCACGACACGGCCGTTCATGCTCACATGCGGATGGGCATTACGCTCACTCGGCGCGCCATGCGTCGCCCAGCGCGTATGCCCAATGCCAATCTGCCCTGCCAGCGGCGAGGTCGCCAGCGTTGCCTGCAAATTAGACAATTTACCCACGTCCCGCCGCAGTTCAATGTGCCCATTTTGCGCTAAAACAGCCACCCCAGCGGAATCATAGCCGCGATATTCCAGCTTCTTCAAGCCGCCCACCACTACCGCCGACGCTTCCCGCGAACCGATATACCCAACAATACCACACATAATAAGCCTCCAAACCATCTGCGAATTGGTAGCAACCAACAGCCAAACAGCCAGCAGTTACCTGCAAACCGTTCATCGTTGCTTGTTTACCAGTATGGCGGCCCTCAATTTTTCGTTGATTTTGGGGGACGCCCCTCAATGAATTATGGACTACCGGCGTTTTAGCCAGCAGCCTATCCCACATGCGATGCGCTTTGTTCGCCGGTTGCCCGGCGCTTTTGGCGCCTCGCATCTCTGAAGGGGCACAGAGTCAGAATTGTGGTGATTCTGGAAGGCATCCGCTGATCTTTCGATTTTCCCGGCATCTGGATTAGCTGCCGGTTAGCGCCCACCTCGCGGTGGGGAACCTTCACCTCGTCAACCGGCCTTCTCATCCGAATGCCGGTCCATGCGCTACCTGTCCCCGGAAATAGGCCAGCAAGCCGCCTGTCTCCATTTCAGGATCATACCATACAAACCCGACCTTGCAATTTGTCTTTCCCAAATCGCCTGGAATAAGCTGTGTCCGATTGCCGGCAGAACAGCGGCTGAATTGAGGAACGGCCGTTGCCAAATTGACAATTAGGTTACAATTAAACAAATTTGGTAACTGTTCAACTTTCGCACCCAAGACCCCAAGGGTTTGGTCGAAATAAACCCTTGGGGTCTAATCACCCAAGACCCCAAGGGTTTGGCACCCAAGCAATCCAAATTCTCAAGAACAAACCCTTGGGGTCTACTCTTTGGTCGGAAAAAACCCTTGGGGTCTGTATAATCCCACCCACCTCTACTGGAATCACGCTAGATTTTGCTTTGGCAAACGCAAAGGAAAACAAGATGAAACCCAGAACCCGCCGCATTGTCCGAAATTTTGTCTTGGAACTTCTCATCTACGCTGTTTTGCTGGTTGTTTATTTCTTGCTCGCGCTGCGCTTTTTGGGCGCGCCCCTCAACCAACTGTTCCACCTGCATCCCATTATCTACGCGGCAGCCTCGCTCCTGCTCATTGTCGTGCAGGGCGTCGCCTTAGAATGGCTCACCTCTTTTCTCATCGAGCGCCTCGGCCTGGAAAAGGTAGACTAACCGAATGGATTTTCCAATCAGCGGCGTTACCATCAACCCATTTTTTCTCATTGGCATTGGCTTTTTGGTAGGTCTTTTGGGTGGATTTTTTGGGGTTGGCGGCGGTTTCCTTGCCGGGCCACTCATGTTTTGGTCTGGCGTACCGATGAACTTTGTCGTCGGCACAGACCTGGCCCACATGACCGGCAAATCCATTGTCGCGGCCAAACGTCATCGTACGTTGGGGCATGTGGATGTCCGCCTCGGTTTTGTGATGATTGTCGGCACAATCTCCGGCGTGGAAATTGGGGCGCGGATCATTGAGATGCTCAAAGTAATGGGCAATATCGATCAGGTCATCGGCATCACGTATGTCGTCATTCTACTGGCGATCAGCTTCTTCACGGCCTGGGAAAGTATCAGCGCCATTCGTATGAGCCGGCAAACGGCCGTTACCCACACAGCCCACAAAGACGTCGTCGCCTTCGGGCGCATTACCCGCGCCGTGCGCCGCATCCACATCTGGCCGATGGTCGCTTTTCCCGGCTCCGGTATCGAGCAAATATCTTTATGGATTGTGATCGGCGTGGGGTTCATTACCGGCATTTTAGCCGGCGCATTGGGCGTCGGCGGCGGTTTTGTGCGGATGCCCATGTTGATCTATGTGCTTGGCGTGCCCACCCATGTCGCCGTCGGCACAGACTTATTTGAAATTATGTTTTCGGCCGGTTACGGCACGCTTACCCACGCCCTAAAAGGCAACGTAGATATTTTGATGGCGCTGGTCATGCACACCGGCGCAGCCATCGGCGCGCAAATTGGGGCTATGTCGACGCGCTTTTTTGCCGGCCCGCGCATTCGCCTGCTGTTTTCTTTATTACCCTTGATTGGCGCCATTTTGGTGCTGATTCGCTTGCTGGGCGGCAATATGCCCGATTTTTAATCATCACTAAAGCCAGGCGCCGCCTTCTGGCTCTGGCTCTAACCATTACAGGAGTACGGCCGTTGAAAATTCTGATTTGTGTTAGCGGAATGCCCCACGCCCGAGCAACCTTGTTGTTTGGCAGCCTCATCGCCCGTCCGGGTCAATCGCCGGTCACCCTGCTCACGGTCATCGACAATCCGGCCGCACGGCCGTTGGCCGAAGCCGCCCTGGCTGAGGCCAAATCCAGTCTCCATCTGCCCGATGTTCACCTCGTCATCCGCGAAGGAACCCCGGCCAACGAAATTATCCGCGAAACCAAAGAAGGCAAATACAACCTGATTGTGGTTGGCGATCATATCGTTCGCGGCTTTTTCGACCGTTTCCGCCCCAAAGTGACCCAGAAAGTGATTGACCGCGCCAAAGCCACCGTGCTCATCGTCAAAGAGGAAGCCGTCGCCCTCCATCGCATTCTCATTTGCACTTCCGGCCAAAAAATTGACCGGCAGGTGGTAAAAGCAGGGATAAAATTGGCCAAAAAGAATACGGCCGTTGCCGATCTCCTCTTTGTCAGCGACCCCCTACCCGTGATGTATGCCGGTCTGGAGAGCATGGATGAAACGCTCCCCGCCCTACTGCAAACCAAAACTCCCCTGGCCCAACAACTCGCCTGGGCCGCCGCCTACCTCACCGACCAGGGCGTTACCGGCAAACTAAAAATGCGCCGCGGCGTGGTCGCCGATGAAATCGCTTTGGAAGCTCTAGAAGGAGACTACGATCTGGTGGTTGTGGGCGCCAGAGCCGGCAGCAACTTCTGGAACGATTTGCTCGTCGGCAGCGTCACGCCCCACATCGCCGAAAAAGCGCCTTGTTCCGTCCTTGTGGTCCGCACAAAAACCGCTCCCCCGCCTACAGACTGATGGTTAATGATGCGTGCTGCGTGCTGCGTGATGAGATGGGTCACGCAGCATGTGTCACACCCCCCATCCAATCCAAAAATCCAAAATCAGGTTCGGCGTCAACCGATCTTCCTCAAAGCATGGTGCGCCTGCAAACTGCGCACTGTCAGCCCTTTTTCGCGCAGCGCTTTAATGCCATTCACCGCCGCCTGCGCCGCCGACAGCGTTGTCATCAGCGGCACTTTATGCCGGATAGCCGCCGAATACATCGCCTGCTGGTCGGCATACGCCTGCTGCCCTAACGGCGTGTTGATGATCAGGTTGACGTCGCCGTTGGTAATCACATCCACGGTTGTTCGGCCGGGCTGAAACGCTTTTTCGACCACGATGACGGGCAGGCCCACTTTTTGCAGCGCAACGGCCGTGCCGCTTGTCGCATACAATGCAAAACCCATCCGGTGCAAATCCCGCCCGATCTTTAACGCCGCCGACTTGTCGAAATCGTTCACCGTGATCAGTACGCCGCCGCTGGAAGGCAAATGGGTGCCGGCGGCCAGCTGCGCCTTGGCAAACGCATGGGCAAAATGAGCCGCGTGCCCCATCACCTCGCCGGTGCTGCGCATCTCCGGGCTGAGCCGCGTATCCGCCCCTGGCAATTTATCGAACGGCAGCACCGCTTCCTTCACAAAAAAGCCATCCACCTCCGGCGTTTTGGTAAAGCCCAATTCCGCCAGCGACTTACCCGCCTGCACCTGCGCGGCAATTTTTGCCACCGGCACGCCGGTCGCCTTGCTCACAAAGGGCACGGTGCGGCTGGCGCGGGGATTCACTTCAATCACATACACCACGTCATCTTTGATGGCGTACTGGACGTTCATCAGGCCGCGCACGCCCAGCGCTTTGCCCAGCTTTTCCGTGTAATCGCGGATGATACTCAGGTGGTAGAGGCTGATTTTGTAAGGCGGCAGCACGCAGGCGCTGTCGCCGGAATGGACGCCAGCCTCTTCGATGTGCTGCATAACCCCGGCAATAACCACGCGTTCGCTGTCGGCGATAGCGTCTACATCCACCTCAAAGGCGTCTTCGATGAATTGGTCAATCAACACCGGATTCCCCGGCGAAACCAGCGCCGCCTCTTGCAAAAAATGCAGCAGCGAGTCATCGTCGTAGGCAATGGCCATGGCGCGCCCGCCAAGGACGAAAGACGGCCGTACCAACACCGGGTAGCCAATCCGTTCCACCACTGTCCGCGCCTCTGCCAGCGAATTAGCCAGCCCCCACTGCGGGTGGTCGATGTCCAGCGATTGCAGCAGCGCGCCAAACCGGCCGCGATCTTCGGCCAAGTCAATGGCTTCCGGCGGCGTGCCCCAAATTGGAACCCCGGCGGCGTGTAGACCGGCAGTCAGATTGATGGGCGTCTGCCCGCCAAACTGCACAATGATGCCCGACGGCCGTTCCAGTTCCACCACATTCAGCACATCCTCCAGCGTCAGCGGCTCAAAATAGAGCCGGTCGGCGGTGTCATAATCGGTACTCACCGTTTCCGGGTTGCAGTTGACCATGATCGTTTCCAGACCCATTTCCCGCAGCGCCCAACACGCCTGCACGCAGCAGTAATCAAACTCGATGCCCTGGCCAATGCGGTTTGGTCCGCCGCCCAAAATCATCACCTTCGTCCGGTCGGTCGGCCGCGCTTCACAATCCTGTTCGTAGGTTGAATACAGGTAAGGCGTGTGGGCGGCAAACTCTGCAGCGCAGGTATCCACGCGATAATACCCCGGCACAACCCCCACTTCTTGCCGCCGCCGCCGCACCGCGTCCTCGGTAGCGCCCCAGGCCGCCGCAATCATGGCGTCGGATAAACCCATCCGCTTGGCGCGGCGCAGCAGGGAAGATTGGAGATTGGCAATTGGAGATTGATCAGCCTGAGTCTCTAATCTGCGGTCTCGAATCTCCTCCTCCAGGTCTAAAATTTCGCGCATTTGCGCCAAAAACCAGGGATCGAACCCGGTGGCGGCCGCGATTTCAGCGTCGGCCAGGCCGTTGACCATCGCTTCGGCGACCAGAGAGAGGCGTTGACCGGTGGGGACGTGGAGAGCGGCCTGCCAGTTGGCGGCGTTGGCGGACACGGCCGTTTCCCGCCCTTGTGCCAGCAATCGACTAAAACCCGGCAGCCCTATGTCCAACCCGCGCACCGCCTTGTTCAAAGCTTCGGGAAAGGTGCGGCCAATGGCCATCACCTCGCCCACGCTTTTCATTTGCGGCCCCAGGGTGGCGTTCGCGCCGGGGAATTTCTCAAAATTCCAGCGCGGAATCTTGACGACCACATAATCAATGCTCGGTTCGAAGCTGGCCGGGGTGACGCGGGTGATGTCGTTGGGGATTTCATCCAGCGTATACCCCACCGCCAGCAGCGCAGCAATTTTGGCGATGGGAAAGCCGGTGGCCTTGCTGGCCAGCGCCGATGAGCGGGAAACGCGCGGGTTCATTTCAATGACGATTACGTCGCCGGTGGCCGGGTTGACGGCAAACTGCACATTGCTGCCGCCGGTTTCTACGCCCACGGCCGTCATCACGCGTTTCGCCAGATCGCGCAGGTATTGGTACTCCTTGTCTGTCAGGGTCATCGCCGGAGCAACGGTAATGCTGTCGCCGGTATGCACACCCATCGGGTCGATATTTTCGATGGAACAAACCACGACAAAGTTGTTGGCGCGGTCTCGCATGACTTCCAGTTCGTACTCTTTCCAGCCCAGCAGCGAGCGTTCGATCAGCACCTCGCCCACCGGGCTGGCGCGCAGGCCGTGTTCCACGACGGCCGTAAATTCATCCGGTGTGTAGGCCACCCCGCCACCTGCCCCGCCCATGGTAAAAGAGGCGCGAATTAGAACCGGATAGCCGATTTGGGTAACGGCCGTTTGTGCCTCTTGCAACGAATACACAAAAAAGCTGACCGGTACAGGCACGCCCGCCGCCTCCATCGCCTGTTTAAAGCGCGATCGATCTTCCGCCACGCGAATGGCGTGCAAATCCGCGCCAATGAGCTGGACGCCGTACCTGGCCAGCACGCCGCTTTCGGCCAATTCTACCGCCAGATTCAACGCTGTTTGGCCGCCAACGGTGGGCAGAATGGCCGACGGCCGTTCCGCGGCAATCACCTTCTCCACCAGGTCCACGGTCAGCGGTTCAACGTAGGTAGCGTCGGCCAGGTCAGGATCGGTCATGATAGTCGCCGGGTTAGAATTAACCAGCACGACGCGATATCCCTCACGGCGCAGCGCCTTACACGCCTGCACGCCGGAATAGTCAAACTCGCACGCCTGCCCAATCACAATCGGGCCGGAACCGAGGATAAGAATCGTCGAAATGTCAGTTCGTTTTGGCATGTTTATTGGGGAGCCTGGGGAGATTGGAGACTAGAGACTGGGGCCTACGCCCCACAATCTCCAGTCCCCAATATCCAATCTCTATCCTCTCTTCTCCACCGGCAGCCCTGCCCGCGCCCAGGCGCCCATGCCGCCGGCCACATCTGTAACGGTGTAACCGGCTTTTGCCAGCCGCCGGGCAGCCATCGGGCTGCGGTGGCTGGAAGCGCAAATGGTCAGGATGGGTTTGTCGCGTGGCAGTTCGTCCAGGCGTCGTCCAAGTTCGGTAAGCGGAATCAGCACCGCCCCCGGAACCACACCTGACTGGGTTTCGGCCGGCTGCCGCACATCGACAATGAGCAAATTTTTCTCATTCTGTAGACGCTGCTGCGCATCCTGAACCGTGATTTGGGGCACTTTGGCCCCGAATAACCAATCAAAAATTCCCATATGTGATCCTTCTATTGCAATGGTAGGTAGGTAGGCGGGTAGGTAATCTGTTTCTAGCCAGCAAACCAACCTCAACTATTCTCCCCCCATCAGCGCCACAAATCGACGGAACAACTCGTCGGAATCGTGGGGGCCGGGGGAGCTTTCCGGGTGGTATTGGACGGAGAAGGCGTGGTAATCGGGCGCGGCCAGCCCTTCGCAGCAGTGGTCATTTAGGTTAACGTGGGAGGCGGTAACGCCGAATGGCAGGGTGGCCGCATCCACGGCAAAGCCATGATTGTGGCTGGAAATTTGCACAGCGCCGCTTTCGCCAACTTGCACCGGCTGGTTGCCGCCGCGATGGCCGAATTTGAGCTTGTAGGTTTGCGCGCCCAACGCCAGACCTAAAATCTGATGTCCCAGGCAGATGCCAAAAATGGGTTTGTGGCCTAAAAGGTCGCGCACGGCCGTTACTGCATAAGTCACCGCCGCCGGATCGCCCGGGCCATTTGAGAGAAATATGCCGTCTGGTTCTAGCGCCAGGACTTCAACGGCCGTCGTCGTTGCCGGGACCACCGTGATTCGGCAGCCATAGGCGGCCAGCAGGCGAAGGATGTTGCGCTTGATGCCAAAATCATACGCCACTACATGAAACTGGCGGTTGGAGATTGGGGATTGGCCGTTGGCAATTGACGATTGACCATTGACCATGCCCCATCGCCCATCCGCCGGCCACCAATCGGCGGCCTCGGTCCAGCGGTACGGATCGGCGCAGGAAACTTCGCGGGCCAGGTCCAGGCCATTCATGTCGCGGGCAGACCGCGCCAGCGCCAACAAACGCGCCGGGTCCGGATCCATGGTCGAAAGGGCGGCGCGCATCGCGCCGTGCGTGCGAATATGGCGCACCAACGCGCGCGTATCGACATTGGTGATGGCCACAACGCCCCGTTCAGCCAGGTAATCCGGCAAACTCTGCCGCGAACGCCAATTACTGACCATGGGGCTGGCGCTGCGCACCACCAATCCGGCCGCCCACACACGGTCGCTCTCGTCGTCGTCTGGGTTGCAGCCGACATTGCCGATGTGGGGCATGGTCATGGTGATGATCTGGCTATGGTAAGAGGGGTCGGTGAGGATTTCCTGGTAGCCGGAGAGGCTGGTATTAAACACGATCTCGCCGGTCGTGTCCCCGGCTGCGCCAAAGCCAAGTCCGGGCCACAAACTGCCATCTTCTAACGTAAGCAAGGCTGGTTGATTATTTTTCATAGGCATGAATCCTGATAAAACGGCCGTTACTCACCCAAACAGGTCAATTCTAACACACCCGCCCAGAAGCGGAACGCCCAACCTCTACAAATTTACGGCCGTTGGTTCGGGCAAAATGGCGCACGGAGGGCAACCGCGACACGGCCGTGCGAGGAAAGCCAATCGTAAATTTGCCGTGTTTGTGGCAAAATTCAGCCATGCGAGCCAAAGCCAACGTGTCGCCGTCACCAGATGTAGACGCAGGTGAATTGACCCTGCAATTGCGGCTGCGTCTGCCGGTGATATGGCTGGGCGTGCTGCTGGCGACGGCCGTTTTCCTGCCAGACCGCGTTTGGAACACCTTGTTGGTTGGGTTTGGCGGCATGCTGCTGATCGCCTATGTCTGGACCTACATTTTGGCCAAAGGTCTGCACGCCAACCGCAAACTCCGCTACGGCTGGGTATCTGTCGGCGACCGGCTCAGCGAACAATTTGAACTGATCAATACCAGTCTGCTCCCCGCCCTCTGGGTCGAAATCGAAGACAACTCCAATGTGCCTGGCTACAACCCGGCCATCGTGCAAAGCCTGAACGGCAGCAACGCCATTCGCTGGCGACAATCAGCGATTTGCGCCCGGCGCGGACAATTTCGCCTGGGGCCATGGGCGCTGCGGACTGGCGATCCGTTTGGCATATTTTTGGCTACGCGAATTTACCCCGCCGCCAACGAAATCATCATTCACCCACCGATTCACAGCACGCTGCCTATTCCCCTGCCCTCCGGTCAAAGCAGCGGCCGTTCCCACGCCCGCGAACGCACCTTGCAAGCCACCATCAACGCCGCCAGCGTGCGCGATTATCACCCAGGCGATCCATATCGCTGGATCCATTGGCGAATCAGCGCCCACCGCGACAACTTGTACGTGCGCGAATTCGACCTCGACATGGCCGGCGATCTGTGGTTGGTGCTGGACATGCAAGCCGCCGCACAGTTGGGTGATGGCGCGATGGGCACCGAGGAACACGCGGTCCTGCTGGCGGCTTCGATTGGCGCGCGCGTGCTGCGCAGCAATCGCGGCACCGGGCTGGCGGCTTACGGCCAACACCCACAGGTGGTCACGCCGGGGCAAGGCGAAGGACAGCAGTGGCGGCTGCTGCGAGCGTTGGCGCTGGTAAGCGCCGATGGCGATGTAGACCTGGGCGTGGCCCTGCGCGATCTGGCTTATTTAGCGCGGCGGGGCAGCACGGCCGTCATCATCACCCCCAATGGCACAGCCGATTGGCTGCCCCAACTGCACAACCTGACGCGCAGCGGCGTGCAGGGCAGCGTCATCCTGCTCGATCGGCCCAGTTTTGGCGGCGAGGGCAGCAGCGAAGGATTGCGTACCGCCATTCGCCAGCTCGGTTTTGCCGCGTACATCATTCGCCAGGGAGATATTGGCGAGCCGCTGGAAGAACATGAGCGGCGCGGTTTTTGGGATTTTCGTGTGACGCCGCACGGCCGTGTCATCACCATTCACAACCCCCTGGAAGAGGGCAACAAACGCTGACACAACCGGGGTTTAGGAACGTAAGACTGGATTTTTCTCATGGTCGTTGAAACAATCGTTTGGGCCTGGAAACGCTTCCGCCCCAGAGAAGGCTGGCTGGTGCTGACGGTTGTTGTGGCGCTGGTAGCCTGCTTGATCGGAGCCGTGCAAGAAGTGAACTGGGTTCCAGAATCGGCTGTGGTCATGGCGACGGCCGTTCCTGGGCTGCTGCTGGGCATATTGTTGGCTAAACGGAACATCAGTCCGCGTTTTGCCTGGACGCTGCTAACACTGTACGGACTCCTGGTGACGACGAGTTACCTGGCGAATCTGCTGCCGCCAACGGCCGTTTGGCGGCAAGGCTGGTGGTCTGCAGCCGATTACTGGCGGCAAAACGGCGCCCTGTTCAGCGACCGGCTGGCCGGTTGGGCGATCGCCGTGATCGGCGGCAACCGCAGCCAGGAAACTGTGGGCTTTGCCCTGGGGCTGGGTTTGGGCGGCTGGTTCTTAGCCGCCTACACAGCCTGGGTCACTTTTCGCCAGCGACGGCCGCTGATCGGGCTGACCATTTTGGGTTTTGCACTCGCCGTCAACAATTACTTCGGCCTAGCCGAATTATGGTGGCTGGCCATATTTGTCGGTCTGGCGGTTTTTCTCGTTTCGCTCGTCCATTACACCGAGATGGAAGAAAGCTGGCAAAAGGCGAGCATTGATTACTCATCAGAGATTCGGCTCGAACTGCTGCTGCTGGGCGGGGGCATCGCCATGAGTTTGCTTACGTTATCTATGACCTTGCCCGCCTTTAGCCTGACCAAACTGGTGGAAGCGTTTCGCAGCCAACCGGCCGTCGCCGAAATTGAAAATACGCTAGAAAGCGCGTTTGGCGGCGTCAACCAACCGCGACAGGCGGGGCGCAGTCCCGGCGCGCCGGGCGGCGGCGGACTCCTGCCGCGAACCTATTTGCTAGGCACGCCGCCAGACCTCCAGGCGCAGGTGGTCATGACGGCGACGGTGGAAATTGCCGGAACCAACGGCCTGTGGCAGCCGGCTACAGCCAGCATGATGCGCGGCGCGCATTGGCGCGCCCTCAGCTACAACGTGTACACAGGCCGCGGCTGGGCACTGTCTGAAGAACGAGAGGAACCATTCGCCGCCGGGCAGCCCATCCCCCTGCCCGCCGCCGCCGGGCAAACCCCCATTCGGCAAAACGTAGTTTGGCAGTACGACAACCGGCTCATCCGCTACACGATGGGCCTGCCGGTGAGCTTCGACCATGACGTAGTAGCCCTCTGGCGCGGGCGCGACGATCTGTCGCGGGTGCAAGGCGCGCCGGAGGAATACCTGGCCGTTTCCAGCCTGACAACGGCCAGCGCGTCGGCTTTACGCGGCACGGCCGTTGCCGATGTGCCTTCCGCAATCCTTGCTCGCTACACGCAATTGCCACCTGATTTGCCGGAACGCATCCCGGCACTGGCCCAGAAAATCGCCGGCAACCTGCCCAACCCCTACGATCAGGCGCTGGCGCTGGAGCGTTTTTTGCGCCAATACCCGTATTCACTGGACGTTGCCCCGCCCCCGCCGGAGCAAGACCCGGTGGATTATTTTTTGTTTGATTTGCAGACAGGGTACTGCGATTACTACGCGTCGGCGATGGCTGTGCTGGCGCGCAGCCTGGGCTTGCCGGCGCGGCTGGCGGTGGGCTACCTGGCGCAGCCGCCGGATGAAACCGGCGCGCAAACCATCCGGCAGCTAGACGGGCATTCGTGGACCGAGATTTATTTTGCCGGGTACGGCTGGGTAGAGTTTGAGCCGACGGCCGCTTTTGCCAGCCCCCACGAGGGCGAACGGCCGTTCGCCGCTGCCGACACGCGCTTCGATGAGCCCACTTTCCCTAACACGGCCGTGCCGCCACGTGAACCGGCTGTCGTACGGCCGTCTTGGCTGATCATTGCCGCGCGTGCAGGGGTCGTGGGGCTGCTGGGCCTGGCGTTGTGGGTCTGGCGGCGGCGCAGCCAGCAGGCAAACAAGCGCGGGCTAGACGAGGTGGTGGCGGTGTACGGCCGTTTGCAAGAGCAGGCAAAACGACTGGACCAGCCAGCGCAAAACAGCCAGACGCCATCTGAATTTAGCGTGTCGCTGCAAGAACGAGTGGCAAAATTCGCCCAGCACCGACGGTTGGCGCATCTGGCAGCGCGGGTGAACCTGGATGTTTTGCGCCTGACAGAATTGTTCAATTCGCGTCGGTATGCCCATCCATCACCAGAAACAGAGCAAGAAGATGACCAGGCGGCACAGACATGGCGGGGATTGAGACGGCCGTTGTGGTTGCTGTGGGCAATAAAAAAATTGCAAACCAAACCACGAATGGCTAAGAAAACAATGAAGTAATCCTCCCCGATAAGCCCAGACTGTCGATTTGTGGGATAATCCTAATGTGGCCAGCAGCGCATGGCGGGTACCGCAGACCGGCTGCCAGCCACAAACGACCCGCTACCCGCCATGAATACCAATTTTCAATCTAGTTAGCCTGGAGAAATTACATGAGCCGCGACCCAAATGATATCCCCGAAGTTTTTCGCCGCGCGATGCGCGATGCGGGCTGGGATTACGGGACCGAAAACGACGACGATAAACGCCCCCCTTTTCCACCACGACCAGATCGTCCAGCTGAACCGCCACGACCAAACCGCACGCTGTGGATATTGGCCGTTATTTTCCTGCTGATTATCAGCTTCAATTGGATTGTGACAACCTATACCGACTTACTCTGGTTCCAAAAAATGAGCTACGAATCTGTCTGGTTGACCCAATTTAGCTGGAAAATCGCCCTGTTTGTGATCGGGTTTTTGGCAGCTTTAGGATTGTTATGGGGCAACTGGCATCTGGCGCGCCAGCGAGCGATTCGCAACACGCCGCCGATGCAGCCGCAGCTTTTGAAAATCCCCGGCGCGCGATGGGTGATTGCCGGGTTTGCCATCTTTTTGGCGCTCGGCTTCGCCTCCAGCCTGTCGGCGCAGTGGGAACAATTTTTGCTGTTTTTGAACAGTGTGCCTTTTGGGGTCAGCGATCCGATCTTTAATCAGGATGTGAGCTTTTATTTGTTTGCTCTGCCCATTTTTGATTTGATTCAGGGATGGTTGGGGTCGTTGTTGTTTATGACGACGGCCGGCGTGGCGCTGCTGTACGCCGGGAATAATTTGCCGGACATTCAGCAGGGGCGTTGGAAGCCGCAGCACATCCCCTATGTGCGCAAACATGTGGCGCTGCTGCTTACGCTGCTGCTGAGCGTGTGGGCGGTTGGTTATTGGCTGGATATTTACCGCCTTCTGTATTCGCCGGGCGGCGCAGTATTTGGCGCAACCTACACAGACATGAATGCGACTTTGTGGGCGCTGCGGGCGCAGATGTTGTTTATGAGTCTGGCGGCGGTGGCGGCATTGTACACCTATTTTCGCTTCAATTTACGGCCGTTACTCATCACCGGCGGCTTATGGCTGTTGTCGGTGGTAGTTTTGGGCGGGCTGTACCCGGCCCTGCTTCAGCGGTATGCGGTGGAGCCAAACGAATTGGAACGGGAACGGCCGTATATCCTCAACAACATCAACTTTACCCGCCTGGCCTACAATTTAGATCAGGTCAACTCGCAGCCATTCAGCGACATCGCCGTGCTCGATCAGGAAGTATTGGGCGACGCCAAAGCAGAGGCAATTTTACGAAACATTCGCCTGTGGGATTATCGGCCGCTCCACGACACCTACACGCAGCTTCAGGCCCTGCGTCCCTATTACCAATTTGGTGAAATCGACATTGACCGCTACCAGATCAACGGGGAGACGCGCCAGGTGATGCTGGCGGTGCGCGAACTTAATAAAGCCAATCTGAGTAATCCGACCTGGGTCAACCGCAATCTGGAATTTACGCATGGGTTTGGCCTGGTGATGAATCCGGTGGACCAGGTGACGCCGGATGGCCAGCCCACATTTTACATACAAGATATTCCGCCGAAGAGCAACATACCTGAAATTCAGATCACTCAGCCGGAAATTTATTTTGGCGAATTGATGAGCGACGAAGTGTACGTAAACAGCAACCGGCCAAGTTTTAGCTACCCCAGCGGTAACGAAAATGTGGAATCGGTGTACACAGGCACGGGCGGCGTGCCGATGAATTCATTCATCAAGCGGCTGGCGTTTGCCCTGCGGCTGGCCGACATGAACGTCATTTTGACGAACGAAATTGACAACAACTCGGGGGTAATGCTTTACCGGCCCATTCGGGACCGCGTGGCCAAGATCGCCCCGTTTCTAACGCTGGATGGGGATCCGTATATCGTGGTGGACGAGAACGGCCGTCTTATCTGGATTCTCGACGCCTATACCACCAGCGACAAATTCCCCTACGCCACCTTCGGCGCCAACGGGTTCAACTACATCCGCAATTCGGCCAAAATCACCATCGATGCTTACAACGGGACGGTGAATTTTTACATCGCCGACACCCAAGACCCCATTATTCAGGCGTATGACAGCGCGTTTCCGGGTCTGTTCCAGCCATTGGCCAACATGCCGGCGGACCTCGTCTCCCACATCCGGTATCCGGAAGGCTTGTTCCGCATCCAGACTGAAAAATATCTGAAGTATCACATGACCGATGAACGCGTTTTCTATAATCAAGAAGATTTGTGGGAAGTGCCGACAGAAATTTTTGATGGCGCAGAACAATTGATGGAGCCTTATTACGTGACCATGCCCTTGCCCGGCAACGTGGCCTCGGAATACTTGCTGATTCAACCATTGACGCCGGTGGGCAAACCAAACATGATCGCCTGGATGGCTGCCCGCAATGACGTGCCAAACTACGGCGATCTGGTGGTGTATGAACTGCCAAAACAAGAGTTGGTGTTTGGGCCTTTGCAAGTTGAAGGGCGTATTGACCAGGAACCGGAAATTTCACAGCAGTTTTCGTTGTGGGACCAGCGTGGCTCGCGGGTGATACGCGGCAATTTGTTGGTGATTCCGATTGGCGCGAGCTTTTTGTATGTGGAGCCGGTGTATTTGCTATCCGACACCAGCGCGCTGCCGGAACTGAAGCGGGTGATTGTGGCTACGGACACACGGATCGCCATGGATGTCACGCTGAGCGGCGCGCTGCAATCGCTCCTGGGAGAAGAACCGGGTCAGATTGTGATTGAAGATGTGGCGCCTGAGGCTGTCCCCACGCCGGAAGCCGGGGCAACGGCCGTTCCCCTCCCAGCCGACGCCTCCGTCGAACAACTCATCCAATCGGCCAACGACCACTTTGAGGCGGCGCAGGCGGCGCAGCGCGACGGCGATTGGGCTGCCTATGGCGAGGAAATCGACGCTCTGAAAATAGACCTGGACCAACTGATGCAGTTAACCGGGCAGTAAAGTCGCATAAAGGGCGAGTAGCGCGCAACCCGCGCTACTCGCCCATGATCTGTAAAACCAGTTCCCGCCGTCGTAGACGGTTATCAAAATCGATGAAAATGATTTGCTGCCAGGTGCCCAGAGTGAGACGGCCGTCCACAAATGGCACGCTCAACGACGGCCCTAACAAAGCTGCCCGCACATGGCTGTGACCGTTGCCATCTCCCCAGCGGGCATTGTGGGCATAATCACGGTCAGGGTCCACAATCTCATCAAACAACCGGCGCAGGTCGTGCAAACAGCCTGCCTCATGCTCGATGGTCGTCACGCTGCTCGTTGCTGAGGGCGAAAAAATGGTGACGGTCCCATTGCGCAGCCCTGCCTGCTGAACAGACATCACAACTTCGTTGGTGATGTCTAAAATATCGCTGTGGCCTTTTGTTGGGAATTGAATAATATCTGTTTGCACAGTCATGAGAAACATCCTCAGTCTGAATCCAAAGGAGTCGGGGGAAATGCGGTTCTTCTACACAGGGCTAATTTCAATCAAGTGAAACGGGTAGTTCCAACGCGGAGGGATGCGCGGCGTCATGGAAAATGGTCTGATCGGCCGAAACCATGCGCGTACTGGTGAGCACAGGCTCGCCGGTGCCGAGGTTGCGGCTCACGCGTGGGTGGGCGCCGCTGGAAACCTGTAACCGGATGCGGTGACCAACCAGAAAACGGTGGGCGGTCGCGCTGAGATCGATTTCCAGGCACAGGCTGCCGTCGGGTTGGCGCTCGCCGCAGCCGGGTTCGACGCGGAGCAGACCATCGCAAATGTTGAGGGAACGGCCGTCTGGCTGCACGTCACACAATCGGCCAAAAAAGTCGGTGTGGGGAGTGGTCGATTGCACATACACACGCAAACGCACCGGACCGATCACGTCCAGATCGCGGAAAAGCGGCTGTGTGGTGAAAGTCAGCACATCAGGACGGCTTTCCAGGGCGCGATTGTCTACTGCTCCGGCGGCCTGAGACAGCAGCGGACCGCCAACGTTGGGCGTTGGGTCGGCGGGATCGTAGCGGTAATGGTCGGGTGGATTGGCGGCGGGCGGGGATTGGCGGGTGAGACGGCCGTCGCCAGTGTCATCACGCAGCAGGTAAAATTTTTCCAGCCGCGCCGGTGGCGGCCAATGGTCAAAACTGCGCCATTCGTCCGCGCCCATTAAATAAACCTGGACAGAGTTGGGGCGCAGCGCGTCCTTGTTGTCTTTCAGGTGCGCGTCGAACCAGATGAGGGTATCGCCAATGGTTTGCAACTGCTTGCCAAAGCTAAAATGATGCCAGGGGCCGATGGTTAGATACGGCCGTTTGCCGCTAGTTTGCAGCCGCATAAAATCGTCCAACAAGCCAGGCAGAAAAATGTCGTACCAGCCGCCCATAAAGTGAACCGGCGCGTCTATCTGGGTCACGATCGGTTTGAGATCAACCTGAGCAAAATAAGGGTCGTTTTCTTTGCCAAAATGCTTGACCCAGGTACGGAAAAATGGCACTTTTTTTTCCAGAACCACTTCGTCGGCTGTACTGATGGGCAAATGCATAAAACCGGGGGCCAGATATTGATCCTGAACGGCCGGCTGCAGAATTTTACGCAGGCGGCCAAGCGAGACGGCTTTACCGTCCGTCATCACATCGGTAATAAACACCCAGCGCAGAATGGTGTCTAAAGCCGCGCCATTGTCCGCCAGGTCTACCATATTGGATTGGGTAACGAGCGGGGCAAGCGCCCGTACCGCGCCATCAGCGGCAGCGGCGGCCCACTGCACGTAGCCAAGGTAACTTGGCCCCCACATACCCACCTGCCCGTCGGCCCAAGGCTGGCCAACAATCCAGCGCACGGTCGCGCCGCCATCTTGCTGCTCGTGGACAAATGGCTCAAATTCACCTTCAGAATCGAATCGGCCGCGCACATCCTGACACACCACGTTATATCCGCGTTCGGCAAAGCGCTGGGAGATGAAGACCATGGGCATGCCCATTGTTCCGGAACGGCCGTAAGGGGTGCGTAAGAGAACGGTGGGTAACGGCCGTTTGGACTGCGGCAGATAAAGATCGCTCGCCAGGTGAACGCCATCAGGCATAACCAGGCGCACATTCCGCTGAACGGTTACTTTGTAATGCGCCGGTGGCAGATCTAACGCTTTCTCGAAGATGGTTTTGCGGAAAAGATAGGCAACGGCCGTACCCGCCCCAATAATGCCCAATCCTGCCAGACCGATAGATGACTTGGTGTTCATACTCCCCCTGATGTTCGTGTGTCCGAGCTGAAAAAAGAAACCTGCTGGACCAACTGCATTTTGCTGGCAAAGTGTGAAGGGCTGCAACGAAGCAATCAATCCGCCGCAGGCCCTCCACACCTAGCCTCAAAACAGGTTTAGCAGGTTATTCAGCAGCCGGCTCCCCTTCTTCGTCGCCTTGGCCACTGAATAAGTCACGCAGCTTGTTCTCGTTTTCAGTGGACAAGGATGTCTTCAAAATCGTTGGGCTAAAGTCTCTAATTTCGTCCATCAGCTTATCGACGGTGGCTTCTTGCACCAACAAGAACAAAGCCGAATGGCCCGGTTCGATGGTGCTGCCAACTTCCTTAATAAAGGCATCGTCGACGCCGATGTCGGAAAATTTCCCGGCCAATGCGCCGGTCACTGCGCCGATTGCCAGGCCCAACCAGGGCATCCAAAAAAGTAAACCAATCAACATGCCCCAGAAAGCGCCACCCAGAGCGCCGGCGCCTGTTAAACTGGTGACTTGTTTTACTTTGACTTTACCGTCATCCTTACGAACAACGACGGCCGCGTCTTCCAGGCTAATGATGTGCTGGGATTGTAATTCGATCAGCTTATCGCGAAGTTGTCGGGCGCCATCAGCATTATCAAACGCTAAAACAATCAGATCACTCATGAGTTTCTCCTAACTATGGGTTGATAAAAAGGTACTAAACAGTTCAGACCTCTCTGGTAAGGCCCAAGGGGCTTAAGGTCCAGATGATCTGGCTTTTCGGGTTGCAAACCCTCAGGGTCTGCAAGATGCAAAGGTACTAAATCTGGCGAGGTTTTACGACGATATTTATCTATCTTTTACCGCCGGTTGTCAAGAATAAACGGCCGTTCAACCACTTTTCCTTGGAAGCGTTAATGCATGCATTGAACGACTCGCAGAAGAGTGGCGACTGGAGATTGAAACCATCTCTAGTCGCCAATCTCAGTTTCCTTAGGGGACGCGCCACGTTTGCAAAAAGCCCTCTTCCTATCATCAATCAGGTCGAGGGCTTTATACTTTTGCCGCGTGGCAAAATGTTTGGTTCAGCGGATGCTAGGCGTCTGCTTCTTCGCTCTCTTCGGCTGAATCGCTTGTATCATTCAGCGCTACAATCGTGCCGATAACGGCCGTGTCCGCATCAATAGCCATCACGCTCGCAGCCATCCCGTCTTCGTTAACCACGCCCGACGACACGACAACGCCCTCAGCCGTCGCCGTAATGTTGGACATTTCGATTTCATTCTCGCCCACGGCCGTGCGGCTGGCCGACAAGCCCTCTTCCGACGAAAGCGCCGAATAGGCCACATCTTTGCCCGCTTCCAGTTGTGCGGAAATGTCCGCTGCGATAGCGGCCGTCATCACTTCCGCGCCCAACTCAGCCAATTCGTCTTCTAATTGAGCCACCCATTTGTGCTCGATTACGGCCACAATAGCGGATGTTTCCGGCTTAAGCGAATCGCCAATCTGCTGCAAACGTTCGTTGGGGAACCCAATATCCTGTTTCTTACCAATCAGGCCACCAATCGCCGCGCCGGCCGCGCCTAAAACAAGGCCCGCTCCGCCGGTTAACAGACCCACAGCTGCGCCTAAAACAGCGCCGCCAACAGCGCCTTTTCCAGTCGTTAATTCGCCAACTTCTTTCACGTGCAGTTTGTTTTTCTTGTCACGACGAATAACGGCCGCCGCTTCGATGCCAATAAGCTTTTCCTTTTTAGCGGCCTTTAATTCTTTCAAGGCTTCATCGGCTGCGTTTTCAGCGTTAAAAGCGGCAATAATCAGTTCAATTGTAGGGTCACTCATAACATACCTCTTTTATTTAGGGTTAAGTACCGAAATATATATTAACGCAGCCGGAACGAGGCCACGATAGTCACAATTCCCATAAGAATGGCAAACATACCCAGCACCAACGGTAACGAGAAAGTAGCAATCCAGCTGTTGGAAAGCAAGATAATGCCAAAGACAATGCTCAGGCCACCTAAAAGACCAACACCCCAACCGCCGCCTTTAAAGGCCTGGATGATATTGATCACACCGATCATTAACCCCTCGATACCTAAAATGATGACAATGACCTTGCCGACTACCAAAGGACTCCACAACGGGTGCTGCATCACGACAATACCGGCCAGAATACCCAAAATGCCGGAGATAAGCTTCAGTCCCCATGCTGTATTGTCTAAAAAGATGCTGACAATAGAAAAAATACCGCTTATGAGCCAATAGATGCCAATAAACTGCACCAAAACAATCGTCGTCATGGCTGTATTGGTGATCAGCAGTATGCCAATGATCAATGCCGAAATACCCTGGATGAGGACTGCCCACCAGGGTGCAGCGGGTTGAACTTGTTTTGCAGTTAACGACATAATTTATTTCCTCCTGAACGATTGAGTTCTGAATTTTACCAAATTAACGATTTTTTTCGCCCATAAGTATAATCACATAGTACTTGAGTGCCAATGATTGAATAAATAGGCCAGGGAGAAAGACATCCCACTGCTTTCCGATGACGACGGTGGTACAATGCGCAGCAGGTAGATGGGGCGGGTCCAGATGGTCCAGGCAGGGCAATGGGCACTGCCTTCTACGGCAATTCGTTAAGCCCGGCCTTCCGGGTATTCACTCGTCGGAAAAACCTTTGCTGAATCACCCCAATGGGATGGAAGGATAAGGTCATGTATCAGGTTGGCTTGTGGGTAAGACTTAGTGCAACGGCCGTTGCGATGATTGTTTTGGCGGCCTGCGGCGGACAACCAGGCAATGGTCAGGGTTCGGGAACGGCCGTTCCCTCCCCTACCTCCACCTCTATCCCGGCAAAAACAGTGTCTTCTACCGATGAACCAATAGAAATTGTGGTGTGGGGTGAATACTTTACCTACAACGCCATGAGCCAGGACCCTGAAAACGCCGGCAAATATGGGCTGTACCTGAAAGAACAATTCGAAAAAGAACACCCCGGAGTCACGGTAAACATTGAGTATCACGGCTGGGATGAGACCTTGCGGCAAAATTTATTTAACGCCTTGCTGGCCGGGACCGCGCCAGATATTGTGGTGGGGGAAAATTATTTCCAAAATTTTGCCGAATTAGGCGCCCTGGTTCCTCTGGACAACATCATCGGGGATATTGAGGCCGACCTGATTCCCGGAACATATAAAGCGGCGGAGTACAACGGCCAAATTTATGGCCTATCCGCTTTCACCGGTGTATTCGGTTTTGAGCGCAACTGCGCAGTGATTGAAGCCGCCGGACTAAACTGCGACCAGCCCCCTCAGACCTGGGACGAACTATTGTCTGAAGCGCGTCAGATTACGAGCCAGGGCAACGGCGAGTATTACGGTTTTACCCTGCAAGGTCCGAGCGAATCATCTTCCGTTGGTGGGATTTTTCGCACGGCCGTTTTTCTGGCTCAGGCATCGGCGCCCATGTGCAAAGACAACTGCACCTACCCCTATTTCGATAATCCTCAGGCCATTCCCGTTATGAAATTCCTGCGCAACATCTATGGCTACACGCCGCCAGGGCTGGCCTTCAATCCCCATGAAGGCCAGGTTTACGAACAGCTATTTTTAGGATTGTCCGCCTTTCAGGTAGCCGGAAGCTGGCATCCAGAATGGGCGCGCAACACCGGCTGCCAAGATTGCCGCTATTCCACTGTTCCCATCCCCGAAGGTGGTCGGCAGGCCAGCGTTATCGTCGGCAACGTGATTTATGCCGTGCTTGCCCAAAGCAAACATCCAGACCTGGCGGCCGAATGGGTGAAATTTGTAGCCCGCGAAGATGTTCAGGAAAAAGTGTACCCCGCTTTGGGCCGTTTACCGTCCACTTACAGCGCCCTGCGAAAACTTCGCCCGACGGTCTCGGCCGCGGAGCAAGCCTTCATTGACCAACTGTTAGAGACGCCCAATTTAGAAATTTTGCCACAATGGCGCAAAGAGCCGCAAATGCTGTGGCAGATCTACAATGAAATGCTGACTAAAATTCTCACCACGAGCCGGCCGGTAGAAGATATTATGGATGAGGCGCAGCAGGCCGCCGAGGAGGTGATGGCCCAGTGAGACGGCCGTTGCGCAAACTGGTTCAAATGACGCTGAGAACCAAAATTGTGGCCGTCTTTTTGGTCATCACCATTCTCTCATTAGGATTGTTAACGGCCGTCTACAACCAAGCCATGCGCACCGCCCTCACCGACAAAGCCGATCAAACGCTGTACGCCGCCGCCTCGCGCACGGCCGTCAGCCTGGACGCCTTCATCAAAATCAACCTGGACCACATTCGCGCCGAAGCCATGCTGCCAGACATTGTCGACTACATCACCTCCCCCCCCGACCAGCAGCAAAATGATCCACTCGCCGACCGCGTGGCTAAGACACTGGAAACCTTACGCAACCAGGATCTCAATTTCATCTCGTCTTACGCTTTGTTAGACAGCAACGGACGCAGTCTGGTAGATACCAACAAACCCGAAACAGGCCGCGACGAATCAGACCAGGACTGTTTTTTACAACCGTATCGCAGCGGTTTACCGTACATGTCGCCAATACATTTTTCACCCAAAGTTGGTGATGTCTATTTCTGCTTTAGTAGCCCCGTGCGTAATGATGTGGGACGAATCGTTGGCGTATTGCGTGCCCGCTACAGCGTAGCCATCTTGCAGCAGCTGGTCTCCGAAAGTCGTGGCCTGGCCGGCGCAGATTCCTTTGCCATTTTATTTGATGAGAATTTCCTGCGCATTGCCCACGACGATATGCCGGAGCTGATGTTTCACACCGTCATGCCGATAGATGAAGAAACGGCCGCGGCGCTCTGGCAAGACGGCCGTCTGCCAAACCTGCCCCTCAACCAGCTATCCACCAATATCCCCGACCTGCAATGGGGCTTGCTCAACGCCGCCAACGACCCCTTCTTTTCCGCCGATGCCCAAACAGGCGACACCAGCCTCGAAGAAATTGTGGCCGTCCGCCTGGAAACCAGACCCTGGACCATTGCCTACGTACAGCCGCAAACAAGCTTTCTGGCTCCCGTTAGCGCCGCTCTCAACACCACCATCCTTTTAAGCATCCTGCTATCCAGCCTGGTGGTTATCACCGCTTTTCTGGCGGCTCGCTGGTTGGCCAAACCCATCACCCGCCTGAACGTGGTCGCCGAACAAATCACCGCCGGGAACCTGACAGCCCGCGCCACCGAAGAATCAGGCGATGAAATAGGCCGATTGGCCCAAACCTTCAACAGCATGACCGCCCAATTACAAAGCACACTGCAAGGATTAGAACAACGCAACCAACAACTGCAAGGGCAAATCAGCGAACGCGAACGCGCCGAAGCTGCGCTGCAGCAAGCCAAAGAAACGGCCGAAAAGGCCAATCATGCCAAAAGTCAGTTCCTGGCCAATATGAGCCACGAACTGCGCACGCCCTTGAATGGCATCCTGGGGTACACACAACTTCTTCTACAAAACGGCAACCTCACGGCCGTTCAAGCCAGCAACATCGAGGTCATCCAACATAGCGGCAACCACCTGCTCATGCTGATCAACGATTTATTGGACCTGTCCCAAATCGAGGCCGGCGGCATGGAACTGCGCTACACCGAATTTCACCTGCCAACATTTTTAGAAAACCTGAATGCCATGATACAGGTGAGCCTGGCCGAAAAAGATTTAATTTATACATACCAAACCTATGATTTCCGCGGTGGAGAAGCAGCGAAAAATCTGCCTACCTACGCGTATGGCGATAAAATACGATTGCAGCAAGTACTCATTAACCTGCTAGATAACGCCATAAAATTTACGCCCGCAGGACATATTTATTTCCGAGTAGGCTGTGCATCTGCACCGGCAAAACAATCGGCGGCCGATAACGGCCGTTACCAAACCATTCGCTTTCTGGTTGAAGACACCGGGATTGGCATTCGACCCGACGAATTAACAACCATTTTTCAGCCTTTTGTCCAGGCAGACACCGCTCAACGAATCAGAGGTACTGGATTGGGTTTATCAATTAGTAACCGCCTCGTCAATATGATGGGCAGCCAATTACAAGTTAAAAGCAAACCAGACCAGGGCAGCGCCTTCTGGTTCGATCTGCAAATGCAAGTCAGCGATAAAGTCGAAACCCCGGCGATGTCCACCAACAACCGCATCGTAGGTTATAAAGGCCCGCCACAAAAAATCCTGGTCATCGACGATTATTTAGACAACCGTAAAGTTCTGATTGATACGTTACGGCCGTTAGGCTTCATCTGCCTGGAAGCCGCCAACGGACTCGACGGCCTGCAAACAGCGCAAAATCATAATCCCGCCGTCATCTTCACCGATCTAAGAATGCCCGATATGGATGGGTACACCCTGGCAACCAAAATTCGTCAGATTCCGGCCCTGGCCCAAACCCTGCTGATCGCCATATCAGGCGATCCATCCGCCCAAACACGACAAAACAGCCAGGAAGGCGGGTTCAACGCCTTTATCCTCAAACCGGTTATAACCGAATTGCTCATAGACCAACTACACGCCCTGCTGGACCTGGAATGGCAATACAAAAACCCAGATGCTCCGCAGCTCGCAGGCGACGGGGGACACGGCCGTTCCCCAGAATCACAACCCAAACTACCTCCCGATGACCGCATCCCCCCTGTCGAAGATATAAGTGTTTTGTACAAGCTGGCGTTGATTGGTGATGTAGAAGCCATTGCCCACCACCTGAAAACACTGGATCAGCCAGACAAATACCCGGTCTTTGCCGACCGAGTTGCCTTCATGTTGAACGGCTTTCACATTGAGCGCTTGGGTGAATTTCTCGAAACATACCTGAGAAAGGATCGAACAACATGAAACGCAACAACTCGGAAACCGTTCTCATCGTAGACGACAATTTAACCAACCTGGCTGTATTATTTGCCCATTTACGCAGCGTTGGCTTTAAAGTGCTGGTGGCTGAAAATGGCTACAGCGCCATCAAACGCGCCCAACTCGCCCTGCCAGACATCATTCTGCTAGACATTCTTATGCCGGGGATCGATGGCCTGGAAACTTGCCGCCAGCTCAAAAAGATTCCCGAAACCTGCAACATCCCGGTCATTTTAATGACTGCGCTTACGGATACAGAAACCAAAATTACAGGCTTCGCCGCCGGCGCTGTCGATTACATTACCAAGCCAGCCCAATATGAGGAAGTTGCGGCGCGTATCCACACGCATCTCACCATTCGCAACCTGCAAAAAAAACTTGAGGAACGCCTTGCCGAACGAGAAAAATTGGTACAAGAACTGGACGCTTATGCGCAAACCGTTGCCCACGATTTAAAGGCGCCATTGGCCCTGATTTTAGGGTTTGCGGAAATTTTGGAAATGCGTTGGGACCATCTTTCGCTGGCTGAATGTGAAGGGTTATTGGGCAGCATCTTGCGTAACGGCCGTAAAATGCAAGAAATCATCGACGGGTTACTACTCCTCGCCAACGTCCGCCAGGAAGAAATCCTCCTGACAAAACTAGACATGCTGCCACTAATCGCCGAAGCTCAGGCTCGTCTATCTCCGCTAATCGAACAAAATCAGGCCAAAATCATCCTGCCAGAAAGCTTCCCCCCCGCTTTGGGCTACGTGCCCTGGATCGAGCAGGTGTGGGTAAATCTGTTAAGCAACGCTGTCAAATATGGCGGCAGCCCGCCAGAAATTGTCCTGAACGGCCGTCCTCACACAAATAATATGGTCATGTTTTCCGTTCAAGACAACGGCCGTGGCCTCACCCCGGAAGAACAAAGCCGCATTTTCTCCCCCTTTTCGCGCCTGAATCGCTCGGGCCAAATCGAAGGCCACGGTCTTGGCTTATCCATAGTCGAGCGAATTGTTTCCAAATTTGGGGGAAAAACCGGCGTTACCAGCGAGCCAGGGAAGGGCAGCACTTTTTACTTCACGCTGCCCTCTTCGCCTCCTGAACCATCAATCCGAGATTAGCGTCTCCGATGCCAACATTACCGCCGGCAAACAAACCGGTTTCGGGCGATTTAACCCTACAGGTTAATCGCCGGTGGGCATTTCCAAACGCGCCAACAACGCAATTTCCTGCCTGATTTCATGCAACTGAGCCTGGGCGACTTCTAAATTGATCATCGCCGCATTCAGCCGGCCCATCAGTTGATTTAGTATTGGGTCAGCGGAAGACGGCCGTTTGCCCACCCCCACAAGTTGTTCATACAACAAACGCGTTTCCAAAGTCGGTTCAATGCCCAACTCTTCAGCCAAAATACGGCGACACATATCATACTGCTGAGCCGCCAATACCCTCTGCCCGTTGGCTATGTAAATCAAAATCAGCTCCCGATGAACCTGCTCCCTCAGCGGATCTGCGGCCAAAATCTTTTTGCCGTAATAAATGCCCTGTTCATAAATTTCATGATGGCGGTAATAGCGCATCAACCGCCCCAGACAGCGAATATACAGCAAATTTAGCCGTTCACGCTCGCGCAGCGCCCATTCTTCATAACAATTTTCCAACAGTTCGCCGGTGTATAACTGCACGGCCGTTTCCAACGCCGCCACATGCTCGGCCCGCATTTCCTCCATCACCACAGACAAGCCAACCTGCACGCCGCGCTCAAACGCCTCTATATCCAGCCAATGGTCACTGGCAAAATCAAACCCAATCTCCCCATTAACGCCCGGCAGCAAATAAGATGCCGAATCTTGCTCGTTCAATTCCCGCCGCAGCCGCCACAAAGCCGTACTCAGGCAGCGCCTGGCGTTTTTCTCTGGCTGATCGTGCCAGAACAAATTCGCCAGCGCTTCCCGGCGATACCCCTGCAGCGGCTGGTTGCGCACCTGGAAGAGTAAAATATAAGCAAATAGAGATTGCACACTGGGCGGCAAACGTAGCGGACGGCCGTCTGGCCTGATGACTTGCATCGTACCTAATAAACGAATTTCTAACCGAGCCATCGTAACCTCCAGCGAGGATGATTTGGGGAACTACAAACAAGCGGATTTTTACAGGCTAATTCCGCTTCCTTACCATTCAACTTAATTCACAAAGTTTCGCGGCTTCCCCATCTGCCAGGCTGTCACATGGCGGTCAACTGCGCCATCTTACCTTCCTTGCCCTATTTACGCTAACAGCCCCTCCCGCAACTGGTCGATCACTTCCTCTGAAACGCCAGCCGCCTGCCGCAAATAACCGAGTACCGAGCCATACTTTTCTTGCACGGCCGTTAAGGTTAATCGCAGCGTTTCCGGATTTGCCAGCAGCAAGGAAGATAACTGAGACGGCCGTATCCCCACCCACATCGCCTGCCGCAGTTCGCGCCGCATCGCCCGTTCAATCGCCACATGGGCCAGATTGCTCAGCGAATAATCCGCCACAATCGTCTCATCGGGCACGCCCAACAACGCCAGCAGCAAGGCAATCGTCACGCCCGTGCGATCTTTACCGGCGGCGCAGTGAAACAAAGCCGGGCGATTATGCGCCTGCGCCAACCGGGTGAACATGTCGCCAATCGATCGCGCGTTTTCTTCTAAAATGTCTTGCGTATACATGCGCAGCAGCAGTGTGCCCAATTCATGACGCAGTTGGCGCAGCAATCGCGCTTGCTCGCGCCCACCAACCTGGCTGCTTAACGGCCGTGCCATCCATTCGCCAACCCAACCCGCCGGCAGCCGGTCTGGCGCTCGCCGCACTTCTCGCGGCGAACGCAAATCGCACACCAAGCGCAGCCCCAGTTGGTCCAGATAAGCGAGATCCACATCCACCAGATCGGCCAGCGAACCCGACCGGTACACCTGTCCCCAGCGCACCTCACGGCCGTCTACGGTCCGATACCCGCCAATGTCCCGAAAATTCAACCCGCTGCGCAGCGGCAAAAAACGTTCGGCGGCCACCACGCGCCGCCCATCCGCAGGGCCGCCGCTGAACTGAACGGCAAAATATGGCCGCGCCAGCCCGGGCAGCGCCGGCGTCACGGCCGTTTGCCGGCCAACGACCGTCGCCGCCAATCGCATCTCCTGACTTTCTGGCTTGGCCAGGGCAAAAATCTCTACCTGGTCCGCCTCGTCGCCCCACCAAAGCTGGAAACGGCCGTCTGCCAACCGCGCCACACGCACCGCCGCCGCCGGTTCAATCACCAGGCTCTCCGGCGCACTCATAGCCGGCTTCGCCGCCGTCCGAGGCCAAAAGTCACTCAATCGAGAAAATAGTTCACCTGCCATGCCGCCCATTGTAGACGGTAACGGCCGTTTCCCCCTTAAAACAAGCCGCTTTCTGTCACTTTTTTCATTTGCCCACATCTAAACTAAAATAGAAGGTACACAAACCGAAAATTTATTGGAAGATCAGGAAACGCGTCTGCGCCGCCCAAAACCATCCACCACACCATGCAGCGTCAGGCTGATTCAGGTTCTAAGGGTCCCTATGTTTTAAACCTGGCAAGATTGGTCCCACCTCCCAGATTAGACCAATCTGCAAACTCAATAGATAATGATCCACGAACCCTAAGGAAAAAACACATCATGAGCCGAGTACAAAATGCCTCCTCCCGGCGTCAGCGCCAGGAAAAAAGAGAACAACAAAACCGCCTCATCGTCTATGCGGCCTCCGCCTTACTCATTGTGGGTTTGTTGGGACTGTTATGGGCCAGCCTGCAATCGGGCAACAGCCCGAAAACGGCCGTCATCCCCGGCCCCGTCCAGACAGGCCAACCCGCCCCCGATTTCACGCTCGCTATGCTAAACGGCCGTGAAACCAGCCTCTCCGATTACGCCGGGCAAGTTGTGGTCGTGAACTTTTGGGCTACCTGGTGCCCCCCCTGCAAAGCAGAAATGCCGGCCATCAACGCCTATTACGAAGCCAACCAGGACAAAGGCTTCGTCGTCCTCGGCGTTAACGCTCACGAAGACGCCGGAACCGTCAGCCGTTTCATCGAATCCACCGGTTTCACGTTTCCCATCTTGTTAGACGACTACGGCAAAGTGGAACAACAGTACCAGATCAACAGCTTCCCCTCCACCTTCGTTATCGACCGCGATGGTCAGATCGTCTACATCCACATCGGCCTCATCTCCCCCGAAACTCTGGCCGCAGTCGTAGATCCACTTTTGTCCTGATCGCTGGCATCCCCTGATTTTTTTTCTGACGTCGAGGTTGGCGCCCTGACGTCAGATTCTGCACGGCCGTCTACTTCACCGCCGCCGGTAGAAAAACATGATGCGCCGCGCCTGTGGTGTCTATCAAATTCAGAACTACATCATCCACGTATAAAGCGGTACGGCCGTTCCACCCATCATTGTACGCCCCAAACAACAGCAGCAGTGACCGCCCGGCATACGGCTTCAGGTTGGCATCCACGCGCTGCCACGCCTGACCATTGCTCAGTCCCCAATAAATTGTGCCTACAATCGCCTGGGTTGATGGGTCCAGCAGCAGCACATACTGCGCATCGCCGCTGGCTGGCTGGGCGGGCAGCCTATCAGCCGTGGCCACCTGCTCCGGGAATACGGCCGTCTGCGACACAGCCGTCGCCTCCCCGGACACCGGATACACGTAAAAAGAGAGATTCGCCCCGGCGATTCCGGCCGGAATTGTCACCACCTGCCGCGCCGACGAGTACCCATACACGTTGGCTTCGTTGTCTAGCCCAACCTGCAGGGCGCGACGGCCGTTATACACCACCTGCAGCGAATATTCCCCAGGCGCCGGTGTCACCGGCAGTTCCCATCCCCCGGCAGCCTCAAAACCACCGTTAATCACTACACTGGTCGCCAGCGTGCTGTAGCGCCACACACCGGCGGTCGAAGCCACAAAGACATTTCCGGCCCCATCCACCGCCACATCCTGCAAACAAGGCGCTCCCGGCGGCGACCCTACCAACGTCCAACGAACACCGCCATCCCGCGACCGGTATAAATCTTGCCCGGCAAGCGCATAGGCAGTCTGGTCGGCGGCAAAATCCGGCGAAAAGGCCAGCCCGCCGATTTCTTGTTCCGGCAGGCCATCCATCACCGGCGTCCAGTTCACGCCGCCATCCGTCGAGCGGAAAACAGCTGCGTGCTGCGTGTAATCGGGCGGATTCGACCAGGAAGCCGCTGCCAGCAATGTCTGGTCAACGGCAAAATTGGGCGATACCCGCAGATCGGAGACGTATTGATCGCCGTTCAGGCCGGTCAGCGCCTTGGTCCAGGTAGCGCCATTGTCCGGCGTCCGCCAGAAGCCATTACTGCTGCCCACGAACAAACGGCCGTCTGCCGGAACATCCGGCGGCAGAGCCAGTTTTTGGGCGCGGCTAGACGCATCGGGCGGCCAATTGGGCAGCGGCAGCCAGGCAGCGCCACCATCGGTAGAACGCTGGACACGGCCGTTATTCCCTGTAGCATAAATGATCCCATCGCCAGCAAAACCGGGCGAAATTGCCAGACTGCTCACATAATCCGTGTTGTACACGCTCGCCCAGGCCGCCCCGCCAGTTTGCGTACGATAAATCGACGCGCCGATGCCTGTGCCGCTGGCGCTCACGGCAAACATCGTCTGGTCGTTGGCCACATCCGGCGAAATGGCCAGCGCGGCAATGCTATAATAGCTGTTGCCAGCCTGCAAACCCTGCGGCTGCCAGTGATGGCCGCCATCCAGGCTGCCAAAAACGCCATGATCGCTCGTTCCGGCCAGCAGCATAGATGCGTCATCGCTCAGGGCCAGCACGCCGCTGCGCAATACGGCGAACCCTCCCGCGGCCTCCTTCACGATGCCGGTTGATAGATCCGCGGATAACAGGCGAAACACGCCCGATGGTGTGCCCACCAACAACACCGCATCCCCTGGCCACTGCGGCGAAATGGCCAATCGGCTGATGGAAAGTCCCGCATATTCCGGCACGGCCGTCCACGTCAACCCGCCATCCACCGACCAGTACAACCCGTTGTTCGTCCCGGCAAACAATGTCTGATCCACAGCAAACTGCGGCGAAACCGCCAGCGCCCAAATATAGGTCACCTCAGCCGCCACCGTGCGACTGATCCAGGTCGCGCCGCCATCGGTAGACAGGTGAACGGCTTGCCCGCCGCCCCACACTGTCTGGTCGGCGGCAAAATTAGGCGAAACGGCAACGGCCGTTACACTTTGCGAGAGCACCCCCGTCCACGTCAGCCCGCGATCCGTCGAGCGGTAAAAACCATCACCGCGCCCGCCAAAAATAGTCTGGTCAACGGCAAAGTCGGGCGAATACGTTAGTTCGCCCAACGAAAAGTTGAGACCAGTCCACGTTTGCCCGCCGTCTTCGCTGACATTTAATCCGCCATACCCACCAGCAGCGATCAGATGCCCGCTAACCGCAAAGTCCGGGGCCACAGCCACATCGGTGATGGCTCCGGGCGGGCCGTTATACAACGCTTCGACCTGCGCCCATGTCTGCCCGGCGTCGGCGGAACGGAACAAACCGCCCCAGGTGGCCGCAAAAACAGTTTGGTCTGTAGCAAAATCAGGCGAAAAGGCAAAGTCGTGCACGGCCGTGCTGTACTGATACGCTTCCGTTCCGGCGAACGACGGCGCCCACGTCTGCCCGGCGTTCTGGGAGCGAACAATGCCCAATCCCGACTCGCTGCCACGAAAATTGTGCAGCCATTCACCGGCAAAGGCCAGGCCGTCTGCGGCAAAATTGGGCGAAACAGCCAGAGCGCTGGCCTTGCCGCCGCGCGGCCCCTCGCTTTGCCACGCCCCGCCCTCAGCCAGGCTGCCCTGAGAAATTGTGGCAGCGTGAATGCCGCCATCGCCGGCCGCGTAGAGCAGGAACGAATGGGTTGGCGTGCTGGTCAGAGCGGAAACGGCCGTGCCCGGCAAAGCCCCGGCAACCGGCTGCCAATTCGTCCCGCCGGCGATTGCGCGATAGACAAACGGGGTTGCCGCCGCGCCATACTGCGCCCCGGCCAATACCGAACCATCCACGCCAAACGCCAAACTGCCGATGACCAACGGCTGCCCATTCTGCTCCGAAGGAATGGTAGTGGGCAGCGTTTGCCAGGTTGCGCCGCCATCTGTGGTGCGGTAAACGGCCGTGGCCGAATAAGTGTTGGCGCGGGCGGCAGCGTAAACCGTCTGGCTGGCCCCATAGGCTGGCGATATCGCCAGCGCCGTGACGTACGCCGTGGGCATTACCCGCGTCCAGACCAACCCGCCGTTGGTCGACCGATGCACACCGTCATCGGCCATGCCCGCGAATAGCGTCTGGTCGATGGCGTAGTTGGGTGATACAACCAACCGCTGCACATTCAGTCCCGGCGCGACCAGCGCCCAGGTGCTGCCGCCATCGGTACTGCGATAAACGCCCACAGCCATTGTATAACTGAGCGCTGCCGCCCAAACCGTATGGTCGTTGGCGTAATTAGGCGAGATGGCGATGGCGTTGTAGGCATGGGAGACGGGGGAAACGGCCGTCCAGTTTTCGCCGCCATCTGTGGTGCGGTAAATGCCGCCTTCCACAAATCCATGCTGCCCAACCATTCCCGCAGCCGCAAAAGCCGTTTCATCCATGGCAAAATTGGGCGAAAAGGCTACGCCATTCACCCGCGCCAGCCGCCCAGTAGTCTGCCGCCAGCTCTGCCCGCCATCGCGGGAAAGCTGCACATTTCCTGCGTCATCAGTGATGCTGCCGCTGTCAAAACGAAGCTGTTCAAAATAGCCGGTTCCGGCCAGCATTACCTGCGGGTCGTTGGGAGCCAGAGCAAAGGCGCGTACGGCTAACTGCGGCAGCCCATCATTCATCTGGTACCAACTGTCGCCTCGATAAGAAGAGAAAGCAATGCCCGCGCGAGTGGCGGCAAACACACGGCCGTCCCACGTCTGATCCGGCGCCAGCGCCAACGCCCGCACACCGCCGCCCAACAAACCATCCTGATACGACGAAGCAGGGTCGTACCATCCGGCCGTTTGCCAGCTAACGCCGCCATCCAGCGAAAGGAAAGGACCAGGATCGGCAGAACTGGCAACCAGGATCACCCGATCGGCGGCAAAAGTAGGCGAAAAAGCGATGCTGAAATCGCCACCAGAGGCCAATGTCAGACCAGGGACAACAGCCCAGGTAACGCCGGCATCGGTGGAAAAGTGTACTAAGCCGCTGGTGGCAATTGCCAAAAGCACATGATCAATGGCAAAGTCTGGCGAAACAGCCAGCGCGCTGAGATTGCCGCTCAGGCCGGTGGGCAGCCAGGTTGTTCCACCATCGGCAGATTTATAGAGACCAGCATTCGGAACAATGGCCAAAAGCGTTCGATCGATGGCGTACGCCGGGGAAAAAGCCATAGCGATCACGTCATGGACGGCCAGCCAGCCAGCCGCCGGAGCGAAGACATTTCCGCCATCTGTAGAAATGTAGGTGAGGTTGTTGTGCCCGGTCAACAGATAAACCATCTGGTCGGCGGCAAAGGCGGGCGAGACAACCAGAGCCAGGGCGTCGGGGAAAGTAGCCGGCGTGTCAGCGGCCTGCCAGGAATCGCCGCGATCGGTAGAACGCTGCACTGTGTAACCGGTTGTCCACAGACCGCACAACGCAAAAAGGGTGTCGTCATTGGCAAAATCTGGCGAGATGGCCAGATCGACAACAAGCAGATCGTCCAGGCTGGCCGGGGACCAATCGTAAGCGCTGTTCTTGCTGCGATAAACGCCGCGCCCAGACAATCCGGCATAGAGGGTGTTATCGGCGGCAAAATCGGGCGAGAGAACGATGTCTGTAACGCTGCCACCGGTAGGGCCGGGAAGCGTCTGCCAGGCAGGCACAGCAGTTATTGATTGACGGGTTTGAGCGTTAGCAGAGGTGTTGGGGACAATGGCCAGCAAGAGGACACAAAAGATCAAGGTCAGACTAAAAAAGCGTCTGGTAATCATCGACTCATCTCACGGGTTATAGGAAATGGGGATGGCGTTCTCCATTGTCACTGGAAATCGACCGGTCTTGACACGACGCGCCACGGCAAGACGGCCGTTGCACACCCTTTCATCATACCATAGGAACTATGTACCAGTTGGCCAATTTTATGCGATTTTCACAGGAACAGCGCGGGAAAAGAAGTAATTGTATAGTTAATTTTATAATAATTACATTACATATTTTTTATTATAAACACAGATTGACAAAAAAATACCGATCACTATAATACATGACATAAATAAAATTTATTTTCGAAAAGGAGCAAAGATGGCGAGTGGTCACATTCGGCTAAATCGCCGTTTTTTCTCTGAGGACAAGCTGAGAAATACAAACCCGCATCGGCTGTCACTTGAAGAAAAGATATCGCGCCCGACCATATTACGCTATCTACGCGAAGATAATGTGGAGACTTTTTCAGGTGATGTGCTTTATGCCATTCTTGTTGGCGGCTTCGGCATGAGCCGTGAGCAAGTAGAGCAGCTCACCGTCGGGGAATTATTTGAGGTTGTTACCGGAGAATAGGCGGTCTGACGCTTGTAAAAGAAACTCCATATTTTTGAATCCTGGAGACTGGAAATTGTTCAGCCACAATTTCCGGCAAAGCACGACATTATTCTCATACGGGCTTTTAACAGTCCCCTAGACAGCGGCTGGCCTCATAGGACAGTTGCCTTTCCATAATGATTTGTTGGTCGAGACTGACAAACTGTCGTGTAGAGGCATAAACTTTTAACTTCACTTCATCCTGGGGCTTTATCATCTCCCCCCGGAAGGGTCAGCCCGTTGGTTGGGTTATAACGAGTGTGCTGCGCGTGCAGTTCGCTGTCAGCCCAGCGCCCATAATTCTGGTGAGTGATGGTAATCGTACTATGACCCAGCAGCCTACTCAGGCTTGACAGGTCGCCGCCGTTTTGCAGATAGGCTATGGCAAACGCATGACGAAACGAGTGCGGATTGTGGATACCATCGACGCCGGCCGACTTGGCCAAATTACGTAGCATGTACCAGACGGCCTGGCGGGTAAGCGGCGCACGGCGCTGCGAAACAAACACAACGTCGAGGCCCTCGATGCGCGGTCGCTGGAAACGGATGTAATTCGACAACGTCTCGACCAGCATGTCGGGCAAAAACACGTACCTCCCCTTGGCTCCCTTTTCTACAACCCAGGCTCTTGATTTTTCCATTTCCAGATCGGCCATTTTGAGTGTCACCAGTCCTCCAACGCGCCCCCCAGTTGCATACAGAAACAGCACGATTGCCTGATTCCGCAGATTAGCGTCCCGATATGCAGCCGCCATCAACCGCATGGCATCGTCGCCTGAAATGGCACGCGGCTCCACCGGCGATGTTGATTTGACTGGTTTTAATTTTTTGGCCGGATTTTTTAGGACATCCCCCGTCTCATCCTCAATGTAATCAATAGACCAGCTCAGAAACCGTTTGGCCACGCGAATGTAGGTGTTGGCCGTTGAAACGGCGTAGGTATCCGATAGAGTATCGCGCCACCCAACCAGGTCGGCACGAGTGACATTCTGCAGCTCGGTTTCGCCGCCGAGAGAGCAGAGCAGGTGCTCTAACCCATACCGATACGACGACTGGCGCGTTGATTCAGCCAATTCCTGGCGCATTTCCGCAAAAAACAGACGGGACATAGTCTCCAATGAATGCATGCTTCCCCTTGCTTTGTTTTTATGTACGTCGGTTGGTCGCCACGATTTTAAGCAACCGCGCGGCAGGGGGGCGATAGTCTCAGATTGTATTTATTTTTGAGTTTCCCTATTTCGTCTCAGATTAGCACGAATCAGTCATCTTGTGACAACTTCAGGAGGATTTATGTTGGACATGATTTTATACGCCGCCCTAACCGGCGTCGTTGTGGCTTTGGAACACTTCACATTTGGCCGCTGGTGGGCGCGCAACGAACTGGCCCGGCGCACGATGGGACACGCAACCATCCTTTTCCTGGCGCTGCTGTTTGTGCCCTCTGGCCTCATTGACTTCACGACCCTGGCCGCCATCGCCATTGCCACCGGTACGGCCGGGGCAATCACGGCCGCTCTGTACGTCAACGAAAACGAGCGTACTCGCCGGCAGCGCGCCGCGTCGATGCGCCAGCGAGTGGATCAGTACGATGCGACTACCAGATAACGAACTACACAGCTACGAGGACGCGATTGCCGTGAGCCTACGCATCCAGCAGCGCGTGAGACGATTGGTCTACATGTCCGATGATCCGGATATCCTGGCCGACCTGGTGGGCATCGCTGAGGACAGCGCCCGGATTCGCCAGATTGTCATAGCAGAGGTGGACCGGCGACGACTAGAAAGAGCGACCGGCCTGGGGAGGCCGGTCTAAATAGGGGGTGGATGGGGACAGAAATTGGGGAGTGTTTGTATTATAGCACAACCGTTCTGTTTCATGTCCACCTGGCTGTGGCCAACGGCCGTTTCCGCCCTCCTGGCGGCCGTTGGCCACAGCCAGGTGAACGTGACGAGTCACCCGTTTTCTTCCTCCTTTGCTTTTGTGGGTTTGCAGGTTTGCCGGGTTCCTTAGCCTAAACCCGGATTTTAATAACTTGTCACCGGTAGCTCAGTCAGGGCAGAGCGACGGCGCGCCCCGCGCAAGCGGACATGAAAGTAGGTCGCGGGTTCGAATCCCGCCCGGTGACACTTTTATTTATCAAACAGGAGTAAGTATGGACACAGATACAACGACCATCGAATTCAGCACCAACGGCCGTTCAACCGGCCCAGTCAGCCTGGAGACCTTCAACCGGGCATTGGCTGACATTGTTACCCTGCCCAAGAAATACAAAATCGGACCCTACGTGTACGTCGCCACACGGCCGTACTGCCAATGTGCGCTGGCCGTTCATCCACACGGCTACGATGAAAAAGCAGCCGGCCGCGTGCTGGCCGAGTGGGGGAAGGCGGGATGGATGGTACGCACCGTCAAGAAGATGTCTGCCAACGTCGCCATTTGCGACCACACGCCACCACCGGATGCCGAGCCGCTGGTATACGTGGCCGAGAAAAATTGCGGCTGCTGCGTCGGCGTGCAGCCACCCATCACCGGCGGCGAAACCGGTGTGGCGAAGGTGCTGCAAGTCTGGGCCGAGCAGGGTTACTACATCCAGTCCATCCCCCTCTCCGAGGTATACATTGAGCCTACCTGCCCTCACGAGAAACCCAAAGAAAAACAAGAAATGCTACCCGGCCTAGCCTCAGCGGATGTGGAGGAATACCGGTGAGTGAACACGACGAGCAGGCAGCCCTTATTGACTGGGCCGATTACCAGGCCAACGTCTGGCCAGATCTGAAGCTGCTTTTCGCCGTCATCAATGGGGCCAAGCTGCCCTGGGCGAGAGACGCTAAAGGGCGACGCTTCAGCCGCGAGGCCGTGCGCCTGAAAGCCGAAGGCATGAAAGCAGGCGTGCCCGATTTGTGGCTGCCGGTGGCTCGTGGCGGCTACCACGGCCTGGTGGTTGAAATGAAGTTCGGCGACAACAAGCCAAGCGATGAACAGCTGTGGTGGCTAGAAGCGCTGGCCAAGCAAGGCTACAAAACGGCCGTATGCTGGGGCTTCGAAGCCGCCCAGCGCGCTATCACACAATACTTATCGGGAGAGCAATCTTGAGAAAACCCGCAACACCACGCCTGCCCGTTGCGCCTCCGGCTGAGGCCGACGATGCGCCGGCAGCTAACAAACAGCCGTGCATGGGCCAACCAGAAAGCGACCATTATCGGCAGCAGCTCGTGGATGATGAAAGATTGACCATCATGCACACCCGAATTTACGACCATTGGCGCCCAAGTGTTGGCGCGCCAACAGCCTACCGGCTGGCCCGCGTCGCCTACAGCGATAACGCGGCCTACCAACGCCTGAAGCAGGAGGCGGGAGCGGCATGAGCATTCAGGCTATTACGGCCGTCCGGCTGCATTCCGAATTCGTAAAAGACCGCGACTTCGGCGCGTTCCGTGTCCTCATGGCTATTGCTGACCGCGCCGGCGACGATGGGGTATGTGGCGTCGTTGGCAGCCCGCAGCGCTGCCTCAGTTACTCCGGCATCGCCGAGGCCGCACGCGTCCACCGCAACACCGTCTACAACCTCATGCCCACGCTGTTGGAATCCGGCGAGTTAGAGGTGGTCCAGCAGGGCGGCGACGGCCGTGGTTCCTGGACCGTCTACCGTGTGACGATAATCGATAAATTGTCACAAGGCGATGTGACGATTATTCAAGAAACGTCACAAGCAGCCCTTGCCGCATCGGAAACGTCACAACAAACGCCCGAATCGTCACAAGACAAGGCTGTGATGATTCGCCTTGTGACGATAGTTGAGGAATTGTCACAACAGGTCAAAAGATTGTCACAACAACTCGCCGAATCGTCACAACAAAAACCGGAAACGTCACAAGAGATCGTCACAATCGTCACAAGCAATGCTTGTGATAGTTCCGTAGAGTTCCTAGAGAGTTCCGAAGAGTTCCGTGAAGAGAGAGGGACTCCCCCCCTCCCCCCGCAAAAGCTGCTGCTGGCCGAAATGGTCAACGCTCTGGCCGAAGTGACCGTGATGGACGGCCATGCCAATTGGGGAATTTTGAGCAAAACGGCCGCTGGCCTGCTGGGCGCTTACACCGCCGGGCAGGTGCTGACACATTACAGCCCTGGCCAATCGGCCAACGGCCACTGGAACTGGTATCTCCACGACTGGCGCGGGCAGAAAAACCAGCCGCCCAGGCCGAAGGAGGTTCTGGAGACCATCAAGCTCGCCATCAACGACCTGATCCCGAATCAGACGCCGACCAGTACAAGCAGCGCCCAGACCAACGGCCAGGTGGACGTAGAAAAAATCTTCAAGGAGTTAGGTTTGCCACATGAATAGAATCGAGATTATCCAAATGCTGCGCGATGAATATGCCGGTCCCAACGTTACCGAAGCCAGAGTTCGCAACCTGGCTCAAATGACCGCCCATGTTCCGACCGACATGCTGCACGCGGCGGCACAGGAACATATGCGTTCGGGAAAATACTTTCCCCGCGTGAATGAGTTCCTGGCCACCATCGAGCGCGTATATGCCGCCGGAGAGGTGGAACGGCGCACCCGGCGCGATGCGTGGCGCTACGGCCGCGGCGAGTTTGAACACCCGCCGTTTCAGGCGAACCACGAGCCAATTGGCGATGAGCTGCGCTACGAAATGGAAGCGGCCGTTGGTCTGATGCGCCCATTGGCTGTTATCGAAGCAGAGATTGAGCAGGCCCGTCGCCAATTGGCGCAAATGAACCAGCCCATGTTTATCATGGCTTAGTCCCCCCCAAAAAAAGGAGTATCTGATGTTGATTTTTGTCCCCCTCACCCAAATTGATGACAACCCGTTCCAAGCTCGCCAGGAATATGGTGACACCGCCGACCTGGCCGGCCGTATCGCCGCCGCCCGCGACAGCTACCCGGAGACCTACGGCCTGATGCAAATTCCCCGTGGCCGGGTCATCTTCCGCAACGCGGCGCAGCCGGCCGGCGCAGTCCTCAGCCCGGCCAAGGCGCTGACCCTGACCGACAAAGACCGCGTGATGCTGCCCGACACGGCCGTGCGCGTCCAACTGGCCTTCGGCCACCGCCGCCTGCGCGCTTTCCGCCACCTGTGGGCCAACCAGGAACCGGGGTACACACGCGGCGTCTTCCCCGTCCAGGTTAGCGAATTTACCGACGAGCAGATGCTCGATGCCGTGTGGGCGGAAAACCGCGAGCGCAAAGACATCTCGGCTGTGGAAGAGGCCGAACTGTTGGCGCGCAAACTGGAACGGGCCAGCAGCCAGCGCGAGGTAGCCTCTGCCTGGGGCGTCGACCGGTCCACCGTGGCCAACCGCCTGCGCCTCCTGGAGCTGCCGGCCGAGATTCAGCAAGCCAACCGCGACGGCCGTCTGAGCGAACGCGCCTGCCTGGCGCTGGCTCCGGTGGTCGACGTGCAGACGCGCACCAACGGCAGCGTGAAATGGGGGTCCACTCAAGCTCATTGGGGGCCGCCCATTGCCCCGGCCGCCTTCATCGAAAAGGCCATCAACGACCCCAAGATGACCTCGGACGCCATCCGCGAGTACGCCAAGCGCGCGGTCGAGCACGCGGGCCAACCGCTGGCCAAACTGGTCGCCGATATGCGGCTGGACGTTGAGGGCGCGCGGCAGCCGCTTTGCCAGGGCTGCCCGATGCGCATCAACACCACCTGCCTGCGGCCTGAGTGCCTGCACGTCAAAGAGGCCGCCGCCCAGGCCGCCATCATCGCCGACGCCGAAACCGTGCTGGGCATCCCCTTCAGCGACCGGCCGGAAGATTTCGAGTTGGATTTTGAGCAGTACAAAGCGCTCAAGGCGCTGTGGGAATCCGGGCAGCAGCGCCCAGGCACGAACTTCGTCTTTGGCTGGGTGCTGGGCAAATCGGCGTTTCGGCCGTTCACCGAAGGGGCGGGGTTTTACAAATACGCCTCCGGCAGCGACCTGTGGCAAGGCGACGGCCGTTACCCCATCGTCATCGGCCACCGTGGAAATTTGCCGCTGCACATGCTGCCCGGCGACCAGGCGGCCAGCAAACATGTGGCGGACATTGCCACGAAAGAAGACCAGGCGGCATGGGCCAAAGAGGCCAAGAAGATTTTGAAGGACGCCGACAAAGCTGTGCGCGCGGCCGTGGTCGATGCCATCTACCTGCCGTTTGACGGCCTGAGCGACATCATGCAGGCGGTCATCCGGAAGCCGGATCAAGAGTGGGTAGATGAGTACGAGACCATGCTGGGGCTGTTTGTCGAGTACGTGCTGAAGAATGCGCCCGGCTATCCCGGTTATCTGACCGACTGGCGCGACCTGGAGCGAATTCGCACCTTCCTCTCTCGCGCCGGCCTGGATGGGCGGCCCCTATCCGCCGCCGCCGACCCACGCCGCGAGGCGGTGATGGCGCTGCACCTGTGGTACAGCCGCCGCCCATACGGCTCCTGGGGCTGGGAGGATTGCCGGGGAGCGCTGAAGGGGGCGTTGGCTTGGTTTGCCCCGGCGGGGCCATTGGGGGAGGAGATGGACACGCTGCGCGACGAGCTGCGCCGCGCGCTGCGCGACATGGACGCGAAGCTGGCCTATGAGGCCGAGGTAGAGGCCGACCGGGCGGCGCGGCGGGCGGCGCAGGCCCAGGTGGATGAGGAAGAGGAGACGGGTGAGTACGACGAAGAAGACACTGAACTCCTGGGTTGGTTGTCCGAGACGCCGCAAACAGTGGCCGAAATTGCCGCCGCCACTGGGCTGAGCCAGGGCGAGGTCGCCGAGCAGCTGACCGGCCTCGCCCTAGAGGGCATCGCCGTTGAGGTTTACAGTGGGGCCTATGCTCTGATTTCGTAGTGTTGGCGCGCCAACATTGGATTGAGGTGATGTACTCGTGAAATAAAAACGGCCGGTGTATCAGCACCGGCCTACCATTGCCGCCAAGGGATGTCGGGAACGGCCGTTTCAGTATATCACAGACGGCCGTTCCCCAAAAAGGAACCAAATGAAAGTTGTATCTATGATCGCGCTGTTTTGTTTGCTGCTGTTGTCGGCGGCGATATTCATCCTCAGCCAGTCGGCCGACGAGGCCATCGCCGCCTATGTCGAGGTGCAGTCTCAGCCGGTCGGCGCGGCCGAACTGGCGCTGCAATCCCGCCAGACACCGGTCGTCGCCGACCAGACCCGCTCCTTTGGCGGCGCAGGGCTGCTGGCGCTGGCGCTGGTGGCCGTGGGCGCGATGGTCTTCGTGATGCGCGGCGGAACCGACCTGCTGAAGCAGTGGCGGCTGATCCGCAAACGGCCGTCGCCGCCCCATCACCAGCCCATGCCCTATCTGCCCACGCTGCCCGACTATCCCGCCCAGCCAATGGACACGCTGCCGCGCGCACAGCGGCCGCAGGAGTTGCCCCAATGGACGCAAAGCGACCAATCGTGATTTTGCTCATCGCCCTGGCTTGGCTGGCTGCAGCCTGCGCGACGCCCCAGGCGGGCTACGCCCCGCAGCCCGGCGGCATCGCCGTTGAGGCGGCTCAGGCGACGTATGTCGCCGCCGCCCAGGCCGCCACCAGCCAGGCGTACCAGGGTTATATTGCGGCCACCAGTCAGGCCGCCGCCGCCACGGCCGTGGCACAGTCTACACGCGACATGGTGACGCTGACGGCCGAAGCCGCCGGACACCAGGCCACCATGCAGGCAATGGCCGTAGAAGGAACCCGCGAAGCCATCGCCAGCAATGCCACAGCGACGGCCGTGGCCCAGGTGGCCATCGTCGAGCAGCGCCTGGTCGCCGACGAAGCGACCCGCCTGGCCATCCAGCGCGAGCGCGAGCGGGTGGCCATCCGCAACGACGAGCTGTGGGCGGCCGTCTGGCCCTGGCTGGTGGGCGTGGGCGTCATTGGGCTGACTGTCACCCTGATGCTGGTGGGCGTCGCCTTCATGCGCCGTTCACAGCCGATGGTCATCGACCGTGGCCAAGGGCGCGAACCGGCCGTGCTGGTCTACTCCGGCAACGGCTACCGCCAGCTCTCCGAACCGCGCATCACCACGCCCGACGAGCCGCCGTTGGCGCTGCCGCAGCCGGCGGCCGACCTGCCCGCGCTCACCAGCGGCCACGCCCTGGTCGTCGGTCCCACCGACGCCGGCAAGAGCACGGCGCTGCGGGCCATCATCAAAGCGCGCCTGGAAGCGGGGCAGCAGGTCTATGTGCTCGATCCACATTACGAGCCTGGCTCCTGGCTGGATGCCCGCGTCATCGGCGGCGGGCGCGGCTTCGAGGAGATCGGCGGATTCATGGACTGGATGATGCAGCAGCTGAATGACCGGGCGCGCCAGATGGCCGCCGGGGACACCAGCTTCCGCAGCCAGCCGGTGACGGTGGCCACCGACGAGATGCCAGCCATCGTGGATGAGTTGAGCCGCGACGTGGCCGTCGTCTGGCGCAAGTGGGTGCGCGAGGGGCGCAAGTTCGGCCTGTTCCTGGCCGTCAGCACGCAGAGCACCCGCGTCAAGACGCTGGGCATCGATGGCGAGGGCGACGTGCTGAACAACTTCGGCGCCATTCTTTACCTGGGTCAGTCGGCGGTGGAAGCGTACCCCGACCTGGTGCAGCAGCAAGAGCGGCCGGCCGTGTTGCGCACGATGCGCGCCGCGCAGCCGGTCATCATCCCCAACATCCAGCCGCCAGGCCACGGCCCCATCCTGACCGCCCCGACTCCCACCTTGCTGCGGGATTCGGCCGGCAGCGACCCGTACCAACGGCCGGAGAATGTGGGCCTCAGCACGCCGCGGGGATTCGTGTCTCCAACGCAAATTCGCCAAATTATCGAGATGACCCGGCGCGGCGAAAGCGGCCGGGAAATTGAGCGGCAGGTGTGGGGGTACGAAGGCGGCGGCGCTTATGAGATGCGCGTTTTTGTGTGCGACCAACTGGGCGTTGGGGGCTGATTTTCCATGGTAGCAGTCGCACTGGTAGCGCGCTACTACCACCTGTAGCACCCCGGTAGCACGGTCGCATTTTGGTAGCACTTTAGTAGCAGTGTGGTAGCACACGATTTGAACAAAAAAGGAATTTCAAATGGACGAACAAACACAAAAAATCTTACTCATGGATTGGGTGATGGCTCCCTCGGAAGCCGTGCCTTCGGCCCCCGCGCCTGAAGCGCCGACGGCCGTTCCCCCTGCCCCGCGTCGCCCGCTGCGCGAACACGAACAGCGCGCCCAAACGTCGCGGCCGCAATGGCAGCCGGAATTCTTCGCCGTGCCAGGCACAAAGACCGCTCCCGACGACCTGGCCACGTCGGCGCGCATGGCGGGTTTGTTGGGCTTTTACAGCAGCCAGCCGTTTGCCCCGCCGCGCTCTGTGGGCGACGGCGTGCGCGCCATTGCCCGCCTGGGCCGCGCCTGGCTCATCCGCTACCGTCCGCTGCTGCAGAAAGACCCGGCCATCCCCGTGCTGGAATTTGATTGGTACTCGCCGCAGGTGCTGGATGTGTTTGACGGGAATGTGGCATCGGTGAGTAAAGTCCTGGCGCAGGTGCGGCTGGCATACGGCCGTCTCATCGGCTACCAGTCCGGCCGCACGCCGGAGATTGGGGTCGGGGCGCGGACAGTGGGGCAGCTGAACGAGATGATGGGCGAGGCCACGCACCGGTTGAATCTGACCTGGTCGGCGCTGGCCTATCGGGGATTTATCACCCCCGACGAATGTGCCTTTATGACCCATCACACCAACTGCGTGGTGACGATGCCGCATGTGTACCAGAACCCGAACGTGGGACAAACCCGATAACAATTGAGGAGTACCGTATGAGAGACAAAACAACACTTGTGCTCTGGCTGGTCTATTTCGCCCTCCTGGCCGTATTGCTGCCACACACCGCCTGGGCATTTGGCCAATTCGAGCCGGAGACATCGGCATTCTTTGGCGTGCGCGTTTCGGCCGTCGCCTGGCTGGCAGCCATTGCCTTCGAAGCGTCCATCGCCGTACTGACCCACAAACTGGCGCAGCACATCGAATCTGTACCGAATCGCAAGGATACCCGCCGAAGATTTACCGAACGCTACCTGAACGCCTATTCGCTCGGACTGGTAACGGCCGTCGTTGTCAGTGCGCTGGCCAACCTGGCGCATGCGGTCGAGTTCGGTAGACCAATGGCGCTAACGAACGGCCGTTCGTGGCTGTTCGGTGTCTATGTGGTCGTCTTCGGAGCCGTACTGCCCTTTGTTTCGCTGCTGTTCGCTCGCGTACTGTCCAATGTCGCCGAGGCCGAAGAAGCGCCGAACCCCGATTCGGTGGCAGCGAACAGAACCATCGGTGATCTTCGCTCACAACTTAAAGCAGCGAACCAACGGTTCGCTGACACCGAAGCGAAGTTTGCTGATCAGTTACAGGCAGCGAACCAACGTACGGCCGACGCCGAAGCGCGATTCGCTGCGGCCGGAGATTTGATGCGGCTGATTTCGGCAGACAAGCGCGAGCGTATTTTAACCATTCGGCAGCAGTGGCCTGAATTGCCCCAAAAATCCATCGCCGTGATTGCGGAGGCATCGCCATCGTATGTGTCGGAAATTTTAGCTGAAGTCAATTAAGGAGGATGAGAGCGTGAACGATGATTTTATTATGGAAATGCGCCGGGCGACTCTCGCCGCGCAGCAGGCGATGCAGAGGATGGTGGCCGACATCAACGAGGCCCTGGGGCCGGCGCGTCACACCGGCACGGTTAAATGGTTCGACCGCAAAAAAGGCCACGGCTTCATTGTGGCCGACGACCCGACCATTAATCGTGACATCTTTGTTCATTATTCAGCCATCGAGGGTGCAGGCTACCGCGTCCTCTACGAGGGCAGCCGGGTGAGCTTCACCCTCCACGATTTCGGCAAGGGACCGCAGGCCCGCAGCGTCAGGGAGCTGCGATGAGTACCGACAAGGAGCGCGGCCGTCTCATCTACACCCTGAAGAACCTGCCGCAGAACGGCCGTCGGCTGCCCGGCGGCCTGGCGCTGCGCCTCACCAAAGGCAACGGCATGAATGTGCTGGGCTGCAGCCGGGTGGGCGTGCAGCCGTCGGAAACGGAGATGGCGGTCATTGTCGAGGCGGTGGTGGAGGCGTTTGGGCCGACGGCCGTGTGGCTGGCCAGCCGTCCGGAGCGGAAGGAGGTGGCCTGGCTGCCGGATGGCGAGGAAACGGCCGTGTCTGAGGTCCATTACATCTGGCGGGTATACTGGCCGGAGGAGAAGATGCGGTTGGCGTGGCAGCCATCGGCCGAGCAGATGGCGTTATGGTAGATGTTGGCGTGCCAACACTTGAAATTTTATTAAGGCGACCGTTGCTTTTCAGGCAACAGTCGCTTTTTTATTGAATGGGCTATGACAAAAGTCACATGACAAATTTACTCCAAATTATTTATCATATGCGGTGCAATCCAGTCCAACCAAATCTAGCATCGAGGAGAAAAGTGCCATGTCCAAACGAAAGAAAATCTTAATCAGCATAATGGAATTCATCGTAATTTGCTGCGGCCTCATCAGCCTGGTCGGCTGTCTTTCAAATAACGAGGCTGCAGTCGAGCCAACGTCCGTTGCCTTCGTGGAAGAGGCGCAGTCGCCAGCCTCAGAGCCGAAAGCTACAGTAGCGCCAACAGAAACACCGCGTCTGGAGCCAACCAATACCCTTGAGCCAACAGCTACTAACACAAGACGGCCACAGCCTACGGCCACCAGCACACCCGAAATCAAAGCTGCGACCATTATCGATGCGGCGGGGAATGAAGTAACCGGGGAGACTGCCGTCGTCACTCAGATTATTGACGGCGACACCATTGATGTCGAAATCAATGGCGAAACCTACCGCGTGCGCTACATTGGCATGGACACACCGGAACGCGACGAGCCGCTCTTCCGGGAAGCAGCCGAAGCCAATGCCCGCCTGGTCGCAGGCCAAACTGTCATTATGATTAAAGATGTGTCCGAAACTGACCGCTACGGCCGTTTGCTGCGCTACGTCTATTTGGAAGACGGCACGTTTGTAAATGGTGAGCTGGTTCGGCTAGGATTTGCACAGGCCAGTACTTACCCGCCTGATGTAGCGTTCCAGGACACCTTTACCGAGCTACAGCGTACTGCCGTCAATAATGGGAAAGGGCTTTGGGCATTGCAGACGGTCGTTGAAGTGCCGGCGAATACGGCCGTGCCCCAACCACAGCCAACAGCCGAACCGGCCAGCCCTCCGGAGCAGCCACAGCCAACCAGTCCGCCAGCTCCCCCAACGGAAGCTCCAGCGCCCACTGAAGCGCCACCAGCCGCTCCTGGTCCGGTGGTTATCGTCAGGGTTGATAAGCGCGAGGAATTCGTAGACATTCAGAACCAGGGCGGTGCGGATGTCGACCTGAATGGATGGGTTTTGGTCTCTGAAAAAGGTAATCAGGCCTGTCCGCTGGGTGGCGTTATTGCCGGTGGTCAGGTATTGCGTATCTGGGCTATGTCGGAAGACGCCGGCAACGGCGGGTTCAACTGTGGTTTTGGTACGAATATATGGAATAACAGCGAGTCGGACCCGGCCGTGCTGTATGATGCTTCTGGGAACGTAGTGTCAAGGTGGTGAACCATCAATTTAACTCAAAAAGGGAGGAACTGATGAAAAATCTAATTGTTTTGTTATTGGCCCTGGTGTTATTAATTCTTGCTGCCTGCCAATCCGAGCAAGAGAGGTTTGTATCCGATTGCAGCGAGGGTCTGGCAACATATTTCGCTGAGATAGAAGATCCAGTAGAACGATGGAATGATGCGTTTGATATAGCAGTATCGACTCCGCGAATGTCTCTAGCTGATCCTATTCAGGAATTACAAACTATTTCCCGTGAAGTTAAGGACATTACGCCACCGGCTTGTTTCAAAGAAGTTCACGACGGCTTTGTTGCAGGCATGGGCACTCAAATCGAAATAATGTTGGGTTTTTTGGCTGACGCCGATTATGATTTTGATGCGCGAGATCTCGACATATTAATAGCAAACTTTCAAATAGGGGGTATCACGGCGTCTGTTGAGGAATACAAGAATGATCCAGACGCTTTTGTTCAGACTCTTTGGGAAGACATACAAGCACAGATCAATGTTACACTCGAACCAGTAGAGGAAGAATCAATGGGTTTGGATGTAAAACTCACGGCTACCGCTGAAGCGCAAAAATAAATTAATAGATGCGACCGTGATCGTTACGCCAGGGAGATCGGATATTATCTTTTCAACCCATCGGCCAAATCACCTGCGCTCGCAGGTGGTGACACCACCGACTTTAATGCCAGGCCGCTGGTCGTGAGACGGCCGTCGCCATCATACAAATCCCGGCCGCAGCCGGGCAGCCACCCGCCGCAGTTCGTGGTGTACACGCAAACCACCTCAGCCCGACTGGTGAACAGCTCGTCGTAGTACCGTGCCAGGTCATCTGGCCGCCACGTTTCCGGCGGCCCTACCTCGCTCACCCAATAGGGATTGTGGACATCGTGCCGCGCCAGAATGGCCTCCACTTCGTCCAGCCAGACAGCCGGCCAGGTATGCGGCCCGGCCGTATCCGGGCCGCCCTGGTAGATGTGGACGCCGATCACGTCCTTTGTCCGGATGCGCGTCAAAGAGAGAAACTGGTCCAGGTATGCGCGATCAATGGCATTGGGCACGATAAACGTGGCGTCAGGCAGCACGCGCTGCGCGTACCAATACAGCCCGACCAGCACGTCCGGCGGCGTGTCGTCCTGGTCGGCCATGTCGGGTTCGTTGGCGAGCAGCACCAGGCCATCGTAGTCGGCCGCCCGCAGCTCCAGCAGCTGGCGAGCAAACAGCGCCCGGTCGGCCGGCATGGCGCGCACCACGGGGATCGCCCCATCTCCAGGCCGCCGCCAGGTCGAGGAATGGTAATAAAACTGCCAGCCAAAATCCGCCTGGGCCTCGGCCAGGAATTTGCCGCTCCAGGCCATACACATTTCCGGGCCGGCGCGCTGGTCAACGACCAGTGGGGCCGACATGATGACGGCCGGTAAATAAATCACTGGCGGAGCGGCCGTGACCTGCCCCGCTTCCATCGTCGGCTCAGGCGGCGGCGGTGTTGGCGGGGTAGCGCAAGCAAAGAGCGTAATCAGAAAGAAAGAAACGGAAACTTTGCGGATTATCATGGGTAGATAAAAATAAGGAAATCTGTGCTGTCCAACATACCATCAACCCGTTCCGTTCCAACCGCAAGATCGTATGTCTGAATAGTCAACGCTAACCATGTTTGCGGGAACGGGAAGCCATTGTCAGATTGGATGTCCAAAAAGCCAGTCACAACCGGCAAGTAGCCACGCACCGAACCAATGAACAATTGCAGCCTTGATGTCGGTGTCGTTTGTGCAAACGCGATTGTGTACAGTCCAACATCATTACGAACGGCCGTGTTGACAGTAAGATCACCTGTCGTGTAAACAATCTGGACAGAGGGGTCTGCTGTGCCGGATTGCATCACCTTAAACGCAAGTTGGCCAATCGCCGCTGCCTGTGCAGCAAACGCGGCTGCCCCTGGTCCACTCGCCGTCAAGACTTGCCCCGCTTCGGCCAGCCCCAAGGCAGTCTCATACAACCCCAGCGCAGCCAACTGGTCGGCCGTGGGGATGTTGGCGTGGCCATAGGCAGATTCATGGGCGGCCAGCTCTGCATCTGTCACAAACCCAGGCACATCGCCGTCTTTGACGGTCAGCCCGTCTATGGTCACGCCAGCCCCAGGGGTGCGTTCCTCAATTGCATCTGTAAAAACAGTCATGTCAAAATTCTCCTGTTATAGTGCGGCCATCGCTGCCGAAACCGCTGCCACTTGGTCGGCGGTCAATTCGTAGTCATACAAGGCAACCGCCTGAATGTTCCCGATAAAATACGTGCCAGCCGTAGGTGCTGTTCCTGCCCACAAACATCCGATGTGAACAGTCTTTAACGTCCCCCCTGTGTACGGGTTGCAAGCCTTACCATCCAGAACCCCGTTTACATATCCGTTTTGTGCAGACGCACATAATACGCCTTGGGTTAATGGGGGAGCGTAATAGGTTGGAGCGCGACCGATTCGTGCGACGTGGCTCCCTCCACCATACGCGCTGTTGGGAATTAGCATTATCGCCCCTGCCGCTTGTGTCACACCGACGAGCGTGCCATCTCCCTGAACCGTAGCGTTAGAAAATCGACATAGAACACTTTTCGTTGTCCAGGGAAATATGACCAAAGTCGTGTTCATGTACTCCGCCCCGCTGAACGTCCAACCGTTGGTACTACTCCAAGATGGCGCAACGGTGGGGGTGATGGTGTACACGCCAGGGTTTGCAAGGTTGATATAACTTGCAGCCTGCGATTCTGCCCCGATTGCTTGGTAGGCGGCCAACGGTGCAGGCGCGTCGCCTGCCAGCCACCAGGGGACACCTTGTTTCTTCCTGCCTATGACAGCATGGGTCCATATCGGGTTCATGCTAATGCCCCAGCCAGTATCCAGGTGTCAGCTGCAATCTTGCGAAGGACGGCACAGGCCCATTGGCCAGCCAGGGTCAGGCTGCCATCCAATGAATTGACCGTCACCCCGACCACCCCCGCTATCGTCAGGCTGCCCGCGCCCTGCTGTTCCAGCCCTATGATCGCCCCGACCGGAAACGGGGTGTTTGCATTGTTGTTCATAATGAATGTGACAGGGGTAGCACTCAGGCTTGCTACAATTTTCCCCTCATCGCTGGTCGCAAATATGTAATAAGGAACGGCTTGTTCGTTTACAGAAGGGCGTAGGGCGGCTGCCCCGGCTTGCGCAGCGGTCACCTGATGCGGGTTGGCAAGGTCGCCGGTATGGACGGCCAAAGCATCCTGCAAAGCAGTCTGGACAGCAGCAGCCGTGCCCGCAGGATCGTAGTTGTCCACGTCGTCGCCGGTAATCAGAGTTCCTTCAACGATCAGGTCGCCGGCGACATCAATGTTCCCGACGACCACCATCTGGTGACCAATCGGAATGGTCACAAGGCTGCCTTCCGGCACGGCCGTGCGCTGCATCCAGTACCCACGCGGCTGCTCGGTCGGCGTCAAATTGCCGCCATCGGTCTCCAACAACTGGCCATCGGCAGCGCCGGAAACGGCCGTGTACAGCCCGTTCAGCATCTCCCCCTGCGGCGTGCCCGCCTCACTGCCGGCTTCCTCTGCCAGGGCCACAATCTCATCAATCGAGATCGGCGCGCCTGCTGCCAGGTAAAAGTCAATCTCCGTCGTGTCCGGAAACGTGATGCGCCGCAGCCAGGCGCCGGTTTCCGGCACAGCCAGCGCCGTTTCCGGCAGCACGCCATTGGCGTCGGCCGTCACATTAAAGCCGTCCATCGGGTACACCTCGCCCGGCTGCGTGCCCAGGGCCAGCTTCTGCACGCGCAGCGTGGCGTGGCCCCAGGCCGTGCCATCGCTGTGCCGGACGGTTCCGCTCAGGATTCGTGTGCTCATGGCTGCTTCACCCATACGCGGCAGGTAAGTTCCGCATCCAAATCACCAGAGGGCGCAACGATCAGCTCGTCGCCCCCCACGCAGGTGACCATGATGGTCTGCTGCGGCTTCAACACTATGGCCAACCCTGGCGAACTGGGAGATTTCGGCGGAATCGGCGCAACGGCCGTCACGCCCACCACCAACAGGATCAAAACGAAGAGTATGAATAGGAAGCGTTGTCTTGCGTTCATGGTTCTCCTTGCCGACGGCCGTTACTGCCGCCGGCCGATAATACTCATCTGAATCGCCGCCGTGCGCTCCTGCACGCCCCAGGCTCCGCCGCGCAGCGTCGCCCCGCTGCGGTCGTAGACCACCGAGGCGTCCCACTGCAGCGCCGGCGTTTGGCTGGCCGACGATGACCCGGCCGTGCGCAGGTCCTGGATGTTGGAATACCCGCCAGGCATTACCAGCGGGGCGGGCACGTACAGGTTGTCGGCCGTGTAATGCTCCACCGCCTGGCGCTTGGTCCAGATGAGGTATTTGGGTGACAGGTTCACCGGCTGGTAGTCGAAGGCTTTAGAGCCGAAGCAGCCGAAGGTGTACCGGCGGCCGCTGCTATCCCGCCGCCCGGCAATCCACTCGATGCGCTTCAGCTTAGACTGCCAGTCCGCCTGGATGTTCACCTGGCGCGAGTTGGCGGCCACGTCGCCGGCGACGACAAACGAAGCGCCGCTCAGAGCCACGCCCACCTCGACCTCGGCGTCATCTTCGCCTTCGCTTTCCTCGCGGAACAATTCGGCGTCGAGGGTCTGGCTGTAACCCTGAGCCGTCACCTGCAGCTGGGCGCGTTCCAGTTTGCCCTGCACCTCGCCCCGACTAATCACCGGCTGGGCGAACTCGGCCAGGAAGTCGGCCGCCAGCTCTTCGGCCTCGGCCAGTCCCACGGTGTTGTCCGTCGGCCGGATCAGGTACTCCCGCTTGCCCCACGTGCCCACGCTGGCCGCGTCTTCAAAGAAGCTGGTGTATTGGGTGCTGCCATCGAGGGCGCTGGTATAGGCGCAGGCCACGCGGTTGTAGAGCCAGTCCAGCGAAACAGTCAGCACCAGCCGGTTGTAGGCCAGGCGCATGGTGTGGATGCGGCCGTAAAACGGCCGTTGCCCGCCATACAGCTCCTCGAACTCCCGCCCCAGGTACTCGTAAAACCACGTTTCCAGCAGCGCGTCGGGGCCGCCAAACTGGAAGGAGGCCGACACGTCGCCGCCCTGGGCGGCCGTCATCCGCTTGTAGGTGGGCCAGATGTAGGCGGTGACGTCACCCACGCCGGCCAGCTGTCCAGACGACTGCTCGCTCACAAGCCCTCCTGGTTGATGTGCTGCCAGCGGGGGATGTATTTTGCCCCAATGGTCCAATCCACCTGTGGATCAGGCAGCCAGCCGTCGCCGCCGGTAGCCAGCGGCACGGGGATAAACCAAAAACGGTTGGTGACGCCAGCGCCCGGTCTTGGGGCCTGGAAGGGGCCGATGGGAGCTTCACGAGCGCCCATGATTTGGGGGACGTCGCTGGTATTGGTCCAGTACACTTCTTCCAGCTCGCCATTGGCCACGGTGATGGGGTTGTTGTAAACGCCGCCGGCCGCATATGCCTTGACACGCTGCGGCAGTTTGGCTGGCTCCGGCATAAAGATGAGGCCGCCAAAGATGGCCTTGCCGGAAGGCACATTAATCTCCATGAGGCCGGTGTAATTGGCCAGCCCGGTTCCGTAAATGCGCGTGCCCACAGAAGGTATCTTGAACGTGCCCAGGTAGGCGATGCCCCAGGCAGGCGGGGAGCCGACCGTCATCGCCACGTCACCGCCCACCTCATAGTTGCTGGTCACCCCATGCCGGAAATACATTGTGCCGCCCACTTCGGCCAGCTGCACGGCATACACGGAAAAGAAACCGTGATAAGAGGCCGGAATGCTCCAGCCGATGAGATTGGCCAGGCCCAGGTTCGCGGCCTCGTTGCCGGGCAGAATGTGCATGCCGGCAAACGGCGCGCCCAGGGTTGAAATGTTGACGATGGTGGGGGAACCGATGGTGATGTCTTTTGCCCAAAAGTAGGGGGTGAAATCACTTTCGGTTCCGCTGGAGTACCAGGATTCTTGAAAAATGGCGACGTCGATGTGAAGTGAATGGGTGGCGGCGGGAAACGGCCGTACCTTGATGATGGTCATCGGGTCGGCGTCGCCCAACAAACCGGTGGTCCCAACGGACGCATTGGCGAATTGGACGCCATTGGTATAGGTGTGGATTCCGTAGGTTCGTAAGGTCAGCGGCGTGCTGCCCGGTTCCAGCCCGCGCCACACCCCTTCCCTGGTAAATTTAATGCGCAGCGTGGTCCGACCGTTGGCCCGGTAGTGGCTGGGGTCCAGCTTCTCCACCGACAGCGATTTAACCAGCGCCCAACGGCCGTTCCCCTCGTCAGGGGTCTGGGCATACACAAACGGCTTCACCCCAGGATTCAGGTAATCCGGATGCAGCGGGCTTTGCACCTCTTCCGCCCGCCGGGCGATAAACGACAGCAAGCCGTAGATGGTGTCGTCCTGGCCGAGCAGCGAAACCAGCACCGTCTCGTCGACGTCGCCCCACAGGCCGCCGGGCAGCGGGTTGGGTCCGGCCTGCGCCCAGCCGCCGCGGGTGATGGCGCAGTTGACGCCGTCGTCGAGACTGACGGTCACGTTGTATTTGGGGTCTGTAATATCCAGGGTCATTTACCCTCCGTAAGGCAGCGCCGCGCCGCTCAACGCTCCCGCGTCGTCGATGCCGCTGAGATAGCTGAGGAAAGCCGCGACGGCCGTTTGGTCGTTCAGCACAATGTCGCCGGTAAACTGGACCACCACAGGCGCGGCTGCGCCTACAACCGTAGATGTTGGCGCGCCAACACTCTGGCCGCCAGGCAGCGGCGCAACGGTCGGCAGGTCCATCTCCGGCCGGATGACCATGTTGTTCATATCCTGAGCAAAGTTCTTCCAGGCCGTGTGCAGGGGGATGGGCGAACCGGGGATCGCCCAATCGGGCAGGTTGGGCAGGTTTATTTTGAAATTAAACACCTTGTCCTTCAGCCATTCCCATAAACCCTTGATGGCGTCCCACAAACCGGTGACAAAATCCTGGGCATCCTTCGCGGCCGTTTCGATGCTGTCGGCCATCTCGGAGGCTTTACCGCCAATGTTGAGGAAGAAGCCGAGAATTTCCAGAGCTTTCTCGCCAATCCACTTTTTCAGGTCATCAAATTTCTGTTTGATGAGCGCCCAGGTTAGGGCAAGCATCACGCCCAGCTCGGCCGCTCCGGCCTTCATGTTGGCCCAGGTCACGCCCAGCGCCGCGAGGAACTGCATAAAGACACGCGGCAGGTAGACGGTGAAAAAATACTCGATGATAAACACCAACTGCTCCGACGTGGTCCGGATGCCCATGAAATCCGTGGCCACAGCCAGCGCCAGTCCGGCGATTACCGCGATGATGATGCCCACCGGTCCGGCGATGGTCAGCAACGTGGCGCCCAGCGTGCCCGACGCACCTGCCGCCGTCAGAAAGCCCCCCGCAGCGGAAAACAGACCAGCGACCAATCCACCCAGCTTGATGGAAGCGAAGGCGATGCCCACACCGATGGCCGCCTCGATGAGTGGGTTGGATTTGGTGGTCAGGTCGTCCCACTTTTCCCCGATTGTGCCGAAGAGCGTGCCAAGTGTCGTGACCTCTTCTTCCAGGGGCGCGAATTCGGCCAGGATTTCGGCTACCAGTCCTTCCACGTCTATCTCGTCAAACAGCGAGGTTAACTTATCGCTGTTTTTTAGGTTTTCCATAGCCGTATCGAACCCGTTACCCAGCGCGGCCGCCAACCCGCCGCCTTCTCCGCCCAGCGCGTCGGCAATGCCTGCGCCCACGGCCGTCATCGCCTGCGCCAGCCGGTCGAGCAGGCTAATCTGCTCCTGGATGAGGCCGTTGGATTCCAGTTGGGCGTCAATGAGCGCCTGCTGCAGCGCGACGGCGTCTTCGGCCGCTTGCTGCTCCGCTTCAGCCGCGTCCAGCTTCTCCTGGGCGGCGTCGACGGCCGTTTCCTTTTCCCGCTCCACAGCCCGAATCTGCATCGCCAGCTCGCGGGCGCGAATCTCGCGCAGCGCCTGCGCTTTCTGCTCATCGTTTAGCGCGCCTCTGGCGATGGCCTGGCGCAGCGCGGCGATGCGCTTCTCGTCGGCCTCGTTGGCCTGTGCGTCCTGGATGCCTTCCAGTTCGGCGCGCAGCGGGGAGAGTTTGTCGTCGTATGCCTGCGTGACGCGGTTCAGCTCTTCCTGCGCGCCGGTGACCGCCTGGTTGGCCTGGTAGAGCCGGATCATCGCCTGCACGTAGTCGTTGGCCACCGGCGGCAGCCCGACCATGCTCTGCTGGATGGCCGACAGGGTGGCGTCGGTCACACGGCCGTAAGCCTGGATGTCGGCGATAGCCTGGGCCACAACGCCCCGGCTGCCCATGATACGGCCCACCAGGCCGCTGTCGTCCTCCGTGGCCGTGGACTGCATGAGCCGCTGCACCGTGCCGGAGATGGTGGAGAACAAACCCACCAGCCCGGCCTCCTGGATGCCGCCCAGGGTGTCCATGATGCGGCCGCCCATGCCGCGCAGCGCGCCGACAGAGGCTTCGCCCATGCCGTCGAGAAACTCCTGCATGGCCGCCGTGCCCCAGTCGTCAATCTCCGGCAGCAGCTTCGGCGGGCTGCCAGGGGACAGCCAGTCGGCAATAATCCCCCCGATAAAATTGAGCACGCGCACCACGGCCGTGGCTGCGGCCGCCATGCCGCGCGCCAGCTGCAGCACGATGTTGCGCCCCCAAGAGCCTGCTTCGTTGGCCGTGCCGCCCATCTCGCTGTTGGCGTCCTTGCGGAAGCCGCCGAAGAACGCCTTTGCCAGGCCATACAGCCCTTTGAAGATGGCCGCCAGCCCGACGGCGAAAGGCACGGCGTTGGCCTCCAAACTTTGGAAACCTGCCTCCAATTCCGGCATGGCGTCGTTGGCAATGTCCAGCAGCGCGCCGGCGGCCGGTTCCAGAGCGGCCGTCAGCCGCCGCCCCATGCCCTGGAAGAAGTCGCCCAGATTGTCGTAGCGCACGTTGACCGCGTCGGCCGCGCCGTTTAGCTCCTCCAGCGACGTGGCCGCCAGGTCCACACTCAGCGCCGCCTCGACGCCCATGTCTTCGAACTGCGTGCCCAACAAAGCCACGCCAGCCTGCATCTGGGTTGCCTGGCTGCCCGCGTCACGGATGCCGCTCTGCACCAGGGTGAAGGCGTCGGTCCAGGTGAGCGAGCCGTTGTTAATGCGAGCGCTGATGTCGTCCACCGACAGCCCGATTTGCTTCAGCCCGTCGGCCGTGGTGGTTGACCCGTCGAGCAGCCGCACGCGGAACTCCTTAAACATGTCCAGCGCCCGGTCGGTGCCCAGCATGCCGCCCTGCAGGCCGGTTTCCATCGCGCTGAAGAATTGACCCGCGCCCGCCTGGGCGCTGGCGAACTGCGGCGCGTATTCGGTGATGGAGTCGAGGAAATCGCCGGAGCGGTCGAGGCCCTTCTGGTAGCCGGCGGCGATGAAGTCGAAGGCTTGCTGGTAGGTGAGGTTGAAATCCTCCATCAGCGTGCGCGCCGCGTCGATGCTGTCCTGGGTCTGCGGGCCGTAGGCGTCGCGCAGGGCCAGGGCCATCTGCGCCGCGCCCTGGATGCCTTCGGTGTTGAGGCTCTTGAGCTGCTGGCGCACCTGCCCGACGGTCTGCGCCGCTTCCAGCACGTCCGCGCCGAAGTTGTTCTTCCAGACAGCCTGGGCGACTTCGCCTAAGATTTGGGCTTCATCGGCCGTCGCGCCCAGTTCGGATTGCAAATAGACGGTGGCTCGCTGGCTGTCGGCGGCAAAGTCAAAGACCGACTTGCCCAGGTTGCCGACTGCCTGGATGCCTTTGCCCACCGCGCTGACCAGGGCGTTGCCCAGGGCGATGTTGATGCCCATGCCCAACTGCGACAGCCACCCTTCGGTATGCTTCTGCGCGTTGTCCAGGTCTTTTTTGAGTTGGGCGTTTTCAGCCGACAGGTAAACAATGGCGTCGCCAAGTTCTGCGCTCATAAGGAGTCTCTCAGTGGATGGTTATTTTCATATCACGCAGCATCTGGTCGGCGTGAATATGGTCGCTGCGGCGGGAGGTGGGCGGTGGAGCGACTGCCCGCTCACCACCCCACATGCCGGCCAGTTCACCGGCCAGGAGTTTGGCCTCGAAGCGCCGCCGCCGCGTATAGGCCAGCAGCAGGTCGGCGGCTTCGAGATCGTCGACGGCCGTATCCTCCAGGCCGTACTGGCTTAGGAGGAACTCGGCGAGGTCGGCCTGTCCGTCCGGCCAAGGGCGACCAGCCCATTCACTGCTTCCACCACCGAGCCAAAAGGGTACGCCAGCTTCAGCACGGCCGTAAACGCGGCCATGATGTCGCTGTCGTATGCTTCCTCCTCGATGGTTTCCCGGTCGGCTGCCAGCTCCGGCGAATAAGCAAAAACCAGCTCCGCCAGCGTATCCACCGAGCCGCCGACTTTGGCGATGATTTGGTGCAGCAGTCCGCCCAGGGCTTCGGGCGTCATCTCTGTTTTGGGCAGCCCCTCGATGAGGGCGGCCACGTCGCTGAACTCCGCCTGGAAGCGCTGCCGCCATTTGGCGTTGGCTTTCCGTTTGGGTTCGCGGATGGTGTAGGGCTTGCCGGCGATGGTGACAACGGCCGTTTTCATTCGGCTGCCTCCACCGTATCGAATATTTCGATAATCCGTGGATCGGCCGCCTTGACCTTCGCCCGCGCCTGGGTGTAGGCAGCAGTAACCACACCCATCACCAGCGGCGCGACGGTGGCGGCGATAGCCTGCACCAGCTTGACCCACAGGTCGCCTTCCTGGGGCGACATCAGGCCCCGAAAGGCCAGAATGGCCACGACCGCCGCCGCGATGTTGACCACGGCCGTCAGCCAGAACTCAGTTGTTTTGTATCCGGATTTCATGTCAGCTCCTTATGAGGTGTAGGCCAGCGGCCAGGCCACATGGGGTCGATGCCGCCGGCAAGCTTCAATTAGATCGTCGATGCGGCCGCGCCGCTCCATGTGCTGCACGATGGCCTGGGCGCGGGAGGTGAGGTTGCCGCTGGGCAGCATGTCCGGCTGCTCGCCCATCTCAAAGAGCAGGTTGTCCAACTCATCCTGGTTGAAGTGACGGACGAGAAGCTGGAGCAGCTGCTGGCGCGCCGCCGCCTGCGACGAGACGCCGACAAATGGGCAGGTGAACTGGTGGGCAATCTGCCAGGCCTTGATGGCTTCCAGTTCCACCTTGACGCGACCCAGCTCCTCGTCCAGCCGCAGCAGGTGGTCGCGGTTGGCCTGGATGTCGTCATTCTGCCGCGTGTTGATGCGCGTCAGATCCACCCGCAGGCCTTGCAGCTCGGCGGCAAAATTGTCGAGCTGCTGGCCCAGGGTGGCGATGACGCGATACAAATCGCGCAGGGTGGGTTGCTCAGGGATGTCACGCATGGTTGGGCGTGGGGTGGCGTTGCTGCTCAAGACGAACCTCTTAGGCGGTCGCTGCGGCCGTGACCTTCTGGAAGATGAACAGCTGCTCGCCGACCGGTTTGCTCAGGTCGCCCAGGGCGTCAATCAGCAGCGGAATACCCGCCGAGTCGGCTTTGCCGAAGGTCAGGTCGCCGTTCAGCACGGCCGTCGCCCGGTAGATTTGCAGTCGGATGGGGAACTTCACCCCGGCGGCCGTTTCATACAGCCCTTCCACAGCCCAGGTGCGCTCGGTCAGATCTGCCTGCCCGCCGGCGAGCAGTTCTTCTTTGCCCACCTGCGCCGCGCCTGCGGCCGTGACCGTGTTTGTGCCTTCCATCGCCAGCTGCAGGTAGTCGCCGGTCAGCTCGGCCAGGGTGGTCTCGAAGCTCACCTTCTCTTCGGTGGCCACGCGCTTCACCGGCAGGGTGGATTGTTCCACCATGACATCTACCGTGGACAAATCCCGCTTCATGGTGAAGGGGGTTTTGGTGAGGGCGATTTCCTCCCAATTGCCGGTCCAGGTCGCGCCGTAAGCCAGGTCGTCGTCTGGCAGCGCCTCGCCGATGGGCGCGTAGAAAATGCGCGCCGGTCCAATGATAATATCTGCTGTGCTCATGGATAATCCTCCAATCCGCGTCGTCGCGGACGGCCTACGGCCGCATCATCATGCGGAAGTAAGCCAGAATAAAGGTGCGCCCCGTGGATGGCTCGGTGAGCTGCTGGCCGGTCACTTCGGACTGGCTGAAGGCCACACTGCCGTTGGCTGCCTCATGGAGCGCGTCGTAGGTAAGTTGGTAAATTTGCCAGGCGTCGGGCGCTGAAGCCCCGTAACATTTCACCTGGATAGAGACGTCAATAAGGGGGTCATAGCGGGTCTGCCCGCCACGAGACTTGAGGCACACGCAGCCGTTAGCGGGGTCAAATCCCGCCGGTGGCGCGTCGCCGCCGTAGATACGGCCGTTCACCGCCGCGGCCAGGGTGGCGTCGCTCAGGGCCAAATCGACGGCCGTCGCGTCGACGTCAATCACTTGGCCACCGTTTCGATGATGCCTTTCATCTCACCTTTCACCGCCAGCAGCGCCGGGTAGAGGAAGGGGTTGGTCATCTCCTGGAAGATGGCGTAGTTGGCCCCCACGCAGACCAGCGCGGTCGCGTTGTCGGGCAAGGTGGCTTCGGTCGCCATCTCCCGCTCGACCTGGTTGCCATGCTTGTCGGTAAACAGCCCGCCGGAGTCCATGTAGCTGCTGTTGTCTTCGGTGGCGAAGTAGACGCTGTTGACCATGAAGCCGGTGTCGACCTGGTCGTTGGCCACGATGTTCATCTTGGCCAGAGCATCCACCCGCGCCGCCGCCGCTTCGATGGCCCGCTCGCTCACTTTGGTGAAGTGGGCCACCACGTCCTCGGCGTACCAGTTGACCTTGCCGTGCCTAGCGGCCATGCGTCACCTCTTTGGCGTTGATGGTCACGGCAGTTTGGCCATGCTGCACCGCGCCGACAATCTCGCAGTCGACGGCCGTGTAGCCCGGCCAGCCGTGGCGGTTGGTGATGCGGAAACGGTCCTCGTTGGCCACGGCCGTGCCATGCGGCAGGCGGATCACGTAATCGGCCAGCACCACGTTGCCCTCGGCGTCAGTGGCCTCGCGGTTGACGGCCGTCAGCACGCCACAGGCGATCTCGCTGCCGGCGACGTAACCGTAGACCGGCCGGTTGTGGGCGTCGGTGGCCGTTTGTTGGCGCGCCAACACCTGGCCGCGGTCAAACATCGTGGCCGAAGATTGCGCCTGGTGGCGGCTGAGGATGCGGTCGGGCAAGGCTCTCATGGTCAGTCGGTTAGCTCGATGGGGCTGTAGGGGTCGCCGCGATGGTCCACGCCGTAGACGTCCACCTGGTAGGCCTCGTCATAGAACAAGGCGCTGCTGCGCGCCTGGGCCAGCATGGCCTCGATGTGCTGGAAAATCGTCTCCCGGCTGAAGGTGGTCCCATCGGCCGAGTAAGAGATTTCCAGCACGGCCGCTTCTTTGGCGGCTTGCCAGAGGGCCAGGCTGCCCAGGGCGCGCAGCTTCACCAGGTCGTCGGCGTCGACGATGTCGGTGACGCCGTAGGCCAGCAGCGTGTCGTTGACAATCTCGTCATAACTGCCGCCAGCCACGGACCAGCCGAAGGCGTCGGCCACACCGCCGCGGTTGAGACGGCCGTGCAGGTAGGCTTTGAAGCCGTCCTCGTCGTAGCTAGTCGGAACCGGCATCGTTCTCCAGGCTGGCGAAGTAGGCTTCGATAGCTTTCTTGCTGGTGGCCGTCAGGCCGGGGATGGCCAGGATTTCGGCCTCAGACAGGCTGCCGGCGAGTTGGGTGACGGCCGTTTGGCCGTCCAGCACACGGACACGCACCTGAGCCAGAAGGCTGCCCAAAAACTCGTCGCGCTTAAGCTGGCGCACGGCCGGGTTGCGCTCCTGCGGTTCCAGGCCAATGGGGTCCGGCAGGCCCAGCACGGCCGTCAGGCGCTGCGCTTCCAGCACCAAACGGTCGTGGGCGTCTTGCCGCCGGGCGGCCATGATGGATGCTTTCATATCTCAGCCTCCTATTGGGCCAGCGGGGCCGTGTAGTCGGTCGGGTTCTGGTAGGCGGCGTTGCCGATGTAGTGGACCAGGCCGGCCACGCGGTTGCTGACGCCGAAGCCGGCGTAGCGGATGACACGGTTTTCCATGCGCGCTCCGTCCGGGCTGTGCAGTTCGGTGAACAGCCCTTGCAGTTCGCTGGCCGGGTACTCGCGCATCTTCATAACGCGCTGGCCGCGCACATGGGCGAAGATGTAGCCGTCGGGCAGCCGTTTCCACAATACCACCCAGACCTTGCCCACCTTGCCCAGCAGCTCGTCGCCCAGACCCACCGGAATGGAACCGGTCAACGAGTCGCGGGTCATGCTGGCGCGCACGTCGGGGTCTTCCACCTCCCGGAAGTCGGTCAAAGCCTCGACGCTGGGCTGGAGGCTTTCGGCGATGTAGGCCACGACCGGCTTGTTGCGGTTGCCCGGATAGTTGGTCAGGGTGGCGTAGATGGTGGGGAACGGGTTGTTGGCATCGTCGATGGCCGCCGCCTGGGCGGTGTAATGGTTGGCCGGCTGCGGCTGCTGGCCGATGACCGGGTATTCGGTGGCATCGCCGTTGGCCAGGGGCATGATGGTGATGTCGCCCAGCCCTTTGGCCCCATTGGCGCCCAGCTTGTCGTGGTAGGTCCAGGAGGCAGAGGACAACACGGCCGCGATGGCGTGGCGCGCCAGCCAGTCGGCGTCTTTGTTCTGCGCTTCGATGGTGTGGCGATTCGCTTCCTGCACGGTCATCATGGCGCTGGTCACCCGGTTCTTGCCCCAGGCGTCGCCGCCACCCTGGATGGGGTAAGCGACCTGGTAGAAACCGTAGGTGTCGGTCGGCCGGGGAATGCCGACTTCATCCAGCGGTTGGAGCGTGCCCGCGCCGGGCAGTTCGAACTCTTCCTGGGCGATGGTGGTGCGCTCGACCAGCTCGCCCATGATGGTGTTGATCATGTCGGTGTGGTAGGCGGCCGATTGGGTGATGGCGTCGAAGACGCGGCGCACACCGACTTCGGTGACGCGCTTGTTGAACAAATGCTGCATGCCTACAAATCCGTAGGCGATGTCGATGGTCATGGCTGCCTCCTACAGATTCACCCGCAGCGCCTTTTTAAAGGTGCTGTGGCCATAGAGGGGGACGACGGTCCCCACCACCTTGCTGACGGTGCCGGCCGTGTCGGCCAGCGTGCCGTCGGTGTTGGACAGATACACGGTCGCGCCGAAGTTCAGCGCGTCCAGGACGCCATCGCCCAGCCAGAGGATGCCTTTCTTGAGGATGGTGATGGTGTTCACCTGGCGGGTGATGCAGATGCCTTCGCCTGCGCCGACTTCGCCGGCCGAGGAGGCGTTGCCTTTGGTGAGTTTGCCGGTGGCCGGGGCCAGGCGGGCATAATGGCCGGGGTCGACGGTTTCGTCGGCCGGGCCGGTGAACTGTTCGATGACTTCGATTTCCCGTACCAGGGTGTAATCGATGACTAAATCGGTCATGGTTTCTCCTTATTAGCTAGAGTAAGAGCTAGAGCTAGAGGAAGAAGAAGTGGAGTGAGAGAAGTAGGCATCGCGTTTACTCCCACTCTCGCTCTCGCTCTTGCTCTAGCTCCCACCTTAGAGGCGGGCGGTGTACGCCTGTTTGCGCCTCTGCTCGTCGCTGAGTTTGTTTTCGCCGCTGGCGGGCGGGGTGGGCGGCACGCCGTTGGTGGTGGGAGGAACGGCCGTTTCCTGTCCATCGGCTTTGACGAACTGCGCCCGGTTGGCCGTCAGCCATTCCAGCTTTTCGGCCTCGTCTTTGCCAGCCAGGAGGCCGACGATGGGTTCCGGCAGCCCTTCCGACAGCTGCTTGACGTAGCCGTCGAGGGCTTTGGCGTATTTGTCGGCCAGGTCGGCCGTCTGCTGCAGCGCGGTCTTTTCCTCTTCCAGTTTGGCGATTTGCTTCTGCCGTTTCTCGGCCAGCGTTTGCCACTCGGCGGCGTCGGCCAGTTCCGTTTCCTTCTGTTTGTCGGCCTGCTCTTCCAACTCCCGACGCAGCTTCTTTTCTTGCCGCGCCAGGCGGTCTGCCAGAATGCGGTCGAGGTCGGCCTGGGTGAAGGCGGGTTTCTGGGTTCCGTCGCTGTCCGCTGTTTCGGCCGCTGGCGTGGACGCCTCGGCCCCGGCCGCGTCGGCCGTGGCGGACCCGCTGCCGGGTAGGGCGTCGGGGTCCAGTTTCAAGTGGCGATTCGTGAATAACATGGTCTTTTCCTTTCCGTGGTCACCGCCCACGTGGGCGTAGGTTGGTAAATAAAAAAAAGAGCGCCCAAGCTTGCGATTGCAAGTTGGGCGCTCTGGGCGCTCTGATATGTAGTTTGCGGCCGGTGTGTGGTGGTGGGTGGGAAACGGCCGTTGGGGTTAGTTTAGCACAAGTATTCTGGTGAGTTCAAGATTCATACAGTAAATGTACTATGGAAGGAATTTATTGTAGTAAACACATTCTTCGTCATCTGGCGTGTATGGTGGAGAATAACCTGAAAAAGAATTTTCAAATTCAAATATTTGACCATTCCCAAATTCAACCTTCCACAAAAATATTGCTGAATCTCCATAAGGCACTCCTTCTGGGTAAGTCATGTCGTCAAATGATGCCCCATGAGAAATCAGATTAAACGCTGTAACATAAAATTGTCTGCTGCTTCCTCCTGGAATGTCGATTGGCAAATCTAATTGAGAAGCCATATCGAAACCCTCAAAAATCACAGTGTCCCATCCTATATTTTCGGGATATAAGCCTTCAGCTTTGACAAGAGAGGTTGTTGTACCGCCCGAATTTGTGATAAGGATGTCCAAAACCATTCGATTAAAGACTAGATAGTTTTCTGTCAGTGGATTCACACAAGTATAGATGGTTGGAGCCCAGTTTCCTGATGTAATATATATATCAGAGTTTAAGCCACGAACAGTTAGCCGATTTGACTCTCTCGCAATCCGATTTGCCTCTTCTGCTATTTGATTCGCTTCCTCCGATTTACGATTAGCGGAAACCGCAATTAAAATTCCGATAACTGCAATAATGAGGGTAACAGTATTTAATATTTGACTAATGGTCTCTTTTTTTGATTCTTCCATAATTTTCCCCACACAAAAATTAACCAAGCAACGAAACTTCCTTTTCTTTAAATGAAAAAAGGTAATTGCTAAACAGCTGCAATGTTATTGGAGTATAGTCGGCTGTGTAGGATGAAACTTCACAGGCAACAATATAAACATCCCTGATAATCCTTGTCACCTGACAAAGATCACAAATTCGTCATCAATGTTACATCCCCTCGCGGTCGGACCCCCTTCAAATCGACCACAAACGGCCGTTGCCGCCTCACCACCCTGACCAGTTCCCGCTCCGGATGGTACTCAAACAGCAGCTTGCCCGCCTGGCGCACAGCCACCCATCCATCGGCGGGCACATCGGCAACGGCCGTTTCCCTCGGCCGATATGTTGGCTCACAAGAGTGCGCTGTTGGCGCGCCAACACTCATACAGGTATCTCCACCGGCCCCTCGGTAAAGGTGTCATTGTCCACGGCCTCCACAAACTTCCATACCAGGGCCACGTAGCGCCGGTCGTTGGTGTACCCGGGCAGCCTCATGTGCCGGTGGATGCCATGCTTCTCGCTGGGCGGGATGATCACGAAGAAGTCCTCGAAACCAGAGTCTCCCAGGCTGGCTATCTCGCCATCCAGCCGGAGCGCCTTTTCCCGATACACCCGGCAGGGACGGCCGTTTACTTCCACATCCATGTAATTTCCGCCGGCGTTAAGCCCAAACCGTGCATTTTCCAACGTCTCAATTTCTGTCGTCATTTCCAATAGGCCTCCACGCCTTTACTGCCTGAAATGGAATCCACGTAATCAAACGGAATCCCCTCCGGAATAAATACGAACTCGTTCTCTGAATCACCTAGAAATCCACCGCTACCATTTTTCGAGCCTGGCTTGTCGCCCCAATAGAATCCCAAGATACGGTGGATGGGCACACGCTGCCGAGTCACCTCCCCGCCGGCGACGATGCGTTTGGCCCGGTAGATGCTGGCAGACTCAGCCGCGCCACGCGGCATCAGGACATTTTGGGCGCCCATCTTCACACCATACTGCTTCATGATGCCGCTCCCTTCGGTCCGCACCAGCTCAACCACGCCACCTTGCTTGCGGGCAAACTCCATGTGACGCAGCGACTCGTAGACCCAGGCGTGCCACATGGCCCAGGTCTTATGATACTTTTCCTCGCCAATAGCCTTAATGGTCGACTCGTATTCTTTGCGGGCGTTGCTTAAGCCATTGCGCCAAAAGTAGGCATCGAAGTTGCCGCCTCGGTCTTTCGCTATCCGGTACTTCAGCGCCTGGCTGGCATCGCTCCATGACGACCCGGCCTGCGCGCCCATCCAGTGACGAATGATACCCGGATCGCCGCCGTTGGCTTTGCAGTAGGCGGCCCATGCCTCGACGTGGCTGTCTTTGCCGCGCAGCACGTCAAACTCACGGCCGTGTTCGTCATACACGCTCGTGCTGCCCGCTTTCGCCTGCTTCATCTGCCTGGGCAGGGCGTCAATCAACCCCTGGCGGCGGATGTAGGTAGACTGCTCCAGGAAGCCGTCGGTGTACCCTGCCTGCCACTGGTCAGCCTGGAAAGCGTCGCTTGTGCCCACCAGGTCGCGCATCACTTCCAGCCGCCCAAACACCATCGGCCGTAACTCATCCGGCACGGCCGCCAGCAGCGTCTCCCCCTTGGCCACTACCTCCCGCGCCTGGTCCATGATGTCGTAGATGCCCAGGTCGCCGAAGATTTGTGCATTCTCCGGCCCCACCTTCTTGTCGCGCAGCGTCCACAGTTCCACCGGGTAATCGGAGAGGAATTCTTTCTCTTTTTTGGCTCCCTGCGCCCGGTAGCGGAAGCTGCCGCCGTTGTCGATGCGCCACACCTTGCCGTCGTCGCCCACCAGAATGTTGTCTTTGCTGGCCCCAATCACGTCCCAATTGCCCATGAGGGCGTCGGCGGCAAAGCCCTTACGCACTTCGGCCACAATCGCCTTGCGCTCGGCCGGGGTCGCCTGGTTGAGCGCCTCGCCCAGCGTCTTCATGCCGGCTTTGTACTCGGCCAGTTTCACCGGCCCGTCGGCCGTCTCGTATATTTTGTAGGTGGGCACGTTAAGGCCCAGCGCCTGGTAGGCGGCGTCGGCGTAGGCTTCCTCGCGCAGGTGGCCGGCGCTGTTGCCCTTCTTCAGCACGTACCGCTTGCCGGTGGCCGGGTCTTCCACCAGCTTGGCGCCGGTCGAGCCGCCCAGTCCCTTGACCACTTTCATGCTGTTCACATCGGCCGGAAAGCCGGGCGGATCGGGCAGCTGGAAGGGCGGCAGGTTGGCGGGTAACGGCCGTTTCTCCACAATGGGCACAGCTTTAGGGGGCGTGGGCGGCGGGGGTGGAGGAGGCGGCGCAGCGCCCTTTTCTATCAGGGCGATGGCTTTGAAGGCGTCCATCTCCATGAACTGGACCAGCATGACCTTGGTGTATTTCTGGAGCTTGCTGGCCGGCTGGGAGGAGAGGTTGGCCAGGTGGGCGACCAGGGCGTCTTTGCTCAACTTGACGGCCGTTTCCGCACTGACGCCGCCTGGCGTGCCCATCACCGTCACCTCGTCGTCCTCATCGGCAATGGCCTGGGCCTGTTTCTGCGTCGGCTTGGGCGCGCTCTTGGGCTTCTTCCCGGCCGCAGCCACAAAGCCGGGCATGTCGGCCGGCGACAGCACCATGTACGCGCCGTTGCCAATCGAGGAATCCATTTGGAAGCCCCACTTCTTGTATGTGCCCATCAGCGCCTTGGGCACGTAGGTCTTCAGCTTCAGCCCTTTGCTCAGGGCGACGTTGGCCACGTCGGCCAGGGCGTCTTTGTTGACGGCCGTGTCCACAAACGCCGCGCCGGTCACCTTGAGCGTCTCGCTGTCCATCTTCTCAAAAGTGACCACACCCGTGGCGAAGCCGTCGGCGTCGGTGTAGGCAAAACCGCTGTGGCCGCCATTGATGTTGGTCAGCGCTTTGCCCACGCCCTTGTAGGCCGGCGTGCCGGTTTCAAAGACGGTGCTGAGGTTGGTGAAGAAGTGGGACGCGTCGTCTGCGTTCCACTTTTGGATGTCCACCGGGTCGGCCGGTGGCGGCGGCTCTGGCACTTTGGCGGGGGGCGTAACGGCCGTTGGCTGCGGGGTGGCGGCCGTGGGCGCATAATCCTTGCCGACGGCCGTAAACGCAGCGCTCATCGGCTGGTCTATCAAAGCGACCAGCTCATCCTTCTTGAGTTTGTTGAGCAGGTAGATGGGCAGGCCGGTCGCCTGTTGGAGTTGGGCCACCAGGTAGCTTTTGGTTCCTGTGGCCGCCATGCCGGTGACAAGCGGGTCGCCGACCTGCGCCTGGTACTGCTGCTTCAGCTGGAACAGCACCACTTTGGAGTAGCCCTCTTGCCGGGCGTAAGCCAGCGCCAGCTGCGCCTCGTCGGCGCTGAGGCTGCTGGCGTCTTGCTGGTATTTGTTGAAAGCCGCCGCGCCAGGCGGAACGGCCGGCGGCGGCGCAGCCTTCTCTTTGCTGCCGCCGGCATACTTGGCCGTGTGGGCCGCGCCGAAGGCATCGATGGCCGCCAGGGCCTCGGCCTCCGGCATGTCGAACAGGGCCACCACCTGCTCTTTGGTGGCGACGTTGAGCTTCCATTTGGCGATGCCCCGGATTTGCGCCAGGTGCTCAACCAGCGCTTTCTTGCTCAGGGTCGCCGGGTCTTCGGGCGGCGGCGGGAGTTTGGTAACGGCCGTTGGCTCCGGCGGCGTGTCGGCTCCCTTCTGGCTGTACTTGGCCGTGTGTGCCGCGCCGAAGGCATCGATGGCCGCCAGGGCCTCCGCTTCGGGTAAGTCGAACAGGGCGGCGACCTGCTCTTTGGTGGCCACCGTCAGCTTCCATTTGGCGATGCCCCGCATCTTGGACAGGTGGTCGACCATCGCCTTCTTGGTCAGTTCGGCCGGCGGTGTATCGCCGGGCGGCGGCGGCAGCTTGCCGGCGGCCGCTGCGTACTTGTCCAGCCCGGCCTCCATGTTCTCAATGGAGAACGGTTTCCCCTCCAACACCTGGTCCTTCAGCTTCAGCAAGTCCTGGAAGATGCCTTTGTCCGCGCCGACATTCAGCAGCGCGTCCACCTGGTCCAGCGGCACAATGCGCACGGCCTCGGTTTCATAGTGGGCCGCCCAGGGCGCACCGTCCTCCACCACGCCGATGTAGAAGCGGTTCACGCTGGTCGTCTTTTCGTAGTCGCCCAGGTGGCCGAGGATGCGCGCCTTAAAGCCCGTCTCCTCGTAGACCTCCTTCACGGCCGTGGCCTGCAAACTCATGCCGTCTTCCTGCGTGCCTTTGGGGAATGTGGTCTGGTAGCCGCCGTACTGCCCGGCCGGGTCGACCACCACCAGCTTGCCGTCGGGGGTGAACAGCAGCATGCCGGCGGCCGCGTGTTTGTCCGGGTCGTCGATTTGCAGCGGCGGGTCGTGGGGCAGGATTTTGGTTTGGGCGTGAAAGTCGGCGTCCGCCATCTTGACCGGCTTGAACGGCAGGCCGGGAATCTCCTGGCCGCTGCGGAAGGTGAAGGCTTTGTTGGGGTCGGCCAGCGCTTCTTTGGCCGCGGCCGCCAGCTGCTCCGCCTTGACCTGGCCGTAGCCGTCGGGGTCTTTGAGGAAGCCGCCGACATCGTCGGGCTGCAGGCGCACCCGCGCCCCGCCGCCGAGCGGCTGGTGGATGGTGAAGCCCCACCCCTTGTACAGCGCCAGGTGGCTGTTAGGCACGTACAATTCCAGCCCCTGCCCCTTCTGCTGGGCGATGCCGGCCGCGTCGACGATGGCTTTCTTGTTGGCGGCCGCGCTGGTGAAACCGGCGGCCGTGATTTGCAGGTAGTTGAGGTTGCCCTGAGCGGTCTGGTAAGCCAGCGCGCCTTCGAGACGGCCGTCGGCGTCGGTGTAGGCCAATCCCTGCTGCCCGGCCAGGATTTTGCCCAGCGTCTTTTTGATGGCCTTGTAGGCGGCGTCATCGATGGGCGCCTGCCCCAGGTCGTCGATGAGCTGCTCCAGCAGCTTGTGGTCGCCTTTGTCCACTTCCAGCGTCTGCGGTTTCTTGGGCTTGGCCGGTTTGGCCGCCTGGTGGCTCTTGAGCAGCGCCGCCGGGTCGATGGCCACGCCGCCCAGCCCGCCGCGCCCTTTGAGCAAATCCGTCAGGGAGGTGACGTGGGCTGACGGTCCCCAAACCGGATGGTGGCCGACGGTCACCAGCTGGCGAAAGTCGAACAGCCCGTCACGCCACGCTTCATAACGGCCGTCGCCCATCATGCGCCGCTGCTCGTCTTCATCCAGTGATTTAAACCACTCGGACGCCGGCTTTATTTGCGGCAAAGGGAAGCCCTCGACCAGGGGGACCATGCTGCAGCGGTCCTGGGGGTGCAGGGCCATCACCTGGCCGGTGTCGTAGACTGTGCCATCCAGGGCGATGCACGCCAGGCAGGTGCGCGTGTTGCGCGCCGCCAGGCGCATGTAGCCGTAGACGACGCTGCTGGCTTTGTAACGCTGACGGACCATCTCGCGGTAATTGCGGATCTGCTGGTCGCGGGCCACCAGCAGGATGTGGTTGAGGCCCTGGGCCAGTCCTTTGCGGATGGCCACGCGGGCGGTTTCCCTGGGGTTGCGGCCGACGGCCGTGCCGTAGAGCAGCTCGTGGGTCAGGCCGGCGACGGCCGTGGGATAGGCGTTTTCCAGGAGTTTGTTGAGCGGCCGGCCCGCCTGGGCGATGGCGGCGATGTTTTCCACCGCGCCCGCGGGCAGCTTGTCGAAGGACGTGCCCAACGAACGTTGCCCGGCCATCGCCGCGGCGAGCATCTGTTTGGCGTGTTTTTCGCCCATCTGCTGCGCTTTTATCTGCTGGTCCTTGATGTCGCCGATAGCCTGCTGGCTGTATTTGTTCATCTCGCCGGCGATTTGGGCCAGGAGCGACTGGTACTGGCTCATCTGCCACAGCTTCCATTGGGGGATGTCCTCGCCCTTCGCCTTGAGGTCGGCGATTTGTTGGGCCAGGTTGGCGACGGCCGTTTGCAGCGCCGATTCCACACCCGTCCAGGCGCGGGTCATGGCCATGATGGCCTGAGCGTCGGCGTGGATGAGCTGGGAGCGGAAGCCCTCGGCGAGAGCGATGATGTTATCGGTCATCGAATAGCGGTCGTTTCTCTATTTCGCCGGTTGCCGGGTCGATGTAATCGAGTCGCAGGTTGGCGACGCCGGTGACAACGGCCGTCAGCGCGGCGTTCTCCCGCTGCAGCGCCTCGATTTGCTTCTCCTGAATGGCGGCAATCCGGCCAACCGCAGCCGGGTCGTGTTGGGCGGCTTTACGCAGCCGCTTTCGAGTCGTTGGCATTGGCGGCTCCGTTAGGACCAGGCTGGTCAGGTTGCCCAGGCTGCTGTGGCTGCCCGACGGCCGTGCTGCTCTGCCCCGGCTGCCCGGCATTGAACTGGCTCTGCGCTTCCAGCAGCGCCGCCGCCATGCCCGCCTGGCTCATGGCCTGCTCGCGGGCATAGTCCTCCTCAATCTGCTCCATCTCCTTGTCAGTCGCTCCGGAGCGGCGCAGGCTGGTGAACAACGGAATGCCGGCGTCCTTCTCGGCCTTAGTGATTTCGGCATCCTCGTAGCGGTCGGCCGGGATGATTGCCCGCTCCTGGAAACCATGTTCCAGGTCGCCGTCGTCGTAGCTGCCCAGCCCCTTCCAAACGCCGGTGTTCTGGCCGATGGTCAGCGCCATCTTTTGGGCACGCACCAGGGCATCCTCCAGATTGCCGCGCACCTCCTGGGCCGAGGTGATCGCCGGTCCCATCAGCAGCCGGATGGCCCGGCCGCTCATCTCGCCCAGGTCAGGCAGGTCATAGTAGCGCAGCTCCGGCAGGTCGTTTTTGAGTTCCGCCAGATGGGCGTTGAGCGCCGACAGGGCGGCCTCGTAGTTGATGTTGGGGACCAGGCTCGTCAGTTTGGCCATGCCCGGCAGGCGGACAAACTTCTCCCCGGCCAGGTCAACCACCTCACGACCTTCCCCATCGATGGTCGTGGCCACACGCGGCGGGGGCAACGGCCGTCCCGTGGCCGCATCCACCATGTTGGACTCCAGCGCCCAAGTGACGTCGTTGTGGCGGAAGAGCATGGTATGCAGCCGGGTGGCCAGCCTGCTGGCCTCGTCGATTTTGTCCAGCTGCAGCAGGTACGCGCCGACGCCGCGGTCTTCGCCGATATCCAGGTGCACCGCCCGCACCCAGGGGATGAAGTCAATGCCCCAGGTGGCCATCAGGTCGTAACTCTGGGTCGGCGTGCCCAGCTGCTCGATGGGCGTCTCCGGCGTTTTGTCATGCGCCCAGATGCGGCAGCGGCCGTCGGTTTTGTCCCAGACCTCGGTGTGCAGGAAGAAGGTGACCTCATCGCCGTCGCGCTGGCTACGGGGCACGTCGACGCGGATGTAGGTGATGTTGCCTTGCTCATCGGCGTCGTAGTCGGTGATGTACTCCGGCCGGACGAGCTGCAGGTAGACGCGCTGTTTGCCTTCCGGCTGGGCGACCTTGATGTAGGTTTCGCCGAGTACGGCCGTCCACCGCACCAGCAGCTGCTTGCGGGCCTGCCAGTTCGACCATTTCCACAGTTCTTCCAACGGGTCGCGCAGCTGCTTGTTGGCCGTGGCCTCCAGGTCCAGGGGCAGGGCATCGGGCAGCCGGCCGGGCCAGATGACGTCGGCGTAGAACTTGACCACCCGCTGGGCCGGGTTACGGATGGCCTTGAGGTTGGGTTCATCGAGGAAGTAGCCGGCCAGGCGCAGCTCGTCGTAGAGGCCGTTGTTGAGGAAGTAGCTCCACAGCAGCCGGGCCACCTCGCGGTACGGCAGTTCGTTCTTGGCTCCCTCGCGGGTGATGGACAGCGTCAGGTTCTTGCCCGTACCGCCGCCGAATAAGCTGGTTAAAATCTTCATCTTCTATCCTCTGTGTTAATCCACCTCGCCGCGAGCCTGACGGCCGGCGGCCAGGATATGCTCCAGGTACAAAATGAGCTGGGTGAACGAGTCCACGCGGTCGTCGTGGGCCGCCTGGGGGAAGGAAAACAGCTCCTCTTCGAAGTCGATGAGCCAATACAGGTCGGCCGTGGGATAGGGCAGCAGCACGCAGCCGTTCCTGCACCACACGGCCGCCTGGCTGGCGCGGGTGATTTTGTCGGTGGTGGGGTTGAAGGGGATGAGCAGCCCTTTGAGCCAGTCGGGGCCGGAGGCGGCCAGCGTTTGCAAGGCGCTTGTGCCGCTGGATTTGTCCTCGATGAGGATGCCGTGCAGCTTCTCGTCATAGTTCCACTGCACGGCCGTTTGCTCGATGACGTCGGGCAGGTAAGGAAACTCCAGCCGTTCCTGGCGCACGTAGCGCACACCCAGGCGGTAGTCGGGCCACAACTCGGCCACGGTGTAACCGGTGTAGTCGGTGTCCTCTTCTTCCTTGTCCTTGAGGCCGGTGTCCCAGGAGATGTAGCGGGCGTAGACCAGGTTGCGCAGGCCGTTGTCGGTGATGTCGTAGCGGCGCTCCCTGGGCCACCAAGACCGCTTGAAGACGTAGCCGCCGGGCGGCGTGGGCACGCCCTGGTACGTGCCCGACCAGGTGAGTTCGGGCGTGGTGGCGCGCAGCTCCAAGACTTCCGACAGGGGCTTGTGTTGCGGCCACAGGGCGGGGCCGTCGTTGTGGAGGAGAACCTGGTATGCGGGCAACGGCCGTTACTCCTCAAGTGTTGGCGCGCCAACACTGGCCGCAGCCCATGCCTCATCGCGCCGTTTCTGCCAGTCCAGTTCACCCTGGCGCTGGCGGATCATTTCGTTGAGCCGCCCCATCAGGCGCGGCCAGGTGTACACCTCGGCTTCTGTGCCGCCGGCGATGACGCGCAGCTCCACCAGGTCGGCCAGATGAGGGTCAGTGGGCAGGAATTGTCGCAGGTCGTCGGGGATTGCTGTTTGGCTCATTTTTGCCTCGAAAATAACCGTACATACTTTATGGGTATGAACGGAACGCCATTACCTACGCTTGACGCGGCCGGTGAGGAAATGTTCGTAAACGGCCGTGCTGTCCCCACCCACCTTCGGCTTGCGATGTTTACGGCCGTGCGCCAGGCCGGCAGCATCGATGGTCGCCAACGCCCCATCGCGCGGCATGTCGAAAAGCGCAACGATGGCCTCGCGGGTCATGACGTTGAGTTTCCATTGGGGGATAGATTCGACGGCCACCAGGTGGGCGACGAGGTCTTTCTTGGTCAGGTCGGCTGGGGAACGGCCGTCGGGCGGCGCGGGCAGCCGGGGTTCGTTGGGGTCCATACGGTATCTCCTAGAATGTCTGTTCTAGGAGATATGGTAGCAAATTGGCGAAGTTGGGGTAAAGGGGGGAGGTACTAATTTAGCTTTATGCTTGCCAGTGATGTAATCTGATCTCATTCGGTTGCTATCGAAATCGAGTTCATTCTGTGGCGAATAGCTTCGCAAGCATTATCAACCTGTTGCGAGATTATTTTTCTATTTTCAAGAGCAGCTTTCCAGTAATCTCGATCTCGCTTTTCGCTTTCTATATAGTCCCACCCTTCTGAGTATACGGTATCTAAAAATTCATCGATCACCGCGAAGACTTCGATGGAATAGAAAGGCTTGTTTTTCTCCACTGCATCTTTAAACTTGTAAAATGATTCTTTAAAAGCTTCAAATCGTTTCTTCTTCCTCTCATCCTCCGATTCTTCAGGGTCATAACTATCTACCGTTGGTCGAAGCCCTAAAACCGCCCTCCTCAAGTCGACAAGAAGCGACCATAGTTCTAGATATATCTCAAATTCCTTATCGTATTGGGTTCTACTGATAGAAATCCGTGAGTCAAGTGCAGCTTGGAGCTTTTGCTCAGTAGATTTCAACTCCGATCTTACGTGCTCAAGCTGCTTATCTGCCGCTACTCGCATTCTGTGGTTAAATAGTGCGCTTACCCCGCTAATCAAACCCGCCAAGAGAACAGACGCCACAATGGCGATAACTGCATATTTTATGCCATATTGTTCGATTAATTTGACCAATTGTTCTGGGTCGATCATCTACGCCCTCCCAAAAGTAAGATCGAATGATTAGTTATGCTCATCAAAACTTATTGCTGACTTACCAGACTTTATGATTATAACCAGGTCTGGCAACCGTGCGACAACTATCACCTTTCATTCAATTCCCGTGGTATTTCTACCTATATCTTCATATTCGCTACCAACGGCCGTTCCCAACCGCTCCCCCTCGTACCCCTCCGGATACCACACGTCGGCCGTAACGGCCGTTCCCTCACTCAGCAACGGCACATGGCACACCACCCAGTCACCGCCATTGCGCATCCGCGCATACGTGTCATCGTGATGCCAGGCCGTGCCGATCACAATGCTCCGGCCGACGCGGCTCATGCGTCGGCTGAGGAAGCTCTTGTGAAACCAGTCGTGGACGATTTCCCGCTGGTGGGCGGTGCGCGTGTTCTCGTGGTCCAGGATGTCGTCGCCCACGGCCAGGCGCGCCCGGCTGCCGATGACGCCGCCCTGCACGCCAGTGGCGAAGAAGGTGGGGTGGATGCGGCCGGGCCGTGGCAGCCCGCCGTGCGGGGCGATGCTCCATTCCTCCTGCGTCCACTTGAGGCCGTAAGCCCGCTTCAGGTCGGGGAACGCCACCTGGAATTCGGGGGATTCGGCCATCAGGCGCAGCGACTGGCTGCGCTTGGCCGCCACCTCGCCCGACACGGCCGCCATGATGCGCGGCCATTCGGGGTAGAAAGCGACGTGGGCGCCCAGGTAAGCCAGCAGCCAGGTGGTCTTGGCGCTTTCCGGCGGCGCGATGATCAGCAGCTTCTTGATGTCTTCGTTGCACATCAGGTGCAGCCACAGCCAATGATGTGGCGCCGGCCGGATCGGACGGCCGTAATCGTCGGTGATGAGCAGGCGGGCGAAGTCGGCGACGACGTCAGGCGTCAGCCGGCCGAGCGTCCGCGCTGCCCGTAACTGGGTCCGCGTCTGTTCCCGTTCGCGCTGTTCCTGCTCCATCAGCAGGGCCAGGTACTGTTCCAGTTCGACGCGATTCATACTCGCGGATGCGGTCGAGGAGTTCGTCATCATTGAGGTCCGAGAAATCGTAGCCGGC
>JAGOMA010000024.1 GCA_017993775.1 Chloroflexota bacterium | reverse complement strand
CCAGTTGGCTGTAGCTGTGCAGGTCCAGGAAGATGCCTGTCGCGTCGGCGGGGGCGGGGTCGGTGAGGCCGGGGCCGCGCTGGTCGGGGAAATTGGCGCGGACGTAGGCTTCGACGGCTTGCACTTCTGGCTCGGAGGCGGGGGTTGGCCCGCGGTAGGTATCGTCGCATTGGGAGCCGCTGGAACCGCCGCAGCAGCCCCATTCAAAAGAGAAGTTGCGATTGAGATCCGCGCCGCGTGCGGTTGAAGTTGTGCCGCAGTAGTTCTGGTTGGTGTTTTTGCGCCAGGAGAGGCCGGTTTCGGCTTGTTTACGGCCGTCGGGGTTCGATTGCAGCAGTAGATGAATTTCGTGGTAATCCAACAGCCAGGTGGCGTCGGCGTCGCTGCCGTAATTGTTCACCAGATATTCGGCGAAACGGGTGTTTAGCTCGGCCGGAGTGTACTCGCGGGCGTGGATGGACGACATGATGAACAGTTTGGGTTTGGGGCCGGGGATGGCCGAATTGGTCAGTTTGAGCACCATCAGATCATACCCGCCCAGGCCGACGCTTTTTTGCCAGGAATTGCCGATGTCGGTCCAGGTAGCCAGGTCGGGATGGGCGGCGGCGATGTTAACGGCCGTAGCATAACTCTCCTCCACCGTGCGGTAACAGGCGTAACCGGGAATGCCATCCACCTGCCCCGGCGCGGCCTGAACCGGCGTGGTGTACAGCGCGGTCAGCTTCTCGTCGATTTCCAGCCGGAAGCCGGCTTTTAGCAGTTGGTCATATTCGGCCGGGGTGACGTCGATGACCAGGTAGCCTTTGTCGTAATTGACTTCCCAGGGTTCGCGCGTGGCGGCCAGATCGGCGACCATTTGCCGGTTTGAAAAATAGGCGCGCACGACCACCGATTCGGTGGGCAGCGTGGTCTCATCGGCGGCCGGGACCGGCCGGACGGTGATCGCCAATAGGAGGCTGATGCCGGACAGGCACAGCAGGACGAGTAGGGCAATTCGTTTCATAAGGGCTTCCTTTGTGTTTGGGGTGTTGCCAGTAAGATTGGCGAGTAAGTTTAGCGCAGAACGGCCGTGTGCGACACCCCACTTCCCCAATCTGAAAACACACTTTCTTGCGGATCAGTCATTTCTGGCAGCGGATGACTCATTTCTGGCAGCGGATGACTCGTTTCTGGCAGCGGATGACTCATTTCTGGCAGCGGATGACTCATTTCTGGCAGCGGACAACTCATTTCTGGCAGCGGACAACTCATTTCTGGCAGCGGATGACTCATTTCTGGCAGCGGACAACTCATTTCTGGCAGCGGATCAGTCATTTCTGGCGGCGGATCAGTCATTTCTGGCAGCGGAGCAGCAATTTCTGCGCGGGGAAGTGCGCCTGCTAAAACCGGCTTGATGAGTTGGTCACTCTGGAGATAATTGGTCTATGAATTTTGTCACTCTGGAAAATGTCAGCAAGCAGTACAGCGAGCGCGTGCTGCTGGAAAACGCGAGTTTGCTCATCAATGACGGCGACCGGATCGGCCTGATTGGCCCCAATGGCAGCGGCAAAACCACCTTGCTGCGCCTGTTGGCGGGAATCGAGGGCGTGGACGCCGGTCAGATTACCATTTGGGGCCATGTGCGCATCCAATTTTTGCCCCAGGACCCGGATTTGGACCCTGAATTGACGGTGCTGGAAACCGTTTTTCACAGCGACGCGCCGTTGATGCGCATCTTGCGCGATTATGAGGCGGCGAGCGAGCGGCTGCAAAAGAATCCCGCCGATGCGCGGCTGCAGATGGCCTTTGCGGAGGCCACGGCCGTCATGGACCACAGCAATGGCTGGGCCGCCGAAGCGATAGCCAAAACCATCCTCACCAAACTGGGCATCACCCAATTCGACGACAAAATCGGCGCCCTCAGCGGTGGGCAGCACAAGCGCGTGGCCCTGGCCCACGCGCTCATCGCCCCGGCCGACCTGCTGATTTTGGACGAACCGACCAACCACATCGACGCCGACACCATCGCCTGGCTGGAGGAGTACCTGAAAAGCCGCCCCGGCGCGCTGTTGATGGTGACCCACGACCGTTATTTTTTGGACCGGGTGGTGAATCGGATTATAGATTTGGACCGGCGGCAGTTGGTGAGTTATGCGGGGAATTACGGCCGTTACCTGGAAAAAGCCGCCGACCGCCACGATCAGCTTGCGGCGGGCGAGAAAAAACGACAGGCGCTGCTGCGGCGCGAGCTGGAATGGCTTAGCCGCAGCCCGGCCGCCCGCAGCACCAAACAAAAAGCGCGCAAACAGCGCGTGGAAGAAATGCAAGTCCTGCGCCACGACCGGCGCGAGGCGCAAATCGCCATTTCCCTGGCCAGCCGCCGCCTGGGCAAGCGCGTGCTCGAAGCGCGCGGCCTCGGCAAAACATTTGGCGACCTGAATCTGTTCCATGAGCTTGATTTTGAGCTGGCTCCCGGCGACCGCGTGGGCATTTTGGGGCCAAACGGCGCGGGCAAAAGCACGCTGCTTAACATCCTGGCCGGCAAACTGCCGCCTGACACGGGCACCGTCACCTGGGGCGAAACGGTGGAATTGGGCTACTACGACCAGCTCAGCGGCGGCCTGCGCGACGATCAGCGCGTGTTCGACTACATTGCCGACGCTGCGCCGCTGATCAAAAACGCCGACGGCTTCCGTATTGACGCGGCGCAAATGCTGGAATGGTTCCTCTTCAGCCGCGCCGAGCAGCAGACCTACATCGGCAGCCTCAGCGGCGGCGAACGGCGGCGGCTCTATTTGCTGCACATGCTGGTGCGCCAGCCCAACGTTTTGTTCCTCGATGAGCCTACCAACGACCTGGACATCGAGACGCTGGCGGTGTTGGAGCAGTTTTTGGACCATTTTCAGGGCTGCCTGGTGGTGGTGAGCCACGACCGCTATTTTTTGGACCGCAACGTCGATTTCCTGGTTAGCTTTGAAGATGGCGTGCTGGGCACGCGCTTCCCGTCGCCTTATGAGACGTACCGGCGGCTTTTGGGTGCGGAGCGGGAAGTGGGGAGTGTGGAGCGCGGAGTGGGGAGTGCGGAGCGGCAATCTCCAATCTCCAGTCCCCAGTCGCCAGTCTCCCGTAAGTTGACGTGGAAAGAGAAGCAGGAGATGACGGCCGTTGAAACCCAAATCGCCGCCCTGGAAACCCAGATTGACGAATTGGAAGCGGCCATCAACCAGGCTGGCAGCGATTACACCCGCCTGCAAGCGCTGTCCGACGAGTTAACGGCCGTGCGCGCCGCCCTGGAAACAGCTGAAACCCGCTGGTTGGAGCTGTCGGAGCTGGCTGAATAGCTTGTTGCCTATCTCAATCCGAGATACACTCCGTCCATGCACATCATTTCGCGCAAAGCTCTGCAACAATTCTGGACCCAACATCCAGACAGCCAATCGGCGCTGCTGCGTTGGTACAAAATCGTAGAGCAAAGCAACTTCGCCGGATTTGACGAACTGCGACGCACATTTCCCTCCGCTGACAATGTGGGTGATTTGATCGTGTTCAACATTAGCGGCAATAAATATCGGCTTATCGCTTCTATTCATTTCAATCGTGGTAAGGTCTATGTCCGGCATGTGTTGACACACGCGGAGTACGATCGAGGAGCGTGGAAAAAATGACACTTATGACCCAAGAAATCCAGACTCATTGGGCGGTAATTCGTCCGTATTTAACCATTCGTAATGAGGCAGAGTATGATAGGGCCGTAGAGCGGCTCAATCGACTACTGGATGAAGTGGGTACAAACGAAGAACATCCCCTTTACGAGTTTATGGATACCCTGGGCACGATTATTGCTGCTTTCGAAGAAGCCCATTACCCGATTCCTTCAGCCAGTGGCGCGGAGGCGCTGCAATATCTGATGGAAGAGCACAATTTACGCCAAAGCGATCTGCCAGAGGTGGGTTCACAAGGCGTCGTTTCTGAAGTTCTTAAAGGCAAACGGGAGTTAAACGTACGCCAGATTCGTGAATTGGCGCGGCGTTTCCACGTTTCCCCTACTGTCTTTATCTAGCCCATCTAGCCCCAAAGGAAACTATGTCCCATCAACCCATTACTCTGGAAGACGTTGCCACATACCCGCTGCCGGGCACGGCCGTTCCTGCCTCGTTGGCCTTTAGCCCAGACGGCCGTCTTGTCACCTACCTCTTTAGCGGCGCGAATAGTTTGTCGCAGCAGTTGTGGGCCTACGACCCGGAAACGGCCGTGGCCCGCACCCTCATCACCCCACCCGGCGGCGGCGACACCGAAGAAAGCCTGTCGCCCGAAGAAAAGCTGCGCCGCGAACGTCTGCGCCAGCACAGCCTGGGCATCACGCGATACACCTGGGGCAAAAACGGCCGTTTGCTCATCCCCCTGCAAGGCAGTCTCTACCTGCAAAATGGGCCAGACGCCGATCTGGAGCTGCTGGTGGATGGCAACGGCTCGCCGCTGTTAGACGCCCGCTTTTCCCCGGATGGCGGCTGGGTCTCTTTTGTGCAGGATTGTGAACTCTATGTCTTGCCTGTCGCCGATGGCTCGCCGCGCCAGCTTACCCGCGAGGCGCGCGGCACAGGGCGCACTCACGGCCTGGCCGAATATATCGCCCAGGAAGAAATGGCCCGCCGCGAAGGCTACTGGTGGTCGCCGGACAGCCAATGGCTGGCTTTCACCGAGGTCGACGAAACCCATATCCCGGTCTACCGCATCGTCCACCAGGGCAAAGACCAGACCGGCGACGCGGCGCAAGAAGACCATCGCTACCCGTTTGCCGGGCAGGCCAACGCCAAAGTGCGCCTGGCGGTAGTCAACCGTGATGGCGGCGATCCCATCTGGCTGGACCTGGGCGATGACGAGGATATTTATCTGGCACGGGTAAATTGGCTGCCCAACGGCCGTCTCACTGCCCAGATCGAAAACCGCGCCCAAACCCGACTAGACCTGGTGGAATTTGACGTGGAAACCGGCGCAAAACGCACGCTGCTCACGGAAACCAGCGATGTCTGGATCAACCTCCACGACCTGTTTACGCCGCTGCAGGACGGCCGTTTCCTCTGGGGTTCGGAACGGACCGGCTTTATGCACCTGTATTTGTACGATGGCGATGGGCGGCTGGAACGGCCGTTAACTCAGGGTGATTGGTTGGTGACGGGGGTAACGGCCGTAGACGAAAAGGCCCAACTTGTCTACTTCACCGGCACGGCCGACAGCCCGCTGGAAACGCATCTTTATGTCGTTCCCTTCACCGGCGGCGCGCCGCGACGCCTCACCCGCGAGCCGGGCACCCACAGCCCAATCATCGACCTCGGCCGCCAGCGTTTTCTGGACGCTTTTCAGAGCCAGGAGACGCCGCCCTGCGTCCGCCTCTGCGCCCTGAGTGATGGAACCACGCAGCAAACAATTTACGCCAACAACGATCCCCGTTTGCCGCGCCTCACCTTGCAGCCGCCAGAAATTGTCACCTTGCCCAGCCGCGATGGCGTGGAGTTGATCGGCGCGATCTACCGGCCGCCGGTTGGCGTTGGCCCGTTTCCGGCCATCGTTCATGTTTACGGCGGCCCGCACGCCCAAATGGTCACGGATAGCTGGCGCGTCACGGCCAACATGCGGGCGCAATATCTGGCGCAGCAAGGCTTTCTGGTTTTTATGCTGGACAACCGCGGCAGCGCCCGGCGCGGCCTGGCGTTTGAAGGCTGGATCAAAGGGCGCATGGGCATCATCGAAGTGCAAGATCAGGTGGATGGTGTGCGCTGGCTGGTGGAGCAGGGTCTGGCTGATCCGGCTCGCGTGGGGATTTATGGCTGGAGCTACGGCGGCTACATGGCGGCGATGTGTCTGGCGCAGGCTCCCGACACCTTCCAGGTGGCCGTCGCCGGTGCGCCCGTGACCCATTACGATGGGTATGATACCCATTACACGGAGCGTTACATGGGCACGCCACAAGCCAATCCCGATGGTTATACTGCGGGCAGCGTCATGGTTTATGTGGACAAATTAACGGGCAAACTGCTGTTGGTGCATGGTCTGATCGACGAAAACGTTCATTTTCGCCACACGGCGCGCCTGATTAACGCGCTCATCCGCGCCCGCAAGCCCTACGATCTGCTGCTGTTCCCCAACGAGCGCCACTCGCCACGCGGCCTGGCCGACCGCATGTTCATGGAAGAGCAAATCCGTGATTATTTTGTGCGGAATTTGTAGGGAACAAGCATGAACCAACCCATGCGGCGCGATTGGTCCAATCTGCGCGATTGGACCAATCGCATAGACGCGGGTCTTATTTCAACGCTATCGGCAGGAAAACCGGCGGCTGCTCTGTCAGCAAGAAGGTGACGGCGACGAGTTGCGGCGAATTGTCGGCGCTGCCGGCGTCGATGCGCAGGGTGGTGGTGTAGAGGCCGGGAATTAGGCCAAGGCGAGAAGCGGTGAGGGACACGGCCGTTTCCGCTTCGCTGTCGATGGTCCCGGTGGTGGACACGGCCGTTAGCCAGCCGGCCGCCGGTTCCTCCGTCAACGTCCAGGTCAGCAGCTCGCCGCCGGTATTCTGGATAACCAGATTGTGCGTCTGCGTGATGGCGCCGGTGGCCTGCAAGGCAAAGCTCAGGGTGTTGCTGCCTACGGCCAAAGATGGCACCGGCAGCGTTAGCAAAATAGCGTCGCTGGCGCTGCGGATGGCCCCGCTGCCGTCCTTGATCTCGGCGTAAACGGTTTTTACGCCGCTGCCGCTGCTTAACTGCCAGGCTGCATTGGCCTGATACTGCTGCCAGGCTGCCCAGTCGCCGCTTTCATTGCGAAAGCGCATTTCTGTCGCCCACCCATCGCCATACATATACAAATCCACCTGCCGCGAGGTGGCCTCGTAAGCTTCCCGATTGATCACCACGGGCATGACGCTGCTAATGCGGCCAAAATCTTGCGTCCAATAACGGTAAAACGGCCAACTGTATGTGCCGTCAGCATTACAATCGCCGTTGCTGTCGTAGCGTACATTCGCCTGATCGTCACTCTGGTAGACATAGCCGATGCCAATCTCGCGCAAGTTGGTAGACAAAATGTTGGCGCGATGGCCGGTGCTGTTCATCCAGCCGGTCATCACGTCGGCCGGCGTGCCATACCCGATAGCGATATTTTCCGCCGCGTAATTCCAGCCGGTGTACCCGGCGGCGGCCATGCGATCCCAGGGCGAGGCTTTGGTGTCCAGGTCGCAGTGGGCGAAAAAGTCGCGGGCGGCCATGTTGCTGCTGTGGGTTTCGGCGGCGGTGTCTAGCAGGGCGTTGCCTTTGAGGGGCGGCAGTTGGCCGTTGGTCCAGCGCTCCTGGTTGACCAGTTCCAGCACTTGTTCCTCGTAGGTGGCGGCGGTAACGGCCGTTATCCCTGCGTCATTGTCTGGCGTACCCGGCACGGCCGGGCCATCTGGCGAATACGCGTCGGCAAATACAGTGGGGGCAATGAGGGCGGCGATGAGGGCAAACAGAAGGGTCATGCGGTACATGGGTAAGACCTCCATCGTGGAATGAGATGTTTGACTGTTTGTATGGTAGGGGAAACGGCCGTTCACACCATCCCTCTATAGTCCCAAAACAAAAGGGCAGGTCTTCGCGCCTGCCCTTCCTTAACAACTAATAGCTAAATGCCCGCAGCCAGCAGCTACCTCATCGCTTCCACCACAATCTGCGCCACGTCTTTCACCTTCATCGGGTCGCCCTCTTCACGATTGGCGTCCTTCATCATGGTCATGCAGAAGGGGCAGCCCACAGCCAGCGTCTCGGCGCCGGTGTGATGGGCTTCCTTGAAGCGGTTCATGCTCACAGCTTCTGTGCCATGTTCCTCTTCTTTCCACATCTGCGCCCCGCCCGCGCCGCAGCAGAACGAATTTTTCTGATTGCGGTCCATTTCCAGCAGCGTCATGCCGGCCTGCGCCAGCGCCGTGCGCGGCTCGGCCAAAACACCGTTGTGCCGCCCCAGGTAACAGGGATCGTGGAAGGTCACCTTTTCCAACGATTTACCGTTCAGATGCAGTTTCCCTTTGCCTACCAGATCAGCAATCAACTGTGTGTGGTGAAAAACCTTGTAATGGCCACCCAATTCGCCATATTCCTTGCCAATCGTCGTAAAGCAGTGCGGGCAGCTTGTCACAATTTTCTTTTGATTAGCTCCGGCGGCATTTAATATCTCGATATTGCCCATGGCCATTTCGTAATACAGATATTCGTTGCCGGCGCGGCGGGCCGAGTCGCCGGTGCAGGTTTCCGCGTCGCCCAATACCGCGAAGCTCACCTCGGCTTCGTGCAAAATAGTAGCCACCGCGCGCACCACTTCTTGTGAATCCGGATTAAAAGCGCCGGCGCAACCCACCCACAACAGATACTCGTAATCGGGGTTTTCTTCGACCAACGGCACTTCAAAGGGCAGGGACGTGGCCCATTCCATGCGGCTTTCTTTCGACTGCCACGGATTGCCGGTGCGCTCCATGCCTACAAAAGCAACCTTTAATTGATCGGGGAAAGCGCTGGCCATCAACACCTGATCGCGGCGAATATCCATGATGTCCAGCATGGGCGCGTTGCCCACCGGGCAGGCTTCGATACACGCTCCGCAAGCCGTGCAGGCCCACAAAGCGCTCTCGCTGATGATCGTATCCAGCAGCATCAGGCCAGATCCGTTGCCTGTTTCGCCGTTGATACTGCCGCCGTTTGCCAAAGCGGCCATGTTTTCGCGGATGTAATACCGCTTGTTCACCTCGATGGCGGCGGGTGACAATTCTTTGCCGGTATTGTAAGCCGGGCAAGCTTCCTGGCAGCGGTTGCACATGATACAGGCGAAGGCGTCTACCAACTGCGATTGTGGCAGATCGAACAGGTCGGCCGCGCCAAATTGCTCGATCGATTCATCCTCAAAATTGAGGGTGAATAGCTGCCCCAAATAGGTGCGTTCCGTGTTGGTCATGAAGTTGAAAGGCCCAACCATCAGGTGGAAATGTTTGGTGTAGGGGAAATAGGGCAGGAAAAGTAAAACCAAACCGACGGCGACCCAGAAAGTGATGTGCCAGCCAGCCGTCAGGGCGCTTTCCGGCAGACCCACCAAGCCACGGCTGATCAGTGAGGCGAAGGGTTCCCAGGGATTTGGCCCTTCGGCGGCATTGATGAAGGCCGAACCTAACAGGCGGCTGCCAACATGCAGGAAAATGAAAACGATGACGATGAGTGAGTCTCGATTGATGCCGCCCTGGTCACGCGCTTTGGGGTGGACAAGCACTCTCTCTCTGATTTTGAGGGCTTTGTCTTGAACCCCGAAGCGGCGGACAAGGAAGAAGATAATGCCCGCCAACACGGCCACGCTGAATAAATCGGCGAGCAAATCATAGATGTTGGTGATGATGTTGTTGGGTAAATGGAAGCCGGTGATAAGCGCTTCAAGGATGTCTAAAAAGTTGACCAGGAAATAGAAGATAAACCCCCAGGCGACGCCCCAATGGAAAATGGAGGCCAATCGGCGGCGTTTAATAATGTTGCCCTGGCCGAAAAGGGCGACAATGCCGGTCATCATGCGCTGGGGCAGGTGGTCGAAGTTGAGTTTGCCTTGCCCGCGAAGGACGATTCTGACGACTTGCCCAAAGGTGTAGTAGGAGGCTACGAGGGAAAAGAGCATCAGCAGGCCGAACAATAGTTTTTCGATTCCAGTTAACATAGACACCTCTTCTGTGCGGTTTTCAATGGGTGAAACTTACGGACCTTCCCTATGCCGCAAGTTTACCGCTGGATTGGACGATGGCAACCCAATTGCTGCCCAATTTGGCGGTATTGTAACATAATTTTGACGCACTGCATCATTTCGTAGTTGGTTGTGGCACACGGCCGTTCCCCGTTCCTCATTCCAGGTTATAATCAGGTCTCTATGAAGCGAAACAAAGTGTCTGTGGTATGGAAAACGGCCGTAACGCTGGCAATAGCAACCCTGTTGGTCTCCGTGTGGCCTCATGCCCGGTCGTTGTATGACCTGACGGGCGAGGAAAATCTGGCGGCGCAGCTGCGCGGCGTGGTGCATTGGGTGAATACGGCCGTGCGCCCCCAACCCTCTCTTGCCCCAGACGCCGCCATCGCCTACACGGCCGTTTCCCCCTTCGGCGTCAACACCTTTTTGCAGCAAGAAGTGGAACCGGCCAAACGCGAGCAAAGCCTACAGCTGCTCCACGACGCCGGTTTCCGGTTCATCCGCCAGGAATTCCCCTGGGAAGACATCGAAATCCACGGCAAAGGCGACTTCGAAGACCGGCGCAACCTGGAGGCCATCGGCGCGGTGGACGCCTGGGCCAAATACGACCAGATCGTCGATCTGGCCGAGAGCTACGACCTGCAAATTATGGCCCGCATCAGCAACCCGCCCTCATGGACGCGGGCGCTGACGGACACCATCGGCACGTATGCGCCGCCGGACAATTTCGCCGATTTTGGCGACTTTGCGGCGACAGTAGCGCAGCGCTACCAAGGCCGCATCCACTATTACCAGATTTGGAACGAGCCGAATGGCAATCAGGAGTGGGGTTTGCAAGACGTGAACCCGGAAGCCTACACCGAGCTGTTGTGCGAAGGCTATCGGCGCATTAAAGAGGTGGACCCAGACGCCGTTGTCTTGGCCGCGGCTCTCACGCCGACGCTGGCGATGGACGGCCGTCACATGAACGACCTCATCTTCCTCCAGCGCATGTACAACGCCGGCGCCGCCGACTGTTTTGACGTGGCTTCGGCGCAGGGGTACGGTCTCTGGTCCGGGGCGACCGATCAGCGGCTGCGTCCCACAGTCATCAACTACCCGCATAACCTGTTCATCCGCGATCTGATGGTGCGCAATGGCGACGCGGCCAAGCCCATCTGGATCAGCGAGATGGGCTGGAACACCGCGCCGGAGGAGATTCCGGCTAATTTTGGCCGCGTGACCGAGGCACAGCAGGCGAAATACACTGTCGAAGCCTTTCAGCGGCAGCAGGCGGCGTGGCCCTGGGTTGGCGTGAACAACGTCTGGTTTTTCAAGCGGGCCGGCGACAGTGAGCGGAGCGAATCGTGGTATTACTTCCGCATGATGGAGCCGGACTTTACGCCGCTGCCGGTGTTCCCGGCGGTGGCGGAATATGCCACGGGCGACCAGACCATCACGCCGCTGCCGGGTTGGATGCGGACGTGGGATGGGGCACGGCCGTTCCTTTTCTCCCTCAGCAGCGCCATCCTCTTTTTTGCCCTGCTCTGGTGGCTGGCCCCGAAGCAAGAGGCGGGAGACTAGAGATTGGAGACTGGCGACTCTCTCTCTGCCGCACCTCCGCGCCCTCCGCGCTCTCCGCGGTTCAAAAAACTCGCCCTCGCTGTTGTTTTGCTGTGGCTGGCGATGGCCCTGCGCTTTCACAACCTGGGCGCGCAGTCGTTTTGGAACGATGAGGGCAACAGTGCCCGCCTGAGCGAGCGCACCATCCAGCTGATCATCGAAGGCACGGCCAGCGACATTCACCCGCCGCTCTACTACCTGCTGCTGCGCGGCTGGCGCGAACTGGCCGGCGACAGCGAATTTGGCCTGCGCTCCCTGTCCGCCTTCGCCGGTCTGCTCGTCGTCCCCCTCGCCATTGCTCTGGCCAAAAATCCGAAATCCAAAATCCGCAATCCGCAATGGCTTCTGGTGGGGGTGATTACGGCCGTTTCCCCCCCGCTCATCTACTACAGCCAGGAAGCGCGCATGTATGCCCTGCTGGGGCTGCTGGCGGCGCTGTCGACGTGGCTGTTAGTGCGGAGTGCGGAGTGCGGAGTGCGGAATTGGAGCTTCGCGGTGGCGTATGTCTTGACGGCGACAGCCGGCCTCTACACTCACTACTTCTTCCCCGCCGTGCTCGTCGCGCAGGGCGTGGTGGTGGTCATTTGGGCGGTTAGAGATTGGAGATTGGAGACTGGAGACTGGAGACTCCCCCACTCCGCACTCCGCACTCCGCTCCTCTGGGCGGTCATGATGCTCGTTACACTGCTCCTCTACCTGCCCTGGCTGCCCACTTTTCTGGCGAATGTGGGCGGCGGTGGGGCGGCACGGCCGTCGCTCCTCCCCTTCCTCGCCGACACCCTTTTCTGGCTGGGCTTTGGCCTCACCGTCAGCCCGGTGACCATTCCCTGGGCGTTTGTGGCTCTGGGGGTGCTGCTGGTGCTGGCGGTGGTGCTGCGCTGGGGGTGGGACACGGCCGTTTCCCTGACCCTGCTCTTCGTCCCTATCCTGTTCCTTTATCTGTCCGGGGCTACCTCACCGCAGTACTTTAAGTTTTTAACGGCCGTTATTGCCCCGTTTGCCCTGGTGTTGGGTGGGCAGAGACTAGAGACTAGAGACTGGAGACTGGTGGGCCGCGCCAATCGCCAATCGCCAATCGCCAGCCTCTTCATCTTGCTGCTCTTACTGGCCTATTCCGTCGGCGTCTACCAATCGCTCCACAACCTGTACGCCAATCCCGCCTATGCCCGCGCCGATTATCGGGGCATGGCGGCGCGCATTGCCGCCGATGACCATCCGAACGCGGGCATCATTTTGGATGCGCCCAACCAGTGGGAGGTGTTCACCTATTACCACCGCGAGGGCGCGCCGGTGTACCCGCTGCCGCTGGAAGGCATGACCGAAGCCGACGTGGCCGCCGAACTCAGCGCCATCGCCGCGCAGCATGATCGCCTGTATGTGTTGTATTGGGGCGACGCGCAGCAGGACCCGCAGCGCTGGGTGGAGCGCTGGTTGGACGAGCATACCTTTAAAGCGACCGATGAGTGGGTGAAGGATGTGCGATTTGTGGTATATGCCGTGCCGGCCGGACCGGCGACGGCGATGGAAACGGCCGTTTCCCTCCCCTTTGGCGACGCCATTACCCTGCAAGGTTACACCCTTGGTCAGACAACGCTCGCGCCGGGCGACATTGCTCAGGTGACGCTGTTCTGGCAAACGGCCGTGCCCCTGGCAGCGCGGTATAAAGTGTTCCTACATCTGGTAGACGAGAATGGGAATCTGGCAGCCCAGCGCGACAGCGAACCGGGCAGCAACCTCAAGCCCACAACCATCTGGCCGCCGGGCGAAACTATTACCGACAACCACGGCCTGCTCATTCCCGCCGACCTGCCGCCAGGCGAGTATACGCTGCTGCTGGGTTTGTATGACGTGGCGGATCCGGGGGCGCGGCTGGAAGTGGGGGCGGAAACGGCCGTTAACAACGCCTACCCCCTGGCCCAAATAACAATCAACAAATAACAGTTAACTGTTAATCAGTTTGTCGGCGAAGGCGGGCAGGGCGGCCGCGCCGCCGGTGTGCCAGAACAACACCGTTTGCCCGCGTGTGAAGGCTCCCCAACGAATCAAATCAATCAGACCGCCCATCGCCCGGCCGGTGTACACCGGGTCGAGCAAAATGCCTTCCAACTGGGCCACCATCTGTATGGCTTCCCGCTCCGTTTCGCCGACGATGGCGTACCCTTCGCCCAGGTAGTCGTCGTTGACGTCGATGCGGGCAGCCAGGGAAAGCGTGCCCAGGCCGAGATGGGTGGCCGTGGCCGTGGCCAGGGCAGCGACCTGCGTTTGCAATTCGGCGGCGGGATGGTCGATGCTGATGCTGATGATCTGGCCCTGGAAATTGTAAATGGCCGCGCCCAGTACCATGCCAGCCTGCGTGCCGCCGCTGCTGCTGCCAAAGACGATGAAATCGACGTTGAGGCGTTCGGCCTGCAATTGGTCAGTCAATTCTGCCATCGCTTTGACGTAGCCAGTGGCCCCCATGACGTTGGAGCCGCCCAGGGGGATCATGTACGGTTTGTGGCCCATGGTGCGCAGTTCGGCGGCCACATCGGCCATGACTTCGTGGCGGGTGCGGGCGCCGGTCCAGTAGAGATGCGCGCCTAAAAGCTGGTCGAGGAGGAGGTTGCCGGTGAGGGGGTCTGCTGGCGGCTGCCCGCTGAGGACGAGGCTGCATCCCAGACCAAATTTGGCGGCGGCGGCGGCTGTTTGGCGGCAGTGATTGCTTTGCACGCCGCCGGTAGTCACCAAATAATCGCAGCCTTGCGCCAGGGCGTCGGCCACCAGGAATTCCAGTTTGCGCGTCTTGTTGCCGCCGGTCGCCAGACCGGTCTGGTCGTCGCGCTTGATGAACAGGCGCGGCCCGCTCAGATGTTTGCTGAGGCGGGGCATTTCTTCCAGCGGGGTAGGCAGGTGGGCAATCGTCACACGATCCGGGTATTTGGGGGTCATAAGCTCTCAACTCCTCATTATGCCGCCAGTTTTACCACAAAAACGGCCGTGTGTCCGTCAACATCCCCGGCCCATCCTAATTCCAAATACAAACCTTCCGTAGGGGCGCGACAGGCGGGTATTACCTGTGCCCTTACCCAATACGTTGTCTCCCGCCTGTCTCGCCCGCTTAAATTAGTCCGTTGGGCGAGACGGCGCGGCGACAAGACCTCTTGTTACCGGGAAAAGCCACCGCGCCGTCGTGCCCCTACCACGCGCAGAAATCGCCCATCCCCCGATAGAAATGATTCATCCGCACGCAGAAATGGCTCGTCCGCACGCAGAAATGATTCATCCGCTGGCAGAAACGGCTGATCCGCTGGTAGAAATGATTCGTCCGCTGGTAGAAACGGCTGATCCGCTGGTAGAAACGGCTGATCCGCTGGTAGAAATGATTCGTCCGCTGGCAGAAACGGCTGATCCGCTGGTAGAAACGATTCGTCCGCTGGTAGAAACGGCTGATCCGCTGGCAGAAATGGCTGATCCGCAGCGATTGTAGGTTTGTAGATTTGGTCCAATCTCAAAAATTGGACCAATCTTGCCCGGCGCTACGCCAGCGCCGACCACACTTCCAACTTCGACTTCACGCGCCGAATCACCTCGTTGGTGAATTCGTCGGTGTGGGCGCTGCCGCCGATATCGGCCGTTTTGATGCCGTCGTAGACAGTCTCCAACGTCGCCTCGTAGATGGCGCGGCTGGCCTGCTTGGCTTCGGCTTCCTTCAGATAGCCCAACAGCCCGGCCGAAGCCAGAATCATGGCCATCGGATTGGCGGCGTTGCGCCCTTGCAGGCGCGGGGCCGTGCCATGCGGCGCTTCGGCCATCACGCAGTCCACCTCGCCGCTGTCGTCGACCGAAATCACCATCGACTCCGACCCGGCAATCGAGCCGAACAACTGCAAAATCATGTCCGACAGCAGGTCGCCGTCGCGGTTGAGGCTGGGGATGACCAGCGGCTCGCCGGTAGTCGCCAGCAGCAGGGCAAAGGTGGCGTCAATCAGCTGCGGATCGTAGCGCACGTCGGGGTAACGCTGGGCGGCTTTGTCTAATTCTTCCTTAAACAACCCTTCGTAGGTGGGGCTGACGGTGTATTTGGGGCCGCCAAAGACTTTGGCGTTGGTGCGGCGGGCGTGTTGGAAGGCATATTCGGCCACGTCGCGGCAAACGCGGCGCGAGATTTTTTCGGTGCGGTAGGCGGTTTCGTTCATGCTGCCCGGCTCACCCTCGCGCCACTCCTTCGCGCCGTAGGCATCGTCGCGGGCCATGCGCACCACGCTGATGGGCGAGTAGACGCCGGCGATGGGGCGCACGCCGGGGATGCGCCGCCCGGTGCGCAAAATCACTTCCGCGTCGATTTGCTCGCGCAGGATGCGGTTGGGGCTGCCCACGTCGCCCTGCTGTTCCGGGGTGATGGTGGCCGCTTTGAGGGCGACGCGGTGCCGGCGCATCGCTTTGCCGGCGTCGTAGACGACCTGGTTTTTGGTGGCGCGCCGGTTTTCCAGGCTGAGGTCGAAGTGGAGAAATTCCACGTCGAAGCGGGTGACACCGGGGTCGAGGACGCGCAGGGCTTCCTCCAGAAGTTCTTGTCCGGTCTGGTCGCCATCGAGGACGACAATGGTTCTGGTCATGGTTGGGTTCCTTTATTAATTTGGGAGATTGGGGATTGGCGATGAGCGATTGGGCGAATCTCCAATCGCTCATCGCCAATCTCGATTTTAAGATCAGGTTGTGGTGATTTGGCCGGCGGCGCGGCGGTGGAGCAGGTTGATGTAGCGGGGCATAACGGCCGTATACAACCAATACCAAAACGGCCGTGGCGTGTAATCCCACGCGCCGATGTGGCGCACCACTTCGCCGTTAAAGCCCTGCTTAAAACGCCAGACGCCCCAAAGCTGGTCTGTTTCCACAAAGTCGTTGGGCGCGCCCCAAAAATCATACACTTCCGCGCCTTGGGCTTTGCTCCAACGGATGGCTTCCCATTGCAGCAGGTAGGTGGGCATGCGGTTGCGTTCCTCGTTGGTGGACGCGCCGTACATGTAGATGACGCGGCTGCCAAAGCGGATGAGGATGACGGCGGCGACGGCCGTGCCCTCATATTCCGCGATGAGCGGGTGGGCCATGCGGTCGTTGTAAAACGACTGCCAGGCGTCCAGGTAATAATCGGTGGGGCGGATGGCGAATTGGTCGCGCACGGCCGTTTCCTGATACATCTGCACGATGGCCGGGAAGTCGGCGTCCGTGCCGTGACGGATGACGATATCCTTGCGCTCGGCCAGGCGGATGTTGTAGCGGGTCTTTTGCTTCATGCTGGCCAGCAGATCGCCCTCGCTGCGGGTCAGGTCCAGCTCTACCGTGTTGCGAAACTGCACCTGGTCGGCGGAGAAACGCCAGCCGCGTTGGGCGAGTTCGGTGGTAAATTTGTGGCCGGTGGGCGACGGCCGTTCCCCTTCTTCGCCCCAACTTTGCACCACGTCGGGATCGATCTTGATAAAAATAGCTTTCTCGCGGCGGGCGATTTGTTCCAGTTCGGCCAGCACCACGCGGCGCAGGGAGCCGTCATGATAGTCCAGCAGAGGGCCTTTGGGCACATACAACACGGGAAACGGCAGGCGCGGCACCTGGCGTTTCAGCACCAGGGCGGCGGCCAGCGGTTCCCACTTGTTTTCGGCTACGGTGAGCAGCAGGGGGGTGGCCTGCCAGCCCCAACGTGCCTTAAATTGTCCCCAGGTCCAGCTTTGCAGGGCATGGGGATTGGGCAGCGCGCCCAGGGCATGGTTCCAGGTGGCGGGCGAGGTGGCTTCTTTAAATGTGGAGGCTCGGTACATGGTTAGTTGCTGGCGGTTAGCGATTTCTGCGCCATCGGTAAAGTTTGTAGACAGTCTGGTTGTAGACGCGGTCGGCGGCGCCGACGGTGCGCCGCACCTGGCCGCCGTAGCCGCGCTTGGCGCGATAGACGCCCCACAGGCCGTCGCTGCGGTCGGCAAAGCTGGCTTCTAGCTCTTCTTCCGGCGCGTCGGGGATGCCCCAGAGATCGTAGGTGTGGCAGCCTTTTTCTTTGGCCCACTGGATGGCCGCCCATTGCAGGGCGTAGGTGGGCATGCGCTGGCGTTCTTCGTCGCTGGACGCGCCGTAGAGGTAGATGGCCTGACGGCCGTAAGCCGAAACCATCATGGCGGCTAACGGCCGTTCTGCAAATTCAGCGATGAACAGGGCTAGATGGTCGTCGGGGGTGTACAGTTCAAATACAGATTTGTAATACTGCGGATCATGCACGCCAAAACCGTCGCGCCGGGCGGTAATTTGCATCAGGGCGTTAAACAGCGGCAGGTCGGCGGCTGTGCCGCGCCGCACGGTGATGTCTTTGCGCTCGGCCAGGCGGATGTTGTAGCGCGTTTTTTGTTTCATGGCAGCCAGGATGTCGTCGAGCGACGGCCGTAAATCAACCAGCACCGTGTTGGGCGGTTGGATGGTGTCGGCGTTGGGCAGCAAGTCGTGGCGGGCGCACAGGGCGGCCCATTCGTCGGGCGGCATCTCGGTTTGCCAGATCTGCGGCTCGATTTTTACCAAACCCGCGCCGTGTTGGTAGGCGGCATGGTCGATTTGATTGAGCAGCACGGTCACTTGCTCGTCGTTTTGCCAATCGACCAGCGGGCCATGCGGTATATAAGCCATTTTGACCAGTCCCAGAGCGGCGGATTTGAACAGCACTTGCGCGCCGGCGGCGAGACGGCCGTCTTGCCGCAGCCAGACGCGCTGCGATGACCAGTTGAAGCGGTTCTTCAACTGCGCCCAATGGGTTGTCTGCAAGATGCTGCCGTGTGGGTGGGCGGCGACAAACGCATCCCAGGCCGCATCGTCTTCACTATAGGGTTGTTCTTCGAGTGTGAACCATTTTTCAAACATTGCGGGGAGGATATATACCCGATTGACGGCCGTTCGGCAACTGGCAGCCCAATAGTTACAGCGAATCGTGCGACGGGGACGATTTGATGTTACAATTTTGGCACTCGTGGAATGAAACGCTAAAAAGGGAAGACAGATGGCACAAATTCGCGCACTTTATCACCTGCAACAGATCGACAGTGAAATTAAGGAAAAGAAGCAGCGTCTGGGCGAGGTTTTGCGCGCCCAAAAGGAAATAACCGAGCTGCAAACGGCTCGCCAGCGGGCGGAAACGGCCGTGAACACCCTGAAATCCGCGCAAGCCAAACGCCAGGATTTAAGCCTGGAGTTGGAAGGCTTGAACGCCAAAGCCAAACAATCGGAAGATCGGCTTTATTCCGGCAATGTGAAAAACCCCAAGGAATTATCTGATTTGCAAAAGGAAATCGCCTCGTTGGGACGGCGGCGCAGCGCGTTGGAAGACGAGATTCTGGAAGCGATGGTGGTGGTGGAAGACGCGGAGACAGAAAAAATTGTAGCGCAAAAGTCGTTGACGGCCGTTGAAGATCGCTGGCAGCACAAAATTGCGGAATGGCAGCGAGAGCAGCAAGAATTGGCCTTGCGCTTGCACCGCCTGATGGGCGACCGTGAGAAGCAAGTAGCTTTACTGACGCCCGATTCATTGGCGAAATACAACACCCTGGCCCAGCGCAAAGGCAACGTCGCCGTGGCCGGGTTAAAGGGCAACGAATGTCAGGCTTGTTTTATGACCGTTTCCGCCACCCGGGTAAAAGCCGCCGAGCTAGGCGAACTGGCCTACTGCGGCGGCTGCGGTCGGATTTTATGCCCGATTTGATCTTTATGTTCAGGCGCATCTAAACGCCTGAACATCTGATCACGATGTAAGTTCCCCCAATTTTTCTTGTAACAATTCCCAGGCTTGCCGGACATGGCTTTCCGCGGTGCGGATGTTGCCAACCGCCAGGCGCAGCGTGTATTGGCTGTTTAGTTTTGTGTGCGAGATGAAAATCAGGCCGGTGTCGTTGACGGCCGTCATCAACCGTTCATTCAACGCGTTCAACTGCGCCGGGTCATCCAGGCCGCGGGGATGGGCGCGGAAGCAAACCGTACTCAGGGGCGTGGGGGCCAGGCGCTCAAAATCCGGCGCGTCGTCTACCCAGCCGCCAAATACCTGCGCCAGCCGAATATGTTCGCGCAAACGAGCCACCAACCCTTCTTGCCCATAAGCCCGCAAAACAAACCACAACTTTAAAGCGCGGAAGCGGCGGCCAAGCTGCACGCCGTAATCCATATAATCGATCACTGCGTTGGCGTCGGTTTCGCTGCTGCGCAGGTATTCCGGCAGCAGGCTGAAGGCGCGTTTCAGCACGTCCGGGCGGCAGGTGTAAAAGGCGCTCAAATCCATCGGCGTAAAGAGCCATTTGTGCGGATTGGTGACAAAGGAATCGGCGCGGGCCACGCCGTCCAGGATGTGGCGCTGCTCCGGGGCCATGGCCGCCATGCCGCCGTATGCGCCATCGACGTGCAGCCACAAGCCGAATTTTTTGGCCACATCGGCGATGGCGGGCACGGGGTCGATGCTGGTGGTGGAGGTTGTGCCGACGCTGGCGCAGACAAAGAAGGGGCGATAACCGAGGGATAGGTCGTGGGCAACGGCCGTTTCCAATGCCTCCGGTATCATCCTGAACTGCGCATCGGTGGCAATTTTGATCACGTTCTCCTGCCCGATCCCCAGGACAATTGCCCCTTTTTCCACCGACGAATGCGTCTGGTCGGAGATGTAGACGCGTAAGCGCGGCGTGTCGCGGCGGCCGGCCAATCCCTGGCGACGTACATCCAGGCCATCCACAGCCTCACGCGCGGCGGCCACAGCGATCATGCTGGACATCGACGCGCCATCCATGATCACGCCGCTAAATTCGGCGGGCAGGCCCAACAATTGCGCCAACCAGTGCAGCGTAACTTCCTCTAATTCCGTGGCCGCCGGTGAGGTGCGCCACAACATGCCATTCACGTTCAACGCCGCGATCAGCATTTCCGAGAGGATGCCCGGCACGGAGCCGGTGTTGCTGAAATAAGCAAAAAAGTTGGGATGGTTCCAATGGGTAATGCCCGGCATGATGATTTGCTCGAAATCGGCCAGGATGGCGGCCAGCGATTCTGGCGTTTCGGGGGCGGTTGGCGGTAGTTGCGCCTTGATGTCGCCTGGCTGGCTGCGGGATAAAACCGGATACGCTTCCGGGTGGGCCAGATATTCGGCAATCCACTCAACAAGCTGATGGCCTGTCTGGCGAAATTCTTGTAAATCCAGTTCGCCCTGGTCTGAGTCTGACATGTTATCCTCCATGTGATAGATGTGAGTGTGAATGGAGAGTTATACCTCTCCGTTGGGTCTTTTGCACAAGTCAAGCGGGGCGCCTCTCTCATCCTTCTGTAACATTTTGGCTTGTTTGCCCTATTTTTATCGTGGTATTATTAAAAAGCACCCTCTTTGACCGCATATCGGTGGACGAACGATGGGATTAACTGATGAATTTCAGGTAAACTTGGTAGTGTGGTGATATAAATTTATTGTTCAGGGAAGACCCTAAGGGTATGGTTTCCATAAGGTGTAACTTCTCGAGAGCAAACCCTTAATTCTGCATAATGGAGTGATTGATTGGTTATGGCACGATTGATGCGTGGAACGGCCGTTTTAGGAGTTTTGGCAGCTGCCTGGTTTCTCATGATAAAGCCAGCTCTGGCGGCGAATTGTTATACCTACACCGAAACGATTGGTCTGGTGTGCGAGGCGGAACCGTCGCAGCCAACCTTTGTCCAGCCGCAATCTCCGGTTGGCAGTTTTATTCCCACCCAGCAGTATGCCCGCCTGAATGACAATATCTGGGTCTACCCGGAACCAACAACAGCGTCTACGCCCATCCGCAATGTGGGGGATGGGTATTTGTTTGTGACGTTTAGCTGGTGGATAGACGGCACGGATGGCGGCCGTTGGTATGTGATCAACCCTGGCGAATATGTGCGGGCGGAAGATTTGCGCGTTTATGAAGATTCGGAGTTTTCGGGTTTGGAGATTCATCAGCAGCCGGAACGGCCGTTTGGCTGGGTGCTGGTCGATTATTGGCCCAGTCGAGAACCGGGCGCAGAACCGACTCCCGGCGATCCAAAACTGCCGCGCTATACCTTCTTTGAGGTCTACGACGCTCAAGTCGACAGCGAAGGCTGGATTTGGTACGACATCGGCAGCGGCTATTGGATGAAGCAGACTTACGTCAGCATCACCGAAATTGAGCAGCGGCCGGCCGAAATTGGTCCCAACGAATATTGGGTAGAAGTGGACCTTTACGAGCAAAGCATGGCCGCTTATGTGGGCGACCGCATGGTTTATGCCGGTCTCGTTTCCAGCGGGCTGAACCGCTGGCCTACCGGCGAGGGACTTTTCCAGGTTTGGGACCGTCATGAAAAAACCAAGATGTCGGGCGCGGAAGGTAAAGTCGATTACTACTTTATCGAAGATGTGCCCTACACCATGTACATCGACCGCGTGACGGAAATTGCCTTGCATGGGGCATTCTGGCACGATCGGTTTGGCTACAAACACAGCCACGGCTGCATCAATATGCCGCCCCGTGACGCGGAGTGGGTATTCAACTGGTCTGAAAACGCCCCCAACGACCTGTGGGTTTGGGTTCATACGTCGGATCCTAACCATTATTTCGAACGGTATGATCCGGTTGAAACGTTTGTGGGTCCGTAGGTTGAAATTGGACCAATCGTGGAGATTGGTCCAATGTTAGGCGCTAATCAAAAGAGCGCGGCGAAAAACTCGCCGCGCTCTTTTTTGATCGGTTCGTGGGGGAGGGGGCATTAGATGAGCAGGTTGCTCATGGTGCGGGTCAGGTGCAGCTCGCCATCAGCAGCGATGAGGGCGGCGGCGAGGTGGGCCTGCTGCTGGAGGAAGTTTAGGCCATCCTTTTGGCCCAGGAGCAGCGCGGTGGTGGCTCTTACTTCGGCTTCAGCTGCCTGGGCGGCCCAAACGGTAGCGGTGATCAGGTCGGTTTCGGCGGGCAGGCCGGTGTGGGGGTTGATGAGGTGATGGGCGGCACGGCCGTTTACCATCCAGCGCCGGTAATCCACTCCCGAAGTCGCCAGCGCCGCATTCGCCAGCCACAGGCTGAGGGCATTGTCGGCGGCGACGGCCGTGGCTTCGGCCAAATCTTCCGCGGGCAGAGCGATACCCACCGGCCAGCCCGGCAGCTCAGCGGGGGCATCGCCGGCGACCAGGTCGCCGCCGGCGTTGACCAGGCATGGCCCCAGGTTCGAAAGATAGTCGACGGCCTGCTGCGCCGTGTATCCTTTGGCAATGCCGCCCAGGTCCAGCCGCACCCCTTCCGGCAGGCGCACAGCCTGCCGGGAAGGATCTAGCTGGACGGCGGACCATTGGCCGTTTAACAGGTGGTCGGAAGGGAAACGGCCGTGCGCCTGCACCCTGGCCATCGCCTCAAAACTTACGCCGTAACCGGCCGCTTCCAGGGCATTCAGGCAGGTTGGGTCAAACAAACCATCCGTTGCGGAGGCCCAAACGAGCGCTTCTTCCAATACATCCCAAAGCAAATCCGATACGACAACCCATTGCCCGGAACGGCCGTTCAACTGCGACAGCTCGCTGGTGGGCGAAAAACGGCTCAAGATGCGCTCGTTTTTGGCGAATAAATTTTCTACCGAGACAAACGCGGCCGTGGCGGTTGTCTCATCGGCTTCCAGCCACAAGTCAATCTGGCAGCCCATCGCCCGGAAGGTGGTTGTAGGGCAGAGTATTGTTGTTTCCATGCGAACTCTCTTTTCCCCGGCGGTTAACGCGAGGAACGTGTCTGGGTAATTGGCGCCATGCGGATGACCGGCGCGGAACGAATTTGCGGCACCGCAGCCTGGGGAATGGGCGCCAGATCGAGGGTGACTTGTCGTTGGTTGAGCGCGCTGCCGGATACCGCCTGATTGGTTTGTAAGGTGGTGGGCATGTTGGCCGGAATGTTTAAGACCACGGCTTCGGGTTGGGCAACGGCCGTGTTATTCACCGCTTCTTGCCGGCCCAGCAGTTGGGTCCCCAGCAAAACCGCGGCCAGCCCGCCCGTCGCCACCGCCACTTTTAGCGACCCAAATTGTTGTCCCCGACGTGATTTGTTGTTAGTCGTCATCGTGTTCAAACCCTTCGTGACTTTCAGACTCATGGTTTTCATGGCTGTCGAAGGCGGCTGGGGCCGCCTGGTTGAATACCGCCGCTGGCTGCGATTGGATTTGCGCGTTTAATTGATCTTGCAATCCTAAAACGGTGCGATTGGCCTGTTCAATTTGCGCCTGGTAGATGGCTTCTCGTTCTTGCATCACCTGCAAGGCGGCTTCTAACTGTTGGTTATAGTCTTGTAGACTTTGTAATTCGGCGGAATTGGTAACGGCCGTTTCCGAGTTATCTGCCATAACCACAGGCTGCACCACAATGTCTTGTGCCGTAGATGCGTCCGGAGATTGCGCGTTTGTGCTGCCAAAGCCAAACACCAAAACTGTAAGTAAAATGACGCCCGTTAGGGTGCCTGCGGCTAAAATACCTTTCATACGATTCATAAATAATGCCTCCGTAAAGTGCTTCATCAAAGTTGTATGGTCTAACAATACCGGAGATTAACGGCGTCGTTGTTAAAACCGACCTAAATAATGTTAAATCCACCTTAAATTAAAAACGCCCCCTTGATTGCCGTGCGCCGCTGTGACACAATCACGCCTATGACAACGATCCTGTTAGTAGATGATGAAAAAATGATTACCGGTCCATTGGCGCGCAAACTGCGTGAATCGGGGTATCGGGTGTTGGTGGCGGATAACGGCCGTATCGGCCTGGATACCGCGCTCACCGAAAATCCGGACATCGTCGTGTTAGACGTCCTGATGCCCGAAATGGACGGCTGGGAAGTCTGCAAAACGCTGCGCAAATCTAGCCCTGTGCCCATCCTCATGCTCACCGCCCTCAGCGACGAAATCGATCGCATCCTGGGGCTAGAACTCGGCGCCGACGACTACCTGACCAAACCATTCAGCAGCCGCGAATTGTTGGCCCGCATCCGCGCCCTGCTGCGCCGCGTCGCCCTCGACCAAACCCAGCCCAAACCCGCCGGCGAATTAGCCGCCGGACCTCTCCGCATCGAATTAGACACCCGCCGCGCGTTCAAAAACAATCAAGAACTCACGCTGCGTTATAAAGAATTTGAACTCCTCAGCCTGCTGCTTCATCGTGTTGGCCAGGTTGTTACCCGCGCCGAACTCTTCGATGAGGTATGGGGCACCGACTGGCTCGGCGATACTCGCACGTTAGACGTCCACGTGCGCTGGCTGCGCGAAAAGGTCGAAGCCAACCCCAGCGACCCGCAATTTATCCAGACGGTGCGCGGCATTGGCTACCGCCTGGTCGCTCCGGAATAATCCCCATGAAGCATTGGCGTTTACGCACGCGCATGATGGTGGCCTATGCTGGCCTTATTTTGTTAGGTTTTGGTCTTTTGGCGTTACTTTCCGGGCAGCAGATTTCTCAGGGCGCGGCCGACGATTACCGGCGAAATCTAATCGATCAGGCCGACCTCATGGCCCAGGCGCTAAAAAAACCAGTCGAGACTTTCCTTCACGGCGAAGCTGATCACGAAGGAGACAGCGCTAACGCTGCTCAGGCTGCTTTAATCCAGATTGTTCAGGATTATGCCGCAACGTTAAATGCCCAGGTGCTGCTGCTGGATAAGCACGGGGTGGTGTGGTTGGATACGGCCGGTGCGGCCATCGGCCAAAATTTGTCCAGGGATTCAGAAATAGCCGCCGCCTTCCAATTACAAACCACCGCCGACGTTCGCCCCAATGCGCAAGGCGTGCAGACTGTCTATGTGGCCGCGCCTATATTAGAAGATGGCGAAATCATGAGCGTTTTGCGGCTGGCTGCTCCTTTTACTGCGGCGCAGGAACTCGTGTTCGAGCGTTGGCTGGTTCTGGTGGGCAGCGTGCTGCTGCTGGCCGTGTTGGCCGTCATTGCCAGCCTGTGGTTGTCTACGTCGATGACTCGTCCGTTGGAAACGATGCGCGTCTCGGCCATGCGCATGGCTGAAGGCGATCTGGCGCAGCGGCTGCCACAAGATCGCCACGACGAATTTGGCGAATTGGCGGCCGCCTTTAACCACATGGCCGCCGAGGTGGAGGCTATGCTGTTGGAGCAACGCGCCTTCGCCGGTAATGCCTCTCACGAACTGCGCACGCCGCTAACGGCCATTCGTTTGCGCAGCGAAGCTCTGCGCGACGGCGGTCTGGACGAGCAAACTACCCAGCAATACATCGCCGAAATCGACGATGAGGTGATGCGGTTGGGAAACCTGGTCAATGATTTGATTTTGCTGTCGCGGTTTGATTCCGGGCGGGCGGAGCAAGGGAATGATTGGGTGGATCCGGTGCGATTGGCGTATGGGCTGCGCTTTAAATTCGAGCCGCAGTTGGCGGAACGGGAGCTTGAATTGGTGCTGGATATGCCACCGGCTTTGCCGCCGGTAGCCGCCAGCCGGACCCATATGCAGGTTGTGTTCCGTAATTTATTGGAGAACGCCATTCGTTATTCGCCGCCGGGCGGGCGGATAACCTGGCGGTTGTGGCAGGAAGGGGACGTGCTGCGGGTGTCGGTGGCCGATACCGGGCAGGGCATCTCGGCGGATGATTTGCCGCATATTTTTGAGCGGTTTTATCGCGCCGATAAGGCGCGGACGCGGGCGGCTGGCGGTGTGGGGTTGGGGTTGTCGTTGACGCGTTCGATAGTGGATTTTTATAACGGCCGTATCACCATCGATTCCCCCGGGTTAGGCCAGGGAACCATCGCCAATGTGTGGTGGCCGTTGAACGTGGGCGGGGAAGAAAAGGAATTTGAGTAGATAGATTTTCGATTTTCGATTTTCGATTTTCGATTTTTGATTGGAGATTGGAGGCTTGAAGTTTTTCAATCCCCAACCCGCAACCCCCAACCCCCAATCCCTAACCCCCAACCCCCCTTTGGTTAATTTGCCGGTTCGATGGCGTTGACGTCGTTGAAGGTGTTGATCTTCAAAATCCACTGGCTGCCAATCTCAGCCTGCATGAATTGGGTTTCGTTTGTGCTGTAATCGTAAGTGTCGCCATCGGTGCGGAAGGTGATGACGTAGCTGGCATCCTGGGCGCCGGCGCGTTCGCCAGCGGCCAATTGTGGCTCCGGCCAGAACGGATTCAGGTCGTTGCCTTGCTGGCGCACTGTGTCGATTACCTGCCATTCCTCGGCGGTGTAGCTGCAATAATCGTCATACACTTCGTATTCACAATCCTGAACCACTTCGCCGACGCCGGTGCCGGTGTCTACCGTGTAGGGCGTGCCGCATACTTCCACTGAGTTGGGCGCGGGATTGGCCTGCGTGGTGCGAACTTCCTGGGTGCAAGAGCCTATTTGCGCTCCGGCGGGGATTTGGTCCTGCCAATCTTTGCGCTCCACCGGCCGCAAGGCTTCGATGCTGACGGCGCGTGTCCAATTTACGTCCGAAACCGTGCCAATTACGTCGCTGGTGCGGTTGGCAAAGAAGAAAAATGCGCCGCACAACAGAACAAACACAGCGACTACGCCGACGATGATGTAGGTTGTGGTGCGGCTGCGTGGGGCCACGGCCGTTTCCACTTTGGGTTGTTCTCTTGTTTCCGCCATGCTGGAACCGCACTGCTGGCACTTCAGGGCCGACGCCGGGTTCATGGTCCCGCAGTAAGGGCAGGCCACGTCGGCCGCCGGTTGATCGCGGTGCGCCCCAATAGCCTGGCCTTTTTCGCGCTGCACGCCTTCGCTTAATTCCGCCATACACTGCACGCAAGTTGTTGCGCCAGCGGGGTTCCGCGCGCCGCAGAAGGGGCAGTGGATGTCCGGCCCTGCTTTCGCCTCGGCAATTTTCGCCTCGTCGGTGATCAGCTTTTCTTCGGCGGCCTGTTCAAACTTTGTATCGGCCGGCATCGGGGCCTGGCAGCCGGTGCATTTGGCGGCTGTGCCCGGATTGCGCGTTCCGCAAAAAGGGCAGGTCCATTCTAGTTCTGTGTATCCTATGGTTTTGCGGGTCATGGTTCTCCTCCTACGTTGACAGAAATCGAAAAATAATGGTAATTGTTCAGGTTTCTCTGGCAAGACCCCAAGGGTTTGATACCCCAAGAAAACCCTTGGGGTCTGTACAGGCACAATTGGTTTACCAGCCGGCCAGCTCTTTTTGGGCGATGATCTTGGTGGGAGTTAGCCGTACCACCAGTTCGCCAGGCACGCTGTTACGCCGGCCAAACGCTTCGGCCTGATCCTCGCCCATATACCGGCCGCCAATGCGCGTCGCCCATTGCTGTAGAGCGTCGGGGTTGTCTTCTAAAACGGCCGTTCCCTCCACAATCACAAAGGCGAACGGCGGCGTATCATCATCCACCACAAAACTCACCTGCGGGTTGTGGCGGATATTGCGGGCTTTCACCGATTCATGCCAGGTGGTGCAGATAATGTCTTCACCATCCAGGAAGAACCAGACCGGGGCGGCGTGGGGACGGCCGTCTGGTCTTACCGAGGCCAGTTTGCCGGTGCGTGTACCGGTTAATAAAAAAGTTCTGATTTCATCAGGGGTCATTGTTTGCATGGGACATTACCTGCCTTAAGCCCATATTGTAACCCAATTTCAAGCCATCGGAACAGGTGCGCACCGCCAACCTGGTAAACATGGCGCTAATTCAGCCGGCCCAATTTTGGAATCGGGCCGGCTATGTTTAAGCGATTGTGCCGATGCGCGTGCCCGACACTTTCGCGGCGAGATTGCCTACAGCCCCATCATGAATTCATAGACGCGGTCGGCCTGGCCATGCAGGTGCTCGTGGGCGAATTCCGGGTAGAGGTCCAGAGATTTGGGCGCGGTGATTTTGTTGTAGGCGGCAAACTGCGTCGAGGGCGGGCAGATTTTGTCGCGTAGCCCCACCGCCAACCGCACTTCGGCGCGGATGCGCGGCGCGAGATGCTGCACATCCACATAGCCCAATTGGGTAAAAATCGCCGCTTCGCGTTCGTGGCGCGGGTCGAAACGGCGAAAGTAGCTTTTTAATTCCTCATACGCGCCCTCGTCCAAATCCATCTCCCAGACGCGTTGGTAATCGCACAAGAAGGGATAAATGGGGGCCGCGCGACGAATACGCGGTTCCAGAGCGGCGCAGGCTAGCGTTAGGCCGCCGCCCTGGCTGGCTCCCGTCGCGCCGACACGGTTTTCGTCTACCTGCGGCATGGCCATGACGATGGCCGCCAGTTGGGCTGTGTCCAGGAAAATTTGGCGGAAGCTGAGCATTTCCGGGGCGTCGTCGAGGCCGCGGACGATGTGGCCGTGCAGGGTCCAGCCGGTTGTGCCGCCCAGGTCTTGCGATTGGCCGCCCTGCCCGCGGCAATCTAACGCGGCGACGGTGAAACCGGCGGCGGCGTAGGCCAGTTTGTCCAGCCATTCACCAGCGTTCATGGAGTAACCGTGAAACATGAGCAGCGCCGGGCCGGGCTGGGCTTGCTGTTTGGGGCGAACAAATTTGGCGTGCAGGCGCGCCCCGCCAACGCCGGTGAAGTAGAGATGGAAACAATCGGCGTAAGTGGTTTGAAAATGGGCGGGGACGAGTTCGATTTGCGGATCGGTGGCGCGCATTTCGGCCAGACCACGTTCCCAGAAGGCGTCGAAATCGGCCGGTTTGGGGTTGATGCCCTGGTAGGCGCGTAGTTCGTCCAGGGGCATATCGTGTGATAAAGGCATGGGTTCCTCCTGATGGGTTGGGTAAACCCCAAGGGTTCAAGAAAACCCTTGGGGTGAGATTTGGTAAGATTTGTGTAGTCTACTCGTAAAATGTGATGGCACAAACGGCCGTTTCGCGCTAAATTTCTCCCATGAATACCAAACACCCTCTCCACCTGTTCGTCTGGATAATTGGCCTGGGGCTGCTGCTGGCGGGCTGCCAGACGGCCGAACCAACGCCGACGGCCGTTCCGCCTACCAAAACGCCTGCGCCCACACTAACCCATCAAGCCATGCCGGTGAATACGGCCGTGCCCACCGCCACTGCCACGGCGACATTAGAGCCAACGGCCGTGCCTACCGATCAACCATCCCCCACGCCTACCCAAACGCCCACGCCGCTGCCGCGCGACGTGCGCGCCGCCCTGGACCTGGTCGCCGATGGGTTTGTGTCGCCGGTGGCTCTGGCCGATGCGGGCGACGGCCGTTTGTTCATTGTGGACCAGATTGGCGTGGTGTACGTGCTGGACAGCGCCGGCAGCCGCCTGCCGCAGCCGCTGATCGACGTGCGCAGCCGGATGGTGGACATTGACGAAAATTATGACGAGCGCGGTCTGTTGGGCATTGCCTTGCACCCAGATTTTGCGGTGAACGGCCGTTTCTTCCTCTACTACAGCGCGCCGCTGCGCCCCAACGCGCCCGGCGATTGGAATCATACCGCCGTGATTTCGGAATTTGCCATCTCGACCGATGATCCGAACCGCGCCGATCTGGCGTCGGAGCGCGTGATTTTGCAGGTGGATGAGCCGCAGACGAACCACAACGGCGGCCAACTTGCCTTTGGCCCGGACGGCTACCTGTATATCGGCCTGGGTGACGGCGGCAACGCCAACGACATCGGCACTGGCCACCCGCCGGAGGGCAATGGGCAGGCGCGGGACAATTTGCTGGGCACGATTGTGCGCCTGGACGTGGGCGCCGCGTCGTCGCCCAGCGCCGCGCCTTACTCCATCCCGGCCGACAATCCCTTTGTCGGGCAGGCGGGACTGCCGGAGATTTATGCGTATGGCTTCCGCAACCCGTTCCGCTTTTCCTTCGATCTGGCCGGCGACGGCGCTTTGTACGTGGGCGATGTGGGGCAGGATTACATTGAGGAAATTGACCGCGTGGTGAAGGGCGGCAATTATGGCTGGCCGGTGCGTGAAGCGACGACCTGTTTTAACAAAACGGCCGTTACCCAACCGCTGGAAACCTGCGCCACGCAAAGCGCCTACGGCGATACGTTTCTGGACCCGGTGTTGGAATATCGGCGCGATTTTGGTCGCTCGGTGATTGGCGGGTATGTGTACCGTGGCGCGGCGCTGCCGGAATTATACGGCCGTTACCTCTTCGTCGATTGGGTGAGCAACAACGAAATTGGCAGCAGCCAGATTTATTACGCGGATATTTTGCCGCCGGAAGCCGGGCTGTGGGAATTGGTCCCTGTGCCGCTGACTCGCCCCGATGGCAGCGTGCTGTCACCGTTCTACACACTTTCGTTTGGCCAGGACGCTGGCGGGGAAATGTATGTACTGACGGCCGATTATTACAATCCGGTAGGCTCCAGCGGCAAGGTGTACAAGATTGTGCCCGCGCCATAAGAACGAATAGTATCTCTGGAAGACCCTAAGGGTTTTGCCGCGTGGTGGGCAAAATTACTCGAGGTCAAACCCTTAGGGTCTGTGCTGATACACCTAATAAATTGAGCGGACTCCCACCCGCAACCCGAAATCCACATGAGCAAACACGAATTTTATTTTCGCTGGGAATGGCAGCTAGCCGGCAGTCCGGCGCAGTTGTGGCCGCTGGTGGCCGACACCAACCGCTTCGACCGCGACACCGGCCTGCCAAGCTACGAAGAAGACCACACGGCCGTATCCGACCTGCCCAACGGCCGTCATCATCTGCGCTTCCGTATCTACGGCGTGGCGCTGGAATGGGACGAAGAGCCATTCGAGTGGGTAGCCCCGTTTCGGTTTGGCGTGGTGCGCCGTTACAAACCCGGCCTGCTCCAGCCCATCGCCCTGATGCGCGTGCGCGCCGAACTCCATCCCCGGCCGGAAGGCGGCACGCGGCTGGTCTATGAAGTGTGGGCTGCGCCAGCCAATTTACTCGGCTACGCGGCCATTCCCTTACAAATTGGCCTGATTTCTCGCCTGCGGTTTGGCGCGGCTTTCCAACGTTATGGAGAATTGGCCGCCGAAAACAAGCAGTTTGTCGATGCGCCGGGTCGGCAGGCGCGGTTTGCACCAGGCGGGCGCGAACGGTTGGCCAAAACCGCCGTCGCGCTGGCCGATTTAGGCGTCTTGCCAGAGTTGATCGCTCGCCTGCGGCAAACCATCGGCGAAAGCGACGACATGAGCCTGGACCGGATACGGCCGTATGCCCTGGCCGACTATTGGGGCGCGCCGCGCCGGGAAGTGCTGGAATTGTGCCTCTACGCCACCCGCCTGGGGCTGTTGGATTTTCAGTGGGATTTGCTCTGCCCCTCTTGCCGCAGCGCGCGCGACAGCGTGACCGAGTTGGGCGAGGTCGGGCGCACGGTTCACTGCCACACCTGCCACATCGACTACACCGCCAACTTCTCGCAGTCGGTGGAGCTGACTTTTCGGCCGAATCCGGCCGTGCGCGTGGTGGCTTCGGTGCAGGAATACTGCATGGCCGGGCCGCAGTCCGCGCCCCACATCGCCGTGCAGCAGTTGTTGCCGCCGGGCGACCGGCGCGAGGTGACGCCCTGGTTGGAGAACGGCCGTTACCGCCTGCGCACCATGGGTCTGCCCGGCAGCCAGCTTTTGCGCGTGCTGCCCGATGGCGGCGCGGCCCATCATCTGCCCGCTTTGCCCGATGGCTGGCAAGGCGCGGAACTGCACCTGGCGCCGCAGCCGCAGCTGCTGCTGGAAAACCTGACCGACGACGAACAGCTTTTTATCATGGAGCGGCTGGCCTGGAGCGATGACGCGGTGGTAGCCGCCGAAGTGACGGCCATGCAGCGCTTCCGCGATTTGTTTGCCGAAGAGGCGCTGCGCCCCGGCGACCAGATTGTGGTGGGCAGCCTGACGGTGTTGTTTACTGATCTGGTCGATTCGACGCGCATGTATCGGGAGGTTGGCGACGCGACGGCTTTTGGGCTGGTGATGGACCACTTTGATGTCTTGCGGGCAGCCATCGAAGCCGCCGATGGGGCCATCGTCAAAACGATTGGCGATGCGGTGATGGCGGTGTTTCGCCGCCCGGCAGCCGGATTGCAAGCCATTTTGGCGGCTCAGGAACAATTGCAGCATCCACCGAAGGGGAAACGGCCGTTGGGCCTGAAGGCCAGTTTGCATCATGGGCCATGTATTGCGGTGAATTTGAACGGCCGTTTCGACTATTTCGGTTCGACGGTCAATATGGCCGCCCGGTTGGAAAAGTTTGCCGGGGGCGCAAACGTGGTAATCTCCACGGCCGTGGCTGACGATCCGGAAGTTGCCGCGTTTTTGCAGCAAAATACCGTCCACGCCGAACCATTCACCGAACGGCTTAAAGGATTCGACGAAGAACAGTTTACCCTGTGGCGCATTTCTCCGATTGCCCCAAAGACTTGACCGGTTTTCAGTAGTTGTCAGGGTTGATCCCATCGCCAAATCAGTCGCCAATTTTGCCCAGGCATGATACAGTCGCCAGCCAATTTGGCATGTTGCCATTCAGGTTTCTCTGGGGAGACCCTGAGGAATGTGAATTAAACAATTTGCAGAACTGAGATTAGAGATTGATTTGTTATGGCAAAAACAAGAAACGACCAGATAACGATATGGCGCGCAGTCTTGCGCCCAAGATTGGTCCAATCTGCAAACACGCAAATGAGTGATCCCCCGGAGAACTGGGTTCTTCACCGGGAGAAATGGTTCCGACGCGGGAGAAATGGTTGCTTCGCCGGGAGAACTGGTTCCGACGCGGGAGAAATGGTTGCTTCGCTGGGAGAACTGGTTCCGACGCGGGAGAAATGGTTGCTTCACCGGGAGAAATGGTTGCTTCACCGGGAGAAGTGGTTCCGACGCGGGAGAAGTGGTTGCTTCGCTGGGATAACTGGCTGCTTCAGGCTCTATGATGGTTAACTCAACCTCCCGGAGGTTCCTTTAGGTAATCTACCCTTTCTCCTGCCCTCGTCCCAAGGGCGAGAGAGTCGGACTTCCCCTCACTTGGGGAAGGGATTGAGGGGAGGGAGAACACTTACCCGATAAATTTCTTAAACGCTAATTCAATCTCCAATCGCAAGGGTTAAGATCCAAAAGGTCTAACTCCTCAAGAGAAAACCCTTAGGGTCTGTGTTGTCATGTTGGTATGAAAGAATTCGTCCGAAAACTGTGGCCCTGGCTGGCCTTTTTGCTCCTGATTGGCCTGTTTCTGGCCCCGGCGCTGCCGCCGGGTAAGGTTTTGCTGCCCCTGGACGTGGTGGTGCAAGTGTGGCCGCCCTGGCAGCAGCCCAATCAGGCCGTCAACGTCCACAACCCGCTCATCACCGATGTCGTCGATTACATCTACCCCATCAAAGCCTTTGTCGCCGAGCAGGTGAAGCAGGGGCGCGTGCCGCTGTGGAACCCGTACGTTTTGGGCGGCTACCCGCTTACTTATAACACCCAGGCCGCCCTGTTTTACCCCCTGTCGCTGTTTTATTACCTGCTGCCGCCGGTTACGGCCGTCGATTGGGTTATCTTTGCGCAGTTATTTTTAGGCGCGGTCTTCATGTTCGCTTTTTTGCGCCAACTGCGGCTGCGGCCGGTGGCTGCCTGGGTGGGCACGGCCGTTTTCCTTTTCAACGGCATGATGGTGGTCTGGCTGGAGTGGCAGGTCGTCCATGCGGCCGTTGTCTGGCTGCCGCTGCAACTTTTGTGCATCGAACGCATCGCGGCAAAACTGGACGGTGAACGCGGCGCGCCCGCCAGCTTTTGGACCATCGTGCCGGAGGCGGTGGTCGGAGCGATGGCTTTTGCCCTGCCCTGGTTGGGCGGGCATTGGAATTGGGCGCTGTACGGCAGCCTGACGGCCGTTCTCTATGCCGCCTGGCGTTGGTGGCCGGTGGTTGGGCAGGCCTATCGGCGGCGCGATTGGGCGGCGGGGCGCTGGCTGATGGGCACGGCCGTGACCCTGTTTGGGTTGGGCGTGGCGCTGAGTCTGGCGCAAGTGCTGCCCGCCTTCAACTATTTGCAGCGCGGCCACCGCACGCCGTTTACGTTCAGCGAATCGCTCAGTCTGGGGCTAAAAAACTCGGCGGTCGTCGCCCTCGTGCCGGACTTTTTCGGCAATCCCATCCATCATAACTGGTGGGGCCGCACCAACTACAACGAAATCACTTTTTACGCCGGTCTCCTGCCGCTGTTCCTGGCGCTTTTGGCTGTGGCCTTGCGGCGCGACCGGGTGACTGGCTTTTTTGCCGCCTGGGGCGGGTTGGGGCTGCTGTGGGCGCTGGGCACGCCGGTGTATGGCCTGCTTTTTGTGCTGCCGGTGTTCAACGGCCTGTGGCCGAGCCGGGCGATGACGGTGGTGGTGGTGTGCACGGCCGTTCTCAGCGCCATCGGTCTGGATACGCTGCTGGCCGCCGGAGTGGATTGGCGGCGTGTGCGGCAAACGGCCGTTCTCACGGCCGTCGGCATGTTGGCCATTGTGGGCGGATTTGTCGTCTGGTATCGGCCGGAGATGGCCGGGCTGCGCGCCGATTTGCTCTGGTTTGGGCTGTCGCTGCTGGTGAGCGTGGCCTTGTTGTGGCTGAGGCCAGGGCGGCTGCGACCGGCGGGATTTGCGGCGGCGACGGCCGTGTGGATTGTCATCGAGTTGTTCTGGCTGGGTCATGACTATAACACAGTGGGCAATGTGGCCGATTTGTATCCGCCAACGGCGACGGCCGCTTTCTTGCACAGCGACCCCGAGCCACTGCGCATCACCACGCTGCCGCAGGGGGTGGCCTACCCGCCCAACACCGCCCTGCAAGACCGCCTGCAAAACATCAGCGGCTACGAACCGGCCATCCTGCAAACGATGGTCGATTATGTGCAGGCCGCCGAGGGGGGCGAGGCGATCTATTTTGAGCGCGTGCTCATGCCCCTGCGCGGCCTGGAATCGCCGCTGATTGACGCGCTGAACGTGAAGTATGTGGTGACGATCAGCGATTGGTACCAGGAAAACCCGGCGTTGGGGCAGGCGCAAGAGGTGGTGGAGGGTTGGCAGGCGTTGGCCGAAACGGCCGTTACCCAGCCCATCACCGTGCCCGACGCCGGTCTGCACCGCATCGACATTCCCCTGCGGCCCGGCGACCCGGCCGGAACCGTCACCGTGCGCGTATTGTCGGCCGACGGCGGGCAGGAATTGGCCCACGCCGATTGGGACGCCAGCCAGCCATTGGCCGATGGTTGGGCCAGCTTTTACTTTGGCGCGTTCCCTTCCGAGTGGGGGCGCGACTTTGTGCTGGCGGTGACGGCCGTCCAACATGAAGGTACGGCCGTGGGCCTTTCGGCGGCGGGTCTGGCGTTTCGCAGCTATTACCTGCCGCGCCCGCAGTTGGCGTATGAGGACGGTAAGACGCGCATTTACCTCAACGAAGGCTATTTTCCTCGCGCCTACGTGGTGGGGCGGGCCATGCCGGCGGCCAATGCCGCCGAGGCGCTGGCGCTGGCGCAGCAATACGCCGACCAGTTGGCGCAGGTGGTGGCCCTGGAGACGTTTGGGCAGGAGCCGCCGCAGTGGCAAACGGCCGTGACCTCCGCCAGCCAGGTGGCCATCAGCCGCTACGATTTGAATGAGGTCACGCTGGCCGTAAATCTGGACGACGCCGGCTTTGTGGTGCTGGCCGACACGTATTATCCGGGCTGGCGGGCGACGGTGGATGGGCAGCCGACGGCCGTGTATCGGGCGAACAGCGTGGTGCGGGCCGTCTATGTTCCGGCGGGCAGCCATACGATTGTGTTTACCTTTTGGCCGTGGGATTTTGTGGCGGGAACGGCCGTGTCCGCCGCCGCGCTGCTGGTGGGGCTGTTTTTGCTGGCCTGGGGCTGGCGGAGAAGACAGATATGAGCGCGAATCGTTGGTTGGGTCTGATTTTGGCGGTGTATGTGGTCTTGGGCGCGGCCTATGCCTGGATCGTGCCGCTGGGCGAAGCGCCCGACGAGATCGACCATTTTCTCTACGTGCGCCATCTGGTGGAGCAGCGCGCCTTTCCGGTCATGCGCCCCATCGCCGCCGACAATGACACGATGGAGGCCAACCAGCCGCCGCTGTTTTACCTGCTGAACGCGCTGGTGACTGCGCCGTTTCCCATGACCGCCTCGGCCGATTTCCCGCTGAATGCCTGTTACACCTTCGATCCCCACGACGGCGGACGGGCGCATTTTTACCTTCATCAACCGGCCGAACAAACTCCCCTGGCGGCCGATTATCTTGCTTTTCGTGTGGCCCGCTGGCTGTCTGTGCTGCTGGGCGCGCTGACGGTGTGGCTGGCCTACCGCCTGGGGCGGCAGATGGTTCCGGGCGATGCGCGGGTGGGGCTGCTGGCGGCGGCGGCGCTGGCGTTTAATCCGCAGTTTGTGTTTATGACGGCCAGCGTGAACAATGATGTGTTAACGGCCGTGCTCGGCGCGGCCTTGGTTTGGGCATCCGTGCAGGCGGCGACGAAACCGCGTCTGCGCCTGTTTGGGTGGTTGGGTCTGTTGATGGGGTTGGCGCTGCTGACTAAATTTGCCCTGCTGGCCCTGTGGCCGCTGCCGTTTTTGGCGGCGGCGCTGGCTTTTTGGCGCGGGGAACGGAAAACGGCCGTGTGGGGCGGGGCGCTTGTGGCTGTTTTGCCGCTGCTGACGGCCGGCTGGTGGTATGCGCGGGCGGCGCGGTTGTATGGCGATCCGCTGGCCTGGGAGGTGCATTTGCAGGCCAAGGGATCGGAAGTGCTGCGCACAACGCCCTTCACGCTGGCCGATTTGCGCGAGTTTGGGGTGATCCATTTCCAATCATACTGGGCCTGGTTTGGCTGGCTGAAAATTCAAGCGCCAGGGTGGGTGTATGGACTGTTGGTTGCGTTTACGACGGCGGCGGCGGTGGGCGTGATTTTGGTGCTGAGAGATTGGCGATTGGAGACTCGGGATAGGAAACTCTTCAGTGTCCAGTCTCTAATCTCTAGCGGCCCTGTTTCGGTGACGGCCGTTCTCTTTAACGTCCTGGCGGTGGGCGCGATTTATGCCTCGCTGCTGCGCTACATTCTCACCATCAACTGGTCGGGGTATCAGGGGCGGTTGGCGTATGCGGCCGCTGCGCCGGTGGCGGCGTTGTTGGGGCTTGGTTGGTATCGTCTGGCCCGTGGCCGGGAACTGACGAGGCGACCGGCAGTGTGGTCGGCGCTGCCGGCGGTGGGTCTGGCGGCGCTGAGCGTGGGCTGTCTGCTGTTTTTGGTGCGGCCGGCCTATGCGCGGCCGGCGTTGTACACGCCGCCGGTGGATTGGGCGCGCATCTGCCGGGCGACCGACAGCGGGTTTTATGTGGAAGCGGCGGCGCTGCCGGACTCGGCGCTGCCGGGCGCGGCGCTGCCGATCACTGTGGCCGGGTATGGGCTGGCCGACGGGCAGGCGGCGGGGGAAGCGGCGCTGTTGGATTGGGATGGGGCGGTGTTGGCGACAACGGCCGTCACCCTGACCTGGACAGCGGGTAATCCCATCAGCCAAACCATGGCCCTCGCCGTGCCGGAAGGGACCCAACCTGCACGCGGGCAGGCGGTTTTGTTTGTGGGCGGCGAGCGGGTGGATTTGGGCTGGGTGAAGATTGCGCCATTGACGGGGGAAACGGCCGTGCCGTCTAACCCACTGGTCGCCAACTTTGGCGATCAGGCGGCGCTGGTGGGGTATGATTTGCAGCCAGACGGCGCTGACCTGCGGCTGCGGCTGTATTGGCAGGCGCTGGCTCCAATGGCTGTGGATTACACCATGTTTGCCCACCTGTTGAGAGCCGATGGCCAATTATTGGCGCAGCATGATGCGCAGCCGGGGAACGGCCGTTATCCCACAACCATCTGGGATAGTGGCGAAATAGTGGTAGAGGAAGTTGTTTTGCGCGTGCCGCCGAACGCCGTTCCGGCGCGTATTGCTGTCGGGTTGTACCGGCTGGATACGTTGGAGCGTTTGGCCGTGATGGGGGGTGGTGAGGGGGAAACGGCCGTGTTCCTGCCGATTCCATAGAGAAAAGATGCGTGATACGTGATGCGTGATTTGCCATTGCAGATCACGCACCACGCACCACGCATCAATCAAAATCAATCCGTTGGAATGCGGTAAACCGTTACGGTAGCCGGCGTCTCGCACACCTGGAAGCATTGGTTCAGCCCATTGCAGGAATACGTAGACGTCTCGTTGGCGACATACACGTAATTGGAAAGGGGGTCTACGCCGACCGAAACGGGGTTTTTGCCTGCCGCCAGCGTCTCCACAAGCTGCCCATTTTTCAAGACGGTCACGTTCGCGCTGTCGAAGTTGGTGACAAAGGCCAACCCGGATGCCTGATGGACGCCGACATCCCACGGTTTTTGGCCGACGGCCACATTACCCAGGAACGCAGTTCCTTGCACAATGGAAACCGTGTTTTCATTGGGATTGGTGAAGTAGGCCAGATTGTTCAGCTTGTCCAGAGCGACGCGGCGGGAGGCGGTGGAAGTGGTCAGCGGCGTTACCTGATTGGTGTTCATGTCAGTAATTGAAATGTTGTTGGGATATTGGGCGCTGGGGGAGGTGTGCGCCCCGTAGATATAGCGGGTGTATTGGTTGATGGCCAGTTTGTCTATGCCCCAGCCGACTTGGAAGCTGTTGATAACGGCCGTGTCTTGAATAACAAAAATCTTGCCATGCTCCCAGTTGGCTACATACACCAACCCGGTTACCGGATCGACTTTCACGTCTAGCAGCCACCCTTCCAAAATCGGGATGTTGGCGATGGTTTGCCCATCATCAACCACCTGAACGTAACCGCCCGCGCCGATGTGGACAATGTAGAGATAGTGGTTGACCGGGTTAAAAGCGGCGGCATAAGGTTCGCCATACGTAATCACTTCGCCGGGGAACGATGGCGATGGGAAAATTGTGTTGATCACCACGCCGCCATCAAAATGAGAAACGCCGCCGTGCAAATTGGTGACAAAACTTTCGCTGCTGTTCGGCCGGAAACTGACCAGCGTCGGCCATTCGCCCGTGGCGACGGTGCCCAGATACGCGCCGTTTTGCAATAAAGACACGTTGCCGCTTTCGTGATTGGCGACGTAGGCGATACCCGTGACCGGATTTACTTTGACATCATTGGGGCATAAAGCGTCTGGCAAATTGATGGTGGTGACAAATTCTGGCGTCAGGTAAACCGGCGCGCGTTCGACCTGCGGCAGGTAAACAAATTTATCCAATATCGGGTCAATAGTGGGGTCATAGGTCTGGGCCTGGACTGTAGCGGTGTTTTGGTGGGGCGAGTAATTGAGAAAGGTTAAAAGCAGAAAAACCATCACAAGCAAGGGGAACAGAAAATGTTGGGGGCGTAACAAGCGATTTGGATTGTTTTTTAACATAGACAGCTTACCTTTTTTACCATTTGTTTAAAATTTGGCATTGTGCCTGAACAAAATCGGCTAGTCTAGCGAAAATGTAAGTGGTGTCAAGGACACGTTTTTTGTCTCGAGAGCGGGATTGGCGGTTGGCTGTTTGCCGGCCATTTCGGGGTAATGAGGTAATTTGATAAAATTCGGGCCGTTGAGTTTGCAACATAGGATGGCATAGATTGATCATCAGGTGGCATAACCAGGTTCGAGATTCGCTCGCGCGGATACGTCCCAGGACGTGGGTCAGGTGGGGGGCAGTTTTTTTGCTGCTGCTGCTCTGGGCGCGGCTGCTTTCGGCCGCCAATCAACAGTCAGCTACCTTTGATGAGATTATTCATGTGCTGCAAGGCGTGTTGGTGTGGCAGCGGTGGTCGTTGTGGAGCGTGGTGCAAAATCCGCCGCTGATCAACGCTCTGATGGGCTTGCCGGTGCAGTTTTTGTTTCATCCTACTGTGCCATTTGCCGACCCGGTCTGGCAGACGAATGATTGGCTGGCGATCAGCAAGGTATTTGCCTGGGAAGCCAACGACAATGGTTTGCAGTTGATTTGGGCGGCTCGTTGGGCGATCATGCTGCTGACGTTGTTGTTGGGGGCGGTGGCGGCGCGTTTTGCCGGGCAATTGGGGGAATTTTTGCTGCGGGCACGGCCGTTTCCCGCCCTCCTCACGCTTTTCCTCCTGACCTTCGACCCCAATATCCTGGCCCACGGCTTCCTGGCGACTACCGACCTGGGCATGGCCTTTTTTCTGCTCACGGCCGTTTACCTGGTCTGGCGTTATTGGGCCATCGAGGAAAACAAACGGCCGTGGTGGCTGTTCTGGCTGACGGCCGTTGCCATTGGGCTGGCATTCTCGGCCAAGTTTACGGCCGTTATCCTCATCCCTGCGCTCTACCTGCTCGTCCTCTTTCGGGCTGTTGTTTTGCGCCAATCGCTGCGCCAGATTGGGCGCGCCGCCCTTGTTGTGACCGCCTGGATAACCATTGGGGCGATCATCTTTCTGACCTTTTATCGCTTCCAATGGGCGGCGCTCACCGCCGATTATCAGCAGCAGCAGGCCCACCAGCTCAGCGGCCACAGCGCTTTTTTGCGCGGGCAGGTCAAAGTGGGCGGCTGGTGGTATTACTTTCCCGTTACCTTTCTCACCAAAACGCCGCTGCCCACGCTGGTTTTATTGGCGGCTGCTTTGGGAACGGCCGTGCGCCAACGGCCGTGGCGCTCCTGGTCGTTGTTCTGGCTGCTGCTGCCGGCGACGGCCGTCTTCGGCGCCGGATTGGTCAGCCAGGTTAACATCGGCTACCGCTATTTGCTGCCCGCGCTGCCACTGCTGTTTGTATTCACCGGTCAATTGGCCGACGGCCCAGGCTGGCAGGCGCAAAACAAGGTGAGGGCGGCTGCCGGATGGCTGCTGGTGGGTGGATTGGCCGTGGCGTCACTGGCTGTCCATCCCTATTATCTGGCTTTTTTTAATCGGCTGGTGGGCGGCCCGGCCAACGGTTGGCAGTGGCTGGTCGATTCCAACGTCGATTGGGGGCAAGACATTGGCGCGCTGGCCGCCTATGAGCAGGCTCATTTGCCGGAACCGTATCAGGTTGCCTGGCTGGGAACTGCGCCCCTGTCTGCCTATGGCATCCGGCGCGGCGAGGCGGCTCCCATCTGGCCGCAAGGCCGCGAAGACCCGCTGACCGATCCATTTTACCCGCCGCTGCCCGCGCCGGGACAATATGTGATCAGCGCCACCCAATTGCACGGCGTCTACCTGAAAAATTCGGCCCGTTTTGCCTGGTTCAAAACGCAAAACCCGCTGGACCGCATCGGCTATTCGCTCTTTGTGTTTGATGTAGCCGCCACCGGCCCGGCGGTGGGCGTGGGATTGGCGGGCATTGGCCCGGCGATGATTGCCCCGGCTGATTTTGCGGCGGCGTTCCAATCGAACGACGTATCGCCGCGCTGGTTTGATGCGCGGACGAGTTTTTTGTGGCCCGGCGGCGGCGAGACGGCCGTGTGGACGGCCGTCGGCGATGGCCACCAGCCCACCCATCCGCTGCTGCAAGCGTTTTATCCGCCCGCTCCCGCCATCAGCGGCCAAAACGAGGTCCAGGGCCGGGTGTGGCGCTATGGGTTGCACGATTGGCCGGTCTCGCCGGTAACGGCCGTGTTGGCCCAGCCCAATGCCTCTACCGACCTGGGCTGGTCGCCGGAAGCGGTGGTGGGCGCGGCCGATTGGGCAGCCAAGCGGCAAGAAGTGGGGGGCACGGCCGTTTTTTCCGATACGCTGGAACTGTTAGGCTACCAACTGGCGCAGTCGCCAGAGAGCGTGGATTTGCTGAGTTTGTGGCGCGTAGCCGAGCCGCCTGCCGCCGACCTGAAAATCTTTGTCCACCTGCTAAACAGCGCCGGACAGGTGGTGGCGCAGCACGATGGGCTGGATGTGGCCCAGACCGGTTTGCGCCCTGGCGACGAATTTGCCCAACTGCACACCATCCCGCTGCCACCTGATTTGCCGCCGGGCGAGTATGCCTTGCAAATTGGCTTGTACCGCCTGGAGGATGGCACAAGGCTTTTTGTGCCGGTGGATGGAATGGTAGCAGACCGGATTTTGCTGCAAATTGTGCATCATGCATCATACCCCCCACAGTCCGGCAACGATTGCCCCACGGCCGTTGGACGCTCATCTTAAAGCAAGTTAAGATACGCGCAGAACTGGCAAGGAATCACACACATGCAGCAGCGGGAAGAAGCTCCACAACCACAAACGAAATCGCACACGGCCGTTCCCCAGCCCGATCTGGTGTCTATGATTGTGCCGACGCGCAACGAGGCGCAAAATATTGTGCCGCTGCTGCGGCGGCTGGCGGCAGCGTTGGGCGATACGGCCGTCGAAGTCCTGTTTGTCGATGACAGCACCGACAACACGCCGCAGGTCATCGCCCAGGCCGCGCCTGAATTTGCCTTTCCCGTGCGGGTGATTGCCCGCCCGCCGGAGCGGCGCAACGGCCTCAGCGGGGCCGTTGTCGAGGGCTTTCAGGCGGCGCAGGGGACCTGGCTGTGCGTCATGGACGCCGATTTGCAGCATCCGCCGGAAGTGATTCCCGTGCTGCTGGCCCGCGCTCAGGAAGCCCGCGCCGATCTGGTGCTGGGCAGCCGCAAGGCAGATTTGTTTGGCCCGCTGGGCCTCAGCCGCCGCCGGGCGATGACTTCGCAGATGCTCACGCTGCTGGCGCGCGCCTGGTTTCCGCGCCTGCTCAAGAATGTTTCTGACCCGCTGACCGGGCTGTTTTTGGTGCGGCGGGCGGCGGTGGACACGGCCGTTTTGCGCCCGGACGGCTTCAAAATTTTGCTGGAGATTTTAATCCGCTGCCCCGGTTTGCGCGTCTCTGAAGTGCATTTTGATTTTGCCAGCCGTCACGAAGGGGAAAGCAAGGCTGATTTTCAGGAAGGGATGCGCTTTTTCCGCCATTTGCTGCGGCTGCGCCTGACGGCCAATCAATCCTTTCCGCGATTGGTGGCCGTGGCGGCGGGCAGCTTGCTGCTGGATGTGGCGGCGTTTGCCTTGTTGGTGCAGATGACGGAGCTGGCGTGGTGGGTAACGGCCGTTCTCGCCGCCGAACTCATCATCTTATTACGCTTTTTTGTCACCGAACAGTGGGTGCTGGGCGGCGGCCATGCCATCCCCGGCTGGCCCAGTCTGCGCCGCTTCTGGCTGACCAATCAACTGTCGTTGTTTGGCGTGCGCCTACCGCTGTTGTATCTCCTGTTTGTGGTTGGGCAGTGGGCGGCCTTACCGGCTATTTTTGTGGCTGTGCTGGTCGAAAGTGTGGCCCGTTATGCCCTGTCGGAGCAGTGGGTATTTTCGCGGCGGGGCATCACCATGTGGCAGCCCGGCATCTACCGCTACGACATCCACGGCTTGCTGCGGATTGAATCGCAGGTGCGGCTGCCGGAGCTGGCCTATTTTAAGAGCGCGGAACCGCTGGCGCACGTCGATATCGAGGTGCGGGTGGACCGGCACGGCACGCCCAGCCCGCAGCCGGGCGCCATCACCTACAGCGAGCGCCTGAGCCGTTTTGGTTTTGGGGTGGCGATGATGCCCGGCGCGGCGTATACCGAAGTGGTGGTTTCGCCCACGTTGGCGGCTTCGCCGTATGCGTTGTACAAAAGTGTGCTGGAGCCGGCGGTGCGCTGGGCGCTGGCGCGGCGCGGGTATGCACTGGTGTACGGCGCGGCCGTGGCGCGGCAGGGACAGGCGACGCTGGTAGTGCCGGAGCGGGATCAGGGCAAGACGGAGGCGATTTTGCAAGTTGTCGGCGGCGGCGCGTATGCTTTTATGGCCGATGATTTTGCGATTTTGGCGGCAAACGGCCGTGTCTTTAGCTTTCCCAAACCGGTGACGGTGACGGCGGGCGTGCGCCGGGCAGGGGCCGTGTCCTTGCGGCGGCGGGACCGCTTTAAGTTATGGACACAAAATTTGTTATACTCGCGCCCCGGGCGGGCCGCCGGACTGCATCTCAGTCGGCGGCGCTGGCCGGCGGCGACCCTGAATATTATCTGGCAGCGGCTGTGGCCGCCGCCGAAGTGGGCGGTGGAAGATCTGGTCACGGGTGTCACCCATGCCGACCAGGCGCAGCTGCGTGAAGTGGTGCTGCTGCGCGAGGGCGCTGGCGGGGAAACGGCCGTGTCGGCGGCTGACCTGGCGGCGTTTGTGTGCGCCCGGCAAACGGCCGTGCAAGGCTTCCCGCCATACGAGCAGTTGGTGGCGCAGTTGAGCCAGAGTGCCGAGCGCGATTGGCGCGCTGACGAACAAGCCATTATTGCCAGCGCTTTGTCACACGCCGTGGTCGGGCGCAGTCTGGCGCAAGGCGATTGGCCAACTGCGCAGCCATCCACCGGGCAAACCGCGTTGTCCGATTTCGCCCTGGTCGACAAACGATGAAAGATTGACGATGCTGCTCAAAATCTCCAATCTTCAATCTCCAATCTTCAATCTTCAATCTCAACTATTTGGTTGCAACTATGTCTGATGAAAAAAAAGTAATTGTTGTGATGCCCGCCTATAACGCGGCGCAGACCCTGGTAGATACCTACCGCAGTATTCCCCCGGATTATGTGGATCAGGTGATTTTGGTGGACGATGGCAGCATCGACGATACGGCCAAAGTCGCGCAGGATTTAGAGCTGGATTTGATTGTTCATCCGCACAACGCCGGCTATGGCGCAAACCAGAAGACCTGCTACATGGAGGCGCTGCGGCTGGGCGCGGAAATCGTCATCATGCTGCATCCCGATGGGCAGTACGACCCCAAAATCATCCCGGATATGATTGCCGCCATCCGCGACGGCCGTGGCGATTTTGTGATGGGTTCGCGCTTCATGCCGCCGGAAGCGGCGCTGGCGGGCGGGATGCCGCGCTACAAATATCTGGCCAACCGCTTCCTGACCGGAGCGGAAAATTTAGTGATGGGCACCAAGCTGTCCGAGTGCCACACCGGTTATCGCGCTTACAGCCGCGCCTTGTTAGAAACCGTGCCTTTTTTGCGCAATTCCAACGATTTTGCCTTTGACACCGAGATGATTTTTCAGGCCAATTATTTTGGCTTCCAGTTTGCCGAAGTGCCGGTGAGTACCAAATATTTCAACGAGGCGTCGTCGATTAGTTTCCGCGCCAGCACGACGTATGGCCTGAAAACGTTGTGGGTGGCCGGCCGTTACCTGCTGCACCGCCTGAAAATCTGGAAATTCGACCTGTTCAAGCCGACGCATCGAGGAAGACCCGTGGTTGGTTGATCGTTGTTGGTAACTCCCAAACAACGATTACCCGACCGTTGTCAATTATCCCCATGGACTATCGCAAGCCTGTTACTTTTGGTGAAAACTGGTCGTCGAGCCGTTATAAGGTGCTGCCTTATTTTGCGGTGGAGAAGGCGGTGCTGGCACGGCCGTCTTCGCAGCGCATTTTGGATTTGGGCTGCGCCTCGGGTTGGAATATGAGCCGGTTTCGGCAGTACGGCCGTTTCCCCTTCGGTATCGACGTGGTGCCTGACCGGGTGCAGTTGGCCGCCCATCACGGCCCGGTGGCCATCGCCTCCGGCCTTGAGCTGCCCTTCGGCGATGAAACGTTTGACGTGATTTACATTCAGCACGTGCTGCACCACATCGGCGACGTGGCGCAGGCCCTCGCCGAAGTGCGCCGCTGCCTGAAGCCCGGCGGCGTGCTGTTCCTCATCGAAACGGCCGAAGACAATCCCATCATCCGTTGGGGGCGAAAGCTTTACCCAAAATGGTTGGGCGATGAGATCAACGCGCCGTTTTATTTTGCGGAGCTAAAGGAAAGATTGGGGCAGGATGGTTTTGGGGTGGAAACGGCCGTGCAGTACAGCGTCATCTTCTGGCTGTGGGAAATTTTACCCGACCAGTACCCCATCATGGAAAAACTGACGCCGCTGTTTGTGGCCGTGGAGCGGCTTTTCGTCAAATTCTTCCGCCAGCAGTCGGCCCACTGCTTCTACGTCGCCACCAAGGACGCCCAGGCAATCGCGTGACCACTCTGTACTCCGTACTCCGCACTCCGCACTCCGCATTCCGCCAAGAATGGCTCCTCATTTTGCTCCTATTCGCCATCATGCTGCTGAAGGGGGCGCTGTGGAGCCTGGCCTTCCCGCTGTGGCAAGGACCAGACGAGGACGACCATTTCGCTGTGATTCAGTTTATTGGCGAAAACGGCCGTCTCCCCGACACCGCCGACACCTTCCTGCCCGACGAAATCACCCGCTCCCGCGAACTGGCCGACGTGGGGCGGCTGGATTACGCCCCCGAACAGCGCCAGGGCTGGAGCGATAACGCCCTGGGTCTGCGCGAAGCCGAATTCGATCAACTGCCCGCCTCCAGCCGCACCAGCACCGATCTGGGCGTCACCGGCAAGCTCATGCACGCCACGCCGCTGTATTACCTGATTGCCGCCATCCCGTACCGGCTGATTGGCACCAGCCAGAATTTGCTGGTGCGGATGCAGGTGCAGCGCCTGTTTGCCGTGCTGGTCAGCACGCCCATCGTCATCGTCGCTTACCTCATCGCCCGCCTGCTGTTCCCCACCAACGCCGCCCTGCGCCTGACCATTCCCACGCTGGTGGCTTTTCAGCCGCAGCTCACGCAGATGACGGCCGTTATCTCCGTTGACGGCCTCTTTTTTGTGCTGTACTCGCTGCTGATTTACCTCTGCTTGCTGGTACTGCGCGATGGGCTGGGGTGGAAAACGGCCGTGCTCATCGGCCTGACCTTCGCTGCCGCTTTTCTCATCAAGCCCACCATCAACGGTTTCGTGCCGCTGGTAGCGCTGGTCGTGGTGTATGATTGGTGGCGGCGCAAAGGGGAGCGGTGGCGCGTCTTTTGGGCGGCGGTGGTCATGAACGCTGTCATCCTGCCGCCGGTCGCCTGGTGGATGGCCCGCAGTTGGCGCATCAACCACGATTTGTTCTACTTCAATCCGGTGGTCGAAGGCCACCGCATCATCCAGAATCCATTTTACGATTACCAGTTTTTGCCCCACATGCTCGATTATTACCAGTCGGTGTGGGGCGGGTTGTTTGTGACATGGTGGGCGCATTTCGGCTGGGTGGATACGGCCGTGGCCCCCTGGATTTACACGCTGTTACGCCTTCTTACCTTTGCCGCTATCGGCGGGCTGGCCTGGAAACTGGGGCGCGATTGGCGGCAACGGCCGTCTTTCACCGATTGGCGGCTGGGCAGGCGCATGGCCCCGGTCATCGTCTGGCTCTTCCTGGCGCTGACGCTGATCGTGCCGGTGCTGCTGCTGCAAGTGTACGACCTGACGTTTTGGTGGGAATATGGCAACGGCCGTGGTCTGCAAGGCCGCTACTGGCTGGGCACGGTTGTGCCCATGCTCACCTTCTTTACCCTGGGCCTGCTCTTCTGGCTGCCCAAACGGTGGCATGTTTCGGCCCACTGGCTACTGCGCCTGAGCATGGTCCTGTTTAATTTTGTCGCGCTGCTGGCCTATGTCCTGCCGCGCTACTATTTGTGAGAAGTGAACGGGTGAAACGCCAATTTCTACTCTCTAATCGTCAATCGCCCTGGATTATAACGGCCGTTCTCCTCCTCATCCTCCTGCTCTTCCTGGGCATTGGCCGCTGGCGCGCCACATCCACCGGCCCGCAGGTGCAGGTGCCCATGTTCTACGACGCCCACTACCTCTACCCGCGCCCCTGGACGCAGGCGCAAGAAGCGCCCGGCGTGCCTGCGCCGTTCCCGCTGGCCTTTTACGGCGACAATACCCTCAGCCAATCTTTCATCAGCGGCGCGGATGAGTTGAGTATGGTGGAGGTGTGGCTGCAAGGGCCGCCCGACGGCCGTGTCACCCTCACCCTGTCCGATGACACCGGTCCGCTGTATACCGGCGTTGTTGATTTCCCCGAACGGCCGTCTGGCGGTCCTGTTCGCTTTGCCTTCCCCACGATTCACGCCGCCGAAGGACGCGCCTTCCAACTGACGCTGGCCGCGCCGGACGCCACGGCCGACGAACCGGCCATCACCCACGCCATCGGCGGCGACCGGCTGGGCGGCCCGCTGCAGGTGAACGAATACCGCCGCCCCGGCAATCTGGAGCTGCGGACGTATGTGCGGGGCACGGCCGTTCTCGACGCCCTCACTGAGCAACTCCTGCCCGACCTGTTCCGGCTGCGCTTGCAGCAGTTCAAGGTGTTCAAAGGCGAGACCTTCGCCGTATTGCTGGCGCTGACGATGGGTTTGAGCGGCGTTTTCCTGGTGCTGGCCCGGCCCGATGGGCAAAGTCTGGGGCGGGCGGTGGGTTGGACGCTGGCCGGTTTGCTGCTGGCTCTGCTGGTGTGGCAGGTGGGCTGGGGGCGGGTGCAGCTTCCGTTGCTGGACCGGGCGGTGGCCATGACGGCGGCGACAGCGGATACGGCCGTTTCCCCCACTGCCGTCAGCGCCACCACGCCGCGCCTGGTCAACGACCTGACCGCCGCTCTGTGGACGGCCGAGCGCCTGCCGGAAAAGCGTTTTGTGTCCACCACCGTCGCCGCTGGTTACCCGGCCATCGTTGTGCCGGCTGAGTCGGCGCTGGAATACGCGCTGGATGTGCCGCTGAACGGCCGTTTGCGCGCCGGCGTGCAGGTGGACGGCGAGGGTTCGCTGGCGTTTGACGTGGCATTTAACGGCGCGACGCTGGCGCATACGGCCGTGTCCGCCGCCGACGGTCCCATCTGGCTGGATGTGGACCTGACCGATTGGCAAGGGCAGGGTGGCATACTGCGTCTGGCCACCGAGCCGCTAAGCGGCGCGCCCGACGGCCTGTGGCTGAGGCCCCAACTCCTGGCGCAAACCGATTGGCTGCTGGCGGAACTGCCGGTAACGGCCGTGCCCGCCGGGCATCGTTTTGGCGCGGATGTGGTGCTGCTCGGTTACACGGTGGAACCGTCGCAGCCGCAGCCGGGCGATTTGGTGACGGTGACGCTGTATTGGCAGGGGGAACGGCCGTTAACCCAAAACGCCACCGCCTTTGTCCACGCGCTGAACGACAGCGGCGAGATGGTCGCGCAAAGCGACAGCCAGCCGGTGCGCGGCACGTACCCGCTGACCATTTGGCCGCCCGGCGCAATTATCGCCGACGCGCACACATTTAACTGGCCTACCGGCAGTGGCAACCTGGCCCAGTTGGCCGTTGGCCTCTATGATCCATCTACCCAGACCCGCTGGCCGGTGACCAATCTGGACGGCGTGCTTGACCCCAACGGGCAGGCAGAGCTGCCTATTAAGGAGTGAGATTGGTCCAATCTCAAAGATTGGACCAATCTGCATACGTACTTTTTGATGATAACCCGCACCAAATCCCTCCTACGTTCCGCCGACGCCCGCGATGGCCTGTTCATGGCCGGGGCGACTGTGTTGGCGGGCGGTTTCGATTATCTGGTGCTGGTGGTGGCCGGTGTGCTGCTGGCTGCTCCGGCGGCTATCGCGTTCCTGGCGGTGATGAATCTGCTGAAAATCGCCGAGCAGGTCACCTGGGTGATTCGCAACGTGGTCGCCTATTACACCGCCGAATTAGCCATCCAACCGCAGGCTGAGGCGCGGATTGGCGGGTTTGTGCGCCATCGCTGGCGCTGGGCGTGGGGGTGGGGCGCACTCGTCGCGGCCTTGTTCATGCTGGCCGCGCCGCTGACCAATCGGCTAATAAACGCGCAATCGACAACGGCCGTTATGGTGGCCGGCCTGGCTCTGCTGCTTTTTTTTGTGCGCCCGGTGACCGATGGCGCATTACAAGGCGTGCAGCATTTCCTGGGATTGGGCGGCGTGGTGGTGGTGCAGGCGGTGTTACGATTTGGGCTGACGGCCGTACTCATCTGGTTGGGGCTGGACCTTGTGGGCGCGGTGCTGGCGCTGCCGCTTTCTAGCGGGTTGGCTCTGCTGCTGGCGCTGTGGCTGCTGCGCCCTTATTTCCGCGCCCTGCAGGCCGTCGACGTGCAAAAAGTAAGCCTGGGGTATTCGACGCTGACGCTGGTCGGCTTGCTGGCCTTCGCTCTGCTGGTCTACAGCGACGCCATTTTGGTCAACCGGTTGTTTCCAGCGGCCGTGGCCGCGGCCTACACGCCGGTGAACGTGCTGGCGCGGATTAATTTGTTTGTGCCGCTGGCTTTGGGCATGGTGCTGTTTCCCAAAGCGGCGCAGCGGCGCGCATTGGGGCAAGACGCCCGGCCCATGCTGCTGCTGGCGTTGGCGGCCACGCTGCTGCCAGGATTGGGACTGACGGCCGTTTATTTTCTGGTTCCTGACTTCATTGTGGGGTTGGTATTTCGCGGCCAATATGCCAATCCGGGCGCGCTGCTGGGTTGGGTGGGGCTGGCTACCACCTTGTTCGCCGGGGTGAATATCTGGCTGAATTACGCGCTGTCGGTGGGCAAACGGCCGTACATCATTCTCCTGGCGCTCATCGCCATCGGCCAAATTGCCGCTATTTTGCTGCTTGCTCATACATTGTTCATCCTGGCTTTTGTGCTGACGGCCGCCGGGTTCCTGGGTAATTTTGTCGGGGCCGGGCTGTTATTACGGCCGTCGCAGGGCAATCGTAGCTGAGGTGGGGCACGGCCGTTGGTTCAGTCCGATGGCTTTCGGTATACTTCCCAGACCCAAAGGGTTGGCGAAAACCCTTTGGGTCTTATCTTGATGGAACGTTATTGTGATCAATTGTTCGATTGGCATTACCGCCTATAACGAAGAGGCGAATATCGGCAAGCTGCTGCAACTGGTTTTGGACCAGCGGCTGGAAACGGTGGCCATTAGCGAAATTATCGTGGTGGCCAGCGGCTGCACCGACCGGACGGAGGCGATTGCCCGGGAATTTGCGGCGCGTGACGGCCGTATCCGCCTCCTTGTCCAGCCGCAGCGTGAAGGCAAAGCCTCGGCTATGAACTTGTTCATCCACGAAGCCGCCGAAGAGGTGCTGATTTTATGCAGCGCCGATTTGCAGCCCTCCCTGGAGGCGGTGGAACAGCTTATTGCTCCGTTTGCCGACCCGGAAGTGGCTATGACGGGCTGCCATCCGGTTCCGGTTAACGACGCAGCGACGTTTATGGGCTTTGCCGTGCAGTTGCAGTGGGCGCTGCACCATGAGTTGAATCTGGGCGGCGGCTTCAAGGGCGGCGAGATGGTCGGGTTTCGGCGGGTGTTTAAGCGGATTCCGTTTCATACGGCCGTAGACGAAGCCAGCGTCGAACCCATCGTCCGTGGGCAGGGCTACAAGGTGCAGTACTGCCCCGACGCTGTTGTGTACAACAAAGGACCGGAAACGGTGGCCGACTTTCTGCGCCAGCGCCGCCGCATTTACGCCGGCCATTTAGACCTGGAACACCTGCTCGGTTACAAGGTCAGCACCATGTCGGGCGGCAAAATTGTTGGCCTGCTGCTCAAAAATCTGGATTGGCGACCGAAGCAGTTGGCCTGGACGGTGGCGGTGGTTGGGTTGGAGGGATACGGCCGTTATCTCGGCCGTCGTGACTACAAAACCGGCGCGAAAAACCACACTGTCTGGGAAATCGCCACGACCACGAAGGAATTATCTCGTGATGCGTGATGCGTGAGGTAAAAATCACGCATCCCGCATTACGCTTCAGCTTATGAACTCAATGCTCAGCGTGCTCGCACGCATCCCCTTATTCAAACTATACCGGGCGACCGGCTGGCCGAAAATGCTGCCGCTCAACATTACCTTGTCGCCGTCGCCCAAGTGCAATTCGCGCTGCCTCACCTGCAATATCTGGATGAAGCGTGAAAACGAGCTTTCCCTGGACGAATGGGACAAAGTCCTGGCTTCGTTGGGCACTGCCCCGTACTGGTTCACCATCAGCGGCGGCGAACCGCTGATGTATCCCGGTGTGGTGGAGCTGGCAAAACTGGCCTACAAACATTGCCAACCGGGCATCATCAATATCCCCACCAATGGCATCCTCAACAGCGGTCCGGAGCGCGTGCGCGCCATTCTGGAAAGCTGCCCAAACAGCCAGCTTATCATCAACCTGTCGTTGGACGGCGTGGGCGAAAAACATGATTTTATCCGTGGCGTGGCCGGCAACTTCGAGAAATTTGAGGAGCGATTGGAGCAATATCTGGCCCTGCGCGCCGAATTTCCCAATTTGGCGGTCGGCATTCACTCCGTTGTTTCCGTTTTTAGCGTTGGCCATCTGGACGAACTCATCGCCTATGCCGAAAAATCCGGCGCGGACCAGTTCATCACCGAGATAGCCGAGCCGCGCGTGGAACTGGATACGGTGGGGCTGCCTATTACCCCCAGCCCGGAAGAATACGCCGCGGCGATTGACAAGCTCATTACTTATGTCAATAGCAAACGCTACAAAGGCGTGTCGCGCATCACCGAAGCGTTCCGCGTGGAGTATTACAAGCTGGTCAAACGTATTTTGGACGAGCAGGATCAGGTGATTGGGTGCTACGCCGGTTGGGCCAGCGCCCAAATCTACGCCGATGGCACGGTCTGGCCTTGCTGCGTGCGCGCCGACGACCTGGGCAACCTGCGCGAACACAACTACGATTTCAAAGACATCTGGTTTGGCGAGAAAATTAAAGACGTGCGCCGCAGCATCGCCGCTAAGGAGTGTCACTGCCCGCTGGCCAACGCCAGTTATACCAACATGCTGATGGACGTTTCTACCGCCACGCGGGTGGGCATGAAGGTGATTAAGCCGGATTCGATTCAAGTACGCTAATTTTCAGCTTGGGGAATATCTCATGGCTTTTGAATGGTTGAACAAATTCCACAAAGAGATGGAAAAGCCGGAAAACTACGCCGAAAAGACGCTGGCGCAGTACCGGCTGGGCATGAAGGCTAAAGGCTCGATTGTGGGCGTGGCGATTGTGGTGGACGAGGCGGGGTGTGAGGCGTGTAAGGTGTTGGCGGAAACGGCCGTCTACCACCCCGACGACGCGCCCCACCTGCCATTACCCGGCTGCACCAAAGGTCGGAAATGCGGCTGCGTTTACCGGCCCGTCATGACTTATCAGAATGTAGAGCGTGATACGTGAGACGTGATGCGTGATGCGTGATGCGTGACGTAACTGACGCATCACGCATCATTTACCTCGATTTACCATAAACAATGACAACAATAGCCATCACTGGAGCAACTGGATTTATCGGCGGGGCGTTGGCGCGGGCGCTGGCGGCGCAGGGGCATGAGATTGTGGCTCTGGCACGGCCGTCAGCCAATTGCGACCACCTGGCCGATTTGCCTATCACCTGGGTTTCCGGCGACGTAACCGACCGGGACAGCCTGCGCGGCAAATTTGACGGCGCGAACTGGCTGATTCATGCGGCCGGGATGTTGGGACAGGCGGGCGTGCCGGAACGCGCCTATTTTGATCTGCACATGCAGGGCACAACCAACGTCCTGGCCGAAGCCGAAGCGGCCGGCGTGCAGCGCATTCTGTACGTTAGCAGCCCGGGCGTGCTTGGTCCCATCGGTGGACTGCCGGCCGATGAGACTGCGCCGCTCGCGCCCAGCAACCCCTACGAACGCAGCAAAGCGGCGGCGGAACAGGTGGCGCAGGTGTATATACGCGGCGGCCTACCGGTGGTGATTGCCCGGCCGGAATTTGTGTACGGACCGGGCGACCGGCATGTGTTGGGCTTGTTTAAGGCGGTAAGGGACGGCCGTTTCTTCACCATTGACGGCGGCAGCTACACCTGTCACCCAACCTACATTGACGATGCCGTGGCCGGGATGCTGCTGGCGCTGCAAAAAGGGCGCGCAGGCGAAATTTACCATATCACCGGGCCGCAGCCGGTGACATTCCGCGACCTGGGGGCGACCCTCGCTGCCGGGCTGGCTGCGCCGCCGCCCAAATGGAACCTGCCCAAACCGCTGGCAATGACCGGCGCGGCCGGTCTGGAACTGCTGGCGAGAATCATTCGCCGCCAACCGCCCCTCAGCCGCACGGGAGTGGCCTTTTTTAGCGAAGACCGTCGCTTTTCCTGGCAAAAAGCGCACATGGAACTGGGCTACACGCCGCAATTCGATCTGGCGCGCGGCGTGGCCGCAACGACAGATTGGTATCGAGAAAACAAACTGATTTAATGGGCTTATGTTAAAGTCATTATCCATCAAAGATCTGTATGTGTTGGCGCTGGCCGAAGGCGAGGGCGTGGGCACGGCGTATGAATATTTTGCCAAGCGGCTGGCGCTGGCGGGTTGGCTGGCGCGAGTTGGCCAACCGGCGCGGGTTTTGCTGGCCGGGCTGCCGGAAAAATATGGGTGCAGCCTGGATTTTTTGCAGTTGGCCGGTGAGGTGGGCGCGAAAGTGACCATCGCCGATGAACGGCCGTCTGCCTTACAAAAACTTCACTTTTCTCTCAACGCGGCGCAGCAGGCAGGTTGGTTGACGGCCGTTGCGCCTACCCTCATACAAGTAACCGACATGGCCGCCCTGGATGAAATCGCCGGGTCTTTTGATCTGTGCATTTCATCGGAAGTGGTGCAGCGGCTGGACCCGGCCAAACGCGGGCAGTATGCGGCGCGGCTGGCGGCGTTGGGCACGGCCGTGGCCCTCTTCACGCCCAACGGCGACAATCCTGCCCACACCCACATCAGCGGCCTTTCCGGCCTTACCCTGGCCGAACTGCAAGCCCTCTTTGCCAACCTCGCGTCTGCGATGCCCGATTCCAGATCGGGTTACATCGATATGCCGCCTTTCCCGCCGGGCATCACGCGCAGCGATGAGCAGCGGGAACAAGCCACCAGCGGACGTATGGAAGCTCTGGCGATGTGGGGGCTGGGTTATTATGCCCGGGCGGAGAAGCTGCTGCCAACGGCCGTGCGCCGCAGCAAATCGCATATTGTGTTTATTCTCGTGCAGCGTGAGCCGTAATTCGTGAGATGAGCGCTCTGAAGTCTGAAAGCCAACGCCCGCACTCCCAAATCCGGTTCGACCTGGGTTATCTGGTCGTTCTGGCGATTTGTTTGCTGGCGATCTGGCCGTTTATTGGCCGGGCCAGTTTGCCGCAAGAGACCGACGCCGAACTGCACATTTTTCGCCTGGCGGAGCTGAGTTATCTGGTGCGCGGCGGCGTGTTTTATCCGCGTTGGGCGCCCAACTTTTATCATGGTTACGGTTACCCCATTTTTAATTATTACGCTCCCCTGACTTATTACGTGGGGCTGCTGTTTGAGTGGCTGCCAGGGTTGGATGCGGTTGCCGGGGTGAAGGCGGTGTTTGTCCTGGGTCTGTTGGGGGCCGGTTTCGGGATGTATGGCTTTGTACGCGACAATTGGGGGCGACCGGCAGGTTATGTGGCTGCGGCCGTTTACATTTATGCGCCGTACGTGCAATATGTCGATCCGATTGCCCGCGGCGCGTTGGCCGAAGCGTTTAGCCTGGGCGTGTTCCCGTTGGCTTTGTGGGCTCTGGACCGACTGCGGCGGCAGGCGACGGCCGTACGCTGGGTGACGGCCGTCTTACTCACCGCCGCCGTTATTCTGAGTCATAATCTCATGGCTCTGCTCTTTTTTGGCCTGCTGCTGGCCTGGGTGGTGTGGCAGGTGATAACCGTTGGGTGGCGGGCAGCGAACGGCCGTTTTCTCTTTGGCGCGCTGTTTCTGGGGTTGGGCTTGTCGGCCTTCTTCTGGCTGCCGGTTATTTTGGAGCGCAATGCCGTCAACCTGACCACCCTCATCGGCGCGGGCGACAACTACGACTACCGGACCCACTTTTTGTCCCTGGCCGAATTTTTAACCCCCTCACAGCGGCTCGATTGGGGCGCGACCGAGCCGGTGTTACACTTTAATTTGGGGCTGGCTCAATGGCTGTTGGGCGGGTTTGGATTGGTCATGCTGGCTTTGCGGCGGGTTCGCTGTGCGGCCTACGCCGCCTTTTTTGCTCTGGCGCTGGCTATTTTGCTGTTTTTAATGCTGCCGGTCTCCAATTTTGTTTGGCAGGCGACGCCTTTTTTGCCCTATTTCCAATTTCCCTGGCGATTGTTGGGCGCGGCCGTGGCTATGCTGGCGGTCTTGGCCGGGGCAGGTGTGGCGGCGCTGCTGGAATGGCGGGCATGGTCGCTGCGGGTGATGGGCGGGATAACGGCCGTAGCCGTTGCCCTGCCGTTATTGTTCGGACTGCCCCTCACGCAGCCTGTGCCCTGGCCTGATTTTGGCGACGTTTTCCCGCTGCGCATGTCGCTGATCGAACATTCGGGCCGCTGGTTGGGCACCACCTCCACGGCCGATTATGTGCCATCCACCGTCGACATGATTCCGGCGCGAAATGGAGACGTGGTGTGGGGATTCACAGCCGGGACGCCCATTGACCGCATCAACTACCCGGCGCTGCCAAAGGGCACGGCCGTCACCTGGGAAGAAATCAACCCGCTTCATTTTCGCTACGCCATCGACGCGCCGGAAGATTTTATGTTCCGGCTGTTTTTGTTCCAGTTTCCCGGCTGGGCGGTGCGCGTGGATGGGCAGGTGGTAGAGCCGGAGTTGGGGCGGCCCGAGGGTTTCATCGTGGTGCCGACGCCGGCCGGAAAGCACACTATCGACGTGCGCTTCCAAGATACACTGCCGCGCACTCTTGCCTGGGCGGTCAGTGGGTTAGCGCTTTTGACGGCGTTGATAATCGGTTTGCGGCTTGGAAAGCGTGGCGTGCGGCGTGCGGAACGCGAAATGGGGAAATCTCCATTGGCCTCTGTTGATTGGTGGGTCTTGGGCGTGGCGTTGGGCGTAACGGCCGTTACCCTCCTCATCCTCCAACCGCTCAATCTACTACATTTTAATTCTGGTAATTACGTAGCCCAACCGGCGCAAAATCAAGTATTTGCCGATTTTGGCGAGCAGATTGCCCTGATTGGCTACGACATCTCGGCCAACAGCGCCCGGCCCGGTGACACGGTGACGGTGACGCTGTATTGGCAGGCACAACGGCCGTTAGACATTAATTACCAGAGCTTTCTGCACGTTTTATCGCCAGACGGCGTGTTGGTGGCTCAGTCCGACCACCTGAATCCGGGCGATTTTCCCACCCGCCGCTGGCCCACGGACAAATATGTGCGCGATGTGCATACCTTCACGCTGCCAGCGGATCTGCCGCCGGACGAGTACACCATCAAAACCGGTCTGTGGGTGCAGGCGGAAGGCTGGCGGCTGCCCGTGTTGGATGCCGCCGGGCAGCAAATCGGCGATGGGGCGGCGCTGTTTTCTTTGCCGGTGGCGGCAAAATAGGGGATGATGGCCGCTATGCGTAAACTGTTACTCCCGGTAGTTTTGCCCCTGAGTTTGTTGACCGTACTCTTTTTGGCGGTGGCTTTGTGGCCGCCGGTGGGCATGGCGCTGGGCGGCGCGGATATGCGCGGCCTATTTGTGCCCTGGTTGGAGTTGGCGCGCACGGCCGTGTGGCAAGGCCATCTCCCCTTCTGGCACGCGGCGCAGTTCGCCGGGTATCCCTTTCTCAGCAATCCGCAGGTCGCCCTGTTTTACCCGCCGACGTGGCTGGCCATTTTGCTGCCGGTGCGTGTGGGTTTGAGCTGGCACGTCTTGTTTCATGTGGTGGCGGCAGGATTGGGCATGTGGCTGTTTGTGCGCCAGCAGACCGGCTCCAGAGTGGGGGCGTGGCTGTCGGCGCTAACGTTTGCTTTTAGCGGGTTTATGGCTGCGCGCATTTTTGCCGGCCATGTGGGGCTGCTGGCGACGTTTGCCTGGCTGCCCTGGCTGTTGTGGGCGTTTGCCAGGAGCGTAAACCGTGATCTGCGAAACGCGGAACGCGGAACACGGCCCACGAGTATCTGGACGGCCGTTCTCGCCGGCATCCCTTTCGCCCTGGCCATTTTAGCCGGACACACCACCTCGCTGTTGTACGTGGGACTGGTTTGGGTGGCCTGGGCGCTTTATTTGGGAATGAGAGATTGGAGACCGGAGACTGAAGATGCGGTCTCCGACAATTTTCAATCTTCAGTCTCCAGTCTCATCGTGGCGCGGCAGTTCTTGCTTGCCTTCCTGGTGGGGCTGCTGCTCAGCGCGGTGCAGTTGCTGCCGCTGCTGCAATTTGCGGCCATGTCGTCGCGGTCGGGGACGGCCGATTTTGCGTTTGCTTCGGGTTATTCCTTCCCGCCGGCGCATCTGGTGACGCTGCTGGTGCCGGAGTTTTTTGGCGAGCCGACACGCGCCGGTTATTGGAGCGTGCCTAATTTTGAGGAATTGACCTATTATGCCGGGGTGTTGACGACGTTGGCCGTGGTATTGGCCGTGCGACGGCCGTCGCGGCGAAGCCTGTTTTATCTGGCGTTGATGGCGTTGGGGCTGCTGCTGGCGTTTGGCAGTTATGGCTTTTTGTACCGCATTTTTTACAATTTGCTGCCGCCGTTTCGGCTGGCGCGCGCGCCGGGGCGGGCGGCGGTGGTTTATTTGTTTGCTGCGTCGGCGCTGCTGGGCGAGGTGGTGGGCAGCCGCCGCGTCTGGGAGCGGGCGGCGCTGGACGGGTTGATGCGTTGGGTGCTGGCCAGCACGGCCGTTCTCGGCCTGGCCATTCTCGCGGCCACTGGCGCGGTCTTTATTGTGGTCCATCCGACGGATACGAGCGGGCGGTTGTGGCATCAATTGGGCGGTTGGGCGACGGCCGTGATCTTGCTGCTGATTGGCGGGGCGATGGTGTGGCGCTATTTGGCGCTGTCGGAAACGGCCGTGCGCCAACGGCGCAACCTGGGTTTGGCGCTGGCTGTTTTGGTCCTGGTTGATTTGTGGCTGTTTGGGTATAAATTTGTCCGGCTGGAATCCACGGCCGTCGATCCGCTGTGGCCGGACAGTGTGGCGGTGATTGGCACGCCGGAAGAGCGTGTATTGCCCTGGGGCGTCTCTATTTTTGAGCAAAACGGGGCGTGGCAGGTGGGTTTGAATTCCATTTTTGGCTACAATGCGCTGGAAATTGGCGCCAATCAGGCTTTTACCGGTTCCATTCCCGACCCTCGTTCGACGGCGTACGATATTTTGAGCGCCCGGTATGTGGTGGCGCAGGTCCCGTTAGACGAGTATACGAGCGGGGAACGGCCGTTAACCCTCATCGCCAATCAGGGCGCGGCCTGGGTGTATGAACGGGCGCGCGTGCTGCCGCTGGCGCGGCTGGTGAGTGGGGTCGAGGTGATTGGTGATGAGGCGGCGGCGATAGCCCGGATCCATCAGCCTGATTTTGACCCGGCGGCGACGGTGATTTTGGCGGCGACGCCACCTTGCGCAGTGGACGCGGGTGCTGGCGGCACGGCCGTCATTACCGACCGGCGCGATGGCTATTGGCAAATTAAGACAGATAGCACTGGCGCATCCCTGCTGGTGTTGAGTGAAACTGCTTATCCTGGTTGGCGCGTGCTGGTAGACGGCCGTCCGGCCCAATCGTTAACCGCCTACACCACCATTCGCGCCGTGTGCGTGCCCGCCGGGGCGCATACGGTGGTGTGGTCGTTTGTGCCGCTGGTGTATGTGTGGGGCGGATTGTTGACGTTGATGGGGCTGGTGTTGGTGGGAACGGCCGTGTGGCAGGCGCGCCGCGAAAAACAAGCATTTTGAGATGCAGATTGGGTAACGGTCTAGTCTGCGTCTTGTAAATTTTTGGAGAAAACGAGATGCAACATAGTTCAAATAAGGCAATAACGATTTGGTTGACGGCCGTAGGGTTTTTGGTCGTGTTTTTGGTGGTGTTTGGCGGCTGGGTGCGGCTGACACGCTCCGGGTTGTCCATTGTGGAATGGAAAATCATCACCGGCATTTTGCCGCCGCTGACGGAAGAGGCGTGGCAGCAGGAATTTGCCGATTATCAGCAAACGCCTGAATTTCAGAAGATCAATCGCGCCATGACGCTGGATGAATATGAATTTATTTATTACAACGAATACCTTCATCGCCTCGTGGCCCGCTTAACGGGGATGATTTTTGTGCTGCCGCTGTTTTATTTTTTGTGGAAGGGCACGATTCCCTGGCGCAAATCGGGCATTTACCTGGCGATTGGCCTGGGGTTTGCGTTTCAAGGGTTTTTGGGTTGGTACATGGTTAGCAGCGGCCTGATTGATCGGCCGAGTGTGAGCCATTATCGCCTGACGGCTCATTTGTTGGCGGCGCTGACGTTGTTGGGGCTTTGTTTTTGGGCGGGGTTGAGCAATGTGTATGGCACGGAACGGCCGTCTGACAGGCCGCAGCGCAAAGGGGCGCAGTGGCTGGCGGTGTTGATGGCCGCCGTGTTGGTGGTGCAAATCTCTTACGGCGGCCTGGTGGCCGGATTGAAGGCCGGTCATGCCTCCAGCACATGGCCATTGATGTTTGGCAAGCTGATTCCGCCGGGGTTGCTTTCGTATGTGGAGCCGTGGTGGAAAAATCTGGTTGAAGTGCCGGTGACGGTGCATTACGTACACCGTTGGTTTGCCTTTGTGGTGCTGATCGCCACGCTTTTGGTGTATTGGGTGGCGCGGAAGAAGGGATTTTATACGGCCGTGCGCTCCGGCGTGCTGCTGATGTTGACCCTGGTGAGCATACAAATTGCCCTGGGCGTCAGCGTCATCTGGTTCCGTGTGCCGGTCTGGTTGGCGCTGGTCCACCAGGGCACGGCGATTTCGCTGCTGCTGGCGGCGCTGTTGTTGAACCATCGCATCCGCTATGCGGCGGTGCTGCCACAGACGACGGCCGTTAGCCAACAAGTTGAAGCCATTCCGGGATAAAGCGCGGTTTTAACGCCGAAATGTAAAAAGGCACAAAGGAGAATTCACTCCTTTGTGCCTTTTTTTGTGTGGCGGGGATGGGTTTAGAAGATGCCGGCGGGGATTGTGCTTTGCTGGCTGACGCGCACGGTGGATGTAGACACCATGTGGAAGATGCGCCGCAGCTCGGATTGATTCAGACCGGCCGTCAGCGCTTCGGTAAACCCGATCTCATCGGCCAGCTTTTGCGATTTTGCCTGAGCCGGGGCCGTCTTGTTTTTCGTTTTGAAGCCCATCGCCTGTTGGTTCGGCCCATCGAAAAATCCAACATAAGCCAGGGTGTACAGCTCCTGTTTAAGCAGCTCGCGGGATGTACGCGCCACATCCTGGGCGCGTTGTTTGGAGGCGTTGTCGTCGCCGTCTGAGTAGACGATGACGATGCAGCGCACCAGGATACCGCTCTGGCGCAGCTGCTGGGTGTAGAGCACCATATTGGCCAGCCCACCGGCGACCGCGTCGTACAGGGCGGTGGAGCCGTAGGGTGAGTAGGTGCTGCTGTCCAACCGACGGGCGTCGGGCAGACCCACGTAGCCGTGCAGCAGGCTGACGCTGTCGTTGAAGAGGATGGTGCTGATCAGGATGTCATCAACGGCCGTCGATTGGGCCATAGCGGTCAGGTAGCTGTCGTTGTAGGCGCGGATGAGATCGGCGGCATGGGGGGACATAGAGCCGCTCATGTCGATGATGTTCATCGCCAGAGTGACCTCGTTGGTTGCCAGTTGATCGAGAGGGACGCCAACGGCCGTCACCATTGTTGGTCCGTTCAAATTGGCCACCACCAAATCCAGCGTATCGTCGGTCAGTCCATCATCCAGGGCTGATGCAAATAAATCATCTAAGTTGCCAAGTCCGTTGTTGTTCATCATGTTTTCCTTTGGGCGGAGAAGAGATTTGCGATTTGCGATTTGCGATTGACCGCGCTGAAGCGCCATCTGTAATCTGCAATCTCCAATCTGCAATCTGCAATCTCCAATTTTCAGTCCGTAGTCCCTAAAACGGCAATCTATCGGTGCTGTTGATAAAATTCACGCCTTGGCGTTCAAATTCGGCGAAGCGTTTCAGGGCGATGGCGTGAAAATCGACGTCTGGGTGCTGCACCGGCGAGGTACAGTCGCGCAGGAAATAAATTTTTTGCAGCGCATCCGGTTTGGCGCTGAAATCTTCCACGAGATCCTCGACGGTTTCCAGAACGCAGTGGCTTTCCGCTTCACCGGCGATCAGAACGATATCGGCGTCGGCCAGGGCATCCAGAAAGGCTTTGTTTTTGCCGCCCAGCGGGTGGTTGGGCACCGGCACTTCCGGCTGGATGATGGAGTAATGTTCGGTCAGGGGAATGCTGCCCTTGGTGAGCCAGGTGGGCTGCGTTTTGCGCGCCAGGCTGTGCCACATCACGGCCGAAAACAGTTCCGGGTCCAGCGCGTTGCCGACGCTGCCAATCATGACGTGGTATGGCCAGATGGTCAGGGTCTTTTTGGCTTTCTCTTCCAACTGCTTGACATAATTTGTTGACTGCACCGGCGCAACCAGCGGCCGCCATTTGCCATCTTTAATGTCTTGATAGGTGATCATCGTGAACGGGGCCGGGTGGTTGCCCTGCTCGTCGGCCCACCACGCGGGGTGGAAAATCTGGTGCGGCAGGTGAGAATCCAGCGAGCAGGTGATGTTGGTGATGTGTTCGGCGTTGGTGTAGATGAATTCGGTGAGCCGCTGGATGTCGCCAACGGAGCCGGGGACGTTCAGACTGCCGCCTGCGTGGCAAAAATCAACCTGCATATCAATGATGACCAGATGAATTTTTTGTTTGTCCTGGGTGGCTGGCGGCAAGTTGGCTTGTCGGGCGTCGGTGGCGATGCCAGCGACATCGGGGTAAAACAGCGTGCCGATGCGTTGGGGATTGTAGAAGGCGGGGAACTTGTTCATGCGTTGTCTCCTTTTTGAGATGGTAATCGGGTGGGGTTAGGCAGCCCATCCATTATTGATTCTGTTTATTAGTGTATAAATAACACTAATTATGCGGATAGTATAGTGTGTATATGACACTTTGTCAAGCGCCAATTGTTGATCAAATTCGAGATTGGACCAATCTCTAAGGTTGGTCCAATCTGGGCGATGGTTTGCGCGGTTCATGAGCCACGGTTGTTCAGGGCAGACTGCGCAAGAAAAAGAGCTGGCCGGCGGTTTGGGCGATGATGCCTTGCGGGTGGGTGTGGAGATGGAGGATTTCTTCTGCTGCCAGGGGAATGTGGGCTGGGATGGGCAGGGGGTGGGCCAGGGTAATTGGGTAAAGTTCGGGGCGGAAGTCGTCGGCGGCAGCGGTGTGTTGGCGGAGAATCTGTCCGCGATGATTTGCTAGATGGATGTCGGTGCGCAGCGCGCCCCGGTGGTTGATTTTACGCCAGAAGGAGACGGCCGTATTGCCAAACGCTACGGCCGTTTCCACCAAACTTTCTCCGGGGCGCAAATCGGGCAAGGCGACATCGTAGCTGGCGCCATTGTGGATCAGAAAATAGCGGTTTTCGGCAAAGATGCGGTGGGCGCCGGCCAGGGTGCTGCCCGCCGGGGCGGCCCAAAAGCGGGTCTGGTTGTGGTGGGCGGTGGCGATGGCTTCTTCCACATACAGACCGCGCTCCACGGCCCCACGCATGATCCAGGTTCCGGCGATGCGGTAGAGGCAGCTATCGCTGGCAGCGAAAACGGCCGTGTCCCGAAACAACGCCGTCTCCAACAATTGCATCTTGCGCGGCTGCGGGCCGCTGATGTCCAGCAGCAGCAGTTGGCGGCTGCCGGGCGGATTCACCGCCAGCACATGCTGAAACAAGCCATAACCGTACCCGGGCTGCCCGCTGAAGAGGGGCGTCTCGTTGAGGACGCCGCCGAGACCCAGGCGTATGAGCCGCACGGCGCTGCCTTCGCGGACGATGGCTTGCAGACGGCCGTTGGCTTCTACGCGCACAGATTCAATGAACCCGGGCACTGTCAGCAGCAGCGAAAACTCGGCGGTTTGGGTAACGGCCGTAGGACGCCGGGCGGGAGCAGTCAGCGGGCCGGTGGCCAGTTTCTGCGCGTAGTCTGTGAGCAGCGAAGGCGGAAAAGGAGGGCGCTGGCCGTTTTCGAATACGTCCAGCAGGTGTTGGCGCAGGTCGGCGGGAAGGGCAGTGGGGCGAACGGCCGTTGCCGGATAAACCACGTCGGGGTGGAGGATGCTGATGCCAGCGGCGGCGCGGGCTGCAAGGGTTTTGTGTTGATGGTGGACACCACCGTAAGGGTGTACGCCGAGCAAACTGCGCACGAGCAGCACAAAAAAAGCATACCAGTCGGTAGCCGGGGAGAAATACGGCCGTTGGCCAAAATCAGTGACGCCGTACAGGTGCGGATCGACAAAAAATTCCATGGCTACAGGGCAAGGGTAGCGGCCAATCTGGTAGCTGTCCACGTCGATCCAGTGCGCGGCGAATGGTTGGGCCGGAGTGAGGAAGATATTTTGGTCGTTCAGGTCGCCGACAATGACGCCGAGTTGGTGCAGGTTGGTGAGGGTGGCGTGGAGGTGTTGAAAGAGGGCGAGAACGGCCGTGGCCGTGATACCCTGTTGTTTACGAAAGGTGAGGCTGGCCAGCTTTTTGATGGGAAAACTACCGGCCGGCAGGCGTGGCATTTGGAAGCCGATCACAAGCCCGTGTTTGTTGGTAACCAGGTTGGCAGGGGCGCAGATGGCCGCCGGCAGGCGGCGGCTGAGGCCGGAGTCGAGCAGGTGCTGCAATTTGGCGACATGACCGGGCCGGGGCTGATGGTAGAGTTTAACGGCCGTGTCGCCCACGCCAAACACCATCCCCTCACCGCCGGATTGAATCAACTGCGCCGGGTCCAGGGTGATGGATTGGCGGTTAATAGTTATCGTTTGTTGGCTCATCACTTGATCCTTGTTTCGGATTGGCCGGCCTGCCACCAGACAGCAACCGCGCCGTCGTCTTCAAACTGGCCGCGCTGCTGGCCTTGTAGGTTGAGCCAACGTTGCAAAGCGAGGCCAGGGCGGGGTTCGGCGCAGTCGGGCAGTAGGGTGCTGCTCCAGCCATCGGTGGCGGCGGCGAGCCAGTGGGCGGTGGCGGGAATGGATTGGGACTGAAAACGGCCGTCTCCTGTTTCGGTCAACAAGTCGTAGGCCAGGTAATCGGGCCGGTTGCCGCTGTCTAGTCGTGTGATGGTTCCATCGACGACCAGAAAGCCATCGCCGCGCCAGAAGAAAACGGCCGTGTCTGGCGTCTTCACAAATCCGACAATTGTGCAGAGGAGACGGGTCATGATCAGGTGCGAACGGAGGGTGGGGTCGTGATTGGGATAGAGGGTTACCAGGCGGGCGAGAAAATCCCGCGATTGGGCGTAGAGAGCTGGCAGGAGGGCGTCTGGCTGGATGGTTGGATCGGTTTGCAGCGTGTGGCTGAGTGCCGAGGCGATGAATTTGCCCAGTAGTTTGGCGCCGACTTCGTTGTGGGATGGGTAGACGGCCGTGCCCACATGGTATTTACCGCCGCAGCCATCCAGAACCAGGCCAAAGGCGCAGCCGGGCGCAGGCGCGCCGCTGATGGCGTAGTCGTGGCAGTTTTGCTGCCGCAGCCGGTGTGAACGGCCGATAAGTGTCGCGTGGTTGTTCATGTTGTCGCCTCCTATAGTGTGTATATAACACTAATATAATAGTGTAAACAATACACGAAGTCAACGAGCAATTACCACGACGGTGGCGAATAGGGTAACATTCGCCCATCAATTTGTTGGAGGAACCATCTATGAAGACATTGCTTGTCCTGCGCCACGCGAAATCGAGTTGGAGTAATGATTTTTTATCGGACCATCAACGTCCTCTGAATGACCGGGGCAAACAAGACGCGCCGCGCATGGGGCGGCGGCTGCGCGACGAAGAGCTGACACCCGACCTGATCATCACGTCGTCGGCGGAACGGGCGTTGTCCACGGCCGAATTGGTGGCTTTAAACTGCGATTACGACAACGAAATCGCCGTCACGCGAGATTTTTATCTGGCCGATCCGGAAGATTATCTGGAAGTTTTGGCCGACGTGGATGATGCGTATTCACGGGTGATGGTGGTGGGCCATAATCCAGGCATGGAGGAGCTGGTAGCAGACCTGACGGGGGAAGCGGTGCATATGGCCACAGCCGCGTTGGCCCACATCCAGTTCAACATTCAGCGCTGGCGAGACCTGACGCCGGAAACCGTGGGGAAATTGCAGTCACTTTGGCTGCCAAAAGAATTGTGAGGCGTTAGGCGTGTCATAGCCTTGCGTTGCGTACTGCGCAGAAATTGGCTTGCAATTTGTTGTCTATAAAAGGCCCACACCTTTTTCGACGGCTCCCAGGTGCTTTAAACTCAATTTTTGTTCTGGGGTAAGTCCTTTTACGCCGGTGATGTTCATACCTTCGTAAGGTAAATTGCTGATTTTTTGTCCTAATACGGTTGTTTGGAAGTGAGAGAGGGATTCGGCGAAGAGTGTTTCAGTGAGATTGCAGTAAGACAGATTAACACCAGGCAAACTGGTCCCGCGAAAATCGGCGCAGCGAATGGTTAAGCCAGACAAGTCTTGGTTAGATAAGTCGTAGTTAATCCGACATAACATATCCAACAGATTCCCAGCCGCATAACCAGTGGCCAGAGAGTTTTGATTTTGAATGGTATTAAGCAATTCAATCAGTCGCCACGCTAACTGCGGTCGCCCCCCATAAATATTTTCCAAACCCATAATAATCGGGTCAACAATTTCTTGTTTTTGCCGCCGCTGAAGGTAATCTTTGGCCTGAACGTTTAGAAAGGTGTAAGAATTGAACAGGTGCAATTCTCCGGAAGCGACTTCCTGGCATATGAGCTTTACGAAGAGCCTGGTCAGGTATTCACTCAATAGCGCCAAAAGCTGAAATTCATGTTTTTCTGGCAATGCCTCAACCAGCCCTTTACTGAGCAGGGTGTGCATAGCTTGAGATAATGTTCCTAATCCGTTTTCTTCAGTAGCCAGTAGAAGATGTCTCAAATTTACTAATGAGAGCGGCTCGCGTTGAAGTGCTAACCAAAACAATATGGATTTTTCTATTTGCGTCAGCCATTGAAAATGCTCATGGAGTAGATCGTCGATGCTCTCGAAGTATGTTTCTTGGCTGTCTAAAAATGCTGAAACGTCTCCAATATAAATGTCCCTGATCATGCTTGAAGCTAGACGAAGGGCATATGGATTGCCAGAATAGCAGTCAACAAACTTGCTCCAGATTTCTTCGGTAGCCTGGAGTAGAAAATCTTTGGCAAAAATATCTCGGGCCTCGCTCTCTCTAAATCCTTTTAGAAAAAATTTTCGAATGGTTAGTAACCCCGTGTTCTGGCTGACAGCTTTGAGTGGGATACGGCTTGCTAGGAGTATGCAACTTTTATGGTGTGTTGTTGCTAAAGCATCAATGATGGTTTCATAATCCTCAAAACCTGGGCGACATTGACCGAAGTGGTTCCCTTCTTGTAAGACAGCATCAAATTTATCGAAAATTATCAGGTAGCGTTTTTCGCGCAGGAAACCGAGTAAAAGGTTTAACTGGTCTTCCAGGTCTGTTGATAGGCGTATGGTTTGTTTGGGATTTTGTTGTATTAACCATTGCAGGCAGTCGGTTAACCAATTTTTGGCAGGAAGACGGTTTTTTAAGGTTCGCCAAAAAACCGGGTGGTTGATACTTAAATCCTTGCCGACCTGGGTAATAAGATTTGTTTTGCCTATACCGCCCATGCCTAAGACGATGATCATGCGCACCTGTTCGTCGTGCGCCCAGGTGACAAGATGCGATCTTTCGTGGGAACGGCCGTGGTTTATATGAACATCTGGCGCCATCCCCCAATCACTCTGAGGTATGACTTTTTGTTTTGTGGTTCGGGGCTTTACTTTCTCGTTGAAATAAAACTGCGCTGCAGCGATTAAGGCTTCCCACGTAGCTAGTGGTTGAGTCAAATAATAGCTTTTGACAGCGCGATTAATTTCTCTCAACAATGATTTTAACCTATCATCTACATCTGCTTCACTTTGGTAAACTTTTCCTACCAACAAACCCAGATAAAGCAAATATCCGACTTCTGGTAACTGCTTATCGTTCTCATATTTATTGATCAGTGTGCGGTCTAACCCAAGATGCTTCCCCGCCTCGGTCTGGCTGCTAAACACCAGAGATCGCAAATCGGCTAGAAAAACTCCCAAACTATAACTGAACTCAGGCACGAGCATATTCACATCCCCTTCACTTGTCATTCACATCTCTAATTACTTCAGGCACATGTGGCTTTCCAGCCCATACAATTAGTTTACATCTGTTTTAGATTCCCGGTTAGCGAAAAGACAAGGTGATTTTAGAGTATTTTTGTCGTACCACAATATCAGGAGGAACAATTACCCATGAAAATCCGTCGTTTGTATCTTGTTTTGTTGTTTGTTTTAGTGGCAGCAGTTTTTATCGTATTGCCTGGAAAATCTGTCTATGCTTTAGGGCAGGGCAGTTGCGCTGTGGTAATTAATTCTAACGCCTCAGGCGGTTTAGCTGTGCGTACAGTCCCTTCAACAAGCAGTTCAACGCTTATTTATCGTATGCCAGATGGCACGAAAGTTCGTATTACCGGATCACCCATTACCTTTGGCGGTTATACTTGGTGGCCACATCGCGGCAGCAACGGCATTAGTGGTTGGTCTGCTGGAAATTATTTGCAGGAAACCACGAACTGTACTGGCGTATCGGCCTATACTGTCGCTAATCAATTGAGCCAGCAAGTAAAATTACGCAATGCTCAGTGGATAGCTGCCTCAAGTGTTTCTGGCAGTGAGCCGGTAATCTATTTGGATTCGATCTTTGGCAAACCTGGTCAATTTCCTTTATCTGCACCCATTACCAGTAGACCCGGCATGCGTTCGTCTGCTTTATATGCAGCCGTAATTAATCAATTTGCTGTTGGCGATAGTCCCCAGAACCGTTATTTGCAAAATGGTTACACTTACTGCAACACATTCGCCGGTGACGTGATGCGCGCTATGGGCGTGTCTTTACCTATAAAAAGTGCGAGTGATCCGGCAACATTAGGCGCTGCTGGCTTGTATAATTGGCTGGTTGCGGGTAATGGGTGGACTCGTATTTACCCGAACCTTTATGCCTCGGATCTGACACGGCTAAAGAGCCATGTAAATGCAGGCTACCCGGCGCTTGTTGCTACCTCTGGGCATATCGCAGTTATTCGCCCAGGGCAAACGACAACTAACTGGAAAAGCTTAGTAATGGCTCAGGCTGGGGCGACTAACAGAAACAGTATCCTGCTAAGTACTGTGTGGCCGAGCACTACTCCAGCGTTTTTTATTCGTAACTGATGAATTGATTGTGGATGTGGCTTTGAAGATGTAAGGTTTTATGAGGTGTGGTGTGGGTAACGGCCGTTATCCACACCACACCTCTTTTTTGGTTTGATCATGCAATGGCCTGACTCTTTGTCTTGTCTTTCTCCCCGTGCAGCTTGCTCAGGCTTTTGTGCTGCGCGACCCATAACCCCACCAAACCAATTTTTAGCTCATACTGGGTATTTACGCCCACCGGGGATTCGGCCAGAATTTCCCGCTCTACGAGTGAATTGAGCGCCGAAGTTACCTCCACGGCCGTCAGCTCAATGCCGTAGGTTTCCAGGTAATGGATCAGGTTGTCGGCGCGGAACACCATTTCGGCGTCCATCAGATGGGCAACGGCCGTTAACAATGCCCGCTCCACAAACGACGACCGCTGCCAAAGATACGCAAAATGCACTTCCCCCAGACGCATCATTTCATCCAACGCGGCATTCACATCGGAAATCGTCACATAACTGGCGCGGCGCGAATTAGCCTGCTTGACCAGTGTGTAACAGACCAGTTGCAAAAAATAGGGGTGACCAGCCGTCACCCGGCGAATTTTGTCCAAGGCCAGGTCATCATACACCAGATTGGGAGCCACCGGGTCGGTGATCAGGTGAGTCATGGCCTCCACCTCTAAAAAGCCGATTTTTTGGTACAGGGCAATGTTAAACAAAACCGACCAATAATCGGCGGACATTTCTTCCAGGTGGCGCGTGCCTACAAACACAAAGCTCAGGCCCTCGCTGTGCTGCATCAGGTGGCGCATATAGGTAAAAAAGGTCGAGGGCAAAATGCCGTCGTTGACCAGATTTTCAAATGCCTCAAATTCGTCAAAGACGAGCAGTAAAATGGTTCCGGCGGGCAGCAGCGCCTGCACCTGGGGCAAAAACCGGCGCTGAAAATGTATGGTGGGATCGTTTTGCCAATGCTGCGGCTCTGGCACGGTGACTTCGAGGCCGCGTGTGGCCAGCGCATCGGCGATTTGCCAGGCCAGCTCGTACAAAAGCGCGGGCATGCCAGGAATAACGCCCAGAGATTGGCAGTCGATGTACACCGGCAGTTGATTTTCCGGTAGATGCTGGCGCAGGCGCAGCAGAAACGAAGTTTTGCCGGTGCGCCGCTGTCCAATCAGGATGAGCACGTTGTGCTGTGATACGCGTCCGGCATTTTCCGCTATCAGGGTAAAAAGGTTTTCGCGGCCAAAAAAGACGAGACTGTCGTGGCGGAGGGGCGTGCCGGGCAAGTATGGGTTGGGAATTGGGCTGAAATCGCGCATGGGCAAGATAAGCTGCACGAGGTCAGCGAAGGCTATTTCTTTGTCGCGTTTGTTGCGGTCGTCGTAGGTGATGGTGAGCGCCAGGCGGAAGCGATCTTTGACCCGTGGCTCCAGAGTGAAGCTGACCTGCCAATTTTGGCCGGGAAGCAGGCTGGAGATGAGACGCGGGTCGCTCAGGACGAGGTAGGCCGGGTTGTCGTCCAGAACGATGAGGATGTTTTCGGCAGGGGCACGGCCGTTATTGGCAATTTCTAGCACGATGTCGGTACGGCCGTTCGGCGCCAATCGTTTTGTTTTAAGCTGCACAGCCAATTCCGCCTGCCCGCGTAACTCCTCTATCTCGGCGCTGAGCAGCCCAGACCAGCGCTTTACAATAGCCCGCACCAGCGTCCGTTCGATAGTGAAAGAAAAATCGGGCAGTTGATTGCGCAGCAGTCCTACCTGTAAATTTGCTTCGTTTAAATACACCAGCCGATCATCGCTGCGGTCTACCCGTTCGCTGTCGCGCAGATTGGTCAAAATCGGCACAAGTGGATCGATAACCGGCGACCACCGTTTTTCTGCTTCCAGCATGGTGCGCAGCTCTACCAGTTGGGGTTGGAGCAGGCTGAGTTCGGCGATGGACGGCGCTTGCAGCAGCGCCTGGGCGGCTTTAAATGTGGCCACCCAGCGGGCGCCGCCTGCCCAGGGCGGCGATTTTTTGGCGATGTCGCTGAGGGCGTGGGAAATGAGTGAAATGCCGGTTTCCGGGCGATTGGGCAGCAAAAATAGGCCATCAATGAGGCCGGTAAGCAGCCATTCGCCATCCTGGCGGGCCTGATTGGCCAGCGTGAGCAGAAATTCGGTTGAGCTGCCGGTGGTTGGGTAGCGGTTTTCCAACATGACCAGGGTTTGGCTGGGACGTTGTTTGAGCTGGCGGTAGAAGCGGCGGGCGCGGGCGGCGGCCGTCTGCGATTGGCGGATGGTGTATAAAATAACGCCCAGGCCGAGAATGCTGAGCAAGAAGAGACCCAATTGGGAGGATGTTTGGGGTGGGGAAACGGCCGTGGGCGGCAAAGCCGACGGTGGGTTGATGCTGCCTGAATGGTACCCGTCATCATAGACAAAACGGTAAACCACGCTGCCTTCGGCGCCCGGCGGCGACACGGAGGGCCAGAACAGCGTGCCGTTGCCGTTGATGGTCTGAGCAGTGGTTTCTATCCACCCGCCTGTTTGCGGGTCAAGCAGTTCCAGGCGGACGCTTACTTCATCTTTTTCCACATCTTGCACCGAGACGCTGAAGCTGTAAAGATTTTGCGATTCGTCGGCGCGCGGATTTGTGAGCAGGGGCGGCCGATTGGCTTTGGCGCGGAAAAGCTGCACCAGTCCATTTTCGGTCACGACGAGTAAGTCGGCGCTTTTGCCGTTGGCCGAATTGAGCGCTTGCAAGGCATAGACGCCGCTCAAGACATTGAGGCGAGTCGAAAGTTTCAGGTCGCCATTAAACAAGAAAAGGTTGCCGTTATGATCGCCCACCACAATCTCGGGCTGGGCGTCGCCGTCCAGATCCCCCCAGTGGAGGCTGGTGATGGCCGGCAGGTCTGGAATTTGCCAGGTGATGAGCGGCGTGTCGATGTCTAAAGTCAGGTGCAGCAGGGTGTTGGCGTCGGTGGCGATTAAAAAGGCGTTTTCGGTGGCCGTTGGGTTTTGGTCGGCGTCGGTTTCGGTGGTTTGGATGGGCAGGCTGACAGACGGCCGTCCGTCGATGTGAATGGGCCATTTGGGTAGTTGGATTCCGCGCCAATCGAAACCGCTTACCGTGGCGTCATTCGCCAGGGTGACGAGCGTGGTTTCGCTTTCCATCTGGGGCAGATTGGTCTGGTAAGCATGGGTGATGACGGCCGGATAAGCGGTGATGACGGCCGGGTTTTGCCCATTCCGCACGCGGTAGATGAGGTTTTGGCTCACAACGAGCAGTTCGGGCATGTGGAGGGTGCGATTGGTTTGCACCAGAAACTGGTTGATCTGGTCGTCGATAACGGCCGTCCACAGCAGTTCGCCCGTCGTGTCATAAACATAAATGTGGCTGTCGACTGTGCCGACGATGATTTCGGGCGTGGTGTCCCCCTGTAATTGGGCAACGAGAACGGCCGTTACTTCTGCCGGTATTTCTCGCTGCCACAATTCATCGCCGTTGGTCTGGCGCAGTTCAATGACTCCTTCCACTTGCTCCTGGCTGTTCAGGCCCGGCTGGCTGTCGTTGTGGATAACGACGATGAGCGGCGTGTTGCTGCCGCCATCGCGCACCACATCCAGGTGAGTAATGGACCCGCCCGGTTCGGCAATCCAGCGTAATGAGCCATCGTTATCCAGCCGGTGCAAACGGCCGTCGCGTGCGCCAATCAAAATTTCATCGTTGCCGTCCTGGTCAAAATCATAAACCAGAACGGCGCTGGGAGCGGCAAATAAGGACGAGTAATTCCATTCGTTGGCGATTTTGCTGGAGCCACTGCCCAGGCCCAGTAGTTCCACGGTAGCAAAGCGGGCCAACAGGACTTCGCTTTGGTCGTCGTGATTGATATCGACCAGCCGCGTAAGGCCGGTTGTGTCGATAGAGGTGTACTGCTCCAGCGTGCGGCCTTCCTGGTTGATGAGCAGCACATCCGCCGGGGCGTTGCGGCGGTTTGGCGCGCTTAAAATGACCGAAAGCAGCGATTGCCGGCTGTCTTGCGAGGTAGGCGCAGCGGAGATATTGAGGACAGCTCGATTGGCTTCCAGGTCGAGGTTGCGGGTCCACAATCGCTGCCCATTGGCATTGTAGGCCACCAGCGTGCCGCTGTCGGTGCCGGCCAGCAGCACAGGCTCGCCGGACAAATGGGTCGCCACCATGCTGGTGATGGGTTTGTTGAGCGTGCGCAGCCAGAGCCGCTGGCCATCGGCGTTGTATACCAAAATTTCGCCGCGTGATGTGCCTGCGGCAATGTATGTGCGGCCATTGAATTGAATGGTGGTGAGGGTTGTTAGTCTGGCGGAGATGTTTTGTTCCCAAACCAGGTTGCCCTGGGTATCCAACCTGACCAATTGGCTGAAGCGGCGGGGGTTGAACTTGCCCAGGAAGATGTCCTGACGGCCGTCCTCATCCAAATCGGCCACAATTGCCTGGGGGAATGCCTGCAGGGAGGGGTTGGTGTTGCGGACAAAACGCCACTGCAAATTCCCGGCGGGATCAAACAGTTGCATCTGGCCCGAGTCCAGAACGACGAGGATGTTGTCTGCCCCGGCGTCGTTCAATCTGACGGGCAGTAGGGCGACCGGATTGGCGGTGAACCGATCTTGCCAGGCCAGGATATCTTCTGAGCTGCTGCCGGCCAGGAGGGCGGGGGAAGGTGAAACGGCCGTCAGCCCGGTTTGCCAGACCACTGTGCCAGAATCAGATAGCAGCAGCAGGCGGTTTTGCGCGCCTAGAACGACGGATTTGGCGGCCTGATTGCCACCATCTACCTGGACAACGCCAACGGCCGTGATCGGTTCTTGCGCTTCATAGGTCCACAACTGCGCCCCGGAGGCGGTGAGCAGCGCGGCGCGGCCGGTTTCATCCACAATCAGCAGTTCGTCGTTGTTGTCGTTATTCAGGTCCAGGGGAACCAGGTGGTTGAGCCGCGCGGATGCGGCGTACTGCCAATACGGCACAACTTCGTCCTGGGCGAGGCTAACTGTGGCAGAGCGCATCTGGGCGAGGGCGGCGAATAGCAAGACAACGAGCGCCAGACGGCGGTGAGAGAGCCAGAGAGAGGGTCGGTTCAGGTTGTCAATCCGGGGGGCGTAGGGCATAACCAACCCCTCGCTCGCTAATGATCCAGTTGTCGTAGGGAGTAATGGCGCGGCGTAGGCGCTTGATGAGGGTTTTTAACCGATCGGGGTCATCTACCAGGACATCGCCCCAGACGGCCGTTTCCAGATCGTCGCCATGAACTACCTGACCAGGTTGTTGACATAAGCGTATCAGGATATTAAATTGGGACGTAGTCAGGCTCATTTCCAGGCCATCGGCCCACACCTGATGCCGTTGCTGGTCGATGACAAATGGGCCGGCCTGAATGAGGCCGCGCACTTCCTGGCGGCGCACATACCGGCGCAAAATTTCGTTGGCATAGGTGTATTTTCCATCTGAGTTAATGAGCAGACATTGTTGTTCTAGCAGGCGTAGGGAATCGATGGGACCATCGGCAATTGCCAGGACGTATTGCTCTTCGGCGGTCAGGTTTTGCCACAAATAGCTCAGATGTGAATCGGCTTCCATCTCGATGGGATCGTTTAGCTGGGCGAAATCATCTGGTTTTTCCAGCCGCGTGCCTTGCAGCAGCGCCTGGTAGGCGTGATACCCGGCGACATGCAAGAAAAAGGGATGCGGACCAACGAGGAAACGCAAATAAGTGGCCAGCGCCGGTTTGAAGCTGATGTCTGTGTTTTTCAGGCGGGCCAGGAAAAGGGTGTGGGCTTCTTCGTCGCTGTATAAACCCAGAGGCAGGGTCACAAAGATGTTGAAGAACGGAGAGCTGAGGATTTCTTCTTCGGCGGTGATGGCGAATAACGGCCGTTGGCTGGCCGTTAGGTAAGCCAGACCATATTTGGTGGTGAGTCCGCGCAGGCGGGCAAAGAAATAAGGCGTCAGGTGTTCGTTTGCCGCCAGCAGCTCAAATTCATCCAGCAAAAACACAACCGTGATGTGATTCTGGCTGATTTGGAAGAGGGCGCGGTCCAGGTCTCGGTAGGTGCCTGGGCTGTTGTCTAGTGGTTCCAGGGCCGCGCCGGCCTCGGCGGCGGCATGGTGCAGGCTGGAAAGCAGGGTTTCGTACACTTCTTCGGCGGGCGAGCCGCCTAGTTCCTGGCAGTCGATCAGAATTAGCCAGACCTTGGCCGGGTCCAGCCCAGCCTGCGCCCGCACTTCTGGCCGGCACAGGTGAATGAGCAGCGAGCTTTTGCCGATGCGGCGTGGACCAATCAGCGAGACGCTTTGGCCGTTACGCACGAGTCCAAGAATTTGTTCAGTTTCGTTCTGACGGCCGTGAAAATTAGCTGCCTGCCGGATTGCGCCGCGATGGTAAAAGGGGTTGGTCATGCTCATAGGCTGTATTTTAATCCGTAACCCGGTTTTCGTAAAACGAAAGGTGGGGAAATTGTCACCCAATCACCACTTTGGGCTGTTTGGACGTCACTGGTTGGTCTCTTGCAGGTAGCGGTAGATGACGCCCAGCACGGTGGCCGGTTCGGCGTCGCGGTCTTTGTTGTATTGGCGGGTGGCCCGGCTGCGGCTGAGGTGCAGGAAGCGTTTGGCGCGGGTGAGGCCCACGTAAAGCAGGCGCAGCCGCTCGCTGATGATTTCGATATGGGCGCTTTCGGTGGCGGAACGGCCGTCATAAATCCCGGCGTCACCGGCCATCAGGTAGTGCAGTTGGGCAACCGCTTCGGCTGTGGGGTCGCCGCCCAGAAAATCATGGACACCCAAAAATGGCGCGTCCAGATTGCCGGGAATCCAGAAGCCATCAATGCCCACCAGGAAAACGGCGTCCCATTCCAGCCCTTTGGCGCTGTGTTGCGTGGTGAGGGTGATACGGCCGTTGCTCGGCTCATAGCCCAAATCAGCCGGAGCGGTGATGGGCAGCCCGCGCCGCCCTTGCACCACGTCCTCCAGTTGCGCGGCCAGGTCTGGCAGCCGCCAATCCGGCTGCGTATCGCGCCAGCGGCGCAAAACTGTGGCGATCTGGTAAGCAATCGACAAATCCACCTCGTGGACGTCGCCCCAGGCGAACAGCTCGTCGCCCAGGGAAAGCGCCAGGTCGTCGATGGGCAGAGTGCGCAGCGCAAACATGTGCCGCAGGAATTCGGCAAAGCGGGCGATGGCCGACAGGTCGTCCTCGGTGGCGATGCCCGCCGGTAGGGCGCGCTCCAAATCCTGGCCTTCCCAGGGGAAGAGCAGCGCTTCCGGTTTGTGCACGCTGCGCAAGATGGTGTGCAGGCGCGGCAGGTCTTCTTCGGGGTATTTGGCCGCCGGGTGTTCTAATTCATGCAGGCTGGCGTGGGCCGTCACCAGGGCTTTGGTGTTCAGCGGGTTGGCCAGCACGGCCAGGATGGCGTGCATGGCTGCGGCGATTTCTCGTTCCCGACTGCCGCCGCGCAGCAAGTTGTCATAATCTGCGCCCAATTCGTCCAGGTGGTCGGCCAGGGTGTAGCCGACTTGATTGGTGGGCACCAGGATGGCCAGGGTGTGATCGGGATGTTCCTGGGTGTAGCGCAGGGCTTTTTGGGCGATGGCCGGCAGTTCTTCGTCTTCGCGGTGTTTGTAGACCTTGAGTTGGATGCTGGCCTCGCTGTCGGGTGGATTGGGTTGGGCGTCGCCGGGCGGCGTGGGCAGGATGTCTTGCCGCCGGAAGGTGTGGGCGCGCACTTCGGCGACCGGGTGTTTGTCGATGGTCCAATGGAGCATGGCGTTGGCCGCGCCCATGATGAGCGGGGCGCAGCGGCCGCTGTTGGGCAGCGGCCGGTCAATCACGTCGGGACGGTCGAGGAAGGCATTGAAGAAGCGGGGGTGGGCGGCGGTGAAGGTGCTGGTGATGGCCTGATTGGGGTCGCCGACGCGCACCCAGTTGCCATTTGGGCCGGTGAGTTGGGTGAGCAGCACTTCTTGCAAGGGCACGCTGTCCTGACCTTCGTCTTCGAGGACGTAGGGCCAGCGGCGGCGCAGTTCGTCGCTGAAGTGGGGGCGGTTTTGCAGCAGGTCGGTTGCTTGCCAGATGAGGTCGTCGAAGTCGAGCGCGCCCTGGCGGCTGAGGATGGTTTGGTAACGGCCGTAAATCCCCGCCATCATCCACAGGAGAGGAGACTGCGAGACTGTAGATTCGAGACTAGGTGAGGTTTCGTCTCGTTGCCGGTCTCCTGTGTTCAGTCTCTGTAGGATTTCTTCCGGGTGGTAGCGTTCGTTTTTGGCGGCGCGGATGAAGGTGCGGGCGGTGCGTTCGGTGATGTCGCGCCAGCGGGCGCGCATTTGCGGCGTATCTTCGGTGAGAAAGGCGTACCATTGGTCGGGATATGCTTCAATCCAGTTGGTGACGGCCTGGGAAAGGGCGTTCGCACTGCGGGTGTCGTCCAGGACTTCCGGTCCGGCAGTGTCTGCGCCAAGACCGCTTTCGGCCAGACGGACGATTTCCAGGGCCAGGCTGTGCAGGGTGCGCACGTCGAAACCGATAGGCGGCCGGTCGATTTCATCCAGTCTTTTGCGGATGCGGGCTTTGAAGGTATCGACGCTGCTGTTGAGGTAGGTGACGATGAGGATTTGTTGTCCGGCGGCGGGGTCGATACGGCCGTCGGCAATAAGTTGGGCGGCTAAAAGGGACAGGGTGAAGGTTTTGCCGCTGCCGGGCACGGCGCTGATGGCGAGACGGCCGTTTTCATAGGTCAGGATTTTGGCTTGGGCGGGGCGGAGAGGCGGTGGGTTCATAAGCTGTTTGGGGTGTTCTGGTCTGGTTACGTTCAGGATGTTGGGCAGGTTGGCGGCTATTTCCACTTGTGGTCTGTTCGTATTATAATGCCGCTCGTTTGTGTGCGCATCAGAAATTTATGATTTGGGATGGATTTGT
>JAGOMA010000072.1 GCA_017993775.1 Chloroflexota bacterium | reverse complement strand
GCCGCTTGCTCCACAAGCGAGCCACAATCTTCGGGGCAGTTGGAAGTGAAAGATGTTTGGGGACGCAATTCGCCGATGGTCGCGCCTAACGGCGCATTTTATATGACCATCGTCAACAATACCGGCGAGGATGAACAATTGTTAAGCGCCACGGCCGATGTGTGCAGCGTGGTTGAACTGCACGAGATGTACACCATGGATAACGGCGCCATGGGCATGCGCCCGGTCGAAGGCGGCCTGATCAGCATTCCGGCGGGTGGGACGGTAGAGCTTAAAGTGGGCGGCTTGCATGTGATGTGCATCGACAAACTGCGCGCTTTGGAAGCTGGCGAGCAAATCCCGCTGACTTTGACGTTTGCCACGGCCGGCGAAATGGTTGTGAATGCCGAGATTCGTGAAGAAGCGATGGACAGCAGTGGGTCTATGGAAATGGGTGGCTAACGCCAGATGGTTTAGGTTTTAGACCTTCCTGTTTACCACTTAGAGCCGGTCTTGATGACCGGCTTTTTGTTTGCTTGAACGGGATCAGGTGGCCAGAAGCTGGTTGTAGAGGTCGGTGGTAACGGCCGTTGGCCCAACGCCCAGTTCTTTTTGCAAATAATCCATACAGCGGTGATACGTGCGCAGCGCCTGGGCGCGGTTTCCCAGTTCGCCATAGGCGGTCATCATCAGGCGGTAGGCCTGCTCCCAGCAGTTGTCTTGCGCCAAAATGGTTTGGCAGACGTGAATCGTCTCTTCCCACAACCCTTCATCGGCCAGAGCCTGCGCCAGCCGATCGGCCGAGCGCAGGTAGAGGGCGATCAGTCGCTCGCGTTCTTCGCTGCACCATTCTTCATAGCGGCACTCGCTCAAGAATTCACCCTGGTGCAGGGCAACGGCCTGGCGATAGGCTTGTATCGCCTGCGCCCGATCACTGATTAACAGGCGGTCGCCTTCCTCCACCGCTTGTTCGAAGCCCACCACATCCAGCCATACGTCAGCTTCGGGGCGCAGGCCGTAGAGTGTGCCATCGCGCAGCACAAAAGCAGATGGCGCACGGGGCGACCGCTCTGGTTCCAGAGCCTGGCAGAGGGCGTTGAAAGCGATTTTTAGATTGCGACGGCCGTTTTCCGGGTCCAACTCCGGCCATAACAAATCAATAATCTGGTCGCGGTCTAATACTTCCTGGCGGCGCGCAAGCAAAAGCTGCAAAAGCTGACGGGCAGTTTTGCGCTGCCACTCTTTGGGCGAAACCCATTCGGCTCCGCGCCAAACATTGAACTGACCCAACGATTGCACCCGAAGTTGATAACCAGGATGCAGGGTAAGCGCCGAAAAGCCGAGTTGCTTCAGCAAGTGTTGGGCATAAACGGCCTCCAGCTCCGCTTCGCGAGCCGCCAGAAGCAGCGGCACCAACGAGCGCGGATCCGGTGGGCCGATGATGGTGCGTTTGGTGAAAAGGTAGTCGTATTTGTAGATGCGCGCCAGACGCAGCAAATCTTCCAGGCCGGCATGTACCAGGTTGATTTCGCCTTGCCGCTGCCAGGTGAGGCACTGCCAGAGGAGGGCCAGCGCCTCACCATAGGTGTCGTTGCATTCGCGGAAAGCGGCTAACGCAACCGACAGCTCACGGGTGGCTTCCGGTATCTGGCGGGCCAGCGAATAACTCGCGCCCAAAGAGAGGCGAATGAGCGCTTCGATCCATTCGTCGCCGGCGCTTTGGGCAATGTCGATGCCTTGATTGGCGGCGCGGGCAGCTTCGGCCAGATGGCCGCGAAAGCCATAGACCTGGCAAATCCCCCAATATGATTCAACTCTCAGACGAGGAACCATCAACTTTTCGCTGATGGTGATGCATTGGTGAAAGCAGCGGTTGGCTTCTTCGTAACCCTGCTCGTCTTTTTGCAAGAGCCAGGCGTGGCCCTGGCGCATGTAGCCAACGGCCGTAATAAACGGTGATTGCAGCATTTGTCCGCGCTGCATACCTTGCATGGCAAAAGCGTGGGCTTGCTCGCGCTCGCCCTGAAACGCCAGGACCAACGAGAGCAGCAGCGGCGTTTCGCGGTGGGCGCGAGGGCGCAGCACCGGCTCTTGCTGCTCCTGATGAATGCGCTCCTCCAGCAGTTGGCGCGCTTCGGCCAGACGGCCGGTGCGCAGCAGCACGCGCACCGAAAGCTCGGCTTCGGCCGGTCCTTCCTGGCGTAGGTCGCGGGCCTGTTGGCGGTAGGTTTCGGAGTCTTCCAGGTGGCCGAGGTTGAGCATGTTTTCGGCCAGCAGTTCCAGCAGGCGGGCGCGGCTTTCGCGGTCTTCCAGGCCATCGGTGATGCGCATGGCTTCTTGCAGCAGTTGTTCGGCCTGGCTGGGGTTCACGGTGTCCAGGTAAACGCGGGCCTGACCGCGCAGCGCCTGCCCGATTTCGCGCAGGTTGCCGTGGGCGCGGGCGCGGGTTTCGGCTTGTTGGTACCAGCCCAGGGCTTCATCGAAGCGGCTGTGCAGCCGGGCGATGTCGCCCAGGCAAACCAGCAGGGCGGGGTGGGTTTCCAGGACGTCGGGCGGCAGGCTGCCAATCCAGCTGGCAAGCAGGGGCAGACGGCCGCTGCGGACCATGCGGCGGCCTAAGTCATCGAGGATAACGGCCGTTTCCGCAAATTCTGCGGCGGCCAGCAGGTGGTGGATGGTTTTTTCTTCGTCTCCTTTTTGGCGGTAGTAGTCTGCGGCGCGGCGGTGGACGGTTTGGGCGGTGGCTGTATCCAACTGGTTGGATAAAATTTCGCGTAGCAAATTATGGTAACGCATGACCCCATCACCCAAGGAGACGACAAAGAGGCTGTTTTCTTGCAAGTAGCGCAGGATTTGTTCGCTGTCCTGGGCGTGGCGCAGGTGGTTGCAGATGGTGGGGTCCATTTCGGGCAGAACGGCCGTTTCGCGCAAAAAAGCCTGAATGTCGGGCGCTTCTTGAGCCAGCACTTCCTGCACCAGGAAGTTGAACAGATCGCTGGATGTGCCAGAAAGCTGCGCCAGGGCTTCGTTTAGGGTGGTGTGGGTGTCGCTTTGCCAGCGCTGCCAGACAAGTTGCAGGGCGATTGCCCAGCCCTCGCTTTTGGAAGCCAGTTGGCTGACTTGCTCGGCTGTAAGGTTGAGGCGATATTGTTCTTCGAATAAGGACTGGATTTCATCCGGGGTAAAGGCCATTTCCGTTTGGTCGATTTCCAGCAACTGCCCGCGCACTTGCCAATTAAACATTGTGGGGAGTTTGAGTGGGTAGCGGGTGGAGAGAATTGTGTGCAGGCTTGTCGGGGCGCGTCCGATCAGTCGGTCGATGATGCGCAGCGGGTCGCCGCTGTCTTCCAACAGGTGGACATCGTCCAGCACCAGGAAGATGGGGTCGGCGGCGTATTCCGTGAGGGCGTTGACAAGCATGTCGACGGCCGTTGCCCAGGGAAGCGGCGTGCTGCTTTGGTCCCAGGCTTCTAAAATGGTGAGCGGAGCATTGGAAAAACCCGGTAGGATGCCGGCAAAGCCGTGGTAGAGGTGCAAGAGCAAGCGCAGCGGATCCACGTCGTTGTCATCGAGGTGATACCAGACAAGATGGGGGGTAACGGCCGCGAGCGCCGTGAGCGCCGTGCTTTTGCCGTAACCTGCTCCAGCCAGGACAACTGTCAGGCGATAATCTGCCGCTTCCATTAAGCGGTGCGTCAGCCGCGGTCGTTCCAGAGTGCGTTTGGGCAGGAAAGGAGGGATTAGTTTTGTGCGGACGACATAATTTTCTGGGTACACAGCCAAATTTTCCGAGCTAAGGCGCGACGGCGGCAACCGCTTCTGCGGCGGCTACGGTCGGGGTTTTACTGAGGGAAATCACATCAAAGACGGCGTTTCCCAGGGCAGACATGATGGCCGTGTTGGCCGCCAGGGGCATGGGGATGGCGCGCTGCAATTCTTCTTGAGCAAAATTGGCATAGGGGTCGTCGGCGGGCCAGGTGTCCAGGGCGGCGGGGTTGGCGGGCAAAATTTGGCTTTCCTGGCTCCAACTGCCCAAATTTTCGGGTGTTGTGAGGAAAGCGATCAGTTCTGCGGCCAGCGCTTTTTTCTGAATGTCGGGGGTGGTGATGGCCCAGGCCCAGCCGTTGATAATTGCCGGTAAGGGAGCGTCTAAACCGGGGATGGCGGCATATCGGGGCGTGTAGCCGGTAATGATGCTTTGTAAAAACACATCGGAGGAGGTGAGCGCATTGTCGGTGGAGCCATCGCGTACCAGCAGCACGCCATCGGCGAGGTTGGTAATGTTGCTGCTTTGTTGCAGGATGAAGCCATTGGAACGGCCGTTATAAAGTTGTTCCAGGGCGAGGGTTAGCGGCGCCGCTTCCAACGCGGGTTGCCCGGCTTCGTTGGTCAATTTACCACCGGCCGCCAGATAAAATTGCAGGGCTAATCGGGCGCCATCGGGGCCGGCGGCCGGGAAAACCATATGTTTTGTGGTGTCGGAAATAAAATCCGACCAGAGCAAAGGGACCGTGGTGGTGATAACGGTGCTGTATTCCAGGTGCAGCATCTCGGTGAGGGCGAAGGGGAGGCCGACAAGGTGGCTGGCATTATAGGCCCATTCCTGAGCTGGCGTAAAAAGTTGGTCGACGGCCGTGGGGTCGAGAAAATCCTCCATTGGCAGGATTAACCCTTCGGTAGCGGCGGCGGAGAGTTGGGTAACGGGCAGGGCAATGAGGTCTGGCAGAACGGCCGGGGCGACGTTACGACCGGTGCGCAAGTAGTTCAGGGTGCCTCCCAGGCCGTTGGTGGGTTTTTGCTCAACGATGATTTCCAGGTCTGGGTGAGCGCCGTTGAAAGCCAGCAGTTGGTCGGACAGGGTCACGGCTCCGGATTCCGTGCGGGAGGCGACGGCTGGCGGCAGCCAGATGATGAGTGAATTGCCTGTGGGGGTGAGGGTGGCGGCGATGGTGAAGCTGGGCGTGTTTTGGGCGGATGGGGTTAAGAGGGTGGCCGGCGTGGCAGGAACGGCCGTGGCTGGCGCATTGGTTTGGCTCTCGGCCGGATTTAGCAGCGTGCAGGCCGCCAACAGCAAGAGCAGGCTGGTACATCCAATGGCGAGCAACAGGCGGCGTATCAACATGAGAAAATGGCGTCTAATCCAGATTGGTCAGCGTAATTGGGTCTTGTTGGGGTTTGCATTCGCCGCACCAGATTGCGCCGGCAACAACAAAGGCTTTGTAGGTGTTGGCCTGAGTGCGGTAGCTGTGGAGGATATAAGGCATCTCTTGGCTGTGGGTTTTACAGACGGCGCGTCCACAAAAGCGGCAGATGGCGTGTGACGGCCGTTCACAATGCCAGCATTCCATAAGGTCACTCGGTTAGATCCATGTCTTTGTTGGCAAAAATATCGGCAGCCAACATGATCAATAAGGTGGCATACAACAACAACACGGCCGGGGCCAGCGCCTGGGAAGTGTTAAAACTACCGGCGACAACGGCATCGGCGATGGCGTGGAAGGGCCAGAAAGGCAGGCTAAACAGGTTGCTCAGGGCAGCCGGTCCATCTTGCTGCAGCCAGCCGGAAAAGGAATTGAGGGGTGAGGCGATGATTATCCAGCCGCTGCCCATCATGGAGCGACTGAGGTCGTTGATCCGCAGGATAAGCCAGGTGTTGAGGCTGCTTGTTGTGTTGAGGCTTTGGCCAACCAGAAATATGGCGATGAGGCCAAACAGGATAATGCGCGACCAACCAGAGGCAACAAAATCGGTGGCGTGCAGGGCGAGAACGGCCGTAAGGGCATTCAGCGCCAGCCAGACAGGCGGGATCAACATGATTTGGGCCAGGGGCAAATCTGGGCCGCGAAACAGCGCCAGCACAGCCAGCAGCAGTTGTAAGGCGGTGGCAAAGAGGACGGATGTGAGGAGAACGGCCGTCAGATATTCCACCCGGCTAGGCAAGCGCACAACCCAGACAACATGAGCTGCCTGATTGGCGCGCGAAGCAATGGTTAGCGTAGTGAGAAATGTTAGCCCCACGCCAAACGCCGCCAAAACCAAAATATAATACGATGCATCTGGCGTCCGTTGGTCCGGCGAAAACATCACCCGCCAATAAGCCAGACTGAGCAAAATGTACATCAATCCAGTAAGTGATCGTAAGAGGCTACGGAAAAAATAACCCGACAAAGCCAAAATGCGTTGAGTCATTGGACAGCCTCGGCATAAATTTCTGATAACGAGACACGGTTGTGCTCCACTCGCACCACGTCATAACCGGCTTCTAACAGCATCACCAAGACCTGTCGGCGCATGAACATAGCCTCTCCTTTAAGAATAATCAGCTCGTCCTTCACCTCAATCTCGTCATGTAAGGCCAGCAGCGATACGCCAAATTCCTCCAAGGGCTTATTGGCGCGAATGCGAATGTGCGATTGAGCGGCCATCGCCTGCGCCATGCTGTTTTCGTAGTGAACCTGACCACGGTTCAAAATAACCAGATGGGTGCAAACCTGAGTTACCTCCGGCAGGTGATGGGTACTCATGACAATGGTTTTTCCAGCCTCGTGCAGGCTGTGGATGATCTCATAAATTTCAGACTGCCCTGATGGGTCCAGCCCGTTGCTGGGTTCATCTAACAGCAGCAGCGGCGGATCGCCGATGAGAATTTGCGCCAGACCCAGGCGTTGACGCATCCCCTTTGAGCATTCCTTGATCCGTTTGTTGGCCGCGCTTTGCAAATTAACCTTTGCCAGGCTGGCGTCTACCGCGCGCCTGGCTTGCGACCCAGAGAGGTTGCTCAATTTGGCCACTTGCTGGAGGTATTCATGGACGCGCAGGTGGTTGGGGAATAGAAGCCTTTCGGGTTTATAGCCGATTTTTGGCCAGACGCCGCCAGCCGGTTTGATTCTCCCTGCGGAAGGGGAGGAAACGCCGGCGATAAGTTTAAAAAGCGTCGTCTTGCCAGCGCCATTTGGTCCTAACAGCCCGACAACCTCCCCTGTAGGGATATGCAGAGTAACATGATCGAGCGCGGTTAGATTTAGATATTTTTTGGTGACGTTACTAATTTCAATCACGAGTTGACCTTAGAGTTGAGTCTTGAAGAGCAGTTTAATGTTGATGTGTTCCACTCGTTGGTTAGTTTACCACAGGCGGCATTGCTGGCAATGCCGCCTGTGGTAAACAATGGCGGATGAGAATCCAGGTGTGTACTGGCAGCAAATTCCACACGCCGTCCCGGTCGCTTCGATGAGGCGTTGATAATTGAAATTACCTCGCGTGTGAACCGGACTAGACGGCCGTCCTTGAGACTGTTATAATGCCCGTTTGGTTTGTCCGGGCGCCAAGCACAACTCTGCTACAGTCCGGGTGGAGAATAAATCATTTTGAAGAGGTAGTGATATGCAAGCATGGGCCCCTTATTTGGGAGTAATTGAAATCATTTTAGCGGTTGTGTTGACCGTTTTGGTGCTGCTGCAAACAAAAGGCGGCGGTCTGGGCGGCTTTATGGGTGGCGGTGATTCGGGCGGTAGTTTTAGAACCCGTCGTGGTGTGGAAGCGACGATGCACCAGGTTACAATCGGCCTTTCCATTCTCTTTTTTATCAACACCATTTTAGCGTTCCTGGCCTGGGGACAAATCGTTTGATAGTTGGCGTTAACGCTGACGTCTACTTTGATTTAGCTGAGAAACGTGAAACAGGGCGCAGGAATGGGCGCTTTGTTTCACGTTTTATTGTGTGTAATGAACATTAATCTTAGATGGCAGGTGTTGTTAGCCGGGGTAGCGTTCGCCCTGGTGATTGCCTTGTTATCTTTTCAGGTGCAGTCTGCCAGTTTTTGTTCAGTTCGTGTGCCGGCCGCCGGTGGTGATTTTATCGAAGGGGTGGTTGGCGCGCCGCGAAGCCTGAATCCTCTTGTAAGTGATTTGTACCCGGTAGATCGTGAGTTAACGAGCCTTATCTTTGATGGGCTGACGCGTTATGACGCGTCTGGGGCATTGGTTCCGGCTCTGGCTGAACGTTGGGTGGTGAGTGAGGACGGCCGTTCCGTAACCTTTACCTTGCGTGACGATCTGCTGTGGCATGATGGAGAGCCGGTCACGGCCGTCGACGTTGCCTTCACCTACGGCCTGCTGCAAGACGAAGCCTTTCCCGGGCCGCCAGCCCTGGCCGAGTTATGGCGGAGCGTCACCATCGAGCAACCCGATGCGCAGACCATCGTGTTTACCTTGGCGGAACCGTTCTCGCCATTTTTAGCCGAAACGACGCGGGGGATTTTGCCGCAGCATTTGTTAGCCGATGTGCCCGTGGCCCAACTGGCCGAGGCCGATTTTAATCAGGCGCCGGTAGGGACCGGGCCATTTATGGTGGACCCGGCGGTGAACTGGCAGCAAGACGGCCGTCTCCGCCTCATCCCCAACCCAGCTGATTGGCGCGAAGGAACCCAAATCGCCGCCCTGAATTTTCAGTTTTTCCCTTCTGAAGCCGACCTGATGCAAGCATTTGCGGCTGGCTCCATTCACGCCATCAACCGAGTAAGCGCCGCCGCGCTGCCCACCGTGGCCGCCATGCCAGATGTGCGCTTGTTTACAGCGCCAGAACCGACTTACACGGCCGTGTGGTTTAATCTGCGCCAGCCGGCCAACGAATTGGTGCGCACCCTATCGGGGCGGCAGGCTTTGGTTGCCGCCTTGGACCGGGCTGCATTGGTTGGTGTAGCCGTGAACGGCCAGGGACTTTTGTTTGAAGGGCCTTATTTGCCATCGTCGTGGGTCTACAACCCGGCGATTTTTGCGTCACGGCCGTATGATCCAGGCACAGCGGCCGCGTTGTTGGATACGTCGGGCTGGCTGTTTGGCGCGGATAGCGGCCTCCGGCAAAAAGACGGTCAGCCATTAACCCTTCGATTGGTGGCCTTGAACTCCCCGCAGCAGACGGCCGTAGCCGAAACCTTACGAACTCAGTGGACGGCCGTTGGCGTTGACACGCAAATCACCTCTGCCCAAGATGTCGCCGCGCTGCGCCAACTGTTGGCGGATGGCACTTATGACGTGGCGCTGGTTACTTTCACGCCGTCTGGCGACCCCGACCTGTATGATTTTTGGAGCCAGGAAGCGATTGTGCGCGGGCAAAACTATACCGGCTGGAACAATCGGCGGGCCAGCGAAGCATTGGAAGCCGGGCGGCAGGTATGGGGCATGGAAGAGAGACGGCCGTCTTACGACACCTTTATGCGCTTTTTTGATCAGGACATACCGGCGCTGACCCTTTACCAGGATGTCTACACATATGCCGTCAGCCCGGAAGTCAACGAAGCCCAAATTGGCCTCATCACCCAGCCCCGCGATCGATACAAAACATTTGCCGATTGGTTTTTGCTCTATCGGGATGTTACCGTAGCCTGCCCCGCCGAAAGCGAAGGAAATGGTTAGATAATCATAAGTTTTGTCTGGTTTTTGTTATAATGAGGGTCGCTTCCTGCGCGAAGCACTCTGATGGCAAAATGATTCCACAAATCAGGACGCAACTACCCACAAGTCCCATACCCAATGGCTCTTGGTAAAATAATATCAACGCGTTCTGCTTCAATGCTTTCTAAATAATTGAGAAGGCAAAAATCATCCAGAGATGACGCGGCTGCCACAGATAAACCTATCTGCGCCATTTGCGAAATTTACGGGTAAATCTTACTGATTTATCCAGGTTAGGAGAGAGACACATGTTAGGTGGATGGGAATGGGTCATCATTTTAATCATTGTCATTTTGATTTTTGGCGTTGGTCGAATTGGTAAATTGGGCAGCGAAATGGGCAAGGGCATTCGTGCTTTTCGTGAAGGCTTGCAAGGCGACGAGCCGGACGATAACACGCCCAAAACCAAACCAAACAAAGATAGTGAGCCAGATTAATTTTAAGCCCAGGTGGCGCAGTTCCTCTGGTGGAAACCCTGAGGGTTGATGCATCAGGCTTTACCTACGACTGTGTTGCAAACGACTTATGGATAGTTTTTTTGGCATTGGCGCACCCGAACTGATCCTGATTTTATTCCTGGCGGGAATTGTGATGGGTCCGCAGCGTATTCGGCAGGTGGCTTACTGGCTGGGCAAAACGACGGCCCAATTACAGGCGATTGCGCGCGGTTTTTCGCGCCAGCTAAATGCAGAGTTGGATGCTGTGGATGGCAGCGGCGAATTGCGGGATACGATGAAAGAGATGCAAGATTTGCGCCGCCAGATGGCCGATCTGCGCCGCGAAGTAACATCCATTGCTTCGGTTCCCTTTGAGGAAAGCCGCCGGGCGGTGCAGGAGAGCCAAAAACTTAGCGAAAACAGCATCAGACCACCGCAGTGGCCGAACGAGAAGAAAGCGAATGAAACGGCCGTGTCGCACCAAACCGAAATCTCGCTGCCAAAACCCATCGACGTAGCCGACGACCCCGATTAATGAGCAAAAGCACAGAACACGAAGATAGTTTCGTTGAGCAAACCTTGTTAGAGCATCTTAACGAACTGCGAAAACGGATGACTTGGGCCGCGCTGGCATTGGTGATTGGTACAGTTGTTAGTTTTATCTTCGCTCAGGACATTCTCCTCTTTTTACTGGAACCCTACAACGGCCAACTGCAAACGCTGCGGCCAACGGAAGGGATAGAAACCTTTTTTAAGGTCGCGCTGGTTTCCGGCGTCATCCTCTCCATGCCGGTGATTCTATTTCAGTTTTGGCTGTTCATATCTCCCGGCCTGACTAAAAAAGAACGCCGCTACGTGTATCTTTTTATTCCGGCCGCCCTGGGGTTGTTCCTTTTGGGCATTGCCTTTGCCTGGTTTGTGCTTGTGCCTGCGGCCGTTGCATTCTTATCTTCGTTCATGCCTTCAGTGTTTAAGACCGATTGGACCGGGCAGGAATATATTGGGTTTATATTGGCCATGCTTTTTTGGCTGGGGATCAGTTTCCAGATGCCCATCATCATTTATGTGCTGTCGGTGGTGGGATTGGTGAGTGGTCCGATGATGCGGGATCAATGGCGTGTGGCCGTGGTGGGCGTGGCCATTTTAGCGGCGGCGATTACGCCTTCGATTGATCCGGTGACGATGTTGTTGACGATGGCGCCATTGCTGGTGTTGTATATTTTGAGCATTGGCCTGGCGTTTCTTGGCTACCGCCGCTTTGAAAAGTCGATGGCTATTGATTGAGACCGGCGGTTTGGTATGCGCGAGCCGATAACACGCTGCACCTGCCGCCGCAAAATCCCCCAGTCTGGCAGCCGTAAACGGCCGTTGCGTTTCACGATGAATTCATTGCCTTGCTTCTGGAAGCCTACAAGACCGCCAAATTCATCCGCCACGACGATCTGTGGCGCGCCCGCTTGCTGACGATGCTCGCCTGGCACGCCCGCGCTGGCTTCGGTCCAGAGCGCGCTATCTGGTACAACGGCCGTCACCCCGACCAATGGGCCGATGCGCGAGTCCTGGCTGCGCGAATTTTATCAAACGTCTAAACAAGTGTGACCGGGGCTAGATGTTTCTAGAGCCGGTAAAAGGAGACCTGATGTCTATCTTAGGATTGCACCATATCACCCTGGTTTGCACCAACGCTCAGCGCACTGTTGATTTTTACACCGGCGTTTTGGGGCTGCGGCTGGTTAAACAAACGGTCAATTTTGATGATCCCGGCGCATATCACCTTTATTTTGGTGATGAAATTGGCCGGCCGGGCACGGCCGTTACCTTTTTTGAATGGCCGAACGCCTCCCAGGGTCGCCCGGGCATTGGCGGAACCCATCACTTTGCCCTGGCCGTATCCGATTACGACGGCCTGCTCAAATGGAAACGCCGCCTCACAGACCTCGGCCTAAAGGTGGATGGTCCACTCGATCGCCATTACTTCCAATCGATTTACTTCCGCGATCCCGATGGCGTGATCATCGAAATAGCCACTCTGGAGCCTGGATTTGCCATCGACGAGCCGCTGGCTGCTCTGGGCAGCGTGCATCGTTACCCACCGGCCGAGATGATGGTGAATAATCGGGACGAGGCGCGCATTGCGGCCGCCAACTGGCCAGAGCCTGTACCCGCCATCACGCCCGATATGGCGCTGAGTCACGGCATGCATCATATCACGGCCATTGGCACGGACATCGAGCGCACCCATGCCTTTTTTGGCGGACTGTTGGGTTTACAGCGGGTAAAAATGACCTCCAATTTTGATGATCCGACTTCGGCGCACTGGTATTGGGGGGTGGATAACGGCCGTCCCGGCACGCTTATCACCTATTTTGAGCGCAACCCGCAGGACAAACGGTACCACGCGGTGCAAATGGGCGCGGGTCAGACCCATCATTACGCCTTTGCCGTCGCCGACGAAGAAACCCAACTCATCTACCGCGAGAAGCTGCTGCAAGCCGGACTGCGTGTTTCGCCGGTGATGGATCGCGTTTACTTCAAAAGCATTTACAGCAGCGATCCGGATGGGCATATTGTGGAAATCGCCACGGCCGGCCCCGGCTTTTTGTATGATGAGGCTGCCGCAGACCTGGGTACGCGGCTGCGCCTGCCGCCCTGGCTGGAAGACCATCGTGCGACCATCGAGTCGCATCTGAAGCCTTTGCGCGTGCGCCCCTGGAATGGGGAAACGGCCGTTTCCTGAGGATTCATCATGCTGCCAGACCTGTTTCCTCACCAAAAACAGCCGGTTCTGCACACCGGCGCGCCGCTGGCCAAGGCAAAAGCGGCCATGATTCTGGTGCACGGCCGTGGCGCCACAGCCGAAAGCATCCTTACCCTGGCCCCAGAGTTCGATCAACCCGATTGGGCTTATCTGGCCCCGCAGGCGGCGGGCAACACCTGGTATCCTTACAGTTTTTTGGCTCCCATGGCGCACAACGAACCGGGCATCACGTCGGGGCTAACGGCCGTGTCCGATGTTCTGGCAACCATCACCCGCGCCGGAATTCCGCCGGAGAAGGTTGCCTTGCTGGGTTTTTCGCAGGGTGCGTGCCTGGCGCTGGAATTTGCGGCGCGGCGCGCCCAACGGTATGGGGCCGTGATTGGTTTGAGCGGCGGCCTGATTGGACCGGATGGCACGCCGCGCGATTATGAGGGGTGGTTGGGGGAGACGGCCGTTTTTCTCGGATGCAGCGACGTGGATTTCCACATCCCCCAAAAGCGCGTGGCGGAAAGCGCCGAGGTGTTCCAAAAGCTGGGCGGCGCTGTGACCATGCGTCTGTATCCCGGCATGGGGCACACCATCAACCAGGATGAATTGGACGTTGTACGGGCGCTGCTGCAGGGTATTGGGTAAGCGATCGCGGGACCACGCACAAGTGGTTTTTCGCGGCCCAGGTTGCGTCGCAACAGGCATCTGGTTCATGGCCGCGATTTGAAAATGGCAATACGCCCATGGGCCGCCTTTCATTATTTTTACCGGCCGCTGCCCATTTCCTCTAAAATTCGCGCGGCTAAACAGACCCTCAAGGGCTTGCTCTTGAGAAGGTACACCTGTAGGCTATTCAATCCGCGTTCTTTAGGGACTTTACGGAGAAACTAAAACAGTGAAGGAAAATCAATTTATTGCCAGATGGATGGGCCGGCGCACGGCCGTTTCCCTTTTTAGCAGCGTTCTCATGGCTGTTCTCGGTCTGGGGCTGCTCTTTAGCCAGCTCCATTCCGCCGCCCCCCAAAAAACCGATGAGCTTGCCCTGGGATATGGGGCCAACGTCGCCGCCTGGGACGTGGCGAAAATTCAGACGATGGGTTTCAACTGGATGAAGGTGTTTAACGCCCCCGGCAGTCGCCTGCCCGTTCAGGTGGTAATGCGCGTGCAGGCCAGCGCGGCCCAATTCAGTAATTTACCAGCCTTTAGCGCATCTGTGTTCCAATTGGCGCAGTCGCAGGTTGGCTTTATAGACGCTTACGAGATCGGCAACGAACCTAACCTGGACGCTGCCTATGGCTGGGCCGCGCCGCCCAACGCCGCTGATTATGCCACGCTGCTATGTACCGCCTATGCCCAAATCAAAGCCGCCGATCCCCAGGCCAAAGTGATCTCTGCCGGGCTGGCGCCCACCGGTCGGGTTATCGGCACGTGGAACGGGCATCCGGGGCATAACGGGTTGTACCAGGATGAGCGTGAATTCCTCAAGGAGTTTTTGGCGGCCGGCGGCGGGAACTGTCTGGATGCGCTGGGATACCATCCTTACGGCTTCAGCGCCAATTTCGACGCTGCGCCGGACGTTTCGTCGCCGGATCCCGACCAGAACTGCACCAATGGTTTTTGCTTCCGCGGCGCGGAAAAAATCTACGAAATTATGCAGCAGCAGGGGTATGGCCATAAAAAATTGTGGGCGACCGAGTTTGGCTGGTTGGTGACGCCGCCCGATGCCTGCCGCGCCGATGGTTCGTGGGACGGCCGTCTCTGGCAGCTTGTCACCGAGCAGGAACAGGCCGATAACCTGGTGGGCGCTTACCAGTACGCCGCCACCAACTGGCCGTGGATGGAAGCCATGATGGTGTTTAATCTGAATTTTAACCAGCCCGGCCTGTACCAGGAATGCGAACAGATGCGGTATTATGCCATCCAGGGACGCCCGGCAGAAGCCGCGCTGCGCGATATGCCGAAGGCGACAATCCCCACTTACGCCGCCGCGCAGGTGTGGCCCGGCAGCCTGACGGCCGTCATCACCCCCACGCAGCAGCCTTATACCACCACCTGGCCGATCAGCCTGCGCAATGTCGGTACGCAGTCGTTCACTTACACGGCGCAAACGGACGAAACGGCCGTCATCCACCCAATTTTGTCGTCAGCCGGTGGGTTGATTGCGCCCGGAGAGCAGATCACTGTGTTGGCGACGATAAACAGCATGGAACGGCCGTCAGGCGTTTATACTGGCACAATCACCCTCAGCGCTACCGGGGAAACCATTGGCCTGCCGGTGGTGCTGCCGGTAACGTTGGTTGTCGCCGACGAAATCCGCTACACCTATTTGCCGGCTGTGTCGCGCTAAAAAGGACGGGACCCAAGTTTGGAATCGATAGCCACCACCATCACCCGGCTGCGCGCTGAAGTGGAAAAAGCGCGCACGGACCTGATCGAGGCCGAAGCGGAACTGGCCGATTATCGCGCCGATATCGAGGCGTTTGAATTTGCCTACGCGGCGCGGATGGGTGATCGGTTGGTTGTGTTGGCGGCCGTAGAAGCGGAAGTAGCCGATTTGCTGGACCGTATTCAGCGCCGCCGCAACGAGAAAACATTTGGCGCCGATCACCGCTCGGTGGCGGAGCAGTACCGGCGCACCTGGCAGCAGCCGCCAAAAACACCCCCGAAACGGCCGTCTGAACCCGTCAGCCAGACCACCGAAGCGCAAATCAAAAAGCTCTACCGCCAATTGGCCCGCCGCCTGCACCCCGACCTGACCACCGACGCCGAGGATCGCGCTTACCGCACGGAAATGATGACGGCCGTCAATGATGCCTATGCCGCCCGCAGTCTGGCCGAACTTCTGGCCGTAGCCCGTCAGTTGGACGGTGGTCAACCCATCGCCTCAGCTTCTTCCGCACAGACCGAAGGCGACATGATTCGGGCGTTGGAAGAAGAATTGAATCGCTGCCGCCGCCGTCTGGCGCGTATTCACCTGGAACGGCAAACGCTGCACACCGATTCGATGGTTGCCTTGAGCCTGGAAGTGACGTTGGCCGAACGTCAGGGCCGCGATGTGTTGGGTGAAATGGTCGCCGAAGTGGATCGGAAAATCGCCCGAAAACAAGTCGAGCGTGACATGATCAAGGCGCAGTTCGAGAGTTTAAATCGGCCGTCAGGTTCAGGGCCGGGTGGATCCTGACCGCTGGCATCGGTTAACATAGCCGGTATAATACACCAGCTTGCGAGAGAAGGATCCGCGCAGCCATCCCATTACCACTACCGCCGCAAGGGCGGTCGGCGCCATAGCAAGGAGACACAGAAGAATGACCACGTCGGCTGAAGTGAAAAAAATGCAGTTGGAAACGGCCGTCCACTACCTGGCCGGATTATTAGAAGAAGGCTCGTTGGTGGCGCATTACCACCAGGAAACCCGCCAGGAAATTGCGGAAGTATTGGAGCTGATGTTGGCCAAAGTCAGCGGCCTACCGGATAACGTGCCGGATAATTTAGTGCAAGCAGCCGTGGTGCGCGCCATTGTTGGGGCAACCGAAAATTTGCACGTGGCGGAAACGGCCGAAAAAGAAGTATTTCTCAATCGCCAGATGCGCGAAGCGGAAGCATTTGCCAGCATTCGGGGCCATGTCCTGACAGCCTGGGAACCGGTTTCGGGCGAGCAAGGCGTTGAATATCAGGCCTCTTGCAAAGATTGTGGCGGATTTGTATATGTCAGTTTGTCGGGAACCTATAACTTGTTATTAGATAGCTGCGAGCGCATGTAACCTGGCTTGTTGGTTTAATTGGGGGTTGGTTTATTGCGCATCATCCAGTCGTTCAGCCCTCTTGCACCTGACAGTGTATGAAAACAAAGGAAACAATTTGGTTAGACAGCGGATATGATTGTGACCACTGCGGCGGGGAGATTTTGCGGCAAAAAGGCAAACGTCCTGTCCGGCCGCAGTCGGCTTTTTATCGCTGCCAAACGTGTGGCTGCGAGTGGACCATGCAGGGTGATGTGGTACACATTGGGACGGGGGAATTTTGCCGCGAAGCGCAAAGCCGACGATTAAACCCATCTTCTTTTGACAGCGCGGATTGGTGGACGCGCCTGCGCCAGATTCCCGGCTGGGCGCAGATTATCATTGGCCTGCTGCTGCTGATTGTGTTTTTGCGGTTTGGCGGCTTTATGGTGCTGCGATTGTTGTTTGTGCCGGCGTTGATCGGCCTTATTGTGTATCTGGTATTTCGGTATGGTCGGGAGCAGTTGTGGTGGTAACGGCCGTTCCTGACCCATCCACCGCCCGAATTTCAATTGGCCCAAACATCGACGGCTGAACGGCCGTCGCCTCGTGTCGTTTAATCAATTCCAATACCGCTAACAGCGTCACCGAAATTTCTATCCGCGAGCGTTCTGGCGAAAGCAGGTCTTGAAACTGAAAGGATGGCTGCTGTTTCAGCCGGAGCCGCAGCCGTTTGATCTGGCCTTCGATGGTGAGCTGGCGCGGCTGGATGATGGCCACGCTATCTTCCATATGTTCCGCATGGGAGAGAACGTCGAGAACGGCCGTAATCAATTTCTCCACCGTTATTCCCGTCATGTCCAATCGCCCTTCCAACTTTGGCGGCGGCGCAACGCGCAGATAGGTGCGCAAGTTCTGCTCTTCCCGTTCGTGCAGCCAGGCGGCCGCATCCTTAAATTGTTTGTACTGGCGCAGCTGGCGCACCAGCGCTTCGGCCGGGTCTTCCTCTTCGTCGCCGTCGCCGGGCAGAGCGGGCGTTTGCGGCAGCAGGGCGCGGCTTTTAATCAGCGCCAGCCGCGCGCCAACGACCAGAAAATCGATCAATTCGTCAAGCCGGTTTTCCTTCAGCTGCTCCACTTGCGCCAGATATTGGCCGGTGATCTGCATGAGGGAAACGGCCGTGATGTCCAATTCCTCACGCTCAATCAAATGCAGCAGCAAATCCAGCGGTCCGGCGAAGGCCGGGAGGTCAATTTTGTATTTCTTCATCGGTAGTTGGGGAACTGGAGACTGGCGACTGGAGACTGAGCGACATTCAGTCTCCAGTCGCCAGTCTCTAATCTCCAGTCTTCTCTCTTCACCTCGGACGCATCAGACAATAAACAAAGCCATTCATCTGCACCAAATCCACCGTTTCATACTGTTGGCCGATGGCTTCCAGCACCGGCGGCGGGTAAAACTGCGCGCGCAATATCACCGAATCGAATGCCTGATTGTTGAGCATGGCCAGCATTTCTGTCAGATCAACCTGATTGTTGTTATACAGGTTCAAAAGTTGGGTTGGATTGGTAACGATGTCCCGCCCGACGTAAAAATTGAAGCCGGCGTCTTCGCTAAAGGCGGCCGTTTGCCCGGCGGCGACAAACTCGGCGATTTGAATGCCGGCGGCGGTATCGGCCTGATTAGGCGGCCGCCCGAGCAGCGAAACCCCGGCCGAATCAACGTAGGGAATCATTTCCGGTTCTCGCGGCGCGGAGCAGGAGGTTTGCGGCGCGATCCACACCTCGGTGGGTTTGCCCAGAGCAGCGGCGATGGCGCGCAGGGCAGGAATGTCTGTGGGCATGTGGAACATTTTGTTGGCCTGGATGACGAACAGTAGGCCGATGGCTGTCAGCACGGCCGTTTGCCAGCCCACCGGGCGACGGCCGTCTCGTTTTTCCGCCCACACCAGCAGCCGATGAAACGCCAGACCGGTCAGCACGCAGCTGGCGGCAACGGCCGTGGCAAAATAAGATTCGCCTGCGCCCCATTTGCCCGCCGTTACGCTGTTGGCCAGCGCCGCCACAAACCAGATGCTGTACACCGACAGCCGCTCGAAATACAACTGATAACCGGCGAAGGCCAGCGCCGTCACCGTGAGGATGGTGTGCAGTGTGAACCACTGCCGGAACAGCCCAATCGCCTGCTCACGGATGAACGGGTTGATGTTGGCGGTAACAGTGTTCAGCAGCCACATGCCGTTGGTGGCCCAATCGATCCACAAAAAGATGAGGCCGGTTACCAGGGCAAAGGGCATGGCCCACAGCACCGCTCGCTTCGGCTGGCGAATAAAAAAGAAGATGAACACGGCCGCAACGGTGGCATAAGCTAGCTGCTTTGTATACCCAGCGGCTAAGAGCAACACCATGACCAGGAGGAGACGGCCGTTTAGCCGCTTACCTGTCTCTTCCTCTTTGGCAATCGTCGCGGCCATCATCACCACCGCCACGGTCTCGAACATCACCATGAACATGTGCTGCCGAAACAGCGGCCCGACGTGGTAGACGTAGTTGGAAGCCAAAAACGCCAACCCGGCCAGCGCCGACAGCCACCACCGTTTGCCCTCGCGCTGCACGGCGTAGCCGATGGCCGCCGCCGTGATCAGCGTGCCCAAAAAGGAAACCAGGCGGCCGGTCCAATAGTGCGGCCCAAACAGCCACACCAGCGGCACGGTGACCACATGAAACAGCGGCGGGTAGTTCGACGAGTAGAAAGGGTAGGTGTTGTTGTCGCGGTATGGCCATTGCCCCTGGCTGAACAGCAGGGTGTCCATGAGTTCAAAACCCTCGCCCTGATCATAGTCGAAGGGGAACTGGAAGAGGCGGTAGGCATAGATGGCGTAAACGATGAAGTAGCCGATAAAGGCAGCCAACGCCAGCCCGATCAGGATGCGCGGGAGGGTGATGGCGAGTTTGGTGGGCAGGGTAACGGCCGTTTCCCCCTCGTTCAGGGCCACAAATTCATCACTCATGCCGGTTTGTCTCCCAGCGGCAGCAGACTGACGCCCACCAGAACCACGGCCCCGGCGGCCAGCAGCGCCAGCCGCTGCGATGGCCCAATCCCCTGAAAATTGTCTGCGCCCAGCAAATCATTGGCAAACGAGCCAATCGCCGCCAAGATGCCCAAGGCTATAAATGCATACCCAAGTTGTCGTTTGGTCATAAAGCTGTCAATCCATCCATCGGTGCAAAAGGTCTTAAACCGCGCCCAAGTTTATCCTAAAAAGCCATCCGGTAAAATCGGGCCGTGGGCGGCTGTGGGCCGTCCTGCCCAGCACTAAAGCCGCCGGGCAGGGAACAACGCCCATGAACGGGGCTTGTCTGGCCACTCAACCGGCTTCGACCCTCAGTCAGCCGGTTTCAACCGGCGTTGTTGTTTAGCCGGGGCGTTTAAGCCCTGGCGAGGCTTGCCATTTGTTGGATATTTGTTACGATTGTATCCATACAAACGATACAATGAACCATCAAACCAAAACACACCTCTACCAGAAAATTGCCGCCACGCTGCGGCAGCAAATCGCCAACGGCGAGTTACAGCCTGGCGACCGGCTGCCATCGGTGCGCGAAATTGGCGAGCAGTGGCGCTGCACGCCAGGCACAGTCAGCCGGGCATACAGCTTGCTGGCCGAGGAAGGTCTGGTGAGTAGTTTTCAGGGCGGCGGGACACGCGTCCGCGAGCCGGAAACCATGGCGGCACGGCCGTCGTGGCAGTGGGCCACGTTGATCAACCGGGCAGAACAATATCTGCTGGAAGCCATCAGCAGCGGCCATTCACCGGCGCAGGCGGAGGCTGCCCTGGCGGTGGCTATTGCCCGCTGGCGCGAGCTGCCGCAGCAGTTGGCGGCAACGGCCGTTGCCCCAACACAGGCGGCCCCCAATAGCCTGCGGTTTGTGGGCAGCCATGATTTGCTCATCGAATTTATCGCCCGGCTGCTGCACGAGGCCGCCCCAGACGCCCACATGCAGGTGGAATATGCCGGCAGTTTGGGCGGGTTGATGGCCCTGGCGCAAGGGGCAGCCGATCTGGCCGGGGCGCATTTGTGGGATGGCGAGACGAACACCTACAATGCGCCATTTGTGCAGCGGGTGCTGCCCGGCCGCCCGATTTATCTGGTTGGGTTGGCTTATCGTGCTTTGGGCCTGGTTGTGCCGCCCGGTAATCCGCAGGCCCTCACCGGTTTGGCTGATCTCAGCCGGCCGGGCGTGCAGTTGGTGAACCGGCAGGCAGGTTCGGGCACGCGGGTGTGGCTGGATCGTCAATTGCAAGCGATGGGGGTAGAGGCAACGGCCGTTGCCGGTTATGACACCCTCGAAACGACCCATTTGCGTGTAGCCAGAAACGTGGCTGAAGGAAGCGCCACCGTTGGGCTGGCCATTGCCGCTGCCGGGGCCGCCTATGGTCTCGATTTTATTCCCCTGACCCGCGAACGGTACGATCTGGTCATTCCCCAATCTGTGTGGGAAAACACGGCCGTACAAACCCTTGTTCGCCTGGTGGGCGGCGACCATTTCCGCACGGCCGTTGCTGCTCTTGACGGTTATGATCCGGTAGAAGAACCATCCGTTCACATCATTACCTAGTTCCGGCCCTGCCTGTCCGAAGCTGCCCACCTTTGGACAGGCCAGGGGCACGCACGCTCTGGAGGCAGGGTCATCGACGTTCTCATCAACGGCCTGAATCAGGCCATCCGTTTAATTCTAAGCGGCGACCCGGACCTGTTGGAAATCGTAGCTTTATCGCTGCGCGTTTCCGGTTCGGCGCTGCTGATCAGCACGGTGATTGGCATTCCGATTGGCGCGTTTTTGGGGCTGCGCCGTTTTGTGGGACGGCCGTTTGTCATGGCCTTGTTGTACACTGCCATGGGGTTCCCGCCGGTAGTGGTGGGGCTGCTGGTATATCTGCTTTTGTCGCGTAGTGGCCCGTTGGGGCAAATCGAGTCGGCCTGGATTCCCCGTTTGTTTACCCCGGAAGCGATGATTTTAGCGCAGAGCGTGATTGCCGTGCCGCTGGTGGCCGGTTTTACGATGGCCGCCGTGCTGGGTGTGGATCCGCAGTTGCAGCAGCAGATCAAATCGCTGGGCGCAACCCGCTGGCAAGAAATGGCCACTACGCTGTCTGAGGCGCGGGTGGGGGTGATTATTGCCATCGTGGCGGCGTTGGGGCGCATTGCCGCTGAGGTGGGCGCGGTGATGCTGGTGGGGGGCAATATCGACGGCCGTACGCGGGTGCTGACGACGGCCGTTGTTCTGGAAACGCGCAAAGGTAATTTTGAGCTGGCGATTGCCCTGGGCATTATCTTAATTGGTATCGCCTTTGTGGTGAACACAACCATGCTGATTTTGCAGCGGCAGGTGAGCAAATGAGCGAGCCATTGTATGAACTGCGGCAGGTGGAGAAGGCGTATCACGGCCGTTCTGTGCTGCGCATCGACGAGTTGGCCGTTTATCCCGGCGAAATTTTGGCTCTGGTGGGGCCGAGCGGCGTGGGCAAAAGCACCCTGCTGCGTTTGCTCAACTTTTTGGAGCCGCCCACCAAAGGGACCATTATGTTTCGTGGTCAGGTTTTTAATGGGCAGCAGGAGGTTCCCCTGGCTGAACGGCGGCGGGTGACAACTGTGTTTCAACGGCCGTTTCTCCTCAACCGCTCCGTAAAAGCCAACGTGGCCTATGGCCTGCATTTACGCGGCAACCGCGACAGCCGGGAGCAAGTAGCGGACGTCCTGGCGCGAGTGGGGCTGCAAGACCAGGCGCAGCAAAGGGCGCGCACCCTATCTGGCGGCGAAGCGCAGCGCGTGGCGCTGGCCCGCGCCATGATTTTGCAGCCGGACGTGCTGCTGCTGGACGAACCGACGGCCAATCTGGACCC
>JAGOMA010000071.1 GCA_017993775.1 Chloroflexota bacterium | reverse complement strand
GGATTCTTCGTGGCCTATCGGGGTCAGCGCGGAGTCGGCTGGATGGCTGGTACGGAGATCCGCATTAGATTCACTTTGACCATGACGAATGAACCACACAACCGGCATACAATTCCTCCAGATGACGGGTTAAATAATAATACTGGCAAACAGTTTACCAAAGGCGGGCTATTCGTACCATTTGTGTAGGAAAGTTAGCGGGGTGATGGGGAAATGAAACGGCCGTTCCCCACACTGTGATGCTGGCAGGGAACGGCCGTTTCACCTGAACAATTGCCAATCGAATCTTACAACCCGCGTTCCCCCCGAATATAAGGCAGCCCCAGCGCCGCCGGCGCGCCCAAACGTTTGCGCGCCGCCTGCCTGGAACCAATAACCAGGGCCAAAATCGTCAAAATATACGGCGTCATCTGCAAAAAGAAGCCGTAATTCGAATTGACGTACAAAGGATTCTTCATTCCCAGCAAGAAGGCCGGTCCTTGCAAATCCAAAATGCCTCGCCGCAGCGCGCCAAACAAATACGCGCCAAACGCCGCCCGCAATGGATCCCATTGGGCAAAAATGACCAGACCCACAGCAATCCAGCCCTGCCCAGATGTTGTCTGCGCGCTGTACCAGCCTGGTGACACCGACAAACTGATCGTTGCCCCGGCCAGGCCGGCCAAACAACCGCCCACAAAGACATACAAATAACGCAAGCCATACACATTCACGCCCATCGTGTCGGCCGCATCCGGTTTTTCACCCACAGCACGCAGGTGCATACCCGGCCGCGTACGAAAAATAAAATACCAGGCCAATGGCGCAAACAAGTACCCCACATAAACCAACAAGCTGTGATCCGTAAAAAAGACCGGACCAAAAAAGGGAATTGCCGACAAACCGGGAATATTAAAAGATGGGACCAAAGGCGGATTCTTGCCGGTTAATCCCTCGCCTAAAACCAGGGCCAGACCCGTACCCAGAAACGTCAACGACAGGCCGCTGACCACCTGATCGGCCTGGAAATGGATTGTCACCAGCCCATGCGCCAGACTAAGAATGCCACCGGCAATGATAGCCGCCAGCAGTCCCAGCCACACATTACCCGTCGCCAGGGAAGTGCTAAAACCGGCCATCGCGCCCAAAAGCATCATGCCTTCCACACCCAAATTCAAAACGCCAGCCCGTTCCGAAAACACTTCGCCAATGGCCGCAAACAGTAAAATCGTGCCCGTAGCCAGGCCTGCGTGCAGAATAATTTCTAAATTCATGCGACCTCAACCTCCCCGGCCGCCGGAGAATGCAACCGAATAAACCGAATTTTGTACCGTAACAAAACGTCGCTGCTAATCACCATAAAAAGAATGATGCCTTGCAGCAGCTGCGCCAAACCCGATGGCTGGATTTCACGGCCGGCGACAATCAACGCGCCAAACAAAATGGAAACCAGCACCACGGCAAACGGGTTTAGCTTGGCCAGCCAGGCGATGATGATGCCTGTAAAGCCATATCCGGGGGAAATACGCTCTTGCAAGCGATGCACTACACCGCTAATTTCTGACATACCAGCCAACCCGGCCAACGCGCCAGAAAACATCATGACCAGGATGATGTTGCGCACGATGTTGATACCAGCATAACGCGCGGCTTCTTTGTTGTCGCCGGTAAGTTTGATTTCGTATCCCCAACGGCTGCGTTCCAGCACCCACCACACGATGACTGTGGCAACCAGCGCGATGACAACGCCCAGGTGCAAGGTGATGCCGGAAAATGCTTTGTATTCACGGGCATAATCGGCCAGCCGTGGCAGCCAGGCTGTTTTTTCAAAGGGCGGCGTCATCTGGAAACCGGCGTCGCTCCACTTGTTGAAAATCCAGAAGTTGTTCCACAGGATGGCGATGTAATTAAGCATCAGCGTGGTGATGATCTCGTTGACGCCAAACTTGCCTTTCAGGACGCCGGGAATAAACCCCCAGGCTGCGCCGCCAATCATGCCCATAATGATCATCAGGCCGATGATGACAAATCTGGGGCTGTCCAGTGGAACCATGGGGATTAACACGACCAGACTGGCGGCAAACGCGCCAATATAAAACTGGCCTTCCGCGCCGATGTTCCACAATTTCATTTTGAAGGCGATGGTGCAGGCAAGACCCACCATAATTAGCGGCGTGGCTTTTACCAGCGTGTCGGAAACGGCGGCCCAACTACCAAAGGTGGCCTCGAAGAAAAATTTTCCGACGCGCATAGGCTGGCCGCCAATCAGTTTGAGGATGATGGCGCTGATGATAAAGGCGATAACGACTGAGCCAATGGAGGTAGCTGCGGGCAGCCATTTGGGAACATCGTCCATACGTTTTTCAAACATGACCGTAAATGGCAATTTCATGATGTTACCCTCCCTGAGTCTGAGGCCGCTTTTTGTTTGCGGATGTCTTCCAGGTGCGAACCGGTCATCATCAGACCCAATTCTTCGACGTCGGCGTTTTCGTTGGGCACGATGCCCATGATTTCACCTTCGTAAATGACGGCAATGCGGTCGCTAAGGGAGAGGAGCTCTTCCAGTTCTTCGGAGACGAGGAGCACGGCCGTTCCCGATTCCCGCTGCGCCAAAATTAAAGTTTGAATCGCTTCAATGGCGCCCACATCCAAACCGCGTGTGGGCTGCACAGCCACCATCAGGCGCGGCTCAATGGAAATCTCGCGCGCCAGAATCACTTTTTGCAGGTTGCCGCCGGAAAGTTTGCGGGCCATGGTCTCGACGCTGGGGGCCAGGATTTCGTAGGCGCGTTTAAGTTCGCGGGCATTTTCGCGGGCATAGGTGAAATCGACGCTCCACCCTTTAGCTACTGGTTGTTCGCGGTACGCTTTCATGATGGTATTGTCGGTAATGCTGAGGTTGGGGGCGCTGCCAACGTGGGTGCGGTCTTCGGGCACATGGGCTACGCCGCTGCGAATGGAAACGATGGGTGGCTGGTTGGCGACATCTTCGCCATTGATCAGGATGCTGCCCTGACACGGCCGCATCCCGGTGATGACTTCAGCCAGTTCGCTTTGCCCATTGCCAGAAACACCGGCGATACCCAAAATTTCGCCCTGGCGGACTTCTAAATTGACGCCGCGCAGGGCGGGCACGCCTTTGTTGTTTTCCGCGTGAACGTCTTTGATGGATAACACAACATCACCGGGTTTCTGCGGCTTTTTGGCCACCGAAAAGACCACGTCCCGCCCGACCATGAGTTGGGCCAGGTCGCGTTTGGTCATGTGTCCAATGTTCACGCCTTCAGCGGTGACTTTGCCTTTACGCAAGACGGTGACGCGGTCGGCAACGGCCGTTACCTCTTGCAGTTTGTGGCTAATGAACACAATCGACTTACCCTGCGCCACCATAGACCGCATCGTCTCAATCAGATCGTCGATTTCTTGCGGCGCGAGAACGGCCGTCGGCTCATCCATAATCAAAATATTCGCGCCCCGGTACAGCGTCTTCAAAATCTCCACCCGCTGCTGTTCACCCACCGAAAGCTGCCAGATTTTAGCCGTCGGGTCCACGCGCAGGCCAAACTGATCCTGCAAAGCCAGCACCTTCTGATCATATTCCTTCAATCTCATGAAAAAACGCGGCTGATCCAGACCCAACAAGATGTTTTCTGTTACTGTCTGCGTAGGAACCAACATAAAATGCTGATGAACCATGCCAATCCCCTTGGCGATGGCATCTTTGGGCGAGCTAAAATTAACCAGCTCACCATTAATCCTGATGGTGCCAGACGTAGGCCGATACAACCCGGCCAAAGCGTTCATCAACGTGCTTTTACCTGCGCCATTTTCCCCCAGCAAAGCGTGGATTTCGCCCTGCCGCAGCGTAAAGTTCACGCGATCATTGGCCAGCACACCGGGAAAGCGAATCACGACGTCATTCATTTCAACGGCGAAAGGCGATTCAGACATGGGAACCTCTAACAAAAACCTCCCGGAGGTTCAGGACCTCCGGGAGGTTACACGAATTACATCTAACTAACTTTCCAGGTCGGGCAATTCGGCCGTGATGTTCTGATTCCACCAGTACATGCAGGTCGTGCATTCGCTGCCAAACTGCGCGAAACCATCCAGGTCAAGCTGCTCCAGGCTCACGCCATCGGCCAAAACCTGGTTGCCCTGGTTGTCGGTGATGGGGCCTTTGAAGACGTCGAAGCGGGTGAATTCACCGGCCAGCATCTTGTCCAGAGTTTCGCGAACCAGTGCCAGATCTTCGGCAGGCAGTTCAGCCACGCCCGGTTGCATCGTTTCGCCTTCCATGAAGCCAAACAAGCCTAACGCGCCGCTGTCAGCATCGAAGTATTCCCAGCCGCCTCTCCAGGTGCCCTCGCGGGAACCTTCAACAATACGCGCATATTCCGGTCCCCAGTTCCAGTACATCGAGGTGAGGCACTTGGGCGAGGTGCAGTTGCCGGAATAGTCGTAGGTGATACCCCATTTACCCTCTGGGGCGGCATCGGCCGGGGCGGGCGTGTCAGCGCCAGTCATCACAACCTGAGCGCCAGCGTCAAACAAAGAAGACGCGCCTTCTTTTTCCAAGATAGGATCATGCCAGGTGAAGATCCAGCGCACGTCGATGGTGCAGTCGGGGCAGGTTTGCTGTACGCCGAGGGCAAAGGCATTGCCCAGACGCAGTTCTTCGGGGATGGGGAAGGTGGCGATGTAACCGATCTTGGTATTGTTGTCCATTTTGGTGCGCGAACCGGCCAACATCCCAGCCAGGTATTTCATGTTTTCCATGGCGCCCATCAGGTTGCCAAAGTTTTCTTCGTTGGATTTGTAGCCGCTGATGTGGATGATGTCTACATCGGGGAATTCGTTGGCTACAACTTCGGAAGCATCCATGAAGCCAAAGGAGGTGGTGAAGATTACGTCGAAGCCTTTGCGGGCCAGGGAGCGGATCACCTGTTCGGCGTCCGCGCCTTCGGCGACGTTTTCAACGTAGGCAGTGTGGACATTTTCTACGTTTGCTTCTACGTATTGGCGACCGACGTCGTGAGCCTGGCTCCAACCGCCATCATCGTGGGGGCCAACGTACACGAAGGCAACGTTGTATTTGCCGTCTTCGATAGCCGGAATCTGGTATTGACTAGCGGAATCTGCGGCCGGCGCTTCGGCTGGCGCTTCGGCTGGCGCGGCATTGTCGGCGGGGGCTGCTGGTTCGGTGGTTCCACCGCCACAGGCTGCCAGCAATAGGCTCAGGACAACCGTTAAAAGCAGTACAATCCAAAGGCGTTGTTTCGTCATGTTATGTTTCTCCTCTTAAATATTTTACGAACAAATAGGGTGATTGACTCGTTTTGCGAGTTTAGTGTGAATGGGTAATTATGTTTGGCTTGCTCCGTTTTCTATCACCTCCTTATCGGGTTAGTGGACAGTATAACGGCCGTTTTCCAGGCAAGGTATAGCGTCTTTGCCAAAAATGGCGCTGGGGGAATACAGACAAACTGCCTCAGTGGGTACTGGCAACATTCCGGCCAATCCGTAGAATCGGTACTTATGCACAGGGGTCAAGGCAATCGTGAAGGTCACGTGTTGAGAATAGTCGGGATTTGTACAATCGTCCACTGCCATTGTTCCTGATTTTGACGTGACAGTTGTCAGCCCTTACACACACGTTTTAATTCACTGCGGCTGACTTATTGCTCAGGCGAATTGTAGGAAACCGCTTTGGATGCGTGGTTGGCATGGTTTTGCAGAATGGCCCAATCTTCTTGGTAGGCGGCTGCCAGGTTATCGTCTCCAAGCTGTTTTGCCAGGGTCATGGCCTGCTGCAAATCTTGGGAGGCAGCATCGTACTGTTGTTGGCGACGGTGAGCCAGGCTGCGGGAGCGGTATAAATTTGCCAGGGCGTGCTGGTCGGCGAGCGTGGGTTGCAGGTTGTTCAGGGCGGCAATGGCCTGGGAGTAGGTTTGCACGGCCGTTGCCCCCTGCCCCATTTCCAATTGATAACTGGCGGCCATCTGGTTGGCCATGGCTACGCGCCTCGGCTCGGAAAGGCCTAATTGCAGCGCTTTTTCAGCGTAGGCGGCCGCTTTTTTGGAGACGGTTCTTTGTTTGCCAGCCTCCAGGGCGGCCAGTTCCAAATATGCCAGAGCGGAGTTGGGATTGTCGCGCAGGAAGCGTTTGAGGGCTGTTTCGGCTTTGTTGTGGGCGCTGCCTCGGCGCAGAATGTCGATGTAGTGGAGTTGGAGATCGGTGTTTTGGGGCTGCACGGCCGTTTCCCGCTCCAGCGCATCAAATTCGGCCTGGGCAACGGCCGTTTCGTGGCTCGGCTCCTCAAACCAACCCTGCCGGTCATACTGCCAGTAGAAAACCAGGAAAACCAGATGAACAACCAACGTCACACCGCTCAACAGCGGCGTGACCGAAAAATCATAAATGACGCGCCAGTCGCCAATCGGCAAAACTGCCGAAAACAGGGGGTAATAAAGCAGCGAAAAATAGATTTGGAAGCGGAAGGCACGCAGCCCAAAAAAACGCAGCGTAGAGGATGGGCTGCGGCGCAGCAGCCACCAGATCGCCAGACCAAACAGCAGCGAACCCAACGTGCCTGCCAGGGCCACAAACCAACGTTCGGTCGAGGTATATGCTCCCGTATGCTCTACTTCACCCCAGAAAAAGCGGTAAACAAACCCCACGACCTGGCCGCCAAAAGCCCAGACGGCCAGCGCATGACCTAATTCATGAAAAAACACAGCAATGGGAACGGCAATAAAAAAGGAGGCTTGCTCGGCTAACTGCTTTTTGGCGGCGGTTAACGGCTCGGCGCGAAGCGATGACCACTGCCGCACAATGATAACCAGCAGTTGGACACCACGCAGTACATACAACAAAGCAAAGATATTGAACAGGTTGGTAAGCGTAAACATAATTTATGCTGCCTTTGCAGGTTAAATCATACAGCAGGGCGTGAGTGGAGGCAAAGGCGACCCTTTTCCGGCCAAAAAGATTATGTTAAAATAATTCTCTGGAGACAACGAGAGCAGCCGTGAGCGATAAAGTAGAATTTCTGGCCCAATTACCCATATTTACCAACCTGGAAGAGGAGCAAATTCGTGCTTTGGCGGCTATCAGCCAGGAATATGAGTTTGACGCCAACGCCGTCATTGCTTACCAGCGAGATGTCGCCAACAGCCTGTTTATTGTCCGAAACGGCCGTCTCTATGCCCAACAAGTAGATGAAAACGGGATCGTGCGCGGCTCCAGGCAATACTTTGCCGGCGACTCTTTTGAAGATGTGTGGCTGTTTGCGCCTTTCACCCACCCCAACACAGTTACGGCTGCCCAAGACGGCCGTCTCCTCATCATCAACGGCCGTGACTTCCTCACCTTTCTCACCCAATACCCCGACACACTCGCCCTGCTGGCCCCCGAAACAGACTCCGACGGCCATCTTCTCAGCGGACTATCCGAACCTGCCTTCGCCGAAGCCCTAAAAATCGAAGGCCGCGCCGACTCCAAAAGCTCCGCCGTCGGCCTTCTGCCCGACGAGTTGGTCGAGTACCAGGCCCGGCGCAGCATCTGGTTCCTGCTGGTGCGCCTGTTTTGGCCACTGGTGGGGCTGCTGCTCGCCCCCACCATCACCTACGCCCTGGTATCTCGCTTTCTTTCCCCCACTATCGCCGCCACCCTCGGCATCCTCATTACCCTGGTCTTTTTAATCTGGGTCGGTTTTCGATTGTTAGATTGGTCCAACGACTATTTTGTCATCACCAACAAGCATCTCATCCACCGCGAGTTCGATTTGCGCTCGTTCCGCATCACCGTCAACAAAATTCCCATCAAACAAGTGCAAAGCGTCGAAATTCTTAAACCCACACTCATCGCCAATCTATTCAAGATAGGCTCCGCCAAAGTTACCACCGCCGCCCAAAAAGGCGTAATCAACTTCGACAATATCGACGATCCTATCCTGGTTGAGCAAACGCTCAACCGGCTCACTCTCCGCGTACGCACCCTGAACGCCGGTGAAGCGCAGTCAACCATGCGGCAGTCAGTGGAAAAGCATTTCAAGATGCCGCCGTCTTACCGCCCCATCACAGATGAAGAAGAAACTCTACCCCCGCCCAGCGCTCAAATAACAGATACCAGCGTCTCAGCGCGTTTGCGCAAATGGTATGCCTGGCGGGTAGAAGAAAACAATGTCATCACCTATCGCAAGCACATTTTTGTGCTGATCGCTCTTGTTTGGCTGCCGGCGATTGCTGGATTTGTGTTAATTGGCACTGGTTACGCGATTGGCCGGTATACGGCCGTTAACGACCGCTTGCTCATCATCATCTTTGGTTTCCTGGGGCTGCTCAACCTGGGCTGGTTCATTTGGAACTTTGAAGATTGGCGCAACGACACCTTCCAGGTCTCCGACCGCTTTGTCATCGACATCGACCGCAAACCGTTCGGCTTCGGCGAAAGCCGCAAACAAGCCCAAATCTCCAAAGTACAAAACGTCAACGCCGAACGCCCCGGCCTGCTGCCCACCATTTTCAATTATGGCTACGTTTTCATCGATACGGCCGGCGTCGATACAGACATCACCTTCGAACGCGTGCCCAAACCCAGCCTCATCCAGGCCGACATCTTCCAAAAACTAGAACTGCACGAAGAAAAACAGCGGCAGCAGCGCGGCGCCGATCGGCGCGAAGAATACGCCGTCTTGCTCGACGTCTACCGGCAGGCTGACGAGCAAAAACGCATCCCCCGCCGCACCCCGCAGCCCGGCGCATATGCCGACACGCCAGAAAACAACCTGTAAACTACCCTTCAATTCGCCCCAAACACCTGCCAACAACCCCATTTTTAAGGTAAAATAGCGTTATGAGTTTATTAGAAATTGTAAAATTACCCGATAAAATTTTGCGCCAAAAAATGCGCCCCGTCACCAGCTTCAACGGCGAACTGCAAGACCTGATCGACGATATGATCGAAACGATGCGCGACGCCAACGGAGTTGGCCTGGCCGCCCCGCAAATTAACCGCAACCTGCAACTCAGCGTCATCGAAACCCTGCCCAAGCATGATGATGACGGCCGTGAAATTCCCAATTCCCGTGACCTATACGTCATCGCCAACCCGGAAATCATCTGGCGCTCCCGCACGATAGTAGATGGCATCGAAGGCTGCCTCTCCATCCCCGGCTATTTGGGCGAAGTAGACCGGCACGAATCGATCCGTGTGCGCGCCCTAGACCGGCACGGCAAACCGATTAAACTGCGCCTCAATGGCTGGACCGCCCGCATTTTTCAACACGAAATCGACCATTTGAACGGCGTTTTATACATCGACAAATTGACCGCCCCGGAAAACTTCTGGACCGAAGAAGAATTTCGTCAGCAGTACGAAAGCGACGACGATGACACACCGTCTGCTAACGAAGAAATGTTAGCCTGAGCCATACAGACCCTAAGGGTTTGAACTAACCCAAAGTTAAATTTCTCGAGACCAAACCCTTAGGGTCTCATGCTTTAGGAGGTGATTACAAAATGGGCGCGCCAACCCTTGCGTCCTATTCTTTTAGCAAACAGCGAGCCGCTGTTGTGAGCCAATTACAAGAACGCGGCATTACGCAAACGGCCGTTCTCCAGGCCATCAACGCCATCCCCCGCGAACAATTCATCCCCTCCGTCTGGCAAGAATTCTCTTACTGCAACCAACCGCTGCCCATCCCCGGCGGCCAAACAATCTCCCAGATATTCATCATTGCCACCATGATCCAGTCGCTCAAGGTACAGCCAACCCATCGCGTACTGGAAATTGGCTGCGGCTCCGGCTACGCGGCAGCCATCCTCAGCCAATTAGCCGCCGAGGTATACGCCGTCGAACGCCTGCCAGAGTTGGTGGCCTATGCCCAGGAACGGCTGGCTACCCTGGACATTACCAACGTCGCCATCCGGCACGCCAACGGCACTTTGGGCTGGCCGGAAGCCGCCCCCTTCGACGCCATTCTCGTTTCTGCCAGTGGTCCGCGTATCCCTAAAGCGCTCAAAATGCAGTTAGCTGTCCACGGCCGTCTGGTTATGCCGGTAGGCGAGACGCCCCATTTCCAGGCGCTGCGCCTGCTGCGGCGCATCAGCGCCCGAAAATTTGCCGCCAAAAGGTTGGGTCCGGTCGCCTTTGTGCCGCTTGTCGGCGCAAACGGCTGGCCGGCCGAAGAAACCATCACCACCAGTTGAGCGGCAGTTGGGGATGGAGTTGGCGCGGACAAACGGCCGTTTGTCCCCCCCCAGGCCCAATGTTATAATCTCGCCCAGATCAATTCCAGGAGAAACCAATGTCTCTAACCCTGCAAGACGTAGAAAAAATTGCCCACTTAGCCCGCCTCGAATTGACCCACGCCGAAAAAGCACAATATCTAAAACAATTGTCGGCCATTCTGGACTACGCCGACATGCTCAACGAACTGGACCTGGAAGGCATTGAACCGACCGCCCATGCCATCGCCCAGCAAAACATTTTGCGGGATGACGTTGTGACGCCATCGCTGCCGCTGGATGATGTGTTATTCAACGCCCCCCAGCAGGCGCAAAACCAGTTTCTCATCCAATCTGTGCTGGATGAATAAGCGGAAACGGCCGTTCCCAATCACCATCACGTAACCAGGGCCACGCGCCCTTTTTTTATTTGATCAGCTAGTCAGGCACTCTTATAGCCGGGCAATCAATCCGACACCGCCCGACGATTCGACCACCAGACAATTCGACTACTCGGCTAAAACTATGGACTATTTTTCTCTAACCGAAGCCCGCGACGCCCTGCGGCGCGGCGAAACCAGCAGCGCAGCCCTCACCCAGGCCATGCTCGACCGCATCGTCGCTCTGGATAACGACCTGCAAAGCTACCTTACCATCACCGATGAATTGGCTTTAGAACAGGCCGCCGCCGCCGACCAACGGCGCGCCCTCGGCGAAGACGGCCCCCTTTTGGGCATTCCGGTGGGCATTAAAGACATCATCAGCGTCCAGGGCGTGCCCAACACCGCCGGCAGCAAAATTCTGGAAGGGTTTATCCCGCCTTATGATGCCTTCGTGGTGCAAAAATTAAAGGAAGCCGGCGCCGTCATCCTGGGCAAAACCAATACCGACGAGTTTGCGATGGGATCTTCCACGGAAAACTCGGCCTACGTTACCACGCGCAACCCGTGGGATTTGGAGCGCGTGCCGGGCGGCAGCAGCGGCGGCAGCGCGGCGGCCGTTTCCGCGCAAATGGCCTTCGCCGCTCTGGGAACCGACACCGGCGGCAGCGTGCGCCAGCCAGCTTCGTTTTGCAGCCTGGTGGGCTTAAGGCCCACATACGGCCGTATCTCCCGCTGGGGCGTCGTCGCCTTTGCCTCGTCGCTAGACCAGGTAAGCATGTTCGGCCGCACCGTCGCCGACTGCACCGCTCTGTTCCAGGCCACCGCCGGCTACGACCCCCGCGACAGCACCTCGCTGGATGTGCCTGTGCCCGATTTTGAAGCAGCGCTGACCGGCGACATTCGCGGGCTGCGGGTGGGCGTACCGGCCGAGTACTTTATAGAGGGGATTGATAAAGAGGTAGAAACGGCCGTGCGCGCCGCCATCGCCAAACTGCAAGAACTGGGCGCGAAAATCCGACCCATCAGCCTGCCCCATACCCGGTATGCCCTGCCCGTCTATTACCTCATCGCCCCGGCGGAGGCCAGCGCCAACCTGGCCCGCTACGATGGCGTGCGTTACGGCCCGCGCCTGCCAGGGGCAGACATGATCGACACGGTGAAGAAAACGCGCTCCTTGTTTGGCCCGGAAGTCAAGCGGCGGATCATGTTAGGCACGTATGTGCTGAGCGCCGGTTATTATGATGAGTATTACGGCCGTGCGCTCAAAGTGCGCACCCTGATCAAACAAGACTTCCTGAACGCCTTCGAACAAGTCGATGTCATCGCCTGCCCCACCAGCCCAACCACCGCCTTCAAAATCGGCGAGCGCGCCGACGATCCTCTGAATATGTATCTGGCCGATATTTTCACCCTGTCGGTGAACCTCAGCGCCAGCTGCGGCCTGAGCGTTCCCTGCGGCTTCGACAGCAAAGGTCTGCCCATTGGCTTGCAGCTTATCGGCAATACGCTGCAAGAGGCTACCATCTTGAACGCGGCCTATGCGTATGAACAGGCGACCGAGTGGCATAAACGTTCGCCAGAACTAAAGATCCAAGAGTGAAGAGTTTAGATCCGCAGTAGGAGAGTTTGTGAAAACCATCATCCTTCTCAACGAAACGCCGGCCTTTATGCCGGAGCATTTTTCGAGCCGTGCCCGGCCGTTGTGGAACCTGGCCGGCAAAACCATCATTGGCCATCTGCTGGATTTGCTGCAAGACACGCTGGTCGGCGACGTGATTTTTGTCATTGATCCGGCCGCAAGCGCGGTGGAAGCCTGGATTGGCGACAATTATCCGCACCTTGCGGCGCATTTTGTGGCCCAGCCCTCAGGCGCAGGTCAGGTGCAAGCGCTGGCCCTGTGCCGGGATTATTTGGACGAGGGTGCGGTGCTGGTGGTGGCCGATCTAGTCCTTGCCGAAGCCGCTTTTACCCAACTGGCCCAGATGGGCGCGGATGTGGTGCGGGTAACGCCGCCGGACACGGCCGTTTCCCCCTCTCCTTCCGCCGCTGTGATATGGTTCAAAAACGGCCGTTTCCTCCACCACGCGCTGCAATCGGTCAATCCTGCCGCCACCCTGCAAGACGTTTACCAGGTGTTGCCGGCGCGAGGAACGGCCGTGGCCACCCTCGCGGCCCAACTCTGGCTGGAAACCCACACCACCGAAGCCCTGCTGTACGCCAACCAACGCCTGCTGGGTCTGGGCTACGGGACCACGCCCGACGCCATCGAACGCAGCTACGCCGAAGACTTCACCGTCCTGCCGCCCGTCTATATTGACGAGGAAGCGTATGTGGAAACGGCCGTCATCGGCCCATATGTCAGCATTCATGCCGGCGCGGTCGTCAAAGACGCCATCGTGCGGCACAGCATCATCGCCGCCGACGCCCACGTCGAGACCTGCATCCTCGACGGCGCGCTGGTGGGCGAACGTGCTAAAATGATAGGCAGCGCCAGAAAGCTGGTCGCCGGTGATGATTCGATTACTGATTTAACAAAGGATACGTGATACGTGATACGTGATGCGTGATTTTTCACGCATCACGTATCACGTATCTCCAAAATGGAGACCTCATGAACAAGTACATTTCTCAGCGCGTTGCGCAAACTCCGCCATCAGGCATTCGTAAATTTTTCGACATCGTAGCCACAATGAAAGATGTCATTTCCTTGGGCATCGGCGAGCCGGATTTTGTGACGCCGGACCCCATTTTACGCGCCGGTATCATCTCGTTGGAGAAAGGGCAGACCGGCTACACCTCCAACAGCGGCACGGTTGAACTGCGCCGCGCCCTCAGCCAACACCTGCACCGGCTGTATGGCGTGCAGTACGACCCCGAGCTGGAAATTTTGGTGACGGTAGGCGTAAGCGAGGCGCTGTATCTGGCGATGACGGCCGTTCTCGACCCCGGCGACGAGGTAATCATTCCCGAACCCTGCTTCGTGGCCTACGCGCCTGAAGTCACCTTCGCCGGCGGCGTGCCCGTCACCGTGCCCACCTACGTCGAGCAGCAGTTCCAGGTCACGGCCGAAGACATCGAAGCCCGCATCACCGACCGCACCAAAGCCATCTTGCTCGGCTACCCCAACAATCCCACCGGCGCGGTGATGAGCCGCGCACGCATGGCCGAAATCGCCGCCGTCGCTGAATCCCACGACCTGGTGGTGCTGTCCGACGAAATTTACGACCAGTTGGTCTACGGCGTGCCCCACACCTGCGTGCCCAGCCTGCCCGGCATGAAAGACCGCACCATCCTGCTGGGCGGCTTCAGCAAAGATTACGCCATGACCGGCTGGCGCATCGGCTATGTCTGCGCCAATCCTGACCTGCTGGCCGCCATGCGCAAAGTCCACCAGTACACCATCATGTCTGCCCCAACCACCGGGCAGGCTGCGGCCGTGGTGGCTCTGGAGCAAGGCGATGCCCACGTCGCCGCCATGCGCGCTGAGTATGATCGCCGCCGCCGCCTGATTGTAGACGGCTTCAACACGCTGGGGCTGGACTGCTTCGAACCGAAAGGCGCGTTTTACGCCTTCCCGTCCGTGGCCCGCAGCGGCATGAGCAGCGACGAGTTCGCCAACAAGCTGTTGGAGGAAGAGGAAGTCGCCGTCATCCCCGGCGAAGCGTTTGGCGAGAGCGGCAACGGCTTTGTGCGCGCCGCCTACGCGCAGTCGTTCGAGAAGATTGAAGAGGCGCTGAACCGGATTGAGAAGTTTATGCGGCGGCATGGGTAAGACGGCCGTTTCCCCCATCTGGTACAATGGTGGCTGAAAAACGGCCGTTCCTGACCAATCTGAACGGTTAAAGGAAATAACCTGATGCAAGGACAAACTTACACCACAACGGCTACGTTGTCCGACAAGCGCACACTGCTGCTAGATGCCCCCCTGCCAATTCCGGCCGGCCGTGTACGCATCATCGTGGAACAACTGCCTCAAGCGCCATCCGGGTCGGATTTTCTGGCTCGTCTACAAGCCATCCATGCCCACCTGGAAGCGAGCGGTCATCAATCACCAACCAGGCAAGAAGTAGAGGCGCGCATTCAAATAGAACGTGAAACCTGGGAAGAATAACAAACGATGCGCCTGTACCTCGATTCCGCACCCATCATCTATCTGGTAGAAAATGTTGCGCCGTTTGCCACATCGCTTATAACCCGGTTGGCTGCCGAAAACACATTGCAAGTATGCAGCGATTTATCTCGCCTGGAATGCCGTGTCAAACCCATCCATGATGGCGATGAGGCGTTGTTGACCGCTTACGACAGTTACTTTGAGGGCATTATGGCGGAAATTCTTCCTCTCTCCAGAGACGTTGTCGATCAAGCCACTTTGCTGCGCGCGCGCTACAACTTCCGCACACCGGACGCGCTTCATCTGGCCTGCGCCATTTATTACCGCTGCGATATGTTTTTGACCAACGACCGGCAGCTTGCCCTCTGCCAAGAAATCCCTGTTGTTCTGATTGAATAAACCTGCCCTAAACACATGCAATCTGCGGCAACGGCCGTTCCCACACCACTACCTCACGAATGACGGAACACGAATCTATGACCAACCCAACGACCCCATACGAACCCATCATCGGCCTGGAGATCCACGCCGAACTCATGACCAACTCCAAGATGTTTTGCCCCTGCCAGGTGGTAGACAGCGTAGAAGCGGAACCGAACACGGCCGTTTGCCCCGTCTGTCTCGGTATGCCCGGCATGTTGCCCGTCATCAACCGGCGGGCGGTAGAATATGCCATGCGCGTGGCCCTGGCGCTGAACTGCGAGGTGCAGCAGCACAACATCTTCGCCCGTAAAAACTACTTCTACCCCGACCTGCCCAAAGCGTACCAGCTTACGCAGTACGAGCTGCCCATTGGCCTGCGCGGCTGGCTGGATATTGAACTGGAAGACGGTTCCACCAAACGCATCCGCGTGCGCCGGGTGCATATGGAAGAGGACACCGGCAAGCTGACCCACCTGGACCGCACGGCCGTAGCCGCCGAAGAAGGCACCCTGGTCGATTACAACCGCTCCGGCGTGCCCCTGTTGGAAATCGTCTCCGAGCCGGACATCCACAGCGGCGAGGAGGCGCGGGCCTACGCCATGAAAATTCGCCAGATTTTGCGCTATCTGGGCGTGAACGCCGGGGATTTGGAGAAAGGCGTCTTTCGCGTGGAACCCAACATCAGCATCCGGCCCATCGGACAAAAAGAATTTGGCCGGCGCACGGAGCTAAAAAATCTGAACAGTTTCAAATCGCTGGCCGATGGCACGGCGTTTGAGATTGAACGGCAAACGGCCGTGCTCAACAGCGGTGGTCAGGTGGTGCAAGAAACGCGCGGCTGGCATGACACCAAGCGCATCACCTTCAGCCAGCGCAGCAAAGAAGAAGCCGAAGATTACCGCTACTTCCCCGAACCCGATTTGCCGCCCCTGTCTATCAGCGACGCGTGGATCGCCGAAGTGCGGGCCAGCCTGCCGGAACTGCCCGACGCCAAAGTGCAGCGCTACCAGATGGCTTACGGCCTGTCGGCTTACGATGCGCGAGTTTTAACGGAAGAGAAGGCGGTGGCAGCGTGGTTTGAAACGGCCGTCTCCACCCCCACCTCCCCCGACCCCAAAACCCTCGCCAACTGGATCATCAACAACCTCTTTTCGTTGATGAACGAGCACAAACAAAACATTGACCAGATTGCGGTCACGCCCGCCGGGCTGGCGGAACTGTTGGAATTGGTCGAGCGGCGCACGATCAACAACAACACAGCCAAAGAGGTGCTGGCGGCAATGTTTACCAGCGGCCAGAGCGCCCCGGCGATTGTGCAGGCGCAGGGGCTGGCGCAGGTGAGTGATGAGGGGGCGATTACGGCCGTGATCGAACGCACCCTGGACGCCGACCCGGGCAACGTGGCCGCCTACCTGAGCGGCAAGGAAAAGCTCATCGGCTTCTTCGTGGGCCAGGTGATGCGCGAAATGCGCGGCAAGGGCGACCCGGCGGTGGTGAACCGCCTGCTGGCGGCGGCGCTGGCTAAGAGGAAACCCTGAACTGAATAGACATCAGGTTTAACCGCAAGTATAATGATGTTATGTATCCCTTGCCCAAGCTAAACGCTTTACCCAAGAGCATGCCCGCCGAAGGGGCCATTAATCTGACTTTGGAACAGGGCAGCCCTGTTTTTCGGGCATCGACGGCCGTACAAAAACGCATTCACACCCTGCTGGAAAAACAGCAAAACCAGTCGCTAACGCCGGCCGAACAGGTGGAACTAGACCGTTACGAAGAAATTGACGATTACTTGAGCCATCTGAATCGCGTTGTCCGCAACCTGTTCCAGGAACAAAACCATTAACCGTGCCAGCACGCCAACACGCCGTGTCATTACAGAAACAAGTGCGCCAACGGGCGCGTTTTTTATGCGAGTATTGCCATACCGCTGAACAATGGCAGTATGTACCGTTTACAGTGGATCATGTCATCCCGCTTAAATTGGGTGGAACCGATGACCTCGAAAACCTGGCTCTGGCCTGTTTTCACTGTAATCGGCGCAAAAGCGACCGGGTGACGGCTGTTGATCCCCTAACAAATGAAGAGGTTCCCCTGTTCAATCCCCGTCAGGATGAATGGAGCCGCCACTTCATTTGGTCGGCCGATTGTCTAAGCATCGTGGGCCAAACGGCTACCGGACGCGCTACGGTAAACAGCCTGGACTTAAACCGCAAACGCATCTTGCCCATTCGAGCAGATGATGTGGCGATTGGCCGACATCCGCCTACAAACGACCCGGTGCAGACAAGTTAGCTTTGGAGAGCGCGAGATGGGGAAACGGCCGTTTATCGTCCTGTTAGTCTTCTGTCTGTTATGGTTAGCGGCGTGCGGAGCGGATGCGCCAGAGGTTTTGCCGACGGCAACGGCCGTGCCACCCCGACCAACCGCCACTGCAACCCAACCGCCTACGGCTTTGCCTTCGCCGACGATGGGGGTGGTGGAAACGGCCGTTGCCACTGCCACAAACATACCAAAGCTACTGCCACCCAGCCCCACTCCTGAGCCAATAGAGAATATAGGGTCAGGACAAGTTCCAATAGTTACCAGTCAAGCCTATAGATTACATGTACCGTCGCCAGATACTTTGGCATCATTATTTCTTGAATGGTTCCAGTTTGGAAATGAGTTTCAGAGTCCTTTTAAGCCAGTTTACACTTTTATGGGACAGGATGTGTTGCGCTACTATCCAGATGGTTTTCCCCTCGCATTAAATCTGATAACTAATCCAGAATTGCAACAATGGCCCCAGTTTGGAGCTTGGGAAGTTAGTTTATTTCATAGACGCATACTTCATGACGGAGTTTTACAGTACCTAAACCAGAATCAAGTAGACCTCAGCCCCAAGACTGAGATCGAGACAGATGCATTTCGCTTGACATCGTATCCTATCAATTTAGATGACGATCTTGAACCTGAATGGTTTGTCGTTATCGAATCAACATCGCTTTGGATGCAAAGCCATATCTTACTAGACGAAGAAAGTCCTAATCATTACGTGCTTTTATCTGACAACTTTCCTCAATTCACCGGTAGATATTATGCTGATGGATATACAACGATTTGGACAGATTATGATGTGACCGGTGATGGTGTGAACGAGATACTGCTTTATAACAATACTTATTTAGGGGCAAATGACAACGATATTTCCCTCAATGTTTTGTCTTGGCAGGACAGCAGCATTCAACAACTGGGTTTTATCAACCCATATTATCATTCCATAGGCGAGCAGGAACCACAATTTGAAATTGCAGAGTTTAATGGGGATGGTGTTTATGATGTGCAAGTTTCCAGGCAAAAGGCTGGCAATTTTGACTGTGATCTTCAGGAAACTGTGGTTTACAGTTGGGCCAATAACGTATCGTTGGAAGAGCAAAATATTCAGCCTAGTACGCCAGCTTGTTACATTGGTGGCGGTACGCCAGAAGAAAAGATCGTTGCACTGCAAAAGGCTTTGGTTGATTGGGAACCAACAGATGATGTAAATGCCAGCCTGATAGCTCTGGCTCGTGTGCATTTGGCTATGGCACAAACGGCCGTAGGGCAAACAGCCGAAGCGCAAACCACTTTGGATGGACTTTATAATCTGCCCGGAAATGTTGCGTTTGTGAGTTTGGTCAGACAAGCCTATGAAGCTGCGGGGAAACGGCCGTTGCAAACTTGTCGTAATTTACTGGCTAACAGCACAGAACTCGTCCAAACTGAAATAGGCAAATATGTATCTTATGAAGGGGCGGAACCAGAAATGGTGAATTTTGGTGGTTTGGATGGCTCGTTACCTCATCGGCCAACGATTTGTAACCTTAAAAGCACTGTCACCTATCTGGTAAATAATTCATCTTTGCCATCAGATACATCACCCGTTGATTTATTAGCAGCACAAGATATTCACTACGAGTTTGCGACGCAAGCCAATCTTGATAGCGATCCAGAACTGGAATGGGTCGGTATTTTAGAACCACAATGGCCTACCTTACTGATCTTCGATGCGGTAGATGAGACATGGCAGCCACTTAGAAAAATTGGAAGCATAGATGAAATAACAGATTTTGTGATTGCCACGAAAGATGTAACTGGAGATGGGAAAGATGATGTTTTCGGATTAACAACGGGTCGAAATTATTGCTTTGAGCTTGAAGCACAAATGGACTATCAAGGCATTCAAATGTTGTACACTGAAGATCCCGTAACCAAGGATAATGGATTGCGTTTTGAGGGAGAAACATTTTCTTGTTTAAAAGATGTAGCAATGCTCGAAATTGAAGACATCACCGAGGATAATTTTTCTACGACAACACTGATCATAAGACCTCCGTGGAAAACTCTGGATAACTTCCCAGCAACTGATTTAGCTTTACCTGATTTTATTGCGCAACTGCAAACGGCCGTTCTCACCCAATCCGACCCCGATATCGCCAGCAAAATAACCGACCTGCTCGCCTACCTGCCCCCCGACGAGCCTGAAGCCCAACCCTACATCGAACACCTCACCTACCTGCTCGGCTACCATTACGAACTGAGCGGGGATGACGAAACGGCCGTCACCACCTACCTCTCCCTCATCCGCCAAGCCCCCAACTCCCCCTGGAGTTGGCTGGCCTGGGCGCGGTTGGAGCCGGTGGAGTAAATCAGATTGGCCCAATCTCCAAGATTGGACCAATCTACTGGGCCAGATTTGGCCTCTCGCCGGGGCATAAATGCCCCGGCAAACCAACGACGCCGGGTAAACCCGGCTTTTCTTCTTTTAGCCTCGTTCACGGGGCGTTGTTTTTTAGACGGGGGCTTTAGCCCCCGGCGGGATAGGCTGCGAACGGAACAAAAGTTGCGCTATAATTTGGGGGCTGATTTAGGAGAGCGAAAGATGGGGAAACGGCCGTTTATAGTCCTGTTAGTCTTCTGTCTGTTATGGTTAGCGGCGTGCGGAGCGGATGCGCCAGAGGTTTTGCCGACGGCAACGGCCGTGCCGCCCCAACCAACCGCCACTGCAACCCAACCGCCTACGGCTTTGCCTTCGCCGACGATGGGGGTGGTGGAAACGGCCGTTGTTACTCCAGCGTCTTCGGCAACACCGACGTTTACTCCGAAAGCTATTGACCCTTCCACTCCGTCGCCTTTTCCACCTTTCCAAGCCGGAGATAATTTCCAATTGCGTATACCAGATTCGGAATTGATCGCACAAATATTGTCAGAAACACTGGCTCAGCAGCAAGCGTTCAAAGCATTATCCGATTCCAGTAAATCTGCTGTACTTGAGGCTGAATTTGCCTCTTTATTCAGTCTCATTGACCGCGATATAACACACTATTACCCACATGGTTTTGCTGATTCTGAAACGGTTGTAAAAGAACCACATGAATCAGACTATCTGTCCTTCGGTTCCATTCGTGCAATTTGGCAAGCTTACGTCTTGCAAGCGCTTAACGATAACAAAATCATATTGAGCGATCAGACCACAATAGAGATACCATATGCCCATTTGACCCCCTGGGAAATTGAACGAAAACTTGGTGGCGATCCGGCTTGGCTCTTGTTTGTCGTTCCCGATTTTCAAGGAAATAAACCACTTTTCTTGCCGGGGTTATTGCCTGTTGTGAGACAATCAAATATGGAATACGCTTTGTTTCCCAACAATTTCAGCAGGGCTTATTTTCCAGAGTATACAAATATTTTAACCGATTATGATCTGACCGGAGATGGTCAACAAGACATAATTATTGACATAGGTTCAGAGGCGGGTGGAGTGATGGCCCATCGACTAGAAGTATATTCTTGGGAAGCCTCTAGCATTGTACAATTGGCTAATATTTATGCTGATAATGGCAAGTATACAGATTCACCTCGGGTGGAGATTGGTGACTATAACGAAGATGGTTTCTCAGACATACGTATAACCCATCAAAAATGGATGGATTTAGGATGTCAGTATGAAGAAGTAGAACTTTATAGCTGGCGCGGAACAGAACCGCAGTACACGCAGACCAGCAATTTGGCCGATAAACCAGAATGTGACGCAGCCCGGGCCATTACCCAAAATTTGAGTTCACAAAGCATTTACATCGGTGATGTTATCCTTTCTCCCGAAAATTTAAGCGTGGATGAACGCATTACAATGCTTGACCGCAGTTTGGCAAATACAACAATTGAAACAGCGCCCTTCGTGGATTACATCGCGCTTCTTCGCTTACATTTGGCAATGGCTTACCAAAGCAAAGGTGAAAATGAATTGGCATTAGCCACGATGGCCTCTATCCACGATCTGCCTCAAACAGAGTTTTCCACTGCTATACAAAATATTTTTCTCGCAACCGATGAGGATCTGGTAGCCTCTTGCCGCTTGATGTACCAGGATGAATGGTTTCGCAGCTTAGATATGAATGCAAACGATGATTTATTAGCCCAACTTGGCATGTTGCGAAATTACGGCTATCCAACAACAGCTTTACAAAGGCGAATGTGTCCTTTTCCAATGGTAATTGCTGGCTTACTGGAGCGTTTGAGTTTGCCGGTCAGTCTCTCACCTGAAGCTGCATTCGCTGCCAATCACATAGAGATTTTATTCCAGCATGAATTCAATATTGATGATGATCTAGAAAATGAATGGCTGGTTATTGTTGAACCAGCAGCCCCACAAGTTGTGATTTTGGATGCGGTTGACGATACCTGGCAACTTTATCGGTTAGCTGAATTGATCCCACCTGTGACGGATATTCAGGTTCAAGCCATAACTGACACGCTCGATGGAAGTCCTTTGCTACTTTTACAAGCAACACAAAACATTTACTCTTGGTTTTGCTGGGGGGATCAGCAGACTGACATACTTACCATTGGATTGTCCGAAGGTGTGCATGGGCTGGTAGATCATACGATTGCCTGTGCGGATGAATCGTTACCATTACGCTCTGATAGTTTGGACAATAGCTTTTTTGAATCGCCTGTAGATTTCTTTTACAATCAGCAAATCAATCAAATAGAAGAAATGATTTTGGCGGGAGAACGGCCGTTTCCCGATTTACAAAACGAGCTAAATGATCTGATAGACAAATTGCCCAATGACACACCTTCTCACCAGATGATGCATAATCGGCTGCTCTACCTAAGCGGATTGACTTACGAACTTGCTGGCGATAACAACCAAGCCGTCACCACCTACCTCTCCCTCATCCGCCAAGCGCCCAACTCCCCCTGGAGTTGGCTGGCCTGGGCGCGGTTGGAGCCGGCAGCGCAATAAGCAGATTTGTCAAATCTTGAAGATTTGACAAATC
>JAGOMA010000070.1 GCA_017993775.1 Chloroflexota bacterium | reverse complement strand
CTCATCCATCCAGACGATGTGCCCCGGCTGGCGCGGCACAATCTCATCGCCTCCATGCAGCCGGTCCATTTGCTGACCGATTGGCCGACGGCCGACCACGTTTGGGGCGACCGCGCCCGTTACGCCTATGCCTTCCGCTCGCTGCTGGACCAGGGAACGGTGCTGGCCTTTGGCTCCGACGCGCCCGTCGCGCCGCTGAACCCGATGCTAGGCATCTACGCTGCCCTGACGCGCCAGGACGAGCGCGGCCTGCCAGCCGCGGGTTGGTATTCGCAAGAGCGGCTGACACTGCCGGAAATCATTTGGGCCTACACCATGGGACCGGCGGCAATGGCCGGGAAAACGGCCGTGCAAGGTTCCATTACCCCCGGCAAGTGGGCGGACCTGATTTTGTTGGCCGATGATTTATTTGCGCTGCCGGAAACGGCCGTTAAAGACGCCACAGTGGCTATGACCATTTTTGATGGACAGGTGGTGTTTAGCAGGGATTAGAGTTTAGGGATTAGGGGTTGGAGTTTGGAGACTGGAGACCGAATTTGTCCCATGAGATAATCTCCAATCTCTAGTCTCCAGTCTCCCCACATTCCTATGACCGATCAATCCATCATCCCCGCGCCCGTGCCCTGGCAGATACGGGCGGAATTGGAGCAGGCGAAGCAGCAACTGCGGCAAGCCGAGGCGGAGTTGGGCGCAGAGCAGGCGGCGGTGAACGCCTTTCGGATGCACTGCCGCCTGAAGCTGGATAATCTGGTGGATGAACTGCAAGCCCTGGCGACGCAGAAGCAGTCGCTGTTGACGCGCCTGGAACTGCTGCGGCAGGCGCAAGATTTGGGTGTAGGGTTGGACGAGGAGGAACCGTTTTGGCAAACGGCCGTTCCCCCCGACCCCAATCTCCCCGACGACGAAGCCGACGACCTGCTGCTGCCCACCGACACGCCCCGCGACAAAGCGGCCGAAAAGCGGCTGTACCGCGAATTGGCGCGCCGCTTCCACCCCGATTTGGCGGAAACGGCCGTTGAAGCGGCTTACCGCACCTCGATGATGACGGCCGTAAACGCCGCCTATGAAAAACAAGACATCCAGAGCCTGTACGATCTGGCCGGTGAACTGGACCCCAGCGAATTAGCCGAACTGCAAAGCATCGAAACCCTCGAAATCCGCCGCCTGCGCGAACAAATCATGAAAGTGCGGCGGTTACGGCGGCGCGCCATCCAGCGGCTGGCGACGCTACGCCAGGAAAACACTGACCGCCTGTGGCACAAGGCGCAGGAATTAGAGGAAGAAGGCGACAACTGGTGGGACAGCGTGCGGCGGGAATTGGAAACGGCCGTTGCCCGGCGGCGGCAAACGGTGGCCGGCCTGGCGGCGCAGGTGGAACTACTGGCAAAGATGGCGGATGAAGAAGTGGGCTGAGAACGGCCGTTCCGCCACCGCTCACCAGCGGGCGATGTGGTCCTCTGCCCAGCCCACAAGGTCGTGTATGGGAATGATTTCCCCTTCGGCCGTGGTGATCGCGCCGTGGTAGCGGCCGAACATCTGGTGCACTTCCGAGCGCACCAGCCAGACATTGCTGGCGGCCACCCGCTCCAAAAAAGGGGTAAAGGTCAGGTCAATCGCGCCGGACGGGGCGGAGATGCGCCAGGGGCGCATGAAAGCGGTGTTGTCGTAGTGCCAGATTAGCTCCTCGGATAGTTTGGTAAGACGGCCGTCTACGCATACGCCATTCTCCGTGCTGCCCGTGCCGTTGGTCCACTGCCCGCCCAAATTCAGGCCGATGGTACGGCCGTTTTGCCTCCCCGACGCGCTGCCCCAATTCCAACGACAATCACGCGGCCAGATGCCCCGGCCAAAATCGAGACAGGCAAAGCTCTGCGGCCCGGCAAAGCGCGTCTCATTGCCGCCGATGCGCACCACGCCCTCGGCCGGCAGCGTGTTTTGTTTGCTGGTGAATTGGAATGTGCGCTCGTTCCAGGGCACAACCACGTTGAGCGTCTCGTGGTCGGGCGGGGTGGTGATGGTGAATTGGGCGGTTAACGGCCGTCCCTCAAAATTGGCCGCCTCCACGGCTAGCCGCCAGCCGCCGCCCGTTTGCTGCATTGCCACGCGCAAACCGGAACGGGCAAAATCCACATCGCCAGCCACTGTGTCCGGCAGGTTGCAGCCGCGTCCCAACGGGATAAGCTGCGTCATCTCGGTCAGCAGACCGGCGGCAAAATCGGCATAGTAGATAAAAACCAAACCGGCATAATCCAGATGACTGACCGTCGCCGAGAACAGATGCGTTTCGGTGGTGACGGCCCAATAGTTCCACCGTTTTTTGCGCGGCCAACGGCCGTGTAGCTGACAGCGCTGCCAGGGGTGGCGCGACCACCCCACAGCCGCCGGATTGAGACGGCCGTCGGCCTGACACAAATCGACGGGAGAAGTTAGTTCGCGTTCTTCGTTCATAGAATCACCTCATGGCGCTCTTTTCTACGCGCCGGCCGAAATGCCTGCCAGATAACCGCTGGCCCAGGCCCATTGGAAGTTGTAGCCGCCGATACGGCCGTCGACGTCACAAATTTCGCCGCACACATACAAACCGGGGCAAACCCGCGAGGCCATCGAGTCGAGATGCAGCTCGGCCAGGGGCACGCCCCCGGCGGTGACTTCAGCTACGTTGTAGCCGCGATGGCCGGTGATGGGCAGGGGGAGTTGGGTAACGGCCGTAACCAATTCTTTCCGCCCCGCCCGCGCCAACTGATGCCCCGGCTTGGCAGCATCCACCCCCGCCGTCTGGCACAGCGCCAGGACCAATCGCTCTGGCAAATACTGCCGCAAAAAACGCCCCACGCTCATTTTTGTCAGGGCGATGAATTCTCGATCCAGCTGCTCGGCAGGTAGGGCTGGCAGCCAGTTGATGGTGACATAACTGGCCGGATCGTCCAGTTGGGCGGCCAGGAAATGGCGGCTCAGGTCCAAAACCGCAGGACCGGAGAGGCCGAAGTGGGTACACAGAGTCGAATCGGTGAACGACGCCAGCTTTTTGCCGCTGCCGGCGCGCAGTTCCAGTGCTGCCGGCAGGGTAATGCCGCTCAGTTCGCAGATGAAATGTCTGTCGGGCAGCGTCAGGGGGACCAGGGCGGGGAAGAGGTGGGGCGTGAGTTGATGGCCCAACGCCTGCGCCAGCCGGTAGCCGTGGCCGTCGGAGCCGCTTTTGGGCAGGCTTTGCCCGCCGGTGGCCAGGATGAGCCGTTGTGTTTCTAGCTGCCCCCACGCGCCGGAGAGTTGAAAGGAAACGGCCGTTTTCTCCACCTGCTCCACCCGATGCGGATGGCGTATTGTCACACTTGCCTGCCGCGCCCCGCTCAACAAAGCGTCTAACACGGTGCGCGCGCTGTCGGTGGTGGGAAACAGCTTGCCGGTTTCTTCCCGTTTCAGGTCCACGTCCAGTTCACGAAAAAAAGCGATGGTTTGCGGCACGTCAAACCGGCGCAGCACTTTCTTGATGGCATTGCGCGAGGAACCGGCGTAAGCTTCGGCCGTTACCACATCGTGGGTGACATTGCAGCGCCCGCCGCCGGACACCAGGATTTTGGCGCCCAATTTACGCGCTCCATCCAGAATGATCACCTGTTGGTTGGGGAATGTGCGTTTGGCCCATATACCGGCCATCAAACCTGCCGCCCCTGCGCCAATGATTGTTACGTCTGCCTGCTGCTGTGCCATCAAACCTTCCTATTAAGTACTTGCTTTATTCTAGCGGATTGTATCTGAAAGGAACGGCCGTACGCAGATGAATAAAGCGTTGATTCTCCATCAATTCATCGGCAATTGTGGGGGCTGGGGTATAATCCGGTCTGAGTAAATCCACTGGTGTACCTGATCTATGACCGTTACTGAGGAAATTAAAAATCGGCTTGATATTGTGGACGTCATTTCCGAAACCGTAAACTTACGGAAATCGGGGCGGTCCTATGCTGGTTTTTGCCCTTTCCACCCCAACACCCGCACCCCGGCATTTTTTGTATTCCCCGAAACCCAAACCTGGCGTTGTTTTGGCGCGTGCGCCGAAGGCGGCGATCTGTTTTCTTATGTAATGAAGCGCGAAGGCTGGGATTTTAAGGAAGCCCTGCGCGTGTTGGCGCAAAAAGCAGGCGTGACCCTGGAAACCGATGTGCCGGTTGATAAGGCCCAGAAAGCGGTCGAGGATCGGCTGGGCGATCTGCTGGCGGCTGCGGCGACCTATTTCCACCAGCTTTTGCTGCACGCGCCGCAGGCGGAGGCAGCGCGGGAGTACGTGAGCAGGCGCCAACTTAGCCCCGAGACGTTGGATTATTTTCAGGTTGGGTTTGCGCTTGATTCGTGGGACCAATGCCGCACGCATTTCAATTCCCAGGGGTATGACGACCAGGATTTGGTGGACGCCGGTTTGCTGACGGAGAACCCGGATAAGGGCACGCGTTATGATCGCTTCCGCAACCGGTTGATGATCCCGATTCGGGATGGAAACGGCCGTGTCGTTGGGTTTGGCGCGCGCACATTAGACCCAAACGGCCTGCCCAAATACCTCAATTCGCCTCAAACCAAACTGTTCGACAAAAGCAACCTGCTTTTTGGTCTGGACGGGGCCAAACGCTCCATCCGCGAAGCGCGGCAAGCGGTCATTGTGGAAGGGTACATGGACGTGATGCAGGCGTGGCAGTCCGGTTTCCGCAATGTGGTGGCACAAATGGGCACGGCCCTGACACAAGAACAGTTAGGCCAGTTGAAACGGCTCACCAAACAGTTTGTGCTGGCCCTGGACGCCGACGCCGCCGGAGCTAAAGCCACCCTGCGCAGCCTGCAGGTGGCCCGCGAAACGTTGGACCGCGAGCTGGATGTGCGTTTCGACGCGCATAATTTGGTGCGCTACGAAGGGCGCTTGCAGGCTGACATCCGCATTGTCACGCTGCCGGAAGGCAATGACCCGGACAAAATCATCCGTGAAGACCCGACCCAGTGGCCAAAGCTGCTGGCCAAAGCGCGTCCGGTGGTGGAGTATGTGATTGCCGTGCTGACGCAAGATTTGGACATGGGAGACGCGAAGGGGAAAACGGCCGTTGCTCAGCAAATTGTGCCGCTCATCGAAGACATCCAAGACCCGGTGGAGCGCGACCATTACTGGCAGCGACTGGCCCATGTGTTGCGCGTGGATGAACGCGCCCTGCGGCAGGTGCGGCGGCCGGAAAGGAAACGGCCGTTTACCGAACAGGAAACGGCCGTTAGACCACCTGTCAACCCGCCGGACCCCATCCCTCTCGGGAAAAATCTCTCAGCCATTAAAAAGAAAGAAGATTTCTTCCTCAGCCAAAGCCTCCATCATCCCAAAGCCCTGACCGACGTACAACAAACCCTGCATCAGGCCAACCAACCAATCGTCAGCGCCAACGATTTTACAACCACCGAAGATCGCGCCCTGTGGCAGCAGATGGCCGCGTGGAGTCGAGGCGGCGCGTTTGTCACGATTCAGGATTTGTGCGATAGTTTAGACCGTGCTTTGTTGGATCGAGTGGAACATTTGCAAACATTGGCCCCTACCCTCGATGCCAATCTGGATCGCCTCTCTGATCAGCTGGTAATTGCCGTGCTGGATTGGCGCATAGAAAAAACCCGCCAATTACGCACCGATTTACTACGTTTCGTTACCGACGCCAAATTACAGGGCGATGCAGAAGCTTACCAGGAGTATATGGCTCGTGTACAAGAGCTGTCGGTCATCAAAGGAAAACTGGATGAAGCAAAAAATGCAATGTCAGCATCCAGCCGGCGGCGGGCAGAAGATGCGTCATTAGGGCGATTCTGAGGCCGGTACTTTAGACCGCAGCAAAAAAACAATACACGCATCTACGTGAGCATTCCCTATCGGTTATTGGCAAAGATTCTTAATAGGCGGAGAAGATGGATTTAGAACCCAACCTGGACGACGAATTAGACGAACTACCTGATGACGAGGAACCATTTCTGGATATAGAGGCACTCGTCAAGAAGGCGCGCCGCTCTCGTCAGATTAACGAGGCCGATGTTCAGGCGATTTTAGCCACAGCCGATGAAGATCAGGCCGGACAACTGTATGATCGGTTGCAAAAGATGGGCATTCGAGTCGTTTCTGCATCTGGCGAAACAGTCGACGATCTGGGCGAATCTTCTAACCTGCTGAATTCTGGATTGGACGATTCTCTGGATGACGTCGATGACGACGTTTATTTCTCCGGCGACGCCGAAGACGATCCGGTTCATACTTATTTAAAGGAAATCGGTCAGGTTCCGCTGCTGACATCTGAGCAGGAAATCTGGTTGTCGACACAGCTCAAAGCCGCTACGGAAATGGACCGGTTAACCAAAACCCTGGGCGGCGATGACGCAGATGGCCCGCGCGTTCATTTTCGCTTGATGATTGCCAATTATGCGGAACTTCTGGATAGCTGGCAGCGCGTCTTGGCGGCCAGCGCCAAATTAAACGTGGAACCACCGGACTTTTCGCGGCTGGTAGACGAAGCGCAGCATTTGCGGCAAAGTTGGCAGCACGGCCGTGGCTCTTACATCCGCACCTACCTCAACGACGGCAACTGGGGCCAGGACGAAGTCTGGACCGAACTGGCCGAGAGCTGCTTCACCGTATTTACAGCCCTCTACCTGCTGCCTGTCAACCGCTCCCGCATGATCGGCGAATACTTTGCCGAAAACGGCTTCTTGCCCAACACCGATTTCTTCCACACGCGCATGGAAGAAGACGACGTCGCCCTGAAGTACAACGAATTTATGATCTATCACCTGGCCGAAGAAGCCAAGGTGAACCTCACCCGGGCAAATCTGCGTCTGGTCGTCAGCGTTGCCAAACGTTACATGGGGCGCGGCATTCATCTGCTAGATTTGGTGCAGGAAGGCAACGTTGGCCTGCTCCGCGCCGTAGAAAAGTTTGATCACACCAAAGGATACAAATTCAGCACCTACGCCACCTGGTGGATTCGTCAGGCGGTCAGCCGGGCCATTGCCGATCAGGCGCGCACCATTCGCATTCCGGTCCATATGTACGAAACCATCAACAAGATCGTCCGAATGCAGCGTGAATTGGTGCAAAAGTTGGGGCACGAACCTTCAGTAGAAGAACTGGCCCTGGAACTCGACTATCTGACACCGGAAGAGGTGGAGATCATTCGCCGCTCCATGGACACCAATGAACCACTGGACCCGGTATTGAATCGCAAATATCGGCAGGCCGTCAGTAAAATCCGCGATATTTTGCGTATTTCAATGGATCCGATGTCGTTGGAAACGCCGGTGGGCAACAGCGAAGAAGCAACAGAGTTCGGTGACTTTATTCCCGATGAAAGCGTGGTAGAGCCGGTGGATGCTGCTTCAAAAGAGCTGCTGCGCGAACAAATCCGATCCGTTTTGAGCTTTTTGAGCGATCGGGAGCGGGAAGTGCTGGAGATGCGCTTTGGGTTAAATGACGGCAAAGACCATACGCTGGAAGAAGTGGGCAAAAGCTTCGGCGTTACCCGTGAACGGATTCGCCAGATTGAAGCAAAAGCGCTGCGGAAACTGCGCCATCCCAGCCGCAGTAAGTCCCTGCGAGATTATCTGAGCTAAAAAATCCAAGACCTGTTTTTAGTAATAAAAAATGAATACGCAGTGCGTTGTTTATAAGAACGCACTGCGTTTTTTTTATCATCATGTGGTTGTGATAGAGGGGTTTTCTCTGGAGAAGGCCAGGTAAGTTTGCGGTTGTGGGGCGAGTTAGGCGGCTTAGTATCTTTTGCTTGACCCTATCGCTTGTGATAAAATGCACGCGCTTTGACGAGGACAGCCTCAACCATAATTCAAATAAGATGTAGAATGCCTATGCCAAACCAAATACTCGTTGAGTACCTTCCCCTGGCAGTATTGTTAGGGATTGCTCTTTTCTTCGCCGTTTTGTTGCCAATATTATCGCTGAATTTGGGTCCGAAACGGCCGTCGCAGCGCAAACAATCCCCTTACGAATCCGGCATGACGGCCATCGGGGAAGCCCAGCGTCGTCTTCCTGTCAAGTTTTACCGCATCGCTGTACTGTTCATTTTGTTCGACGTAGACATCATCTTGTTAGTGCCCTGGGCCATGACCTTCCGTGATTTAGGCTACTATGGTCTGGTTGTCATGTTCATCTTCATGTTCATGTTTATTCTGGGGGATGTCTGGGTCTGGAAAAAAGGTGTACTCGAATGGGAATAGAACAAAAACTCGGCAACCTGGGTGTTGTCACTTACCGCTTAGAAGATTTGGTCAACTGGGGCCGCACCAATGCGATGTGGCCTATTTTATTTGGTCTTGCCTGCTGCGCTATTGAAATGATGGGATCGCAGGCGGCCAATTATGACGCTTCTCGATTCGGCATGGAACTGAATCGGCCGTCCCCGCGTCAATCCGACCTCATGATCGTCGCCGGACGAGTCACCCGCAAAATGGCTCCCGTTGTACGCCGCCTCTACGATCAAATGCCCGAACCCAAATGGGTTATCGCTATGGGCGACTGCGCCTCCTGCGGCGGCATCTTCAACAACTATGCCATTGTTCAGGGCGTAGACGAGATCATTCCCGTAGACGTTTACGTTGGCGGTTGCCCGCCGCGCCCCGAAGCCCTCATCGACGGCATTATGTCTTTGCACGAGAAAATCCGCACCGAAAAATTAGGGGATTGGGCCTGATGAACCTCGACGATGTCATCGTAAAAAAAATTGAAGAAACATTCCCAGAAGCGCTCGAAGAAGTGCAAGATTTTCGCAATGAGCGCACACTTTACATTCGCAAAGCAAACCTCAAGCCTGTCTGCCAATTCCTGCACGATACGGCTGGGCTGCAATACAACTTCCTCACCGACATTTGCGCCGACGATATGCTGCCAGATTTCCCCCGCTTTGCGGTCAATTACCAGCTTTATTCCATCCCCAACAACCACCGTGTCCGGCTGCGGGTTCGTGTTGAAGACCCGGAAGATGGACCAGAAACTGTGGCGACTGTTTGGGCTATCGCCACCTGGTTGGAAATGGAAGTCTGGGATCTGATGGGCGTTCGTTTCAAAGGAAACACCAGCCTGCGTCGGCTCTTTTTACCGGAAGATTGGCAGGGGCACCCGCTGCGCAAGGATTATCCTTTGGGCTACGAAGAAGTTCAGTTTTCCTTTAACTTCGACGAAATTAACGCCAAAAAGCCACATGCGACAAGAGATTAGTATTTAGTTTCGGTCCTTAATCGTGCAACAAAAACGATTCACCACCGATTACCGAATACCGAACCAGAGGGAACTATGACACTTACTCCTGTAAGCGATACCATCCAAGAGCTGACACTTGAAGAACTGCGCAATAAAGTTGGCACAGGGATGGAAATTGAAAACGCCGAAGAGCATATGCTCCTGAGCATGGGGCCACAGCATCCGAGCACGCATGGCGTATTAAGGCTTTTGGTTGAGTTGGATGGGGAAACAGTCGTCAATTTGGCTCCGGACATCGGTTTTTTGCACACCGGCATCGAGAAGAATATGGAGGCCAAGACATTCACCAAAGCCCTGGTGATGACAGACCGCATGGATTACCTCTCGCCGATGTCTAACAACCTGGGCTACATCCTGGCGGTGGAAAAGCTGTTGGGGGTGGAAGCCACGCCTCGCGCGCAAGTGATTCGCGTGATTCTGACAGAATTGCAGCGCGTCGCCAGCCATTTGGTCTGGTTGGGCACAAGCGCGTTGGATCTGGCGGCGATGTCGGTGTTTTTATACTGCTTCCGCGAGCGTGAATATATTTTAGACCTGTTTGAAATGGTAGCCGGCCAGCGAATGATGGTCAGTTATTTCCGCCCTGGTGGTTTGTGGCGAGACATTCCGGAAGAATTTGTGCCGGCCGTACGGCAGTTTTTAGAGTTTATGCCGGCCAAAATCGCCGATTATGAAGCGCTTTTGAAGAACAACCCCATCTTTTTGCATCGAACCAAGGGTGTGGGCGTTGTTACATATGAAGACGCCATTTCCTGGGGGCTGACAGGCGGCTGTTTGCGCGGCTCCGGCGTGAATTATGATGTGCGCAAAACCACGCCGTACTGTGGGTATGAGGAATATGATTTCGACGTACCCCTGGAAACGGATGGCGACGTATACGCCCGGTACCTCGTGCGTATGGAAGAAATGCGGCAAAGTTTGCGCATTATCGAGCAAGCATTGAACAAATTGCCAGAGGGACCGGTACAAATTTCGGATCGCAAAATTGTGCCACCGCCGCGCGCTGAGTTGGGCCAGAGCATGGAAGCGGTGATCCACCACTTTAAGTTGTGGACGGAAGGCTTTAAAGCGCCGGAAGGATTTGTTTATCAGGCGATTGAATCGCCGCGTGGGGAATTTGGTGTGTATCTGCGCGGCAATGGCAGCTCCAAACCGGCGCGGGTGCATTTCCGCGCGCCGTCTTACGTGAATCTGGCGTCTTTGCCACGGATGTCCAAGAATTTGTTTGTGGCAGATGTGGTGGCGATTATTGGGTCTATTGATATTGTATTGGGTGAGATCGACCGGTAGGGGAACGGCCGTTATCCCCCAAAAATCTACCACTGGAGATTATCTTGATCGCTGAAAAGTACGCAAAAGAGATTGAGGGAATTTTAGCCCGATTTCCAACCAAGAAATCGGCCGCATTACCACTCATGCACCTGGCTCAGCATGAATATGGTTACCTGAGCGACGAGGCCAAACGCGAAGTCGCTGAAATCTTAGACCTGGACCCAACCCATATCTTATCCCTGGCCGGGTTTTATTCGCTCTACTACGAAGAACCTGTTGGTAAATACGTGTTGGAAATCTGCAACGACCTGGCCTGCGCCCTGCGCGGCGCAGATGAATTTGTAGAGATGGCCAGCAGAAAACTCGAGATTCCGGTTGATGCAACCACGCCCGACGGCTTATTTACCCTGAAAACTGTCATGTGTTTGGGCGCTTGCGACCGCGCGCCCATGTTGCAGTGCAACTTGCGCTTTGAAGAAAACCTGGACGAAGACAAATTCGACCAACTGTTGGCCCGGCTACGAACAGAAGCCGGCGAACCGTCTGTCGTGGAAAAAATTACATCCTACGCGATCCGTGAGTAACGGATTAAGGTGAAAGTTATGGCAAATCTTTTGCTGCGTCATCGAGACATCCCTGACCTCCACAAGATTGACGTGTATCGGAAACATGGCGGTTATGAGGCTTTACACAAAGCCATTACCGAAATGACTCCCCAGGGCGTGATTGATGTGGTGCGTTCGTCTGGCCTGCGCGGCCGTGGCGGGGCCGGGTTCCCGACTGGCGTCAAATGGAGTTTTATTCCCAAAGGACCGGGCGAAAAATACGTCGTCATCAACACCGACGAATCGGAGACCGGCACCTTTAAAGATCGGGAACTTTCGGAAAAGAATCCGCACCAAGTCATCGAAGGGGCCATTATTGCTGCCTATTCCATTGGCGCGAAGACCATTTACAACTACTTCCGTGGCGAGTTTATGGATGCCGGGTACGCCATGGAAGAAGCCATCCGCGAAGCGTATGCCGCCGGTTTTCTGGGCAAAAATATCTTGGGCAGCGACTTTAGTTGTGATTTTTACTGCCACTACGGCGCGGGGGCATACATTTGCGGCGAAGAAACGGCGCTGATCAACTCCTTACAAGGCGAGTTGGGGCAGCCCTGGTCGAAGCCGCCGTTCCCAGCCGTGGAGGGTCTTTACCGTCGGCCAACCGTGGTGAATAACACAGAAACATTGGCCAACGTGCCGCTGATCCTGGTGAATGGCGCGGATTGGTACATGAGCATGGGCACCGATAAAAGCCCGGGCGTGAAGATCGTGTGCATGAGCGGTCATGTGGAAAAGCCGGGCAATTATGAAGTGGAGTTGGGCGTAACCTACCGCGAACTGCTGGAGATGGCCGGGGGAATGCGCGATGGTAAAAAGTTTAAGGCGCTGCTGCCCAGCGGCGGATCTGGCCCGGTAATTACCGAAAAGGCATTGGACGCTCCTCTGACTTATGAGGGGTTGACGCCGCATGGTTCGGTGATGGGGTCGGCTTCGGTGATTGTGATGGACGAGAGCACCGACATGGTGTGGGCGGCGCTGAAAATGCTGCACTTCTTCAAGCACGAGTCGTGCGGCAAGTGTACCCCCTGTCGTGAAGGGACTTTTTGGATGGAGAAACTGCTCCATCGCATCTACGAGGGGCATGGCACGCCGCAAGATGTGCAAACATTGGAAAGCGTGGCAAACCAGATTGGCGGCCGTACGCTGTGCGCCCTGGGCGATTTTGCTATCAATCCTGTTCTATCGACGATTAAACATTTCCCGGAAGAATATCGGGCTAAAGTGCAAGGATCGGCGAATGGGCAGGTTAAGGCGGCGGCCCGCACGGCCGTTGCCTGATTATTGGAGACAGGCGATTAGCAGATGAGCGATCTGATTACCCTGACAATCGATGGCGTAGAGGTAAGCGTAGCCAAAGGGACACGCATCGCCGACGCCGCCAAACGAATTGGCAACGATATTCCCGTTTTTTGCCACCACCCCAAGCTAGAGCCGGTGGGGATGTGCCGCATGTGCCTGGTGGAAGTGGGCCTGCCGGTGCGCGATCGCGCAACCGGGGCGCTGCTGACCAATGCCGATGGCTCGCCGCAGCTCAATTTTGGCCGCGGCTTGCAAACGGCTTGCACCATTCAGGTTTCTGAAGGCATGGTGGTGCGCACCGCCACCGAGCCAGTCCTGGAGGCGCGTAAATCGGTCATCGAATTTTTGCTGACCAGCCACCCATTGGACTGCCCGATTTGCGACAAGGGCGGCGAGTGCCCGCTGCAAAATCTGACGATGGCGCATGGCGTTGGGCAAAGCCGGATGCACTTTGGCGATAAGCTGAAATTGGACAAGCATGTTCCTCTGGGCGAGCTGATTTACCTGGACCGCGAACGCTGCATTCAGTGCGCCCGCTGTATCCGTTTTCAGGAAGAAGTGGTAGACGACCCGGTTATCCGCTTCCACAATCGGGGGCGCAGCCTGGAAATTGTGACGCTGTCTGACCCCGGTTTTGACAGTGTGTGGAGCGGGAACACGACAGATATTTGCCCGGTAGGCGCGTTGACGACGGCCGATTTCCGTTTTGGCGCACGGCCGTGGGAATTAACCCCTGTCGCCAGCATTTGCCCGCACTGCCCGGTGGGCTGCAACACAACCATGAGTACCCGACGCGAGGCGATGGCCAACGGCCGTACCGTCATCAAGCGCATCATGCCCCGTCAAAACGAAGCGGTAAACGAAATCTGGATTTGCGACAAAGGCCGCTTTGTCCACCACTTTGCCGATCATGCCAATCGCCTGACCCAACCCCTGATTCGCCAGAATGGGAAATTGGTGGAGACGAGTTGGGGCGAAGCGTTGGATTTTGTCGCCGGTAAATTGCAGATCGACGCCCACATGGTCGCCGGTCTGGCTGGCGCTCGCCTGAGCAATGAAGATTTGTTTGCTTTCCAACGCCTATTCCGCGATGGGTTGAAGAGCCAAAATATAGACTTGGCCAAGCGTCGTTTGGCCGGTGGCGATGTCGCCGCCCAGGTTGGCCTGAGCAGCGGCAGCAATTTGAAAGATTTGGGCAAGGGAGACGCGATTTTGGTCGTGGCCTCCGATTTGCACAACGAAGCGCCCGTGTGGTGGCTGCGCGTCAAACAGGCCGCCGAACGCGGCGCAACCCTGGTGGTGGCCAATGCGCGCGCCACCCGTCTGGATGCGTTTGCGGCCTTTTCGCTGCATTATAAGGCCGGGCAGGCGCTGGCAACTGTCAATCAATTGGTGAGCATGGCCAAGGTGGAAACAGACGCGGCCGTTACCAACGACATTGTTTCTGCCGCCGAAGCTCTCTTCAAAGCAGAAAACCTGGTGATCTTCTACGGGTCGGAAGGGTTGGCCTACGACGAGACAGATGCTCTGGCGAAGTTGTTGGGCAATTTGCTGCTCATTGAAAATGGTCACAAACATGCCGGGCGCGTGAACAATGGCCTGGTTCCAGTGTGGCCGCACAACAACACCCAAGGCGCCTGGGATATGGGCGTTCATCCGGTGTATGCCCCTGGTTATAAGCCGGTGAAAGAGGCGGGATTGGACGCAACGGCCGTGTATGCTGGTGTGGCCAATGGCGACTTAAAAGCATTGTACATTGCCGGGGCCGACCCGGTTGGCGATGGGTTGATGCCCGACCGGGGTAAGCTGGATTTCCTGGTCGTGCAAGAATTGTTCTTGACGCAAACGGCCGTGTTGGCCGATGTGGTATTACCAGCGCAAAGCTGGGCGGAGCGCGAAGGCACATTTACAACCGGCGAGCGCCGGGTGCAGCGGTATTACCCAGCCATTCCTGTGGTGGGACAAAGCCGGCCAGACTGGCAAATATTGGCCCAAATTGGCGAGCGTGTCGGGTTGGGTAAACCGGCACTTGCCGCCAGTCTGACCTTTAAGGATGTCGCCCGTATCGTGCCGCAATATAAAGGCATGGATTATCGCACTCTGGCGCAAGTGGAAAAGCAGTGGCCAGATGTCGGCGGTGAAGACCTCTACTACGGCGGCAACGCTTACGAGAATCGATCTGGATTAGGCCAGCAGTGGCCGGTTACCGCAGAAAAGAGCGCTGTGGTCCATTTTGATGTACCGACGGTGAAGACGGGACGGAAGGATGGGCTGCAAATGGTGTGGACGGCCGTTTTATATGCGCCGGGCACACTGGTCGATTGCTCAGACGTGGTCGCGCCGCGTAAGGCCCAGCCTGTGGCCGCCTTGCATGGAACAGACGCAGCCCGTTTGGCGGTTGTGGACGGAGATTGGGTTGAGATGGTGGTAAACGGAACGGCCGTGCAGGTTACTGTTCGGGTTGACGACAGCGCGCCGGTTGGTCTGGTGCTGGTGTCGGGTGTTCCGTGGTGGCCGGGAACGGCCGTAGCCGATCTCAAAAAAATAGTCGTCGCCGAGTTGGCCGTCAACTAAACAGTGAAAAAGAGGACATAGCATGACACTAGGTCAAATTGCTTTATGGGGATTGGTGGTGGGCTTCGTCATGTCGATGGTAATCATTACCGGCTTTGCCTACACCACTCTGCTAGAACGTAAGGTTCTGGCCCGAATGCAAGCCCGTGTAGGGCCAAATCGCGCCGGTTATATTCCCCTCCCCGGGCGAGGCGGTCAAGAGAAAAAACTATTGGCCGGATTCTTACAGCCCGCCGCTGATGCCGTCAAACTCTTCTTTAAAGAAGACCCAACGCCCGGCAAGGCAGATAAGATTGTCTATAACATCGCGCCCATGTTGGCCGTTATTCCGGCGATCCTGATTCTGGCCGTCATTCCCTGGGCAGGCAAAATCCCGGGTCTGGTTCCGGAACAATACGGTTATTTTGCGATTGTACCCGGCTTAAATGTCGCCGTTCTATTTGTTTTAGCAGTCACATCCATTAGCGTTTATGGCGTAGTGCTGGCCGGTTGGGCCTCCAACAGCAAATATGCCGTGTTGGGTGGTATTCGCGCTTCGGCGCAGATGATCAGCTATGAATTGGCCATGTCGTTGTCGGTGTTAGTGCCGGTGATGATTGCCAACTCGATGGATTTGGGCGTGATTGTGGAAGCACAAAAGGGCGGGTGGATTGTGTTTTTGCAGCCCGTTGCCGCAGTCATATTTTGCATAGCGGCCTTAGCCGAACTTCAGCGCGCGCCGTTTGATTTGCTGGAAGCCGAGCAGGAATTATCGGCCGGGTTTAATGTGGAATACGCCGGGATGCGGTTTGGCATGTTTTTCATGGCTGAATACATGAAAATGGTTTCCCTGAGCGCCATCGCGGCGACGCTGTTTTTTGGGGGCTACCGGGGACCATTTGTGGATCAGGTTCCGGTTTTGGGTTTCGTTTATTTGTTCGTCAAGATTTTTATTGGCTTGTTCTTGATGATTTGGATTCGGGCGACATTTCCACGGCTGAGATACGATCAATTGATGTTGTTTGGCTGGAAACGACTGCTGCCGATTTCGGTCATCAATTTTATGATTGTGGCGGTCTTTATTGTACTGGCTCAGGAGGGCGTATTTGCGCCGATTACCAGGCTCTTTGGCTTTTAGTGGAGAATTTTTATGTTTGGAATGATTGCTGAACTTGCCAAGGGGATGGGTATTACGCTGAAGCACTTTTTTCAGCCGCCTGTCACCACGCAATATCCTGAAGTAAAACGCCCAGTTCGCAACCGCTTTAAAGGGCGTCATGAACTCAAGCGTTATGATAATGGTTTGGAACGCTGTATCGGCTGTTCCTTGTGTGCGGCGGCTTGCCCGGCAGACGCGATTTTTGTGGAAGCGGCGGAGAATACGGACGATGAGCGGTATGCTCCCGGCGAGCGCTTTGCGCGGGTGTATGAAATAAACATGCTGCGCTGTATCTTTTGTGGTTACTGCGAGGATGCCTGCCCCACGCAGGCGATTGTTTTGGAGCACAATTATGAATTGAGCTTCTACGATCGGCAGAGCGCGATTTACACCAAAGATATGTTGATTGTGGATGTGCCGGTTAACGGCCGTCCGACGCCACAAGTTGTGGAACCCGGCGTATTTACGAAGGCGATCCCGATGATGGAGAACCCGGAGTAATCCGTAGGCCACGGAACACGGCATGCGGTCTGCGGAGGGTGAAGCGTGTTGGTTAAACGGCCGTGTGTGCAAAAATTGAAGGCGATTTCATATGGGTAATCCGATTATTTTTCTCTTATTGGCGATAGTGGCCATTGGCGCGGCCGTTGGGATGTTAACGAGTCACAACGCCGTGCACAGCGCACTGTACCTCGTACTCAATTTCGTCACAATTGGCGTCTTTTACATCACCTTAAACGCGCCCTTCATTGCCATGGTGCAAATCACGGTTTATGCCGGGGCAATTATGGTGCTGTTTTTGTTTGTGATCATGCTATTGGGCGCCGAACAACTGCGCGGCGTCACCGACGTCAAAGGCGGAGAACGTGTGCATCGAGCGGTAGCCGGTTTATTAGCGGCCGTTTTGTTATTGGCCAGCGCGCTGCTTCTTTTCCAAAGCGATGCGCCAGAAATAGCCGCAGCGGCCGTCGACACCAGTCCAACCGCTTTGGGGCTGCGCTTGTTTGCCGGCTACGTGTTCCCATTTGAAGTGACCGGTGTTCTGCTGCTGGCAGCCATGATCGGCGTATTTGTGTTTAGTAAAACTAAGAAGCGAGGTCAAGATGCCTGAGGTCACGATCGATTGGTACATCGCGCTCAGTGTCATCCTGTTTACCATCGGATCATTGGGTGTGCTGCTGCGCCGCAACGCCATCATCGTTTTTATGTCTGTGGAAATGATGTTGAATTCGGCGAATCTGGCCTTTGTGGCCTTCGCGCGGCATCTTGGCGATCTGGATGGCCAGGTGTTGGTGTTTTTCGTGATCACCGTCGCCGCGGCCGAAGTGGCCGTTGGTCTTGCTCTGATTGTGGCGATCTTCCGCACGAAAAAGAGCATCAACATCGACGAGATGAATCTTTTAAAGGGATAGCACGATTATGAATGCATATAGCTTAGCTCCTCTGCTGTTGTTGTTCCCGGCTATCGGCGTGCTATTTAATGGTTTGATCGGCCGTCGGTTTGTGGAAGCAGACGCCAAAGTAGGCGAACGCTGGTCTGGCTGGTTTGCCAGCATCATGGCCATTGGCTCGTTCGTCATTGCGGTATTGTTGTTTCTCAGCCTGCAAGCCAATGAGTTCCAGGCCATGATTGTGCCGATTATTGATTGGATCTCGATCCCGTCGGCCAATTTTTATATCCCCTGGGCCATTCGAGTGGATACTCTTTCGGTGACGATGATGCTGGTGGTTACTGGCGTTGGGTCGCTGATTCACATTTACGCCATCGGCTACATGCATGGCGACCCCAATTTTTCCCGCTTTTTCACCTATTTCAGCCTGTTCATTTTCTTCATGCTTATCCTGGTTTCTGGCAGCACCTATCTGGTCTTGTTTGTCGGCTGGGAAGGCGTGGGGCTATGCTCGTTCTTGTTGATCAGCTTCTGGTTTGATCGCACAAACGCGGCGGGTAAGGCGATGAACGCCGACGCTGGCCGTAAGGCGTTTATTGTGAACCGTGTAGGCGATTTTGGCATGATTCTGGCGATGTTCCTGATGTTTTGGACGTTTCGGTCGTTGGAATTTGGCACGGTGTTTAACACGGCCGTTGAAATGTTCGAACAAGGTCACGTTGTCCAATTTGGCCTCTTCTCTGCGCCCATCGGCACAGTCCTCACCGCCATCACCGCCCTCTTCCTGCTCGGCGCAACCGGTAAATCGGCGCAGATTCCGCTGTACGTCTGGCTCCCAGACGCCATGGCCGGCCCGACGCCCGTTTCGGCGCTCATCCACGCCGCCACGATGGTCACGTCCGGCATTTACCTGATTGTGCGCAGCAACGTGCTGTTTGAACTGGCTCGTGAAAGCGGCCCCGTGATTTTTGGCGTCATTTCCACGCCAGATTTGGTTGCCTATGTTGGCGCGTTTACCGGTTTATTGGCTGGCCTGATCGCCTTCACCCAATTCGACATCAAAAAAGTGTTGGCCTACTCAACCGTTAGCCAGCTCGGTTTCATGATCGCCGCCGCCGGCATGGGCGCTTATGTGGCCGCAATGTTCCATCTGGTAACCCACGCCTTCTTTAAGGCGCTGCTCTTCCTGGGTTCCGGCTCGGTGATTCACGGCATGGAGCATGGGCACCACCATCTGCACGAACACAGCCACGATGACCATCATGATGATGGCCACCACGAGGAAACACCGTTCGATCCGCAAGATATGCGCACCATGGGCGGCTTGCGGCACAAGATGCCCACAACGTTTTGGGTATACCTGGTTGGCGCATTGGCGCTGTCCGGTATTCCGCCTCTGGCCGGTTTCTGGTCTAAGGATGAGATTTTGGCGCATGGCAACGAACATGCGCTCGTGGTGTATGTGATTTTGGCGATAGCGGCCGTTTGCACCGCGTTCTACATGGGGCGGCAGCTGCACATGACCTTCTTTGGCGAGCCGCGCCATGCCGCCGCCGAACACGCGCAAGAAAGCCCGCGCCTGATGACTACCCCACTGATTGTGTTGGCCGGCTTGGCCATCGTCGGCGGTTTGTTGAACCTGCCTTACCTGACCCATGCCATGGCTGAAGCAAATCACAACCATCCGGCCGGCATCTTTTTGGGCCTGGAAGGGTGGTTGGAGCATTCGATAAAGTCGTTCGAACTTTCGGAAGAGGGGATTTTGCATCTACCCCACACGCCGATCGTTTTGTCGCCGGTAGTGGCGGGGATTTCCACCCTGTTGGCTGTCTTGGCTTTGGGCGGGGCGTTCTACGTGTACCGCAACAAACCGGAAACGGCGGCCGATCCGGATCCCCTGCAAAGGCTCAAGCCGCTTTGGTGGTTCCGCATTTTGCCATTTGAAACGTTTTACATGAAGTTCATTGTGCCGCCATTCAATTGGCTGGCGAATTGGCTGGCTTTTGCGGTCGATTGGAACTTCTGGCATGATTTTGTTCATAACAACCTCATCCGCGATATGTTTGTGAGCTTTGCCACCTTCCTGGCGGATGTATTTGATAAATTTGGCGTTGACGGCACGGTGAATGGCATTGGCAGCGTCACCAAAGGACTGGCTGGCGGGATTCGCCGCACGCAGACCGGCTTTGCCCGCACCTACGCCCTGGGCGTTTTCCTGGGGGCTGTCGCCCTGTTGGCTTATTTTTTGTGGGTGCTGTATTAACTGGTAGCTGTTAAATAGGGATTTTGGAGAAGCAATGAGTATTTTACTGACTGTTTTAGTTTTCTTCCCGGTGCTGGGGGTGCTGGCTATCCTCTTCGCCGATCGTGGGAAAGGGGAGTCGGACAATCTGATTAAGTGGATTGCCCTGGCGACGAGCGTCATTACCCTGATTATTTCTGTGGTGGTGCTGGTGAGTTTCGACACGGCCGTTGCCGGCCTGCAGCTCGTCGATCGTGTTCCCTGGATACCCTCTTGGGGCATCGAATACCACCTGGGCGTCGATGGCCTGAGTATCCTCATGATTCTGCTGACCACTTTCATCAGCGTCATCGCCATCGCGGCCTCCTGGTCGGCCATCGATAAGCAAATTAAAGCCTATTACATTTTCATGCTCCTCATGGAAGTGGGCATGTTGGGTGTTTTCCTGGCTCAAGACCTGTTCCTGTTTTACATCTTTTGGGAATTCACCCTCATCCCCATGTATTTCCTGATCGGCATTTGGGGCGGCGGCGAACGGGTTTATGCTTCCATCAAGTTTTTCCTTTACACGATGGCTGGTTCCCTGCTCATGCTTCTGGCGATTCTTTACATGGGCATCACCAACGGCACTTTCTCCGTGCCGGATTTGATCGCCGGCCGAGCTGCCTTCGCCGACGCGCAGCACCTGTTGTTCCTTGGGTTTGCCATTGCCTTCGCCATTAAAGTGCCGGTGTTCCCCTTCCATTCCTGGCTGCCGGATGCCCACACGCAAGCGCCAACGGCCGGTTCCATCATCCTGGCCGGTGTCTTGCTGAAAATGGGTACGTATGGCTTTGTGCGCTTTAATTTGCCGCTTTTCCCGCAGGCATCCTTTGATTACGCCCCCGCGATTGCCGTCCTGGCGATTATCGGCATCATTTATGGGGCGATTGTCTCCTTCCCGCAGAAAGACGTTAAAAAATTGGTTGCCTATTCCAGTATCAGCCACTTGGGTTTTGTGATGTTGGGCATTTTCTCCTTGAATGCCGCCGGTATTCAGGGCGGCATTTTGCAAGGAGTGAATCATGGTTTATCCACAGGCGCATTATTCTTCCTGGTCGGCGTGATTTACGAACAGCGCCATACCCGCCTGATGTCTGACTTTGGCGGCTTGTGGAAAGCCATCCCCCTGTTTTCGGTTTTGTCGCTGATTGTGGTGCTCTCCAGCATGGGGCTGCCGGGTTTGAACGGGTTCGTCGGTGAGTTTACCATTTTGCTTGGCTCGATGGGCGCGGAATCGTTGGGGACGCACCCCTGGATTTTTACCGCGTTTGCCGCTTCCGGCGTGATTTTAGCGGCCGTTTACCTGTTGTGGATGTTCCAGAACGTCTTCATGGGGCCTTTGGACAACCCGAAAAACGAAGCTTTACGCGACGTAAACACCCGCGAACTGCTTATCTTCCTGGCCTTCCTGGTTTTCATCGTCTGGATTGGTATTGCCCCGTCGGGTTATTTTAACCTGATGGACAGCTCGGTGGCGCATCTGGTTCGTGATATTAGTTCTACGGTGATCGTGGGACAATAAAACAACTGATTTGTTGACTGTTGATGATTGAGGCGGTTCTGGTTCGGGGTAGTGACACGTAACTGGAACCGCTTTTTTTTGACGATGGCTAAAGTTTATTTCGTTCATATTAGCGACACGCACATTGGGCCTACGGCCGTTTCCCCTGACCATCATGGCGTTTTCCCGTGGCCGTGCGCCAACCGGCTGGTAGACATCATCAACCGCCTGCCGGTGCAGCCCGATTTTGTCATCCACACCGGCGACGTGGCCTACGACGCGGACCCGGCGGCCTATGAACTGGCCGCCGCTACCTTCTCCCGCTTGCAAGTACCCATTTATTATGTCAATGGCAATCACGACGGCGTGGGTTTGATTAAAGATTGCCTGCCGATGGGGCCGAAAACAGACCTCAGCCACGACCCTGGAACGTTGTCGTATGCCTTTGAGGTGCGCGGCGAACGATTTGTGGTATTGGACACACGCGGCCCGGATGACATTGACCCGCAAGGACTGCTGTCTGAACCGCAGTTGGCTGTGGCCCGCGCCGAGGCGCAGCCGGACGGCCCGCCGCTGACGATCTTTACGCATCACCCCATCTGGCCGCTGAATTCGGAGTGGATGGACGCGAATATGCTGGTGCGGAACGGCCGTCTCCTCCACGACATTCTCCTTCCAGCCCGCTGCCGGCTGCGGGGCGTGTTTCACGGCCACGTCCACCAGCCCATGCAAACCGTGCGCGAGGGCATTTTGTACAGCAGCGTCGCCAGCGCCTACACCCAATTCGCCGCCTGGCCCGGCGATGTCAACGTCAGCCACGCCTTCGAGGATGATCCCGGTTATGCCTTTGTCCACCTGCTGCCGGGCCAGACAATTGTCCACCAACACACGTTTCCGAGGCCAAACTAATGAGACCACTGAGATGCCATCGACCATGATAAAAATTCGCGGCGCTTGCCCCCACGATTGTCCCGATACCTGCGGCCTGATTACCGAGGTGGAAAACGGCCGTGCCGTTAATTTTTACGCCGACCCCGACCATCCCATCACCCAGGGCTGGTTGTGCGCCAAGGTACGGCCGTATCTCGACCACGTTTACCACC
>JAGOMA010000069.1 GCA_017993775.1 Chloroflexota bacterium | reverse complement strand
TGGAATTGACCCCGGATGGCGGCATTTTGATCAGCAGCTCGCGTGGCCGGATCGAGCGTATTGCTTCGCCGCAAGCGCCGGGCAGCTTTTCCGGCCAAAACATCCTCATCCCCGACCCGAATGGGGCGCTGGTGTATGAATTTGCCAGCACGGGCCGCCATTTGCGCACCCTCAGCGCCCTGACAGGCGCGGCGCTGTACACCTTTGGTTATGACGGCAACGGCCGTCTCCTGACCATCACCGACGCCGACAACACTGTCACCCAGATAGAGCGCAACGCGGGCGGCCAGCCCACGGCCATTGTCGCCTCCGGCGGCCAGCGCACGCCGCTAACCCTGACGACCGGCGGCTACCTGCGCACCGTCGCCAACCCGGCGGGCAATACCACCACCCTGGCCTACGACGCCAAGGGGCTGCTCACCAGCCTCACCGACCCGCGCGGCGGCGTCCACCATTACACCTATGATGCAGACGGCCGTCTCCTCACCGACCAAAACGCCGCCGGTTACACCCAAACCCTCAGCCGCCTGGAGCAGCCCGGCCTGACGCAGGTCACGCGCACCACCGGCCTGGGCCAGACCACCACCTACGCCACGGAAATCCTGCCCAACGGCGACCGGCTGCGCACGGTCACCGCGCCGGATGGCGCGACCGCCAGCGTCTTGATCAGCGATGGCTCTGTCTGGACGCTGACGCTGCCGGACGGCACGATCCAATCGGTGACCTACGGGCCGGATCCGCGCTGGGGCATGAATGTGCCGGTGGCCGCCTCTGTTCTGGTGACGACGACGGGCAGCCTGACTTACGAAGCGACGACGGTGCGCACGGCCGTTTTGTCCAATCCGGCCAATCCCTTTACCCTCACCAGTTTGGAAGACCAGGTGACGGTGAATGGCAACATCTGGAAACACGCCTACACCGCCGCCAATCGCGCCGTCACCATCACCACCCCGGAAGGGCGCGTGACCCAGGCGGCTCTGGATGCCGCCGGGCGGCTGTTGACGTATGATCCGGATGGCGGCGGGCCGCTGGCGGCCACTGCGCTCACCTACGACAGCCGGGGGCGGCTGACGCAGGTCGCCCAGCCTGGCCGCACGGAGCAGTTTGGCTACAACGCCGCCAACTGGCTCACCAGCCAGACCGGGCCAGACGGCCGTACCGCCACCCTCAGCTACGATCTGGCCGGGCGAGTGACAACGGCCGTGCTGCCCGGCAGTCGCACCTTCGCCTTTGCCTACGACGCCAACTCCAACCAGACCAGCCTGACCCCGCCCGGCAAACCGGCCCACACCTTTACCTACGCCGCCGACGACCAGCCGACCGGCTACACGCCGCCCGCCGTCAGCGGCAGCGGCAGCTATGGCTGGGGGTATGATGTTGATCGCAGCCTGACGAGCGTCGTCCGGCCCGGCGGCGGCAGTGTGAGCGTGGGCTACCTCTACAATGGCTTCCGGCTGGGCAGCGTCACTCTGACGCGGGGCGCGCGTGGCTACACCTACGACCCCGCCGGGCGGCTGGCGACCACCAGCGACCCCAGCGGCGTCAATCTGGCTTACGCCTACGACGGGCCAATGTTGACCAGCCGGGCACAGACCGGGCCGGTGCCCGGTTCGGTGGAATTTGCCTACAACGCTCAATGGCTCACCGGGGCCATCACCGTCAACGGGGCCAATCCGGTGGCCTACACCTACGACGACGATGCGCTGGTGACGGGCGCGGGCGGGCTGACGATTGCCCGGCAGGCGCAAAACGGGTTGGTGACGGGCAGCACGTTGGGCAGCGTGACAGATGCCTGGACCTACAACGCCTTTGGCGAGGCGACCGGTTACACGGTCAGCAGTGGCGGGTCGAGTGTGTATCAGGTGGCCTGGACGCGGGATGTGAACGGCCGTATCACCCAGGCTGTCGAAACCATCGGCGGCGTTACCAATACCTTTGCCTACGCCTATGACACTGCTGGACGGCTGAGCGAAGTGCGCCAGAACGGCGCGGTGATCGGCGCGTACACCTACGACGCCAACGGCAACCGCCTGACCAGCGGTGGCGTTACCAGCGCGTTCGACCCGCAAGACCGGCTGACACAGGCCGGGACGACCCAGTTTACGTACACGGCGGCGGGCGAATTGGCGAGCAAAACGGCCGTCTCCGGCGCCACCACCTACCAATATGACGAAGAAGGCAACCTCATGTCCGTTTCCCTGCCCGGCGGGAACCAGATTGCCTATCTGGTGGATGCGCTGAACCGGCGCGTGGGCAAGCGGCTGAACGGCACGCTGGTGCAGGGCTTCTTGTACCAGGGCGGCTTCCAGCCGGTGGCCGAGTTAAACGGCGCGGGGGCTGTGGTGAGCCGTTTTGTTTACGGCGCGCGGCCCAACGTGCCGGAGTATCTGATCAAAGGCGGCCAGACCTACCGCATTATCGCCGACCAGTTGGGCAGCCCGCGGTTGGTGGTGAATGTGGCCACCGGGCAGGTGGCCCAGCGGTTGGATTATGACGCCTGGGGCAATGTGACCCAGGACACCAGTCCGGGGTTCCAGCCCTTTGGCTATGCTGGCGGGCTGTATGATCGGGACACGGGGCTGGTGCGTTTTGGGCTGCGGGATTATGATGCGGCGAACGGCCGTTGGACCAGCAAAGACCCCCTGGCTTTCGGCGGCGGCAGCAGCAATCTCTATGCCTACGTGAGCAGCGACCCCATCAACAAAATCGACCCAACCGGCACAGAGGAGGATAGCGCCCCGTCGCCCTGCAATCCCGACAAGCCGTGGGATATGAGACTGCGCGATGGGCTGGATAAGCTGAAAAAAGTGCCGGACTGGATGCTGCGCAGCAAGCCCCTGAAGTGGCTGAAGGATGGTTACAACAAGCTGACCAAAGCGGAAAAAATTCGGGACGATATTCAAAGTATCAAGGAAAACCTGGAATCGCCGGATCCGCAGGATACGGCGAAGGCGCTGGAGGATGCGCTGGATTACGTGCCGCAGCCGATTGAGATCACGCCGATTGAGGCGGTGAAGGAGACGATTCGCCGGGGCATTGAGGCGGTGACGACGGGGAATGTGAATACCAATCGGGCCAGAGGGCTGCTGACGGACAGCGGTGTGGCGGCTTACGGCGGGCCGTAGGGGGAGGGGAAGCTAGAGCTAGAGCTAGAGCTAGAGCTAGAGCTAGAGCTAGCTCTAGCTTGTTGCCAGGCGGGCGTAGAACCAGCGTTTGGTTGCTTCGGCGGCAGCGAAGTAGGCGGCGACGATGGCGGCGAGGATGAGCAGGGTGGTGAGCGGCAGTGGCGCGAAGCCGAGAAGGGTGGCGAGAGGGGTGTAAGGAAGAGCTAGGGCGATCAGGCCGACAACGGCCGTCATCACCAACAACGGCCGTGCGGGGCGGCTGCGCCAGAAGGGCGCCCGCGTGCGCAGCACAAACACCACCAGCGACGCCGAAAGCACCGATTCGATAAACCAGCCGGTGTGGAATGTGGCCTGATCAGCCTTCAGCCACCAATACAGCACGCCAAATGTGGCCATATCGAACAACGAACTGAGTGGGCCAAAGACCAGCATAAAGCGGCGAATAAAGCCGATGTCCCAGCGGTGAGGCTGCTGCACGTACACCTCATCCACCCGGTCATTGGCGATAGTCATTTCCGGCAAATCGGTGAGAAAGTTGATGAGCAGGATTTGTTTGGGCAGCATCGGCAGGAAGGGCAGCAGCAGCGAAGCCCCAGCCATGCTGAACATGTTGCCAAAGTTGGCGCTGGTGGCCATGAAGACGTACTTGAGGGTGTTGGCGAAGGTGGTGCGCCCCTGGATGATGCCCTGATGCAGCACGGATAAATCTTTGCGCAGCAGGACAAAATCGGCGGCGTCTTTGGCGACGTCCACGGCGTCATCGACGGAAATGCCCACATCGGCGGTGTGCAGCGAGGGGGCGTCGTTGACGCCGTCGCCCATGTAGCCAACAACGTGGCCCATTTTTTGCAGCGCCAGGATGATGCTTTCCTTCTGGTTGGGATCGACTTCGGCGAAGAGATTGGCTTGTTCGACCATCTGCGGCAGGGCATCGGCACTGGTGGCGTCTAAATCGGCTCCGGTGACGACGCCTTTCACTTCGAGTCCGATGGTAACGGCCGTATGCTGGGCCACCAATTTATTATCCCCCGTGATGATTTTAAGGCCGACGCCCAATGCGGCCAGGTCGGCGATGGTTTCGGCCACGCCTGCTTTGGGCGGATCCAAAAAGAGCAGGAAACCGCTGAAGGTGAGGTCGGTTTCATCACGCAGTGAGTAGGCCGGCTGGGCGGTAACTTCTTTGCTGGCCACGCCCAGGACGCGGAAGCCCTGGCCGCTCCAGTCGGTGTACTGCCGGTCGATGGCCACGCGCTGGTCGTTGCTGAGGTTGGCGCAGATGGCTAAGACATTGTTGAGGGCGCCTTTGGTGATGAGGGACGGCCGTTCCCCATCCTGCACAATCACGCTCAACCGCTTGCGCTTAAAATCATAGGGAATTTCGTCCAGCTTCTGGCAGGCGGCGATGTCCGGTGTGGCGTGTGCCAGGATGGCTTCGTCCAGCGGGTTGCTCAGGCCGGTCTGGAAGTGGGCGTTCAGGTAAGCGGCGCGGAAGGTATCGTCGGAGGGACGGCCGTCGCCATCCATCGCGCCGTCCAACTGCACCACGCCCAGCGTCAGCGTGCCGGTTTTGTCGGTACACAAGATGTCCATGCTGCCAAAATCTTCAATCGAGGCCAGCCGCCGCACAATCACGCCCTCTTTCGCCATGGCCTGCGAGCCTTTGGACAGGTTGATGTTGATGATCGCCGGCAGGAGCTGCGGCGTGAGGCCGACCGCCAGGGCCAGGGAAAAGAGCAGCGAATCTAGCGCCGGTTTGTGTAAAAAGACGTTGAAGGCGAAGATGCCCAGCACCAGCAGCAGCATGACCTCGGTGAGCAGGTAGCCCAGGTGGCGAATGCCGCGTTCGAACTCGGTTTCTGGTGGGCGGACAGTCAGGCGGTCGGCGATTTGCCCGAAGGTGGTGGCGGCGCCGGTTTGCACGATAACGGCCGTGGCGCTGCCGCTGCGCACGTTGGTCCCCATGAACACGCAGTTGGTGCGGTCGGTCAGGGCGGCGTTGGCTGCGACGACGCCCGGCTGCTTTTCCACGGGAAAAGTCTCGCCGGTGAGGACGGCCTGATTGACGAAACAATCGCGGGCGGTGAGGATACGGCCGTCGGCGGGAATCAGGCTGCCGGCGGAAAGCTGCACCACGTCGCCAACCACAACCTCGGCAGCGGGGATGGTTTGCGTTTGTCCATCGCGCAGAACGGTGGTTTTTACGGAGACCTGGGCCTGGAGTTTGGCGGTGGCGCTGCTGGCGTTGTATTCCTGCACAAAGCTGAGTATGGCGCTGCCCAAAACGATGAGCAGAATGATGATGGCGTCTACAAAATCTTTTAATCCGGCGGAAACAACAGTGGCAAACAGCAGGATGAGGATGATGGGGCTTTTGAACTGGTTGAGGAAGAGGCCGAGGGGGGTGGATTTGGCTTTGATTTGCAGCAGATTGAGGCCGAGTTGTTCCAGGCGGTCGGCGGCGACGGCCGTGGCCAAACCTCCGGGCGCGCTTGCCACCTGCTTTAATAATTCATCAACAGGCTGGCTCCAATATAGTTTTGTCGCATCGGGCAATTCAGTCATACCAGTGACCTCGCAGACCTGGCGAATAACCCGATGGTATCTGAACGGCCGTAAAACAGCAATGCCACGACCTGGCAGATCAAAAAAGCCAGTCTATCCGCAGATTTCGCGGCTGTTGCGGCTAGCTTTTCCAGAAATGCGATTGCCCGAGACCCAAACAGTCAGCGTGGTCGTTGGTAAATAATTATGACAATACTTGATCAATGGTTTTGAGCAAATCCTCTGGCGTGTAGGGTTTGGTGAGATACCCGGCGGCGTTGGCCGCATATAACTGGCGAATATGCTCAATGGTCGTCACGCGGGGGGTAATGAGAATGATGGGAATGTTGCGGGTAGGCAGCGAATGGCGGAACTGGTGGAACATGTCCCAAACTACCTCATGATGGTCGCACATATCCAGCAACAGCACGTCGGGCGCTTCTTGTTGGATAAGGCTGATGGTTCCCTGCTCGTGGGCGGTGCGTCTGATTTCAAATCCGTATTGGGTGAGAACATGATCGGTAATGACTTCATTGTGTGGCTGCGCTTCAATGCAGACCACTTTTTTTGGCGTTATCATAACTGTGCGGCCCCTTTCACTTCGTGATCGATGGTGGTTGCTGGTAAAATCGGCTGTGTAGTTGCTATACGGCAATAGGATAACATGCTTGAACGGCCGTGTAACCCATCCTCCATAGCCAATTGGTCCAACCCTAAGAATAGCGTACCATATTACTCAAACGCGTCACATTCCACACTTGGCACAACTGCACAATCAACCCCAAGCCCTTTTGTGCAAAACCCTCGCTTGACGAATTTTCCGCAACCCGCTATAGTCGAAAACCAACAACTATATAGTGTCACTTTTATCCAGAGAGGCGGAGGGACCGGCCCGATGAAGCCTCGGCAACCCGACTGGTTGGCGTCTAAACAGACAACAACAGCGACAGGGTGCCAATTCCGGCAGAGCGATTCTGGAAGATGAGAGAGGACCACAGATTCTCCCCTTTACCGCCCCAGCGAAATACCCCGCTAGAGGCAACTCCCAGAAACGCTCGACACCCATTTTCGTGAAAGAAGAACAATGACGGATCAACATGGTTGGCGCCGATCATTTTGTTGATCATTCTACGTTCTATCATTCAGCAACTCATCAATTTTTGAAGGAGCGTTTTCATGACTGAACAAACCCGCAAATTAGGTTTTACCACCCGTCAGTTGCATGCCGGACAGCAGCCAGACCCAACCACCGGCAGCCGCGCCGTCCCCATTTATCAGACCTCCAGCTACCAGTTCAAGGACACAGACCACGCCGCCAATCTTTTTGCCCTGAAAGAGTTTGGCAACATCTACACGCGCATCATGAACCCCACCAGTGATGTCCTGGAACAACGAATCGCGGATCTGGAAGGGGGCGTAGGGGCGTTGGCGGCCGGCAGCGGCCATGCCGCCCAAACGATGGCTATCCTGACACTTTGCGGGGCAGGGGACCATATTGTCAGCAGCAGCCGGTTATACGGCGGCACGTACAATCAGTTTAACTATACATTTCCCCGGCTGGGTATAACCGTTACCTTTGTCGACCCATCTGATCCGGCCGCGTTTGAGGCGGCGATTCAGGAAAATACAAAGCTTATCTACGGCGAAACTCTGGGCAACCCGGACATAACGGTATTCCCGTTTGCCGAAGTTGCGGCCATTGCTCAGAAACATGCCGTGCCCTTGATGATTGACAACACGTTTGCGACGCCTTACCTCTGCCGGCCGTTTGAGTGGGGGGCCAACATTATCACCCACTCCACCACCAAGTTTATTGGCGGCCACGGCACAACGATCGGCGGGGTGATTGTGGATGGCGGTAATTTTGATTGGAAAAGCGGCCGTTTCGCCAACTTTACAGAACCTGACCCAAGTTATCACGGTCTGGTTTATGCCGATTTGGGCGCGCCGGCTTTTATCTTGAAGGCGCGGGTGCAGATTTTGCGTGACATTGGCGCGTGCCAGGCTCCGTTCAACAGTTGGCAGACCATTCAGGGGCTGGAAACGCTCAGTTTACGGATGGATCGGCATGTGGCTAATGCGCAGAAGGTGGCAGAGTTTTTGGAAGGGCACACGGCCGTTGCCTGGGTTTCTTATCCCGGGTTGGCCAGCCATCCACACCACCACCGCGCCCAACAAATTCTGCCCAAAGGGCCGGGCGCTATCCTGGGTTTTGGCGTCAAAGGCGGCCGTGAGAGTGGCGAACGTTTCATCAACAATTTGCAGCTTTTTAGCCATCTGGCCAACGTTGGCGACGCGAAATCTCTGGCTATTCATCCTGCTTCCACCACCCACAGCCAGCTCACGCCCGACGAACTGGTTGCTGCCGGGATCACGTCGGACTTTATCCGCCTCAGCGTGGGCATTGAGGACATCGAAGACATCCTGTGGGATCTGGACCAGGCATTAAAGGCCGCCTAAATCGTTGTCAGACCCTAAGGGTTTTCTTAAACCCTTAGGGTCTACCTATCAAACATCGATATGACACCAGCAACTTCCATTGGCCTTGTTCACACGCAATACTTCACCTTTGCAGAAAAAGAACCGTTTCGCCTGGAAAGCGGGGCGACCCTCAGCCCGGTCACCCTGGCCTACGAAACCTATGGCGCGTTATCGCCGGATCGCAGCAACGCCATCCTCATTTGCCATGCGCTCAGCGGCAGCGCCCATGCCGCCGGTCGTCATGCCCCGGATGATGATAAACCCGGCTGGTGGGACGACTGCATTGGTCCCGGCAAAGCTTTTGACACCAATCGCTATTTTGTGATTTGCAGCAATGTTTTGGGCAGTTGTTACGGCTCAACCGGACCGGCGGCGCCCAATCCGGCGACCGGGGTGGCGTTTGGGCTGCAATTCCCGGTGGTCACCGTGGGCGATATGGTTCGGGCGCAAGTCCGGTTGATCGACCACCTGGGCATTAGGCAGCTTTTTTGCGTGGCCGGCGGGTCGATGGGCGGGATGCAAGTTTTGGAATGGGCGGCCCACCACCCGCAGCGGCTGAAAGCGGCTATTCCCCTGGCGACGACCGGCCGCCACAGCCCTATGCTCATCGCGCTTAGTGAAGTCGGGCGGCAGGCCATCTATGCCGATCCCCATTGGCAGCATGGGGCATATTACGACAAACCGCAAAAGCCGGACGCTGGTCTGGCGGTGGCGCGCATGGTCGGCCACATCACTTACCTGAGCGATGAGAGCATGAATCTGAAATTCGGCCGTCGCTTGCAAGACCGCGAGAAGTTCGGCTATGAATTCCAGACCGAATTTCAGGTTGAGAGTTATCTGAAATACAACGGCAACAATTTTACGCTGCGGTTTGATGCGAACAGTTATCTGTACGTGACCAAAGCAATGGATTATTTTGACCTGACACAGCCCACGGGCACGCTGGCCGGCTCTTTTGTTCATTCGGCGGACATCAAGTATCTGGTGGTAAGCTTTACCAGCGATTGGTTGTATCCGACGTATCACAGCAAGGAGTTGGTGACGGCGTTAACGGCCGTTAACGCCGACGTCACCTTCCTGGATATCGAGTCCACCTGGGGCCACGACGCCTTCCTGCTGGAAGTGGAAACCATGACAGAACTGTTAAGCAGCTTCCTGGACAGATTGTGGGCAGAAGCTAACAGCTAACAGTTTATGGCTGTAAGCTGTTACCTGTTAGCCTAGACGTACCTATGACCAATCTCCAATCTCCAATCTCCAATCTTTCCCCGCTGCGGCCAGACTTGCGCGTGATTGCCGACCTGATTCCGGCGGGCTGCCGCGCGCTCGACCTGGGCTGCGGCGACGGCGAACTGCTTGATTTCTTGATTCATCAGCGGCGGGTGCGCGGACGGGGCATCGAACTGAGCGAGCAGGGCGTGTTGGCCTGCGTGCGTCGCGGGTTGACGGTGCGCCAGGGCAATCTGGAAGAAGGGTTGGCCGATTATCCCGACGACAGCTTTGATTACGTTATTCTGAGCCAGACGCTGCCTTATCTGGACAACCCGGCCATGATTTTGCGCGAAATGCTGCGCGTGGGCGAAAAGGCCATTGTGAGTTTCCCCAATTGGGGCTACTGGCGCTGCCGACTGGAATTATTGCTGACGGGCCGCATCCCCCATGCGCCTGATTTGCCGCAAAGCTGGTATGATCCGCCGCGCTGGCAGGCCATGACCGTCAGTGATTTCATCGCTTTGTCACGCGAGCTGAACGTGGGGCTGTTGGATGAGGTTTACATGGCCGCCGGTAAACGGGGGCCGCGCACGTGGTTTAAGAATTTGTTGGCGACTACGGCCGTTTACGTCTTAGCTGACAACGATTAACGTTTGTAGCTTGGACCAATCTTGTGGCAAGACCCCAAGGGTTTAATACCCAAATCATCCAAATTCTCACGAGCAAACCCTTGGGGTCTGTATAGGTTCCCCTGTGATACTTATTCCGGCCAGCCCAGGCTGATCCGGTTCCGCTCTTTTTCCACCTTCAGGATTGTCACGTCCAGCACGTCGCCGACGTTCAGGCTTTCATCGCGGGGGATTTGGGTGCGGTGCAGCAGGCCATCTTGCTTCACGCCGATGTCGATAAACGCCCCAAAATCGATCACGTTGCGCACCGTTCCGGTGAGCGTCATGCCCGGCAGCAGATCGTCCATGCTCAGCACGTCGCTGCGCAAAAGCGGCAGCGGCAAATCCTCGCGGGGATCGCGGCCGGGGCGCGCCAATTGCTCAAAAATATCTAAGAGAGTTGGTACGCCGGTGTTTAGTTCGGCGGCGAGGGTTTCCAGGGGCTGCTGGTGGCGCAGGCGCTGCAAAGCGGGTTCACGGTCGGCGGGCGGAGTGGTGGGCTGTAGGCCGGCGCGGTGCAAGACGGCCGTTGCCACCCCATAGCTCTCAGGATGAATGGCGCTGGCGTCCAGCGGCTCTGCGCCGTTACGAATGCGCAGGAACCCGGCGGATTGTTCAAACGCCTTGCTGCCCAGCCCATTGACCTTGAGAATGGATTGACGATGGGGGAAACGGCCGTTTTTGTCCCGATGCGCCACAATTTTTTCCGCCAACTTGGGGCCGATGCCGGAAACGTAGGTCAGCAGCGCCGGAGAAGCTGTGTTCAAATCCACGCCGACGCGGTTCACCACCGACTCCACCACGCCATCCAGCGACGCCGCCAGCGCCGTCTGGTTTACGTCGTGTTGGTACATGCCCACCCCAATCGCTTTGGGGTCGATCTTCACCAGTTCGGCGAGCGGGTCTTGCACGCGGCGGCCAATCGACACCGCGCCGCGCAGCGTCACATCCAGGTCGGGCATTTCTTCGCGGGCCAACTTGCTGGCGCTGTACACACTCGCGCCGGCTTCGTTCACAATCAGGTAATGGACATGGGTCAGTTGGCGTGTTAGTTCGGCCGCCAACTGCTCGGTTTCCCGCGAGGCCGTGCCATTGCCGATGGCGATCAGCGTGACATTGTGCCGGGCGATCAGCATCGAGAGCGTTTTGAGCGATTCTTCCCATTTCTTCTGCGGCGGGTGGGGGTAAATGGTAGTTGTGTCTAAAATTTTGCCGGTGGCGTCGATAATGGCCACCTTGGAGCCGGTGCGGAAGCCCGGATCGAGTGCCAGAACGACATGTCCGCCCAGCGGCGGCTGGCTGAGCAAGCCGCGCAAATTATCGGCAAAGACGCGGATGGCGTGGGCTTCGGCTTTTTCGGTCAGACTGCGGCGCACGTCGCGTTCGATGGCCGGTAGGAGCAGCCGCTGTGCGGCGTCGTGCATGCAGAGTTGCAGCGGTTCGGCCAGCGGCGAATGGCGAAAATTGGGCCGGAAGATGCTGCGCATGGGGATCAGCCAATCGTTTTCGGTGATGCTCACAGTGACGCGCAGGATTTTTTCTGTTTCGCCGCGATTGATGGCTAAAATTTGATGCGGCCGTAGGCGGTCGATGCGTGTTTCGTAGTCGTAATACAGGTGGTAAACCGTCTTTTCATCGGCGGCGTCTTCGACCTTCTGGCTGGTTAACATGCCGAATTGCAGCGCTTTTTCGCGCACGCGCTGGCGCACTTCGGCGTGGTCGCTGATGGTTTCGGCGACGATGTCGTAGGCCCCGGCCAGGGCTTCGGCGGCGGTGGGGGCGGCTTCAGTGAGGTAGGGTTGGGCGAGTTCGTGGAGGCTTTTTGTGCTGCGCGGCTGGGCCAGGATGAGGGCGGCCAGTGGTTCCAGTCCTTTTTCGCGGGCGATGGTGGCGCGTGTGCGCCGTTTGGGTTTGTAGGGTTGGTAGAGGTCTTCCAGAGTGGTGAGGGTGTCGGCGGACAGGAGGGCGGCGTGGAGTTCTGGGGTGAGTTTTTCCTGGGCGGTGATGGAGGCGATGATGGTTTCGCGCCGTTCGTCGAGGGCGCGGAGGCGGATGATGGTTTCCTCGATGGCCCGGACTTGTTCCTCGTCCAGGCTGCCGGTGGCTTCTTTGCGGTAGCGGGAGATGAAGGGGATGGTGTTGCCGGAGTCGAGGAGTTCGATAACGGCCGTTACCTGCGACGGCCGTATGGACAGGGCTTGGGCGATTTGGTCTGGATGGTTCATGGGCGGATTATAAATCAGAGTGCGCCCGGCGTCATGTTCCGTCTTGGGTTTGCAGCCGCAGTATTCCTACTGCATTTTTTAATTGGTCACTCGCCGTTGATTTTTAGTGCCTGTTCAGGTTTCTCTGGCCAGCCCCAGGGGGTTGATGTCCCAATAATTCAGATTCCCAGGAGAAAACCCTTGGGGTCTGTTTTGCAGGTTATGGGCATTTGGGGATGGGGATGAAGAGACCGCGCTCCACGGATTGACCATCCTCGGAAACGACGCGGCCTGTGCCGACAATCGCCCCGCCTGTGCTGGTGACGGTGAAGGTGTGGCTGGCGCCGGTTGGCCCCGTCAGGAATTGATCTTGCCAATAATAGCGGTAACGGCCGTTTCCCCCCTGACCCTGCATATACACGCGCTGGCTCCATTTGCCGCTGCTGCACTGCACCGTGTCTGGTAAGGGCCATAAATCCAGGCGCAAACCGGTGACCGGATTGCCGCCATTACTGCCGGGCGTGGCGTTGGCGTCTGGCGCGGCGTCGGTGTAGGTGAAGACGGGCAGGCTTGCCACATTGCCATCCCACTGCACCAGCGGTTGGAAGATAAAGCCGGCCACATCGCCGTTGCCCACGAAGAGCCAGTTGCGTATTTCCGAGCGGCCTAAAATTTGCACTTCGTCGCCTGAGGCGACGACGGCCAGTTCCAGGCTGTCGGATTGGGGCGCGGCGAAGATGGAGGCGTCTTCTGTGACCAGGGCGATGTTGGGCGCTGCGGCTGTAGGCGGCACGGTCGTAGGCGGCTGGGTAGGCGCGGTTGTAGGAGGGGCCAGGGTGGTGGGCGTGGTTGTTGGCAGCGCGATGGGGCCGGGAACGGCCGTGGTGGCGGGGATGCCGGTAGCGGTGGGGACGCCAGTAGCGATTGTGGCAGTCGGAACGGCCGTCAGCGTTGGCAGCGGCCCCACGTCGGCACCGTTTTGCCGGCTGCGAATGAACCAGATGGCTGCCAGAACCAGCAGCAGCAGGACCGGACCGAGAATAATCAGGCGGCGCTGCCAGATGGAGCGCTGGCGGCGTTGGCGCAGAAGGTTGTTGGCCTGCCGGACGATGTTGGCCGAGTCGGGGTATTGGGGTTCGATGGCCTGGATTTGCGCCCACAGGCTCAGGGCTTCCTCCGGTTGGGCGGCGGAAACGGCCGTGATCGCCGCCGCATATCGGTCGGCGCACAGACCATCTCTGGCGGATTGGGCGAGGTCGAATCGGTCCGCGTAGGCCAAATCGCCGCGTTGTTCCTCCAACGTTTGCCAGGCGGACAGGGCGGCGGCATAGTCGCCTCGCTCCAGCAATTCCACTGCCCCATCGTAAAGGGTGTCTAGTCTGTTTTGTTGGGCCTGGTTTTTTTGCGCCTGGCGGATTTGCGTTTCTAAATGAGCCAGATTGGGCCAATCGGGCGTGAAGGGGCGCAGGAGATTGAGCAGAACGAGGCTCTCGTCGAACTGGCCGGCCTGGAAATGTTGGACAGCCTGCTGGTAGAGGCTGCTTTGGGCGATTTGGCGCAGATGGGCGGCTTTTTCGGGGTGAAATTCAGCCCCGGTGCGCTCGAGTTCGTCTAGTTTCTCTAGCGCGCCGGTAAAATCTTTGTTTTCCACGGCCGTTTGCGCCTGCTGCAACAAGCGTGAAAGGTGCTGCCAATGGCGCTGGCCCAGCGGCTCCAGGGTTTCTTGTAGTTGCAGGCCGATGGTGTGCAGCGCGGTAGCCATTTCGGCGGCGGATTGGTAGCGATGGGCGGGGTCTTTGGCCAGGGCGGTGGTGATGACGGCCGTAAGCGCGGCCGGAATCGGTGCTTCCGGATTGGCCGAGATTTCTGGCAGCGCCTGATTGACGTGCTTGCTCATAATCTCGGCGTTGGATTCGCCCAGAAATGGCGGGCCGCCGGTGACCAATTCAAATAAGATTACCCCCAGCGCGTAAATATCGCTGCGATGGTCGATATCTTTGCCTTGTACTTGCTCCGGCGACATGTAGCGGGCAGAGCCAAAGGTGTTGCCTTTCATCGATTCAAGAGCGCTGCCGAGCAGTTTGGCGATGCCAAAATCCATCAAAACCGGTTCGCCCAGGCGGTTGATCATGACGTTGGCCGGTTTGAGGTCGCGGTGAACCATGCCGCGTTGGTGGGCGTAATCAACGGCCAGGCACAAATCGGCGATGATGCGCACGCTTTGAATGGGCAGCATGTGGGCTTGCATCTCGTTCAGGGCCTGGAGTTTTTCGGCCAGAGTTTCGCCGGGGATATATTCCAGAACCATGTAGTAGACGCCTTCGTGGTGGTTAAAATCGTGGACCTGGACGATGTTGGGGTGGTGCAGGCGGGCAACGGCCGTGGCTTCTTGTTCAAACCGCTGGACGAGTTGGGGGTCGTCGGTAAGGTGGGGATGGATCATTTTGATGGCGACCGTGCGCTGCAAGTTGGGGTCTGTTGCCCGGTAAACGGTAGACATCCCACCTTGTCCCAGAAGAGATTCGATGTGATAACGGCCGTTCAGTGTACTGCCAATCCAACTGGTGGGTAATTGCCTGGTGGGTAATTGCGTCATAAAAAGTTTCCCCTATGATTATAACATAATGACTCGGGCGTACTTCTTTTTTCACCAATTAGGCTACCGGCGGAATCCGTTTGGGGCGCTGACGGCTGAGGAATGGGCGGCGGTGGCGGTGCTGCCCACGGCCGTTGCGCCATTGTTTCAGATGGCGCATGGTCATGGCCAGGTGTTGGGGCCGATGGGCAGCGGCAAGACGACCACGCTGTTGGGTTTGCGGGCGCATTTTGCCGCTCAGGGCGCGGCGGTGGTCTATGAATATTTGCCCCAGGGCCAGACCTGGTTCGAGACGGAGCCGGCAGGGTTGGACCTGTTTTTGTTGGATGAGGCGCAGCGGCTGACGCGGCGGCAGCGGCGGCGGCTAATGAATGGGGTGCGAGACGGCCGTTTGCGGTTGATTGTGAGCAGTCATGAGGATTTGACGCCCTTGTTTGCGCGGCGCAAGTTGCCGCTGCTGACCGTTTCGCTGGCCGATCAGGCGTCACCGGCGCATTATGCGGCGGTATTGGCGCAGCGGTTGGCCTTTTTTGCCTTGCCGGATGCGGCGCGGGTGACATTGGGGGAAACGGCCGTGCAATTTTTATACGATACCTTTGGGCAAAACTTGCGGGAGGCGGAGTATTTTTTGTACGAGGTATGGCAGCGGCAAGAAGCGGTGGGCGAAATTACCGGCGCGCAGTTAGCGGCTATGTTCCAGTCGATGGCGGGGTAGGGTGATGGACGGAGGGGTTACGGCCGTCGCTGCGGGGATAACACAAACGGCTCATAAGACTTCAAATCAATGCCCCAGGGCACGTCAATCTCCACCTGAACGCCCCAAACAATGCTGATGTAATGCCCCTCATAACTCCAGGGCTGTTGCGGCAAAACAAACGCAAACTCGTGGGCCGACGGCATCGAGGCAGACAACTGCCCTTGGAAAACATCCAATTCCTCTACCTTTTCATTAAATTGTGAGCCGCGTCCTTCTGTGTGCCAGGCCAGACGTATGTAAAAATGTTTGCATTTCACGGCTTCGTCCGTGTAAACAACCACAGTGCCGCGCAATTGTTCGCCCGGTCGATAGATTTTTGCGGGTGATGCGCCTTCGCCGCCTTGAAGTGTGATCTGAAAATCTGCCTTAGCCATGAGTCACCTATAACGTTATTTCCGGAACGACATTCAATTCAAATTCTTCGATAAAGTTGGGTAGTTTAGGGATTTCGGCTTCGAATTTAAGGTGCCAGGTTAGTTCATTGCGCCGGACTTTCAGGGTGTGCATAGAATCCGGCGGGATGAGGAAATCGTAGGATTGGCTGAAAAGCTGCCCCCCCTGAAATTGCCTTCCTGGTTCCTCGAATGATTGGATGAGATGGTTGTGGGTCACGGTTGTGGTGTCTGTTCCTTGCTGGTACGTGGCTTTTTCACGAAATATCAGATCGGCGCGCATGCGGGCGATTTCGACGCTGCGCGGGAAGGTGTGGCTGACGCTGAAGGCGAGATGGTCGCCTACGCGCAGCGTGGTTTGTGAGAGAACAAAGTTGGGTTTGCCGACCTTGAACCGGGTGAAGTAAGCCATCAGCGCATACAGCAGTATGGCCAGGCCAATAGCCACAAACAACAAACCAAACAGCGTGAAAACAATGCCGGCTTCGGTTGTCAGGCCGATGAAGACGAAGATGCTGGAAAAACTGATCCAGAAAAGCGCAAAGCCTAACAAACAACCTGGACGGGATGTGTTCATTTGACCAGATTTGCCAAGAATTTGATAGCTCATAGGTGGGATCCGTTTCTGCGGTTAAGACTCTAAAAGTCCGGTAAAAAATGCGACAACTTGCGCGCCAAGCGATGATAATAAATAGCCCCCTTCCTGAACAACCACGATGGGGATATGTGTCTCGGCGATTTGGGCGCCGATGCGTTTGAAGGAATCGTTTTGCAAGCGGAAACTGCCGCCTGGATCGCTCTCGGCGATGTTGGTACCAAAGGAAACGAGCAAAATGTCGGGCACATACAGGCGAATTTTGATGAGGGCTGCCGCAAGGGTTTCCAGGTAGGCGGTTTCTTGCGCGCCACGAGGGAGCGGGAAATTATAATTGTAATTCAGCCCGCTGCCGACGCCGAATTCGTCGGCGAAGCCCCAGAAGTAAGGGTAATCGTAGAAGGGATCGGCGTGGATGGAGCAGACGAGGACGTCGGAACGGCCGTAAAACACCGCCTGTGTGCCATTGCCATGATGAAAATCGATATCCAAAATGGCGACCCGACGACCTTGCTGGACCAGCCAGTTCGCGGCAATAGCCGCATTATTCAGGTATGAGCGTCCTCCGTAGTAACTTGGCCCTGCGTGGTGACCGGGTGGGCGGCATAAGGCATACGCGAGAGATTCTCCACCGGCAGCCACGAGGGCAGCGGCGCTAACGGCCGTTTGCACGCTCCAATAAGCTGCTTCCCAGGTGTGCGCAAGCAGCGGCGAAGCCCGGTCAAAGGCATAATAACCCAACTGCCCCTGTATAGAGCGCGTCTTGTGATCGGGCCGCGCGCCGGCGATGAAAGTTTCCGGCAGCGCCACCTCCAACCCGTTTTGTGTCGACAGCCGTTCGTACCCATCTTGCAAGAGGTTGAGCATGCCATATTCATGGATGATTTCGATGGGTTCGCTGCCAAAATCGCCGGGAGGGGTAATATCGCCCATGCCCGCAGCGGCAATGGCCTGGCGGATCAATTCACTGCGTTGCGGTAAATCTAACAGGGGAGAAGACCCTGGCTCATCGTGGCCGATGTGCCGGGAAGGATCGTGTTGAAGGTGACCGGGGTGAAAAAAAGTGTGCATGGGTATGCGGGTTAAAAAATAATGTTACAGGACTCCGGTACTACAGCGCATAATTAAACACCGGTTTCCTGCTTTCGCCAAGTTTATTGTCAGGCGTCTCAGTAATTCTCAATTTAGGTCAGGCATTCGTGCGACCAAGGTGATTTCTTGGCAATTGACGCTGAACTGTCATGCTGAGCGGGGTCTTCGCAGCGAAGCATCCCGCTCCACCAGAAGAAGGGGATGCCTCGGAGGATGCTTCGACAGGCTCAGCACAGGCTCTCAGCACGACACATTTCTGGTTAAATTGAGAATTGTTGCAGGCGTTTATGGTTGATGGACGAATCTCAGGTTTTTACCGCAGAGGTTGCAAAGAACGCGAAGATTTTCTCAGTCAATCAGCCAGGCTCCTGGCGAGGTAGGTATCGGCCATGAGGGAAAAAGTTGACAGATGACACAAGCGGACTAGAATCGACTTAGAATTTGTGATATGTGAGTAAATGGAATAAACATTATGGTTTCTGAAGATGAAACGGCCGTTTTCGATGATTCACCCGCTCCCGACCCAGCCGATGAACTGGTAGAGGAAGTGGCAAGCGCGCCTGTGGTCGCCGAAGCGGAACAAGAAGAAGATTGGTCTGGCACTCGGGAGCCGCGTTATCAGGTGGAAGAAGTCGTTGCTTGTTTTTCTCCGTGTGGTCGCTGCGGCTATTTTCTGGCGGGGTATTGGGCGACGAACGGCCGTAAAAATTTTGCAACGGCCGTGCGCCGGGCAAAATCCGGCTGGATTACCCTTTCCTGGAACATAACCGTGCGGGAACTGGTCTTGAAATCATTTGGCAGCTACATCGAAGAAGACAACCTTCATTTTGAAGGGTGTTGCAGCGAGTGTCACCGGCATTTCATTTACCGCGCATCGCGCACACCCAGCCATCCCCACACGTTTCGCATCGAAATTAAGCCGCGCAAAAGATAGTAGACGCGTAGGCATGCCTGCATGTAGTCACCAGACAAAAATAAGTTAGCGGTTTTTTAGATTGGTCCAATCCTGGAGATTGGTTCAGTCTGCGCCGTTTAATTTTTAAGCGGGTACTTACCATCCACTGGCCTGAAAAACGGCCGTTAACGCCTGCGTCCGTTCGTCCGTCGTCATCAAGCGCGGTTTGGCATAATTCTCAATCAGCCCGGTCCACAAATCGACATTGAGTAAACGGCCGTTGTACACTGTGTACGTGTCGACAAACGTTTGCCGCGTACCGAGCATATCCATCTGGTCGAAAAAGAGATTGCCCGGCCCATAGTGGATAAAACGTCCCTCGTAAAAACCAAAACCCTGCGCGTGATGGCCCTGGCTGCCGGAAACGGCCGTGGCTCCCGCTGCCGCTAACGCCTCGAAATCCACCACTTGCTCTGGTGTAGGCGGATATTGGTAATATTCGGTGTATTGCAGCGTGGCAATAACCAGATAGCCCTCGTCGGCCAATTGGCGGATTTGCGCGGCCATTGTGTCGTCGCATAGGCGCGCGCCCGGCTCGTCGGCCGTGGCCCAGGCATACGTCGGCCCAAACGAATTGCAGCCCACAAAGGCGATCCGGTTGCCATTGCGTTCAAATAAGGCCGGTTCGGCCGCGTCTGCCGCATCTTTGCCGCCGCCAAAGGTTGCCATGCCGGCCGCGTCGTACATGTCGATGGTGCGCAGCAGGTATTCGCGCCCCCAATCGTTCAGGTGGTTGCCGGTTAATTCCACCACGTCCGTGCCAATGAATTGCATTAGTTCGAAATAATTATCGCGCGAGCAAAATGTCGTGCCGCCGATGGGGTTGGGGTAGGGGCAGTCGGGCGCAAACGAAACTTCGTTGCTAACGTGGGCGATGTCGGCTGCTTGCAGCACGGCGGCCACGTCTTCGGCTGGCCAGAGGATGCCGTTTTGTTCCATGTTGTAGGCGGTGGCGCGTACCAGGGCAGTGACGCCGGTGAGGGCGATGCGGGTGAATTTGTCTGGTTGGTAGTTGCTGGTTGGTTGGTTCCAGGCGGCCAGAAAACTGTTTACGGCCGTTTCCGCTCCGCTTACGCCAAAGGGCACGGTTAACGGGTACCCGGCCGGGTCGAAGGCCTTGTCGAGCGGCGAGATGCCATCTAAACGCAACGTTTTTAGCTCTGGCTGGAGCTGATCGAAGGGCACAATGGTGAGCGACGGCCGTTCGGCCCACAAGTCGTCTACCAGTTCTTCCGAGCTAACGATTCGAACAGATGGAGCCGGCGCGCCCCAGACGGCCGTCAGCGCGGCGGCCGTGTCGCCGGTGACAAGCAGCGGTTCGCTGCTGATTTGCCAGGCGGCTTGCAGATCGGCCAGGGAAATGGCGTCGTCGATGGTGGCAAAGGGGGCGGCAGCGGCGTAAACGGCCGTGAAGAACGGCCGTGGCCCATTCACGTCAATCAGCACATCGCCTTCGCCGTCGCCGACCCAGGTGAATTGCCCACCGGCGGCCTGGATCATGTCCTGGATTTGCATCTGGAGGTTGGGGGGAACGGCCGTGGAGATGGCTACCCGCCAGGCGGTTCCCCCCTGGGAAACGCCCAAGGGTTCAGGGAAGGGCGTCGGTACTGTTTCCGTAGTGGGGCTGAGGGCGGCGGATTCGTTGGTGGCCAGGGGCGTGATGGGCGGCGTTGGCGGAGCGTCGTTGGCCGGCGGCGGGGTGTAGTTGGCCAAAGCCGCCGGCATGATGGGTGTGGGGTAGACAATTTCTGCTTGTTGACAGGCGACAAGGATGAGGAGGAGGCTGATAAAGGTGAAGAAAAGGGGAGAACGGCCGTTCATTCGTCTGCTCTTTTGCCGAAATAGTCTATAATGTCGGTCGGCCACTGGACAACAATTGCATTCGCATTACAATTAAAACTCAAACTCTACATAAAAAATGGAGCGCCCCATGTCGGAAATCGACTTGAGCAACCCAAGTTTATACATCAACCGCGAATTGAGCCACATCGAGTTCAACCGTCGGGTGTTGCATGAATGTTACAAAGAAGAAAATCCCCTCTTAGAGCGCGTAAAATTCCTGGCCATCTTCACCAGCAACATGGATGAGCTTTTTATGGTGCGTGTGTCCGGTCTCAAGCAGCAAGTGCTGCTGGGCATCACCCGCACGCCCGCCGATGGTTTGATGCCGCGCGAGCAGCTTGTGGCGGTCTATCGCACCGTCACCCAGCTTTTTGCGGAAGCCATGAGCGTGTGGCGCGAGCTGCTGCATCCAGCCTTGGCCCAGGCAAAAATTCATGTCCTCGACTACGATCAACTAAAAAAAGGACAACAATCGAAGCTGCGGGATTATTTCGAAGAAACGATTTTCCCGGTTCTCACGCCATTGGCCTTCGACCCCGGCCACCCGTTCCCGCATATTTCCAACCTCAGCATGAACCTGGCGGTGGTAATTCGGGATATTCAAACCGACGAGATGCACTTTGCCAGAGTGAAAGTGCCCGCTAGTTTGCCACGTCTGGTGCCGCTGAAGCCATTGGACCCCGACGAATTGCTGCAGCCGACAACGCAAAAATTTGTCTGGGTGGAGCAGGTGATTGCCGCCAATCTGGATAGATTGTTTCCCGGCATGCAAATTGTGGCCGCCTATCCTTTCCGCGTCACGCGGAATACAGATATGGAAATCCAGGAAGAAGAGGCCGACGATTTGCTGTTGACGATGGAAAAGAACCTGCGCCAGCGCCATTTCGGCTTTCCGGTGCGCCTGGAAATAGACGAGAATACGCCGGACAATGTCCGCGATTTGCTGCTGTCTAATTTGCAAATGAGCGCCTATGACGTTTATACCTTCAACGGACCATTGGGGCTGAGTAGCTTGTGGGAGCTTCACAAATTGGAACGGCCGGAATTAAAGGATTCCTCTTTTCGCACCAGATACCCGGCCTCGCTGCAAACCGGCGAGAACATGTTCCAGACTTTGCAGCGGCAAGATTTGCTCCTGCACCATCCCTACGACAGTTTTGCTCCGGTAATTGATTTTATTCGTGCGGCGGCCGAAGATCCGGATGTCCTGGCCATTAAGCAGACGTTGTATCGCGTTGGCCCGAATCCGCCGATTGTGCAGGTGTTGATGCGCGCCAGGGAAAACGGGAAGCAAGTCTCTGCCCTGGTTGAGTTGAAGGCGCGGTTTGATGAAGAGAGCAATATTGAGTGGGCCAGAGCATTGGAAAACGCAGGCGTGCATGTGGTGTATGGCCTGATCGGCTTAAAGACGCACTGCAAATTATCGTTGGTGGTGCGCCGCGAGCGAGATGGTATCCGGCGGTATGTGCATGTAGCCAGCGGAAATTATAATAACCAGACCTCTCGCCTGTATACCGACCTGGGCATGATTACCAGCCAGGAAGATATTGGCGCAGATGCATCGGAATTGTTCAATTATTTAACGGGGTATTCCAAGCAAACGGTTTATCGCAAATTTTTGGTGGCGCCGGTGAATTTGCGGGCCAATATGCTGCGGTTTATTGAGCGTGAAATTGCTCATGGGGAGCGAGGGCGTATTATCATCAAGGCCAATTCGCTGGTAGACTCAGAGATAATCCAGGCTTTGTATCAGGCGTCGGCGGCTGGGGTGCAGATAGATTTGTTGATTCGGGGGATTTGTTGCTTGCGGCCGGGGTTGGAAGGGGTGAGCGACAATATTCGTGTGGTGAGTATTGTCGGTCGATTTTTGGAGCACAGCCGAATCTATTATTTTCACAATGATGGCGCGCCGGATTTGTATGTGGGCAGCGCGGATTTGATGCCGCGTAATATTGACCGGCGGGTAGAGATTCTATTTCCGATTGAAGACCAGCCAATGCGACACCGCATTGTGGATGGCATTTTGGAAATGTATCTTAAGGATACGGCGAACGCGTGGCTGCTGCGGGCTGACGGCCGTTACACCGCCGCCGCCAGCCTGGAAGAAAACAAGCCGTTGTTTAACAGCCAGAAGTGGTTCTTAGACGGCCGTTCCGCCGCCAGCGCCGACTGAGCAAAAAAAATTGGAGATTGGGTTCACACTCCTCCCAATCTCCAATCTCCAATCTCCAATCTCTAACCCTCAACCCCCAACCC